>JBAYHJ010000035.1:0-2503 GCA_041666225.1 Minisyncoccota bacterium | reverse complement strand
TCGGAGAGTAATGATCAATTCTTTTAGCTAACGGATAGGATCTTTCGAGGTTGACAGATATAAATTTTTTGAAAGCTGCTGCGAAATAGTACTGCCGCCTCGCGCAGCTTTTCCTCTTTCAAAATTCTTTTCGATTGATTCACCAACTTCATACCAATCTACGCCTTCATGTTCAAAAAACATCCCATCTTCCGATACAATGACAGCATTGATAAGATGTTTTGATACTCGTGTGAGAGGGATCCAATGCTGTTGAATAACCAGTTTCTTCTCCGTTGAAGATGATTCATCAATACGCTGAAGCATCATTGCCGTCGTACCGGGATTATTCTTTCGGAGGGATTGAAGGCTGCTATTCGGAAGGGTGAGATATTGCAGAAAGATAATAAGGATAATAATACCCATCGCAAATTTTATCTTGTTCGATTTAATCCACAACAATGCAATATTCTTATACTGAACGATAATATTTTTAAAATCTTGCTGTTCCATATTATCTCTTTTGAATATCCAAATAACTTTGCAGAAGAATTGCCGCCGCAACTTCGTCCACTTTCCCCTTGTTATTCTGTCGCTGTTTTTTCTTTGTTCCCATACTGATAATCGACCGTTGGGCCATGACGGAAGTGAATCGTTCATCAAGCAAAATGATTTCGATCTGGGTCTTTTCTTTTAATCGAGTAACAAATGTTTTTACTTCTTCAGCTTTCGTACTGACTTCGCCTCTCAAATTTAACGGATTCCCAACAATAATTTTTTCAGCATTCTGCTCATCGATAATTGAAAGGATCTGATCAAAACTGCGGGAGTCATTTTGGATTGTCGTTAAGCCTTGAGCAATAATTTTCAGCGGGTCGCTGACGGAAATGCCTATTCGTACCGATCCATAATCAATACCAAGAATGCGCGAATACTCATTATTCATCAAAGCGTTCCACTTTCGTGATATTTTTAATTCTCTTCAACCGGTCGATAATATTATTCAAATGAGCAATATCTTTTACATACAGGATAAATTGACCGTCAAAAAAAGAATCTTTCGTATTAATCGTCACTCCACGGATATTCGTACTATTAAAATTGGAGATGGCGTTTGTGACATCGTTCAATAAGCCATTTCGATCATTCCCGGAAATTTTAACACCGGCAATAAAATCACCCGCGCCAGATTCGGGCCATGAAACACGAACAATTCGCTGCTCGCCGTTACTCAACATGGATTGGACGTTTCGACAGTTTTTACGGTGAATTTTGATCCCCTCACCGGTAGTAACATATCCAACAATGTCATCCCCGGGAATAGGATTGCAGCATTTGGCGTAGGTGTACAACATATCGCCTTTCGTACCGAAAATCGATATTCCCGTTGTAAGATTTCGTGCCGTGTCGACAAATTTATTGAACATCGACGTTGACTCTTCAACTTTTGCTTCCGACTCCCCTTTCAGATTTGTATCGGTCAGCTCATTAATGACGACATCAACATCTATTTCTTCATTTTTGATGGCAAGAAAGAATAGCTGCAAATTATCATACCGTTTTGTATGAACAAACTTTGTAAGATCGTCATCATTAATATGAAGCTTTGCCTTTTTCGCTTTCTTTTCCCAAATCTCCTTCCCTTCATCAATCAGTTTGCGTTCCTCTTCTTTGATATAGCGGCGAATATGGGATTTTGCTTTATGGGTTATGGCAAATTTTTCCCAATCAAAATTCGGCTTTTGCTTTTTCGACGTTATCACTTCCACCTGGTCACCGCTGCGGAGGATTGTGTTCAACGGAACAATTCTGCCATTAACTTTAGCACCAATGGTATGGAAACCAACATCCGAATGAATCTCAAAAGCAAAATCAATAGCCGTGGCACCTTTTGGAAGAATCTTCAAATCACCTTTTGGCGTGAACACATAAATTTCATCCTGATAGAGATTCAGCTTGAAACTTTCGATCAATTCTTTTGGTGAAACATTCTCGTCTGCCTGTTTTTGATCGAACATTTCGCGAACCCAATTGATCCAATTTTCCAACTCTCTGTCCAATGGTGCCTGCGAACTATTCTCTTTATAGTACCAATGCGCCGCAACTCCTCGTTCAGCAATTTCATGCATTTGGCGTGTCCGGATCTGTACTTCAACCATTTTTCCTTCGGGACCGACAACGGTTGTATGAAGCGATTGGTAGCCGTTCTTTTTGGGAATGGAAATATAATTTTTAAAACGTTCGGGAATCGGCTTGTAGATTTCAGAGATAATGCCGTAGACCGTGAAACACTCATTATTATCCGGCGTTTGCAGAATGATCCGGACGGCAAACATATCGTAGATCTCTTCTAACGGTTTAGAACGCTTCTGCATCTTATTATAGATGCTAAACAAATGCTTGGGACGTCCTTCAATCTCAAATTTAAGATTACTTTGACGAAGCCGTGCTTCAACCGGGACAATGAACTTGCGGACATAATGTTCGCGTTCTCTCCGTTTAGAATTCAAACCGTGTGCAATCT
>JBAYHJ010000034.1:0-2639 GCA_041666225.1 Minisyncoccota bacterium | reverse complement strand
CGATATTGTTTTACTGGTGGCCGATGCCAGTAACCTGAAAAGAAACTTACTCTTCTGTTCGCAGATCATTGACATGAAGATACCGGTGGTAATGGCGTTGACCATGACCGATATTGCCGCCAAAAAAGACATTGTTATCGACATCAATGGCTTACAGGCCGAATTGGGCATCCCCATTGTAGCGGTTAACCCAAGAAAGAACAAAGGCCTGGGTGATATTAAAAAAGTATTGGCACAGGTGGCTAAAATTACTTCGGGTGTACAGATGCGCGATTTTATGGATATGCGTAAACTGGCACCCGCAGCGGTAGAAGGTGTACAACAGTTGTTCCCGCACCTGAGCGATTATGCCGGTATACACTACCTTATTAACCACGAGCATTTCCCTTTAAGCGATCATGACCAGGAGATAGTAGAGCAGATAGAGATCGATAACCGATTTAATCCTACCAAAACACAGGCCGAGGAAATTATGCAGCGGTATACCCGGATCCGCCAGATCATGCAGAAACATGTGGTAGAGCCCGGGCCGATGGAGAAAAAAATGTTCTCCGATAAACTGGATAACCTGTTGCTGCACCAGACCTGGGGTTATGTGATATTATTATCCGTTCTGTTCCTTTTGTTTCAGAGCATTTTCTGGCTGGCGCAGTTTCCGATGGATGGTATTGAATGGCTGTTTACCCAAAGCTCTTCCTGGCTGAACCAACATTTGCCGGAAGCCTGGTGGAGTGATCTTTTTATCAATGGGATTGTTGCGGGAATGAGTGGTATCCTCGTATTTATTCCGCAGATCATGATCCTGTTCGGACTAATCACAATACTGGAAGACACCGGTTATATGGCACGGATCAGTTTCCTGAGCGATAAGCTGATGCGTAAGGTGGGATTAAACGGCAAAAGTGTAATGCCCATGATCAGCGGGTTTGCCTGTGCCGTACCCGCCATTATGAGTGCGCGGAATATTGAGAATAAAAAAGAACGCCTGCTTACGATATTGGTAACACCACTGATGAGTTGCAGTGCACGTTTACCGGTATATACCATATTAATATCGCTGGTGGTGGATGATACCTATTATTTTGGTTTCCTGAGTGTACAGGGATTGGTAATGATGGCATTGTACCTGATGGGAACTGTTATGGCATTAATTGTAAGTTATGTGATGAAATGGTTCATCAGGATCAAAGAGAAAAGTTTCTTTATCCTGGAACTGCCTATTTACCGGGCACCACGCTGGAAAAATGTAGGTATTACCATGCTGGAAAAAGCAAGGATCTTTGTGTTTGATGCGGGTAAGATCATCATGATCATCAGCCTGCTGCTCTGGTTCCTGAGTTCTTATGGCCCCGGAAACAGGATGCAGAAAGTAGAAGCAAAATACGCCTTGCTGATACAGCAGCAGCCTGCACAAAAAGATTCTCTCGAAAAACACCTGTCTTCTGAAAAACTGCAGAATTCTTATGCGGGCATTCTTGGTAAAAGTATAGAACCGGTGATCACACCTTTGGGTTACGACTGGAAGATCGGCATCGCACTCATCACTTCTTTTGCCGCAAGAGAAGTATTTGTAGGAACAATGGCTACTTTATACAGTGTGGAAGAAACCGATGATACCTCGCTCCGTCAGAAAATGGATGCGGCCCGGCATGCCGATGGTACAAAAGTATACACATTACCCGCGGCCTTCTCACTCATGATCTTTTATGTATTTGCCATGCAGTGTATGAGTACACTGGCCGTTGTAAAACGCGAAACCCGCTCCTGGAAATGGCCGGTATTCCAGTTTGTATATATGACGGGACTTGCCTATGTATTAAGCCTGGTTGTTTACCAGGTATTCAGCTAAACATTACATTCCCTTTTCTATCAACGAAGTTTTTTTAGTGTCTTTCATAAACACATATACCAACAGTGAAACAAAGATACAGGCCGTAGTATACCAGTAATACCCTGTTTCATTTCCTGCATTTTTAAACCAGAGTGCCAGGTATTCTGCGGTGCCGCCAAATATGGCAACGGTTACTGAATAAGGAAAGCCCACACCCAACGCACGGATTTTTGCAGGAAACAATTCTGCTTTTACCACTGCGTTGATAGAAGTATACCCGCTAACGATCAGCAGTGGCAGCATCATCAGCAAAAACACATCCAGTTTATCTGTTGTGTGGCTAAGCCTGGTTAGTATCGGCACGGTAAAAAGGGTACCCAATACCCCAAAACCGATCAGCAATGGTCTGCGGCCGACCCTGTCAGACAATGCGCCAAACAATGGTTGCAACATGGCATAGATCAGTAAAGACAGAAACGTTAACTGGGTAGATGTTGTTTTACTCAGGTGTACCGTATTCACCAGAAATTTTTGCATGTACGTGGTGTAGGTATAAAAAGCGATGGTACCACCCAGTGTTAACCCTGCTACGGTTGCCACCGCTTTGGGATGATGTAATAATTCTTTTAAAGATCCTTTCTGTTCGTTGGATGCATGTTTGCTTTTTTCAAACGCTTCTGTTTCTTCCATCGTGCTTCGCAGGTAAAATGCTACCAGCGATAATATGGCACCGATAAAAAACGGGATACGCCATCCCCAGTTATGCATCTGTTCGTTGGTGAGAAAAAGATTCTGCAGGATCAGTTGT
>JBAYHJ010000033.1:0-2644 GCA_041666225.1 Minisyncoccota bacterium | reverse complement strand
TTTGTCATGGATCGAGCCGGCTTGGTCGGTGCAGATGGGCCAACGCATCATGGTGCATTGGATTTATCGTTTCTACGATGTATCCCAAATATGATTATCATGGCGCCGAAAGATGAAAATGAGCTTCGTGACATGTTGTTCACTGCTGTGGAACAACGAAATTGTCCTGTTGCCATCCGATATCCGCGAGGAAATTCCCTCGGGATTCCGTTGAAACAAAAATTTGAAAACCTGCCTATCGGAAAATCAGAAACTGTCCGGACCGGACAAGATATTGCAATCCTAGCGGTTGGGACAATGGTTGCTCAATCCCTGAAAGCTGCTGAAATTTTGGAAAAGGATGGCATACTCGCAGAAGTTGTTAATATGCGTTTTGTGAAACCACTTGATCTCGATCTTCTTGAAAATATTTCTCAACGTTTTACCAACATCATCACCGTTGAAGAAAATAGTGTCGTTGGCGGATTTGGTTCTGCCGTTGTTGAAGCATTGACGAATATGAATAAGACCAATATCAATATTAAAATTCATGGTCTTTCGGACAGTTATGTTACTCATGGAACTCCTGCTGAGCTATTACAAATCACCAAACTTGATGCGTATGGCATTGCATCCGTCGTAAAGGAGTTTCACTCACAACATGCACACCAAACAATACTTCCGGGAAGAAAGGCACAATGAGCTCAGCCGAAGGAAAAATAGAAAAAGCAAAAATCGGCATTGTCGGACTTGGATGGATCGCTCAGGTATTTCATCTTCCGATCTTATCAAAATTGCCGGACGTTGAAATTTCGTGCGTCTGCGATAGGGACAAAAATCGTGCACGTGCAATTGCAGAAAAATACGGCATAAAGCATTTCTACACCGATTATCAAGAAATGCTGAAGAATGAGGATATTCATGCTGTCGATATTTGTACATCCACCGATGTGCACAAAGAAGTTTCCATCGCAAGTTTGGAAGCAAAACGCGATGTATTTGTGGAAAAACCGATTGCACGAAAATTGACGGAAGCAATTGCAATTGCAGAATCGGCCAAAAAGAATAAACGCAAAATTATGGTTGGGATGAATCATCGGTTCAGACCAGACACGATGATGCTGCGAAGTTTTATCGAGAACAGTGAACTTGGAAAAATATTCTATGCAAAAGCAGGGTGGCTGAAGAGACCATCCTCCGAAGGAACCTGGTTCTCACAAAAAGAGATGTCCGGCGGCGGTGTCATTCTCGATATGGGTATTGTTATGCTCGACCTTGCAATGTGGATGACAGGATATCCGGAAGTGTCACGCGTTAATGCAATGAATTACTCCCATAAGACGAAGGTTGAAGACTCATCGGTAGCGTATATTACCATGAAGAATGGAACAACGATTACAATTGAAGTCAGTTGGAATTTCCACATTGAAAATGAGCTCTATTACTGCAACATTTATGGTGAACAAGGAAGCGGAAAGATCAATCCGTTGACAATTCACAAAGAAATGCATGGTAGTGTTGTCAACGTAACTCCGCTAAAGACGGACACTTCTCAAAATGCTCTCAAAAAATCGTATGAAAATGAATTAAAACATTTTGTCGGTTCCGTGCGGGGTATTCATCCGGTTATTTCCACTGCACAGGAAGCAGTACAACGAATGAAGATTGTTGATGCAATTTATACTTCTGCCATTAAAGGCAAAGAAATCACATTTAAATAAGACATTGAATGCTCTTGAATTTAAGACATCACGAATAACAGAAATTCGTGATGTCTTTTTTATTTATACCTCATGATTCATAATGATGAATATTGGATGAATCGATGTTTACTCCTTGCAAAGCGTGGAATAGGATTTGTCAGTCCCAATCCGCTTGTCGGTGCAGTCATTGTAAGAAATGGTTCAAAAATTGGTGAAGGATACCATAAAATGTATGGTGGAGCTCACGCAGAAGTAAATGCCATAAGAGACGCATTAGAAAAGAAACAGAGTCTTCACGGGGTGACGATTTATATAAATTTAGAACCATGTTTCCATTATGGGAAAACACCGCCATGTGTCGATGCAATCATTCACCATGGCTTTTCACGAGTTGTGATTGCAATGGTTGATCCCAATCCGCTTGTTGCTGGCAAAAGTATCAAGAAATTGAAGGAACATAGTGTAAAAGTTTCTGCGGGACTTTTGCAAAAACAGGCACTCTTAATGAATGAAAAATTTATAACTCATATACAGCGCAAAACTCCTTTCGTAGCATTAAAGGCAGCGCAAACATCTGACGGATTTATCTCACAACATATTAAAAAAGATAAATGGATCACGAATCTTCAATCGCGAAGATATGTGCACCGCCTGCGAAGTGAATATGATGCAATCCTTGTCGGTGCAAATACGGTCATACAAGATGATTCTTTGTTAACAGTCAGAGGTATTAAAAGACCAAATCCTATCCGAATTGTTGTTGACGGAAATTTTTTAGTTCCCGAAACTAGTAGAATTTTTAATGCTGAAGCTAAAACAATTTTATATACAACAAAACGCAGTGCAACGGAACGTGATACCAAACGTGATTATCTGGAACGCAAGGGAGTTGATATTATCATTCTGAAAGACCGAAAAGGGAAATTAAACATTGTTGACATTATGCATGATTTACACAAAAG
>JBAYHJ010000032.1:0-2806 GCA_041666225.1 Minisyncoccota bacterium | reverse complement strand
TTGTTGAAATAAAATAGCTCTGTAAAACGCTGAATCTCCGTGTTCACTGGATGGTAAGTGAGGCACGGAGATTTTTTTTTCAACACAGGGATACAGAGGGCACGGAGTTACACGGAGAGGGCATTATTTTTTGAAGACTTTCGCGAAAGTTCCTTCTTCAAACCCGATCGCGATTACCTGGTCTCCTTTTTCGATGAGCGGGCGTTTGATAGCACTGGTATTTTCCAGTAAGAGTTTAATTGCCGCTTTTTCGCTGGTGATGGAAGCCTGTACTTCGGAATCCAGTTTGCGCCAGGTGGTACCCCTTTTATTCAGAAGGGTTTCCCAACCAACCTGGCTGCTCCAGTTCTTTAGTCTGGCAGCAGTGATGCCTTGTTTTTTATAGTTATGAAACCCATACGGGATCTGATGGGTATCTAACCAGGTAAGGGCTTTTTTTACCGTATCGCAATTGGGTATTCCGTAAACTGTATACATATTAACCGATTATAGGGGCAAAAATAACCATAGAACAACAATAATTTGAAGGATGATACTTCAATGACTTATTTTGCTATCCAAGCAATTGTTACATGGCCAGAATCTGGATCTTATTTCTATTGGCAGGCTTATTTACTTCACTGGACGCACAGGAAAATAACCGACAAAAAGTTCAGGTGGGAAGCCTGATCGGCAATGTGCTGGATCATGCATCCGGCAAAGCACTGCCATTTGCCAGTATGCTGCTTACGCGCATCAATACCAACAGTTTGCCCATTAGTTTGGTGGCTGATAAAAATGGTGGTTTTGAATTTGAGAAACTGCCCTTTGGGTATTACAGGCTAACGATAGATGTGGTTGGTTTTGCCAAATACCAGTTAGACAGTATTCATATTTATGCCGAAAGGGTTGATATTAATTTAGGTGATATTAAATTAAATACATCCGCTTCCACTTTAGACGAAGTGGTGGTATATGCAGAAAAACCACTGATCGAAAACAGGGATGGAAAAGTGGTGTACAATGTGTCGGAGAGCGCGTTGAGTAATGGCAGCAATGCATCTGAAATGTTGCGTAACCTGCCATTGATGAATGCCAACCCCGATGGTACTTTATTACTTCGCGGTAAGGAACCGTTGATATTGATGGATGAAAAACCTGTTAATCTCAGTGGTCAGCAACTGAATGATCTCCTGGAAAGTTTACCTGCCAACGTGGTAGAAAAAGTAGAGATCATGCAAACCCCGCCACCGGAATATGCCACATACCCGGGTGGCGTGATCAATATCATTACCAAAAAAGGCCGCGTGGGTATTTATCAAAAACTGAATGTTAGCGGTGGTACACGCGGCGAAGCGGGCATCTCCGGCCATTTTAATTACAGGAGCAGCAAACTCAATATCAGCTCGGGTGCAGGATACGGATCATCCGTAAACCAGGGAAATTCCTGGTCGCACCGGCAGAATATTTACCGTGATTCGGTGAACTATTTTTATTCGCAATCACAATTCCGTAACCGCAGCCGCCATCCGCATGCGCGTTTCCAGGCGGATTATGATTTTACCAAAAAAAGCAGTGTCAGTTTTGTGTACCAGGGTAACCTGAATTTTTACCATAACAGCAGTGATGTATTGTATAGTAACAGGGATAGTGTATTAAATGTATACAAAGCCAGTTCGCGTAATAATGCGTATGAAGGTAACGGGTACAACCACGGCTTCTCCGGATCATACCAGTGGAAAGGAAAAAACCCTGTAGAAAAATTACAGGTATACAGCGGTCTCAACTTTGGCAAGAACGAAAATAACCGCGATTTTTACCAGCAGTTTCTTCGTTCAGATTTTTTGCCTACAGGACTGGATTCAACACAGGTACAGCTTACAGATAACTATACCCGGTCGTGGTATGTGAATGCCAACTACAACAAACCCCTGAACGATACCGGTACTATTTTTCTTTCAATGGGAAGTTCTTATACTTCCAACTCGTACCACAATATGCTTAACACCAGTTTTCTCCGCAAAACCGATCAGGTATTTATTGAGAACGCAATATTGAGTAATGATTTTTATTTCAGGCAATCTGTTTATACGGCAAGGCTGGCATTGGTGGTAGGTCTTGCGCATAAGGTAAAGCTGATCGTGGGAGCGCAGGCCGAGCATACGGAAACCCGTTTCCGTTTTGTAAAGGGTAATGTGCCCAATGCCAACAACTCGTATTGGCGGCTGTTACCAAATATTACTTTGCGGAAAGAATTTGACAGGCAGTTCAATATGTCATTTGTATTCCGCGAAACCATCCGCAGGCCCGGTATGAATGAACTGAATCCCAGTATTGATTTCAGTGATCCTTTTAATGTGCGTTTCGGGAACCCTTATATCCATCCATCGCTCACCGATAATTTTGATCTGAATGTCAGCTATGCAGCAAAGAAATTCAACATCAATGCCGCACTGGGGTATAACCGGGTAAAGAATGTATTCAATTCTATCCGGACTTTGACAGACAGTGGTAAAACACAAACCACCTGGCAGAACATCTCTGACCAGGAAGAATACCAGGCCAGTATATGGAGCGGGATCACCATCGCCAAAAAACTCCGGATCAGCATTAGTGGCGGATATAATTACCATGTGTACAGCGCAAGGGAAAAACAACTGTATCGTTATGTAGACGGAGGAACGTTGTATGCCACTTTCAACTATAGTTATTCGCCCGATAACCTTACCATGATTGAAGCCAATAACAAGTATACCAGTTTTGCCAGTCCGCAGGGGCGCGCACGAAGTAATATCAATATGAGCCTGAGTGCGCAGCGGAAATTTTT
>JBAYHJ010000031.1:0-2914 GCA_041666225.1 Minisyncoccota bacterium | reverse complement strand
TTCGCGCCAATGATAGTGTGCATTACGCATGTGAAAGTAGGTCATCGTCAGACTCCTTACAAAGCAAACGCCCCTCCAGAAATGGTGGGGCGTTTTGCTTTCCGCTTTACTGATTCATCACAAAAAAATTGGCTCAAAAAAACCTCAGAAATCGATCTGAGGTTTTTTATTGAGTGTATTTTTCTTCTTTTGCTTTTCGCTAAAACTATTTATTTCAACTTTAAATTGAATGAAGTTTATTGTTCAATGCGGATTCACTCAATCAAGGTGTTCTATGTGCTAGAATGCGCCCCCTTTGAATCTATGCAGGTAGTACATCATGTCCCGCGCAATCCGTAATATCGCCATCATCGCCCACGTTGACCACGGTAAAACTACCATGGTGGACAAGCTACTTTCCCAGACTGCCACTTTCGCTTCGCACCAGCACGTCGCCGAGCGCGTGATGGACAACAACGATCTGGAAAAAGAGCGCGGCATTACAATTTTGGCGAAGAACTGCGCGGTTGAATACGAAGGTGTGCATATCAATATTGTGGATACACCGGGACACGCCGACTTCGGCGGCGAAGTGGAGCGCGTGTTGTCTATGGTGGACGGCGTGTTGCTGCTGGTGGATGCGGTTGAAGGACCGATGCCGCAAACTCGTTTCGTGACACGTAAAGCATTGGCTCTCGGTCTGCGTCCCATTGTTGTTATCAATAAAGTGGACAGACCCGGCGCACGCCCTGACTGGGTGGTTGATCAGACTTTTGACTTGTTCGACAAGCTCGGCGCAACCGATGAGCAACTGGACTTCCCCGTCGTGTATGCCTCCGCACTGAATGGCTATGCCACTCTGGATTTGACTAAGCCGAGCCCGGATATGCGCCCGCTGTTTGATACAGTTCTCAAGCATGTTCACGAGCCAGTGGGTGACAGTGATGCTCCTCTGCAATTGCAAATTGCCGCGCTGGATTATTCCAGCTTCGTTGGCCGTATCGGTGTGGGTCGCGTAACTCGCGGTCGCATCAAGCCGGGCCAAGAAGTGATGGTCATGGCTGGCGATAAACAAATGAAGAAAGGCCGCATCAATCAGGTCTTGGGCTTCCGTGGTGTTGATCGCGTGCTGTTGGATGAAGCGTCGGTCGGCGACATTGTTCTGGTTAACGGTATCGAAGAGATCGGTATCGGTGTCACGCTGTCCGATGTGAACCAGCCGGAAGGTCTGCCGATGCCTAAGGTGGACGAACCTACCTTGGCAATGAACTTCCAAGTCAATACTTCACCGTTGGTTGGACAAGAAGGCAAGCTGATTACCAGCCGCCAGATTCGTGATCGTTTGACAAAAGAATTGCTGGTCAACGTGGCTTTGCGCGTGGAAGATACTGAAGATGCAGACTCCTTGTTGGTGTCCGGTCGCGGCGAATTGCACCTGACTATTTTGCTGGAAACGATGCGCCGCGAAGGCTTTGAATTGGCTGTATCCAAGCCGCGCGTGGTGTACCGTGAAATCAACGGCGAAAAGTGCGAGCCGTATGAAATGCTCACCGTGGATGTGGAAGATGGCCACCAAGGCGCAGTCATGGAAGAATTGGGTCGCCGTCGCGGCGATTTGCAAGACATGCAGTCGGACGGCAAGGGCCGCGTACGTTTGGAGTACCGTATTCCTGCCCGCGCGCTGATTGGTTTTCAGGGCGAGTTCCTGACCATGACACGCGGTTCCGGTTTGATCTCCCACGTGTTCGACGACTACGGTCCGATCAAGCCTGACATGCCTGGCCGTCATAACGGCGTGCTGATCTCGCAGGACAACGGCGAGGCAGTGGCTTACGCGTTGTGGAAACTGGAAGACCGCGGTCGCATGATCGTGGCTCCCGGCGATAAAGTGTACGAAGGTATGATCATCGGTATTCACAGCCGTGACAACGATCTGGTGGTGAATCCGATCAAGGGTAAGCAACTCACCAACGTGCGTGCGTCGGGCACTGACGAAGCAGTGCGTTTGACTACGCCGATCCGCTTGACGCTGGAAGGTGCCGTGGAGTTTATCGACGATGATGAGTTGGTCGAAATTACACCGCTGTCCATTCGCGTGCGTAAGCGTTACCTCACCGAAAACGAGCGCAAGCGTAACCGTACCGGGAAGTAAGTTTCTGCAAAGCAGTAATACAAAAGGGCGCATAAGCGCCCTTTTGTATTTGCGAAGATTAAGAATTACAGCTTGGTGAAGTTTCTTAGCGCATCCGCGTCGAGGACTTCGATTTGCTCGCGCCCGAGCTTCACCCATCCGTGCTCGGCAAAATTCTTTAATAGGCGACTGACTATCTCGCGCACACTACCGAGTTCATCGGCCAGCGCTTGGTGCGTGATGTGGATAGGATTGGATTTTGCAACGAGCAGATTGGCAAGGCGTTGATCGAGTTTTTGAAAAGCCACAGCGGTGACCAATTGCATAAGGTCGGTCAGTCGTTCTGAGAACAAGCCGAAAATATAATCGCGGAACGGGGGATAGGCTTCCAACAGCGCTCTGAATGCATTGACGGGTAGTACGACCATGTTCACGTCTGTTTCGACGATGCCACGCGCGTGATAAGGCGAATGGCCCAGCAAACAACTGCTGGTGAGGATGCAGCTTTCGCCGTTGGCGACGCGATACAGTTGTAATTCGCGGCCATTGGCTGCCATTTTGATGACGCGGATACTGCCGGAAATGATTAGTGGAAACCCTTGGCACGGCTGGTTCTCGTCGAACACAATGGTGCCTGCCGGAAGCTGCATGCTGTGCGACTGATTCAATAACGACTCAAGCAGGGCTGCGGGTATATCCCGCAACATGGGATAGTTTTCCAGCAGCTGTGCCTGAGTCGTGTTATTCAGCATGCCTTATAGGGACTCAGGACGCATCTGCGGGAAGAGGATCACGTCGCGGATG
>JBAYHJ010000030.1:0-3070 GCA_041666225.1 Minisyncoccota bacterium | reverse complement strand
TATTAGCAGTCATATCACTCAAACAATCTGGACCTATATCATCAATAAATATTTTTAATGTTATGGGATTAAATTTACCATCAGGGAAAAGACCCTCCTCCTTAATTAACCTTTTTGCAGAACTACCAACGAAAAAATTAAATAAGGTATTTGCAAATGATGGACCTGGACCAGATCCACTATGAGAATCTTCCGTATAACCTAACCCTAATTCTTTCGGCTCATGAAAATTTAATAAGTTTTTCAAATTTAAATATTCATCTTGGTCTTCGTTAATTAAAAGAGATTTATCATATGCATATCTAAAGAAATCACCAAATCTTTCAAAAATAAATCTTTCTTCTTCAATGGGACTTTTTTTAATCAGAAATGGATCAATAAAAAGCCTTGAATCATATTCAAGGTTAACATCAAAAAAATCAAGGTCTTTCTCTTCAACAGAAAGGTTATATGCTTGTGTAATATGTATTGGGTCTTTTTTAGTATTATTCATTATACAATATCTTATAGCCTAGACTTTCGGTTTCTATTCGGTTATAATAGAATTGTAGCAAAACATATATTATTTAGCAATATGCAAACATTAACAAAAAAACAAAAACTCATACTAGATTTTATTAACTTATATATCAATGAAAACGGTATATCTCCTACTAATGATGAGATAAGAAAGAAATTTAAATTAAAAGCAATCTCCACTGTGCATGAACATGTGAATGCTTTAAAAGAAAAAGGTTACATTTCAAAGTCAGATAATTTAGCTAGAAGTATTGAAACTAATAAAGAAACACTTAGGATTTTAGAAATACCAGTTATGGGAACTATTGCAGCTGGTTATCCCATAGAAGCGATAGAAGATAGACAGGATACAATTTCAATTGTTAACCCAAGTATTAAAAGTTCAAAAGATTATTATGCCTTAAGAGTACAGGGAGATAGTATGATAGAAGAAGGAATATTTAATGGAGATATTGTAATAATAAAGAAGCAATCAGTTGCAGAGAATGGACAAACCGTAGTTGCTATTATTGATGACAATGAAGCAACATTGAAGAAACTATATCGAGATAAAAATAGATTTAGATTAGAACCTAGAAATCAATCGATGCTTCCGTTTTATAGAAAAGAAGTTGAAATTAGAGGTGTTGTTGTTCAAATTATAAGTAATCCAAAAATAGAAGAGGAAATAAAAATACAAAAGAAAACTAAGCATGGATTTAAAACAATAGATTTATTTGCAGGAATAGGTGGAATAAGAATAGGATTTGAAAATGCAGGATTTAAAACAGTCTTTGCAAATGATTTTGATGCTCCATGCAAACAAACATATGATCTTAACTTTAAAGATTCAAAGTTGGTAGTTGAAGATATAAGAAAACTAGGTATAGATGATTTACCAGAATTTGATTTTATATTAGGAGGATTTCCTTGTCAGGCATTCTCTATTGCAGGATATCGTAAAGGATTTGATGACCCAAAGAATAGAGGAAATCTATTCTTTGATATAGCAAAAATTATCAAAACAAAAAAACCAGAAGGATTTATGCTTGAAAATGTAAAAAACCTAAGAAGCCACGATGGAGGTAATACATTTAAGATAATTGAGGAAACTTTAAAAGATTTGGGTTATTATGTTAAGTCTAAAGTTTTAAATACTATGGAATATGGCAATGTTCCTCAAAATCGTGAGCGTATATATATTGTTGGATTTAAAAATAAGGATTATTCAGACAAATTTACATTCCCTGAACCAGTTAAGCTTACAGTTAAAATAACCGATTTGTTAGAAAAAAATGTTCCTGAAAAATATTATTATAACGGGAAGCCTCTTTTTGAAAAACTTAAAAAAGATGTAAAAGATGAAGGAAAAGTATACCAATGGAGAAGGCAATATGTCAGAGAAAATAAGAGTGGAGTTTGTCCTACACTGACAGCTAATATGGGAATGGGTGGACATAACGTTCCTATAATAAAAGATAAGAAAGGAATAAGAAAATTAACTCCGCTTGAGTGTGCAAGAATTCAGGGATTTCCTAAAGAATTTAAATTACCTCAACTAGCAGATTCTGTTCTATATAAACAATTTGGAAACTCTGTGAGTGTTCCAGTAGTAGAAGCTGTGGCTAAACAAATGATGAAAGCGATGGAATAATTACCGAATTTTTACTTTTTAATTTCCATTTAGAAATTATTTAATATATTGTTTTATATTATCAAGCATAATATTCTCCTTATTTGGAATTTTATCTATAATAGATTTGTGCATAAAATATTCACCACTTTTTGCTCCAGATCTATCTAATAATTGGAACTTTATAATATAAGTTTTATTTGCCTCTAATTCTGTGTCGTTTATTTTTACCTTGTCTATTGTATAAATTTTAATTGAGCTTTTACTGTTCTTTAAAACTTGAATTTTATCTGCATTTTCAACATATATATCAAGTAATTTGTGCTTTTTATTATCATCCAACTTATTTTCTTTCCAACTATATAAATTATCTATTTTTCTATCTATCCAATCTAAAAAAGGAATTGCTTGTGATAGTGTTCTTTGTGTTCGAGTTTCATTTATTTCTTTTATATAAAAAGGGCTTTCTCCCTCACCGCACAAGTTTGAATACCGCATAAAATCATCCGCTAGGCAAACTGTAATAAGTTTCAGAGATCCTAAATTCGTGTTATCCCGCTTAATCTTTGTAACTGATGAAAGATCTTTGTTTAAATTTTCCTTTATAAAAACGTTATCATCCATTTTTAATTTGTTATAAACATCCTCTCCAATAACTGTTTGTTCAAAAAAGGGCAACAAATAATCACTATCTAGATTTGTTTCTGCCATTACAAGATATTTCTTATCGTAACTTTGATTTCTTAAGCTAACCATGTACTGCCCCTTTTTGAATGATTTAACCTCAATTTGCGGAGCATTATTAAGAGCACGCCATTTATTCACATACTCAACAAATGGTATCGCCTTTATTCCAATTTTTACACCCAAAACATCTGGGGCAATTCCAGATTTTTTAGGATCATATTCATAATAATCAGAAATAACTTCCAGATTATC
>JBAYHJ010000029.1:0-3277 GCA_041666225.1 Minisyncoccota bacterium | reverse complement strand
ATCGACGGGAAATTGACCGGTGAAGTACATGCAGCAGAGAATCTTGCCATAGGAGTGACAGGTGAAGTTGATGGAGTTGTCACAGGACGAAGTGTTACTATTGGAGGCAAAGTGAAAGGGAATATCACTTCTGTCGACAAATTAGTATTGGAAGGTAAAGCCGTTGTGCGGGGCGATGTGAAAGCATCGAAACTTGTTATTGACGAAGGGGCGGTATTTGACGGGAAAGTGACAATGACGGAAAACCGTCCAACGGGACAGAATTACTAATGATGTTACGATCTCTTCTATGAAAAACGAAGAGGAAAAATTTAGTGGAATGTTGCAGACGGCGGCGCCATATATGACGCTCGGACTGCAGATTGCGGCGGCAGTTGTCCTATTTCTCTTCATCGGAAAGTTTGCCGATGAGCAGTTTGGAACAAAGCCGTGGCTGATGGTTGCAGGAATCGTGATCGGTTTTACGGGAGGAATGATTCATTTCTTTCGCGAAGTAACAGCATTAAGCAATAAAGAGGAACATGAGCGTCGCAAAAACGTTTGATCTGAAATTTTTAGCACAAATTTTTGCGGTGCCGGTAGTGATGGGAGGGCTTGGGTACTATCCTCTCATGAAATATGGCACAGAGCAGATAGTTAATGGTGTCATCGCGGGGGTTGTGCTGAGTCTTGTGAATGTGCTGATCGGTTATGTTGTAATACAGTTTTCGCTGAATAAATCGTACACGACATTTATTCAAATTGTGCTGGGTGGGATTGTGTTGAGATTGTTTGTGATGGTGGGATTGCTGCTGATCTGTGTTGGATTATTAAAACTTCATTCGATTTCCGTGGTTGGTTCGTTGTTCGTCATGTATATTATTTTCTTAACAATGGAAGTCTTATACATTCATAAAAAAGTTCAGAATTCATAATTTAGCTATTACAGGTACAACGTGTTTTCTTGGATCCTTCTTACAGAAAAAAAAATTCACCAAGCGGTTGCTGATACAGCTCATGCCGTGGCAGATTCATCCGCTCATGCAGGCGGCGCAGTCCACGGCGGCGATGAAAATCTTTTTACGCAGCTACTCCATCATATCTACGACAGCAAATTTTTAGAACTCCCGTTCTATCATAATCCCGATCCGGCAAAACATGGTGTTGAACTCCCGCAGTTAGAATTGTTTGGTATTGATCTTTCGTTGACCAAACACGTTGTCTTTTTATGGTTTGCGGCGGCAATTTTGGTGATTACCCTTTCGCTGGTTGCACGGAAAAATCTTAAGAATAAAGTCCCGCGGGGACTCGGCAATCTTATTGAAGTGTTTGTGGTATTCGTCCGGGATGAAATCGTTGTACCGAACATGGGCAAAGGGGGATTAAAGTATCTTCCATATTTGCTCACAAATTTCTTTTTTATTCTGGTGATGAATCTGCTCGGATTAATTCCATACGGTGCATCAGCAACAGGGAACGTAAGCGTTACCGCAGGTTTGGCAATCATTGCGTTTTTCATGATTCAAATTTCTGCGATTCGAGCGCAAGGCTTTGGACATTATCTGGCACATTTAACCGGCGGTGTGCACTGGGCATTGTGGCCGATTATGATTCCGATTGAAGTGTTAGGACTTTTTACAAAACCATTTGCGCTTTGCATCCGTCTTTTTGCGAACATGACTGGCGGACATATTGTTATTCTTGCGCTCATCGGATTGATCTTTGTCTTTAAGTCGCTTGCCGTCGCACCAGTATCGGTCGCTTTTGCGCTTGGAATTTACATGCTGGAATTATTTGTCGCCTTCCTGCAGGCATATATCTTTACGATGCTGACGTCGCTTTTTATGGGACTCGGCATGCAGACGGAATCACACGGTCACGAACATTAATTCAATTACATAAGTACATACTTCATTCATCTACAAAACATTAACAGGAGATATAACAATGGAATCACTCGGTCTTGGATACTTAGCAGCAGGAATTGGTGCTGGCGTTTCTATCATCGGCGCAGGTCTCGGTATCGGTAAACTTGCAGCAGCAGCAATGGAAGCAAGCGGACGTCAGCCCGAAGCAGCAGGTCAAGTTCGAACATCAATGTTGATCGCAGCAGCTCTTATCGAAGGTGCTACCTTCTTTGCGCTTGCCATTTGCATTATTCTTGCTACAAAGTAATTTTTAACGCAGGGCGGGATGTTTCCCGTCCTGCATTCATTCAGTGAATAAGAGAATCCTATGTTAGATATTAATCCCGGATTAATCATTTGGACCATGATCACGTTTGCATTGCTGGTTGTGGTGCTTGGAAAATTCGCATGGAAACCAATTCTGCAGGCGCTTCAGGCGCGTGAGCAGGAAATTGCCGGCGCGTTGAAAAAAGCGGAAGAAGCAAAAAAAGATGCTGAACGCATGATGCAGGAAAATAAGATTGCAATGGAAAAAGCAAGCAGTGAAACGGCACGGTTGATTGCCGAAGGACGTGCGATGGCAGAACAATTGAAGAACGATATCGTAGCCAAGGCGAACGAGAGTGCAAAGAAGATGATGGATCAAGCAAAAGAAGAGATTGGCCGTGAAAAAGAATCGGCAATGGCGCAATTACGTTCCGAAGTTGCCGATCTTTCCATCAGCGTTGCGGAAAAAATTCTTGACGAATCGCTCGATGGTGCGAAACAGAAAAAAATGGTAGACAAAGTGCTTCAACAATTACAGAATAACTAATGAGTAATCAACGAGTAGCAGCACGATATGCCTCCGCGTTAATGGAGCTGACCAACGAACAAAAAAAATCTGATGCAATCGCGGACGATCTAGCGCTGGTGAAGAATGCGATTGATACATCGAAAGAATTACGAAACGTTCTTGCAAGTCCTATCGTGCCGAAAGAAAAAAAGAAGGCAATTCTGCGGGATGTGTTCAAAAAGAAAGTCGGCGAACTGGTGATGGGATATCTCGATCAGATCATCGCCAAAGGAAGAGAAAATGTTCTCGCAGAAATTCTTGCGCAATATTTTATACAGCGCGATGAACAACTGGGAATTGTGCGCGTTACGGTTAAGACGAGTATCGAGTTTTCCGCAAAGCAGGAGAAAGATCTGGCTAAACAATTGGAAGCAATGACTAAGAAAAAAGTGGAGATTGCTTTTAGTCTTGATAAGACAATACGAGGGGGTTTTATCGCGCGTGTGGGTGATACGGTGCTCGACGGCAGCGTAAAACGACAATTGGAAATTTTAAAAATGAAATTAAAACAAGGTTCGTTAAATAATTGATAAGGAACAACAACAATGGCTGAAGT
>JBAYHJ010000028.1:0-3383 GCA_041666225.1 Minisyncoccota bacterium | reverse complement strand
GTGGCGGGCGCTCACGACATCATCGGCGACCGCGCCTACGGGCGCAGCGTCGATCAAGTTGTCGCGCTCGCCAGGGCGGTCGGCGAAGGCTTCATCGCGGGCGGCGTCGTGCCGGTGATTAAGCACATCCCCGGGCACGGGCGCGCCACGGCCGACAGCCATCTGTCGCTCCCCGTCGTCACCGAGTGCCGTGCCGAACTGACGGCGACCGACTTCGCGCCGTTCAAGGCGCTCAACCACATGCCGGCGGCGATGACGGCACATGTCGTGTTCCGCGACATCGACGCCGGCGCGCCGGCCAGCACGTCGGGGATCGTCACGCGCGACATCATCCGCGGCGAGATCGGCTTCGACGGGCTCCTGATGAGCGACGATCTCTCCATGAAGGCGCTGACGGGGCCGATGCGCGCGCGTGCCGAATCGGTGATTGCGGCGGGCTCCGACCTCGCGCTTCATTGCAGCGGGGATCTGACCGAAATGCGTGAAGCGGCAGCGGGTTCGGGCCCCCTCGCGGGGCGTGCGCAGCAGCGCTTTGAAACAGCCGTTAACATAACGAAAGCCACGCGGCCGTTCGATTCTGCTGCGGCCGAGGCGCAACTGGCCAAGGTCCTTGCTATTACAGCCGGCCGTGCTGAATCAGTGTAAACTTAACACTATATGATTGCAGAATCAAACGTGGGTCCGCGAGGCGGACTCCCATTCGTGTGAGCCGTCAAGCGCGATGACCATCGAGCCGCATCAGGAAAACGAGGCCGTAGCGGCGTGGGAGGAGCCCGTCGTCGGGGCGCACTTCGACGACGAGGACGCGCTCATCGTCGACGTTGCCGGCTATGAGGGCCCGCTCGATTTGCTTCTGGCGTTGGCGCGCACGCAGAAGGTCGATCTATCGAAAATCTCCGTGCTGGCGCTGGCCGACCAGTATCTCGGATTCATCGGCGAAGCGCAGAAGCTCCGGCTCGAGCTGGCGGCCGACTATCTCGTCATGGCCGCATGGCTGACGTTCCTCAAGTCGCGCTTGCTGCTGCCGCGTGAGGCCGTCAAGGGCGACGAGGCGACTGCCGAGGAACTGGCCCGCCGCCTGTCGTTCCGCCTGATGCGCCTCGAAGCCATGCGCGAAGCCGCCGCGCAATTGATGACCCGAATGCGCCTTGGCCGCGACGTGTTTCCGCGCGGTATGCCGGAAGGCACCAAGACCGTCCGCGAGACGGAATTCACCGCGAAGATTTACGACCTGCTGCATGCCTACGCCGACCAGCGCCGCCGTACGATCAAGGTCGGCCACGTCATCAAGGTGCGCCCGGTTTGGTCGATCAAGGACGCGCGCGTGCGCCTCGAACGCATGCTCGGCGAGTCACCCTCGCCGAACGAATGGCTTGCCTTCGAGCGCTGCATGCAGGAATTCGCCGCCGCCCACGAGAACTCCAAGACCGTGATGGCGAGCTCCTTCGGCGCAACCCTCGAGATGGCGCGCGACGGCCGCATCGAGCTGCGCCAGGAGGGGCCGTTCGAGCCGATCTACATGCGTCCACGCAAGTCCGATGCTGCCCAGCCCGATGCGGAATGGCAGCGAGTTGTCTAATTGGTGAAGCCCGTGTGCGTGCTGGATAGCCAATGACGAAAGAGAAGCGCATGGAGCCGCCACGCCTGAGCCTGGTCCCGTCGAGCCAGGAGAGCAACGATTTCGGCCGCGAGGACGCCGGCGATGAGCCGGTGCGCGCCGGTGCCTTGCCGCGCAATGTCGCCGCGTTGCCGTTTGCCGACCATCGCGAGAAGCTGCGCATCCTCGAAGCGCTGCTGTTCGCGGCCGCAGAGCCGCTCGATGAGGCAAAGCTCGCCGCGCATCTGGCTGAGCCGGAAGAGATCGGCGCACTCATCGAGGAGCTGCGCGGCTTCTACGCCGGCCGCGGCGTCAATCTCATCAAGGTGGCCGGCAAGTGGGCGTTCCGCACCGCCGAGGATCTCGCCTATCTGCTGGAGCGCTACGCCACGCAGGAGCGCCGGTTGTCGAAGGCCGCGCTCGAGACCCTGTCGATCATCGCCTATCACCAGCCGGTGACGCGGGCCGAGATCGAGGAGATCCGCGGCGTAACGACGTCGGCCGGCACGCTCGACATCCTGCTAGAGACGGGATGGGTGCGCCTGCGCGGCCGCCGCCGGGCGCCCGGGCGCCCCGTCACCTACGGCACCACGGATTCGTTCCTCTCGCATTTCGGCCTCGAAGGCATCAAGGACCTGCCCGGCCTCGCCGAGCTGCGCGCCTCCGGCCTGCTCGACGGCAATCTGCCGCCTGACTTCACCGTCCCCGACCCCACCGACCTTGCCTCCCTGATGCCCGACGAGCTGCCGCTCGAAGCCGGCGAGGATGAGGACGAGGAGGAGCCCGATGACAGCGAGGACGATGAGCAGGAGGGGGCCGCGGACGGGGAAGCCTTGCCCGCTGGCGAGGACCCCGATAAGCCGTGACGGCTTGCTCGCCGCGTAAGAAGGTGCCCGTCAGTTGTCGTCGTTGAATAAGCCCTCATCCCGCGTGCCCGCCGCCGAGCCCGGCACTTCCAACGGTAACGGTAATGGCAACGGCAAGGGCCGCGCCGCGGCGACCTTCGCCGCGCAGCTCACCTTCGAGAACGTCACCCGTGACTACGACCAGACGCAGGCGCTGGCGGGAGTCGATCTCGACATTGCCCCGGCGGAGGTGGTTTGCCTGCTTGGGCCGTCCGGCTGCGGAAAGACGACGCTGTTGCGCATCGCCGCCGGCATCGAGAAACCCACCGCCGGGCGCGTGCTGATCAACGGGCTCGAGGTGGCGGGGCCGTCGCGCTTCGTCGCGCCGGAAGCGCGTGGCGTCGGCCTGATGTTCCAGGATTTCGCGCTCTTCCCCCACCTGACGATCCTCGGCAACGTCGCCTTCGGCCTCAAGGCGCTGCCCAAGGCCGCGGCGGCGCGCGAGGCCCTGGCGGCGCTGAAGCGCGTCGGGCTGGCAAACCTCGCCGACGAATACCCGCACATCCTTTCCGGCGGCCAGCAGCAGCGCGTGGCGCTCGCCCGCGCCATCGTCCCGCGCCCGGCGGTGATGCTCATGGACGAGCCGTTCTCCGGCCTCGACGTGCAGCTGCGCGAACAGATGCAGGAGGAGACGCTGTCGCTGCTGCGCGAGACGCGCGCCACCTCCGTCATCGTGACGCATAATCCCGAAGAGGCCATGCGCATCGGCGACCGCATCGCGGTCATGCGGGCCGGGCGTCTCGTGCAGGCCGGCGACGCCGAGGCGCTGTACCACCAGCCGGCCGACCTGTTCGTGGCGCGGCTGTTCTCCGAGATCAACGAGATCGGCTACCGCGTCGCCGGCGGCGGCATCGACACGCCGATCGGCAAGCTCCCGGCGC
>JBAYHJ010000027.1:0-3635 GCA_041666225.1 Minisyncoccota bacterium | reverse complement strand
GTCACCGTCGGCGTCAGAAAGACTGCAGCTAATAATAACTGTACTAGTGGCTCGCCAGTATCAACTGACCCCGATCCTCTAGGTATGAGTGGGACCATGGCTGCATTAGTCCCACCGCCAAGTGGTCCAAATTTTATCACTTCATATACTCCAAATGAAGACAAAACAATCATTGTGCCTACAGGTTCTCAAATCAAAGCTCAGTATTCATTTAATAGTCCGTACTTCACTTGCAATACAGTCGGATCTGAATGCCTTGGAATCATGCAATCAGCAATTTCTCCAAATACAATCTGTTCCAAAACATCTGCTGCTGACCCAAATGGCAAGATTTTACTGTACGTATCCCAGCTCGAAGTCGAGAGTTGGTGGGAAGCCAGTGGCGGCCTGGTCTATGGGAATGAAAAAATTAAATCTTTATTGCCGGTGAATAGCTCATCGGGAGATGCGCTACTTTGTGGAGACGATCCTAAGTGTGATCCATTTCTAGTTCGATCAGCAAATTTTACTGATAATTTGATGGCAGGATTACCCATTAGTAAGATAATTACTACTCCCGCTAACGGTTGGATGTCAGAACGCTCACAAGGTACAGCGCCGCCTAAAACCAATCAATATGCTACAGATGGAGGAACTGCACTTGAAAAGATAAAAGATGGTGTGGATCACATCGGAAACTCGTTTTATGACTACTACAAAAACTTGGCAGAATCCAAGACAACCATTTTAAACATCCCTGCACCCAATTCATCAACACTTCCAGGTGTCTCTGGCTTCCACCAACTTGGAGTAGATGGGGCGACCAACACTCACAAGTTTACGCCGAGTAGCACTCAAACAGTAACAAGTGGCAAATCGTTGGTATTGTTCGTCAATGGAAATTTGGAAATTAGTGGAAATTCGGCTGCAACTCCAATTAAGGTGGACTCAGGTGGTTTTCTCGCTTTTATTGTAAAGGGAACGATAACGATTGACAAAGACGTGGGCACAGCCATGTCAACCGCTAGTATGCCGACTGTAGATATGGGTGTCGGCTTATCGCCGCCTGCCAATTTAGCTGGTATGTACATTTCCGACGGAAACATCGTTATCCAGAATGATAGCGCAATTCCCGACAAACGATTTGTGGGGGAAGGCTCATTTATTAGTATGAGCGGGTTCGATTTACCGAGAAAATATGCTCGAAACGGGAATATCAATAGTTACTTCCTTGCCGGCTTCACGCCAACAGAGCTATTTCGCCACCGACCCGATATGGTACTGAGTACCCCACCAGAACTCAAAGAGAATCTGATTCGGTATCAAGAAATTAATTAATGACTATGAAGCAAATACCACATTTGCGTATTTTTATTACACTCCTGTTCCTAACTCTCGCGGGTTTCATGGTGTGGTGGGTGTATGACAGTTATTTTCCCTTCAACAAACCGACTCCACTCTCCAGTGGCACCCTAATAAATGACATCACATCTAAAAAAACAGGAGAGAGCACTGCCACTCACTCTGCCATTGCATCTCCTACTCCAACTCCTAGCGTTGATCCAGAAGTCAAAAAATTATTGCCTTTTGATAGTGCTCAGTTGGACTCTGGAGTGAAGTTTGGCAAAATTACCGTCACAACAGTTGACGTGCTCAATATATTTAGCAGCTTGGCATACCGGACTAGTCGTGACTTGACCGACAAAGCGCTTTGGCAAGAAGCGGCCACAAAAGCCAGTCAACAAGCAATTATTGTTGATGAAGCCAACAAGCGTGGTTTTGCCATACCTGCCAACAACGTTTTTCTACCTGAAAATATCTCCTCTGCCACCATTTTTCTCGAGAATGCCCTCAAGACTGAAAATAAATCAGTTACTGTCGATGACTTGATTGCTGCTCGCTCAGGTGACGTAATCGTCTTGACGAATACCCCTAAGTAGCGGGACTCAACACAGCTCGATCGATCTCCCTCCAGCCACTGACGATGAGCGCCAGATTTTCAATCGCATTTGACTTTTGAGTTCTAATGAAAGCTCTGAGTTCCTGAGCTCCCATGATTTTAGCCAGGAGCTGGTTTCTTTTGCGTGCAGCACTGTGTGTAATCGTGGCAACAGTTTCCTGACTGGAATACTGAGCAAACACCCCCGTCAATGCGCTGACATTGTCCGCAAGCTCGGATTCTGGCACCTCGAGCTGAGCTTGATCCAACTGCAACCGCTCAAGTTCCTGTGTAACAGCAGTTTCCTGTTCTTCCAGCAAATGCAGCCGCTCTTGTTCCAGTTCACGCACCCGTTCTAGACTTTGCCATAATTGCAATTCTGCTGCCTGATGAAGTTCAGCCAATCTCTGGGAGTGTGCTTCGAGCAGCGCATACGCGCTCATGACCAACGGCGAAGCAATATCTGGTGTTCCAAAGAGTTCAATGAGCTGACGGAGTACGAGTCTCTGCTGCAAGACGTGATCCAGCTCGGCTGCAGTTGATGCTAATGGTGCTTCTGACGGTAGATCCGGCTGCACATCCAATTGGTTGCTTACGCGTCTAATTTCTCTTGTAGTGCTGACGACGGGCATCACGCTGACCTCAAATTTTTTTCCATACTGCACCATATCCAGATTAAACTCACTCAATCTCAGGGATTCACTTGACATACTGACTCCTCTTCCACACAGCGCGGTGGACACGATAATCGGCGAACGAAGAAGAGAAAGGGTGGCTAGAAATATCCAGCCTATTTCGCTCAATGCTCGTCGAGACTACAACTCCACTGTTGAAGATCGGACTTTGGCGCTTTCGCACACTTTACCGTTGCGGCACAGTTGCAGAATTTCACTGCATTCCACACCAGCGGAGAACTGCATACTACAGACTACACTGCCCGTTTGGCAAGAGGAAAACTTTCAGAATGGAAATTTATAACTGACCGAGCACTTTTTCGAGGATCGTTTTATTTTTTGCAGCAATATCTGGACCGAGGTCGCCGCCTTCTTCGAAAACGACATTCAGCTTTTCGCCTTTGTTCAGTTTTGTATAAAACTCAATTTGAGGCGCAATTATTTTTTTGACAAAATCTGGCTTCGCCAAATGCACCCAGTCGGCACTAATGACGTAGTGACCCAGGTGAAACTTCTGCTCACCACCACCCAGAGTAAATGAAATGGTATTAGCAATATGAACCTTGTGTGGTCGCACCATATGACCTTTGATCTCATGCTGCAGTTGTCGGGGATCAGTGAATGGCAAATAGCCTGCATAGAGCACGCCTTCGTCGTCTGCCAGCGCTTGAATCTGTTGCTGCGCCATGGCATTAACCTGCTCCCAATTGACGAGATCGAGCTGTTTTTTAATCCAGTCGCTTTCCTCATTGATCGCAATGCGCAAATCTTCGTTGAAGGTTTTTTTGAGTAGTGAAAATAGCTGTGAGGCACCATCGAGATGAAAGCCGCAACCAACGACGCCCAAACGGGTGCCTTCGTTGATCTGGACTCCTTCGTCTCCGCAAGTAATTACGTATGCCATAGCTTACTCCTCTGACTTTAGAGGGTATATTTTAGCATAAATCAAGCAAAAGTGCTAGTTGTCTATCTAGTTACCGGCCATGGCACGGACCGAATCGAGATAGGCTTGCATCTCTTTTTCGACCTGTTCCCAGTCGCCC
>JBAYHJ010000026.1:0-3680 GCA_041666225.1 Minisyncoccota bacterium | reverse complement strand
GCCGCGCTCGACGAGGTCCTCGCCGGCAAGTCCGTGAGCACGCCCACGAGCGAGGCCTACGGCTGCTCGGTCAAATACGCGCAGTAGCCGGGAACGCTTCTACTCGACCAACTGCAGTCCGGATTTGAGCGAGGCGTGCTGGGTGCCGGCTTGTGCAAAATGTTCCTGTGCCATCTGCAGCCGCTGCTGCATGATGGTTTCAATCTGACTGGCCACAGGCGTGGGTGCGGACGCCAACGTCCCGGGTGGAAGCCAGGCGCGACCGGTGAAATTATCCGGGACGGATCCTCCGGGAATTGCGCGCGGGCTGTCGGCCACAAACATTCTTCCGCCGCCGGGTGAGAGACCCACCATTTCGACATGCCCGAAATATCCCCCCGGTGTCCCGCGGGGAATTTTCCCGAGCAGACGGTCGCCGAGATAGACCAGCACGCTGCCCAGCGGAGCCTTCCAGGGGGAGGACACCTTCACGGACCTCCATCCCGCGGCGGCAAGAATCTTTTCCCACTCCTGGCCGTTGCCGGGTTTCAGCCCTTTGCCGACCCCGTACTGGTTGAGGAGCGAGAAAATCGCCCGTCCGCACCACCCGGAGGCAATGCCGTCGTTCGCGCTTGTCTGGGTGACCTGCCTCAGCGTGTTACCCTGAAGAAGCGGGTTGGCTGCCATGGCCGAAAGTGCCGGCAGCAGCAAAAAACAAAATAGGAGGGGCCGCAAAAAGTTCACATCTCCCCTGTAGTCCAGATCGGGCCTTCTGCAAGGAGAAAGATCAGGCCTTCACGCGCTCGATCTCGGCTCCAAGCGCGTTGAGCTTCTCGTCAATGGATTCGTATCCGCGGTCAATATGATAGACGCGGTTGACCTCGGTGATGCCGTCCGCCTGGAGTCCGGCGAGCACGAGCGCGGCGGATGCGCGGAGATCGCTGGCCATGACCGGGGCGCCGCCAAGCTTCTCGACGCCGTGGATGATGGCCGTCGACCCCTGGAGCTCGATATTTGCGCCCATGCGCTTGAGCTCGGCGACGTGCATGAACCGCTGCGGGAACACGTTGTCCGTCACCACGCTGATCCCGTTGGTTGTCGCCAGGAGCGCGCACATCTGGGCCTGCATGTCTGTCGGAAACCCGGGGTAGGGGAGGGCGTCGAGCTTGATCGCCCGGCGGGCTCCGTTCGGGTTGATCGTGATTCTGTCCTTTGCGCACTCGATGCGAAACCCGGCGTTCGAGAGCTGCTCGGTGACGGCGTGGAGATGCGCGGGCTCGACGCGCGTGAGCGTGACCCCGTCGCCGCAAATGGCCGCGGCAGCGAGAAATGTCCCGGCTTCGATCCGGTCCGGGATGACCTCATGCTCGGCTCCGTGGAGTTCCTTGACGCCCTCGATGATGATTCGGTCGGTTCCGGCACCCTCGATTTTCGCTCCCATCGCGATCAGGAAATTTGCGAGGTCCACGACCTCCGGTTCCGCCGCCGCGCCGTCAATCACGGTCGTCCCATCGGCCAGCACGGCCGCCATCATCACATTGTCGGTCCCGAGCACGGTCGATCCGAATTTCCCCCGCATGTTGATGGTCGCTCCCAGGAGCTGCGGCGCGAGAACCTTGACGTTGCCCGACTGGACCCGGACGGCGGCCCCGAGCGCCTCGAACCCCCGCAAGTGCAAATCGATCGGGCGGTCGCCGATGATGCATCCGCCGGGGAGCGAAACCGTAGCCTCTCTCTCGCGTCCGAGCAGCGGACCCAGGATGCAGACCGAGGCGCGCATCTTGCGCACGATCTCGTAGGGAGCCTCGGTGATCACTTTGTCCGCCTTGATGGTCACGACCCCGCTCGCACGTTCGACCTCGCATCCGAGCTCGCTGAGGATCGTGAGCATGTAGTGGATGTCGCTCAGATCCGGCACGCGGGAGATCACGCAGCGATCCTTCGTCAGCAACGTGGCCGCGAGGATCGGGAGCGCGGAATTTTTTGATCCGCTGATCCGGACCGATCCGCTGAGGCGACGGCCTCCGTGAACGAGAATTTTATCCATGTCTGGCGATGAGAAACCTTTCGATACCCTGATAGTCCCGGCGTGGAGAGATGTCTCGAAAAATGTGTTGGGCGAGGATTTCTCCCACCGCCGACGCCTGGTCGTGACCGATTTCCAAGGCAATAAGCCCGCCGGGAGCGAGCTTCGCGGCCGCCTCGGCGGCGAGCCGGCGGATGAGATCCAGCCCGTCCGCCCCGCCGTCGAGCGCCAGCGCGGGATCGTGCCGCACTTCGCGGGAAAGCGAGGCGATTTCGCCCGAGGGAATATACGGCAGGTTGGCAACGACCGCATCGAAGGGACCGGGGGCCGCGGAGAGAAGCTCGGATTCCAGGAAAGTGACGCGGTCGGCGAGGCCGTGGCGTTCCGCATTCTCGCGGGCCAGTGCGAGCGCGTCCGGCGAGATCTCGCAGGCGGTGATCGCGCAATCCGGACGCTTGAGCGCGAGGCTCAGCGCGATAACCCCGCTGCCGGTGCCGACGTCCACGATGCGGTCAAACGCCCCCTCGGCGAGAACGAACTCGACGAGCTGCTCGGTCTCCGGGCGCGGGATGAGCGCGCGCGCATCGGTGGCAAAGATGAATCCCAGGAAGTCCACCGTGCCAAGCAGGTGCTGGAGCGGGAGGCCCTCCGACCGGCGGCGGACAAGCTCCCGCAGCGGCGCGCGCTCGCTCTCCCCGAGCGTCCGCTCGAATTCCAGATAGAGCTCGATGCGGTTTTTTTTTGCCAGGACGTGGGCGAGGAGGTGCTCGGCATTCAGGCGCGGGCTCTCGATGCCTTGCTTGCGCAGGTAATCGGTTGCCGCGTTCAGGACTTCAAGGACGGTCATTTCGTGTGGGGCTGATGTTCTTAACGCATTGCAGAGAACTCACCAGCTTTTTGCGCGAACCGCCTCTTGCGCGGCCCGCGATTCCCGCTATGTTGCAGAGCATGTTTGAGCTGACGCGCAGCGAACAGGCGCTTGTTGCCGGATTTGTTTTCATTTTTCTGCTTGGCTTTGGGGTCAAGCAGTGGAGGGAATCCGCATCGCTCCGCGCTGTTCCGGCCCAAACACCCTGAATTCATGCTGACCACCTCATTCCAAGAAGCTGTTGAAGCCGTCTCGCGCGACGACCGGAGATACCACCCCGAGGCGTACCTGTTCCTGCGGGATTCGCTCGATGCCACGCTCAAGCGGCGGAAAAAAGCAAAAAAGGAATCCGGCGGGCACGTGGCGGCCCCCGAGCTGATCGAGGGGTTCCGGTTTCACGCGATCAACGAGTTCGGACCGATGTCGATGACGGTGCTCGAGTATTGGGGCGTGCGTTCGTGCGACGATGTCGGGCAGATGGTTTTCAATCTTGTGAAGGCCGGGGTCTTTGGCAAAACCGACGAGGACACGCCGGAGAGCTTCTCCGGGGGATTTGATTTTCACAGCGCATTTGTGGTGCCGTTCAAGTCCGGGAAGTTTCCTTTGAACGCTCAGGGACCGGACAGCGTCCCAGATGGGGAATGAAACTCCGTCTGATGCTCGCCTCCCTTGCCGTCGCCTCGATCCAAACCTCTCCGGCCAAGACTCCGTCACTGCCCGACAGCCCCGCGCAGGTTTTTACCTACGAAAACGGGCTTTCGCTGATCGTGCAGGAAGACCGGAGCGCTCCGGTGGCAAGCGTCCAGG
>JBAYHJ010000025.1:0-3798 GCA_041666225.1 Minisyncoccota bacterium | reverse complement strand
GCAGTACCTACTCAAGGCAGTATTGTATTACTTTTGATTTTAACCTTGCCTTTTATTGCTGCTAATTTGGCAGTAGGGCTTACTTTTTCAACTTTGGCATCTAATCAATTACAGGCCGTGCAAGGTGCGATGTTTTTCTTTTTACCTTCGATTTTGTTATCTGGATTTATGTTTCCATTTCGCGGAATGCCTGAATGGGCACAGTGGGTAACCAGAATAAACCCGGTAGCTTATTTTATTGAGGTGATGAGAATGGTTGTATTAAAAGGCAGCGGATTGTCGGACATTAAACAGTCTTTTTTTATTATGCTTATTTACGCCATCATCATTAATTACTGGGCTGTTGTAAACTACCGGAAAAGAGCTTAGGGAGCCGGTACGGGCCTGGCTGAAAAAGAAATTTCTGCTGAAGAAATAAAGTACCCGTTACTTTGCTTTTTTCCCGAACAACTGTTGAACAAAGCAGAACTGTAAATTCATGTCAGCCAAACAAGTTTCTATCGCCGTAAGTATCCTGTTGTTATTTGTTGTCGAAGCAAATGCACAGGTTAGCCCCGGCACTCCCAAACACAAGAAGAATATTTTCACCCTGGCTTTTTACAAACAACCCGGGAAAGATTCGATGGTTGATTTTGTAGATGGCATTTACCGTGTTTTTAAACCGGGCAAAAACAGAACTTATAACGATACAGCCGAAAGCAGGCATTTCACTTTTATACCAGCGGTTGAGTACAGCCTCGCAACCAAACTGGCTGTTTCCTTAAATGCCAACCTGGTATTGCCGGGTAAAACAAAAACCAATCACTATTCCACTATCTCGGGTGAACTTAAATACACACAGAACAAACAGGTAATTGGCCAACTGGTGTCTAATCTATGGCTAAAGAACAATCAATATATCCTCAATACCAACTGGTCTTATGCCAAATACCCGCAAAAAGATTTTGGTTTAGGCAGTAACAGTGAGCTGGCTCTCTTTGACATGCTGGATTATTCCTATCTCAAAATGCACCAGTCCATTGTAAAAAAGATAGCACCCAACCTGTATTTGGGTCCGGGTATCGCCATTGATCACCATTGGAATATCACAGATACGTCTACAACAAATAAACCTGTATTGGGTTTTACACAATACGGTTATACCCGTTCTGCTACTTCGGCGGGTATTACATTAAACCTGTTGTACGATACACGTAAAAACCTGGTAAGTCCCGTTGCAGGCAGCACTTATCTCAATATTATTTATCGAAATAATTTTACCGGTTTGGGAAATGACCTGCACTGGCAGAACCTGGTTGTTGATGCCAGAAAATATATTGCTTTTCCGCGCACCAGTAAAAACATACTGGCGTTCTGGGCCTACAATATTCTTACGTTGCAGGGAAAACCACCTTATCTGCACCTGCCGGCAACAGCTTCGGATGTATACAATAACACAGGCCGCGGATATATACAGGGCAGGTTCAGGGGCGATAAATTACTGTTTGCAGAATCTGAATACCGTTTTGGCATTACAGAAAATGGATTTATCGGTGCAGTTATTTTTGCCAATGTGCAGAGTATGTCTGAACAGCCGGGTAAAAATATACAGGGACTTAAAACCGGTTATGGTGCCGGGATTCGCATCAAACTGAATAAACATTCCAATACTAATATTGCCCTCGATTATGGATTTGGGCAGGGAGGTTCCAGGGGATTTTTTATGAACCTGGGAGAGGTGTTTTAAAACCCATTACACCTGAAATAAACTAACTTTAAGTACATGAAAAAAATTTCACGTACGGTCTGGATATTGTCGTTGGTGAGTTTATTCACTGATGTGGCCAGTGAAATGTTATACCCCATCATGCCCATCTATTTGCAGTCCATCGGTTTTTCGGTGGTGCTGATCGGTGTACTGGAAGGTGTTGCCGAAGCAACTACTGGGTTGAGTAAAGGATATTTCGGACAGTTATCAGATCGCTCTTTTAAACGAACCCCTTTTATACAGGTAGGTTATGCATTCAGTGCTATTTCAAAACCCATGATGGCCATGTTTGTATTTCCGCTATGGATCTTTTTTGCCAGAACCATTGATCGTTTTGGGAAAGGGATCCGTACAGGTGCCAGGGATGCGCTGTTGTCCGACGAATCAACCCCTGCTACCAAAGGAAGGATCTTCGGGTTTCACCGGTCTCTTGATACATTAGGCGCAGCCATTGGCCCGTCGCTTGCGTTGCTTTATCTTTATTTTTACCCGGGGAACTATCAAACACTGTTCTTCATTGCATTCATCCCCGGCCTGCTTGCCTTTGGCACATCCCTTTTTTTAAAAGATAAAAGAAAACCTGAAATAACATCTGCTGCCAGACCCATAGCATTTTTTTCTTTCTTCGCTTACTGGAAACGCAGTCCGGCAGGGTATAAAAAAGTAACGGCCGGTCTTTTATTCTTTACCCTTTTTAATAGTTCAGATGTTTTTTTATTACTCAAGGTAAAAGAAACCGTGCATGATGATGCGTTGGTGATTGGCATATACATTTTCTATAACCTGATCTATGCATTGTTTGCTTATCCTTTAGGCATCATTGCCGATAAAATAGGATTGAAAACGGTTTTAATAGCGGGGTTTTTCTTGTTTGCACTCATGTACCTGGGTATGTCGCAAACATCGGATGTGTATATGTTTTTCGGACTATTCTTTCTCTATGGAATGTACGCTGCCGCCACAGAAGGTGTTGCCAAAGCATGGATCTCGAATATTGTAGATTCAAAAGATACCGCAACCGCTATCGGTACTTTTTCCGGTTTCCAGAGTATTGGTATGATGCTGGCCAGTTCTCTCACCGGTGTTGTGTGGTATCGTTATGGTTCTTCCACTGCATTATTGATAACTGCTGTTGCAGGCATCCTGGCAGTGATCTATTTTTTAGGTATCGGAAAAATCAAAACGCGCGAAGTAAGCTTAACCCAGGCACCGGATCCTAAGTCCGGCATGTGATGCTTCATTTCTCCAAAGAAATTTCTTGTATAAATATGACCCTCGTCATATAATTTTCAGCATCTCCATTTACCTTTGCACCTGAAACTATCATGGTTTAGTGAAGCATCTCGCAATTATATTGATCCTCCTCTCTCTTGTTGGCAGCAACTTTTCGAAGATGTTGTATTATGCCGACTACCAGTTTAACCGGGAGGTTTATCTCAGGAACTGTATCAACAAAGCAAAACCCAAGCTGAAATGTAACGGCCATTGCCAGTTACAGAAAAAACTGGATAAGGAAGATGAACGCAACAGCCAGGCTCCTGAAAAAAAAACAGGTTTCTCAGAGGAAGTAATCAGTTCTAAAAGTTTTTTTGCCTCGGTTGCTTTACCGGTAACTCCTCTTAAATTAACATTCACTCATAGAAATATCAATACCACCATTGATGTTTCATTGAATTCTTTTCATCCGCCTCAACTGGCCTGATCTTCCTGATTATTTTACTTTACTGCACCGCAGATCTGTTATCTATTAAATGAATGTTATGAAATCAAATTTCACAAGCCTCTTTATGGGGTTACTTGTTATGTTATTATTTGCCAATACCCTTACTGCTCAAAAAAATAATTCTTATACCGATTCTGTAATTGAAACACTCAGCCCCGTAAGCGTATATGCTTTAAAAGGGAAACCTGTCAATAAATACCTGAAACTAACGCATGCCGATTGGGTAAAACATGATGCCGGTGAAGTACTGCTGCAGGTACCCGGTTTCTCCTCCATCCGGAAAAGCGGTGATTTTGGATTTGATCCCGTGTTCCGCGGTTTTAAATGG
>JBAYHJ010000024.1:0-4310 GCA_041666225.1 Minisyncoccota bacterium | reverse complement strand
CCGCCTGTATCTCATCCAATATCAGTAACACACCCTGTTCATCGCATTTTTTTCGAACAGCCTGCAGCCATTCTTTGGAAGGAGAGATAATACCGCTTTCGGCCTGAACGGTTTCCATAATTACACAGGCTGTTTGCGAGTCAATGGCAGTTAGTACTTCTGAACTGTTATAATTATAATGATAAATATCCGGCAAAAGCGGGCGGAATGCATTCCGCCAGTATTCATCGCCCATTACACTTAATGCACCCTGCGTACTGCCGTGGTAAGACCGGTTAAAAGAAATGATCTTTGAACGGCCTGTAACCCGTTTGGCCAGCTTCATTGCGCCCTCTGTAGCTTCTGCACCACTGTTGGTAAAGTATACACAGTTGAGTGAAGCCGGTAAAAGATCCGTAAGCATTTTGGCATAAGAAGTCTGGGGTGTTTCGATGAACTCACCATATACAATCAGGTGCATATACGCTTCCGCCTGCTCCTGTACCGCTTTTACCACCCTGGGATGAGAATGACCGATATTACACACACTGAAACCGGAAATGAGATCAACATACTTCTTTCCATCAGCATCCCACAGATGAATCCCTGCTGCTTTTACCATCTCAATACCAATAGGAGCAGTTGAAGTCTGCGCCACATGGGTAAGAAATAATTGCCTGTTTGAAATTCCACTCATCTTTTTTGGTATTCCTCAACTTTATACGCGAAATTTATTGTGTAAAAATCGCATAAATATGGCAACCATACTACCCGTTCTCGGAAAACATCCTCAATTTGGTCAAAATTGTTTTGTGGCACCCAATGCCACTATTGTTGGAGATGTTATGATGGGTGATGATTGCAGTGTATGGTTCAATGCCGTGATCAGGGGTGATGTACATTTTATCAAAATGGGCAACAAAGTAAATATCCAGGATGGAGCGGTGATCCATTGCACTTACCAGAAGAACCCTACCGTAATCGGCAATAATGTATCCATCGGCCATAATGCCATGGTACATGGCTGTACCATACAGGACGATGTGCTGATCGGCATGGGAGCTATTGTTATGGACCGTTGTGTTGTACACAAAAACTCAATCATCGCTGCAGGAGCCGTTGTGCTGGAAGGCACCATTGTAGAGGCTGGCAGCATTTATGCAGGTGTTCCTGCTAAAAAAGTAAAAGACATTTCGCAGGACCTTGTACACGGGGAAATAGACCGTATTGCCAATAATTATATAAAATACGCTTCCTGGTTCAACGATTATAATGATGCACCTAAGATATAAACAGGCATTGATTTTCCCGTTTCCGTGGCTGGTATCCATTTTTCTGTTGGTATTTGTAAATGGTTTTTCACAAAACAAACAGGAATCCAATACCAAAAATCTTTCCTTTCTTGCTGCAAATGAGCTTGCAGTTACCTTATCCTATTTCGACAGGAAACAGATCCCCGATAGCCTGCATGGTTGTTCTGAGGAATATGCGTTTGATACACTTTCTTTTGGCCAGAATAAAGTCATCCTGTTTACGAACCTGACTACAACAGCCATGTTAAAGATCAATAACAGGTTGCTTGTATTCCCGATTACCCATACAGCCATACAAGGAAAAAAAATCATAACCGATTTTTCAGCACATGGGTACCAAATCAGGTTTACTTCCACCGAACTGAAGAAAATAAATATGAAATACTGTATCAGGAGTGGTGTATTGCAGATCAGAAAAGGTATGCAAAAAAAGGTTTTGTATGTTCTTGGGAACTATGGATGTTGATCTTTCTAAACCGCTAATAAGAATAAGCGGTTGTGCAATACTTAATACAGGTTCTCTTCCATCGTATCCAGTATGGTCAGATAACTGGCGTACCTGTCTATTGAAACTGTTCCTGCATTCACCGCATTTTTTACGGCACATCCGGGTTCATTAATATGCATGCAGTTGTTAAACTGGCAATCGTTGATCAGCACCCGCATTTCGGGAAAGAAATGAGAGAGCTCCTGTTTGCTGATATCCACCAATCCAAACTCACGAACGCCCGGTGTATCAATGATCTGGCCACCGCCATCCAGGTCGAACATTTCTGCAAAAGTGGTTGTGTGTAACCCTTTGCCACTCCAACCACTTACTTCCTGTGTACGCAGGTTGAATTGCGGGAATACGGCATTGATGAATGTAGACTTGCCTACACCGCTATGCCCGCTCAGTAAAGTGGTTTTGTTGTGTAACAGGGCTTTTACTTCATCTATCCCCAACCCTGTTTCTACGCTGGTCAAAACCACTCTGTAACCAATGGTTTCATAGATCTGTTTTAACAACTCAAACTTCTCCATTTCTTTTTTCCGGTATAGATCGGCTTTATTGAATACGATGATGGCGGGAATATGATAGGATTCACAGGAGATCAGGAACCTGTCCATAAACCCCTGCGAAGTTTTGGGTTCTTTCAGCGTGGCAAACAGGATACTCTGGTCAAGATTGGAGGCGATGATATGGTGCTGCCGTTTATTATGCGGAGATACCCTGGCTACATAATTTTTCCGGTCATAGATATGATCTATCATGGCCGATTCTTCCTGTATATCTTCAATCACCATCTCCACTTCATCGCCTACGGCAAGCGGGTTGGTAGATGTGATCTCATCTATCTTAAAGATTCCTTTGATACGGGCATTATACAGTTTTCCGTTGACCCCTTGGCCACATACCAGGAACCGGTTGATTTATAAATGCGCGCTTTCATGAACAACGAAGATACTGACCCAAAAATCATCTGCTGTAGAAAAGAAACCTGCTTTCTGACCAAATTTTGCGAAATATTAACCCGCTGATAGCCGCAAACCCCTGAACCCAAAGGTGCAGGCAGCAGAAAATCAATATCTTCGCTCTCTATGGCAAAATTTGCGCACGATGAAGTAGTACCTTACCATCACAGCCAGCAGGAAAAAAAAGAACAGGTGGCCGATATGTTCAACAGTATCGCTTACCGTTATGATTTTATGAACCGTTTCCTGAGTGTTGGTATTGATGTATGGTGGCGCAAAAAGGCGATTAGTCAGTTAAAAAGCCTGGCACCCAAACAGATCCTGGATGTGGCTACCGGAACCGGTGATGTAGCCATACTTACCTGGCAGATGCTGAAACCGGAAAAGATCACCGGTATCGATATCTCGGAAGGTATGCTGGAACTGGGCAGGAAAAAGATTGAAAAACTGGGTTTGGCAAACAAGATCGGGTTATTTACCGGCGACAGCGAAACGATCCCTTTTGCCGATAATAGTTTTGATGCCATTACGGTTGCCTTTGGCGTTCGTAATTTCCAGAACCTCGAAAAAGGATTACAGGAAATGCTGCGTGTATTACGCCCGGGCGGTAAACTGGTGGTACTTGAGTTTTCGAAACCAACAAAGGCCGGTTTTAAAAATTTGTATACCTTTTACATGAATTACGTGGCGCCTAATATTGGAAAACTGTTTGCCAAAAACAAAGACGCCTACCAATACCTGAACGATAGTGTTCAAGCCTTCCCAGAAGGACAAACCTTTTTAAACATTATGCATGAAGCAGGATTTACCCAAACTTATTTGAAAAAGCTTAGTTTCGGAATATGCACTATTTACTGCGGAAGCAAGTAGTCCTGCTCATGGTTGTTTTTCTTTTCTGCGCATCGCAACTGCATGCCCAGAAGGATATTTTTCGTCGTAACCACGACGATCTTGTTTACTATTTTGGCCTTACCCTCGGTTATAATTATTCTTTTTTACACGTCTCCAAATCGCCCATGTTCCTGCAAAGCGATACGATCCTCTCGGCCGAGCCAGGCTCCAGTGGCGGTATAGCCATGGGTTTGATGGCAACTGCCCGGATAAGCGATCATTTCCAGATTAGGGCCAACCCGCAACTCATTATTGGCGGGTCTAAATACATTGCTTACACCCTTAGCAAAGCAAGGCCGGGAGAAGCCCTGTTTCAAAATCAAACACTGCCTACAACGGTGGTGAGTTTTCCGTTCCAGGTAAAATTCAATTCAGACAGGATTGGTAATTTCCGGACCTACCTGCTGGGTGGTATCAAGTTCGACACAGACTTGTCGAGTAATTCGGCAGCACGTAATGCCGATGACATCATCAAACTAAAAAAGAACGATTTTGGTTTTGAACTGGGAATGGGGTTTAATTTTTACCTGCCTTTTGTAACAATATCTCCTGAGATCAAGATCAGTAATGGTCTTACCAACCTGCATCTTCAGGACCCTAACCTGAAATACTCCAATACGCTAGACCAGATCCTTTCCCGAATGGTGGTATTCTCTATCCACTTCGAAGATT
>JBAYHJ010000023.1:0-4771 GCA_041666225.1 Minisyncoccota bacterium | reverse complement strand
GGAGGATATTTTTATCCGCATCGAAGACCAGGCCCTGGCCCGGTACAGCACCGGGAAGGCGATGCAGCAGGAGGTCCTCATGGACCAAACGAAGAAATACATGCTCCTCGAAAAAGAGGCCATGTTCCGTCAAAAGATCCAGTCCATAGAGGCCATGCTGCGGGCGACGGTCGGTCGGCAAGGGGGGGCGCCACTGGGAAGGCCGCCTGAGAATCTTCCCTATCGGCTTTTTCTCCATGAAGCCGACGTCGCTGTGGAGACGGCGCTCCGGCATTCCCCTGAAATCAAGTCCCGGAACAAGATGATCGACGCCGCCAACGCCAAGGTCGCGCTGGCCAAAAAAGACTATTTTCCTGATTTCAGCGTGAACGCCGGCTATTTCAACCGGACGGGCATTTACAAAGATATGTGGGGCCTGGCATCAACGATCAATATCCCCATCTATTTCAAATCGAAGCAGGAACCGGCCGTCCTGGAGGCCAAAGCCGCCCTTGCACAGGCCAAACAGGAACTGGAAGCGACGAAGCTCATGATTGACGCCGCCGTCCGGGATAATCTTTCCATGGTTAAATCGGCGGACAAGCTCATGGATCTTTATAAGAACGGCCTGATCCCCAAAAACACCCAGGATGTCGAGTCGGCCCTCTCGGGCTATGCCACAGGCAAGACGGAGGCCATTGTGATTCTCTCACGGGTCAAGGCGCTCCTGGAGTATGAAAACCAGTATTGGGTGCAGTTTACGGAAAGGGAGAAGGCCATGGCGAGACTACATGCGATCACGCAGGGTCTGGAAGCGACATCGGGAGGTGCAAAAAAGTGAACCGATCCTCAAGGACTGTTACAGGTTTTGCTGCGTTGATAACAGCGGCAATCTTTTTTTTGACGCCCCTCAATCTTTACGCCCAGGGCCATACCGGGCACACGGCGCCGCCCGCCGCCCCGCCGCCCAAAGCAACCGCCCCACAGCCCAAGGCCGCGGCAACCCCGCCGCCCAAAGCGGCGGCTGACCGGGAAGCGGTGGAAGAAGTTCCCCAGATCGAGCTATCCACGGAGCAGATGCAGCGCATCGGCGTCAAGACCGTTACGGTGACCGCAAGGTCCCTGCAGAAGATCATCCGCACGGTGGGACGGATCGAAACGGACGAACGAAACCAGACCACGATCAATGCCAAGGTCGAAGGATGGATCGAAAAACTCTATGTAGACTATACGGGACGTTATGTAAAGAAAGGGGAACCCCTGGCGGATATATACAGCCCCGAACTGCTGGCGACTCAGAAGGAATTTCTCAATACCCTGAAATGGGCCGGCCGGCAGACCGGTGAAAAAGCCCATGACGGCCACGATCATTCGGCAACCGACGGAGCGCCGGATACCACATCGGAACTGCAAAAGATGCTGGCGAAAGACGCCTCCGCCACCCTCGATGCTGCACGGCAGCGACTTCAGCTCTGGGATATCTCGGACGAGCAGATCCGGCAGATCGAAAAAACGGGAAAGCCCGTCCGGACCCTCACGCTCTATAGTCCCGTCAGCGGCTACATCACCCAGAAGATGGCCGTTTCCGGCATGAGGATCATGCCCGGCGAAAAACTCTTCGACGTGGCCGATCTTTCCCGTCTCTGGATCATCGCCGACATCTATGAGTATGAGCTGTCCGCCGTGCGCGTCGGCCAGCCCGTCTCCGTCACCCTCAGCTATTTTCCGGGCCGGCAGTGGTCTTCCCGGATCGACTATATCTACCCCGTCATCTCCGCCGAAACCCGGACGGCGAAGGTCCGTCTGACCCTGTCCAATGCGGACGGCCAACTGAAACCCCAGATGTTCACCAACGTGGAGATCCGGATCGGCCTTGGCAGGCGACTATCCATCCCGGACTCCGCCGTCATTGATACGGGCAAAGGCCAGGTGGTCTATGTGGACCGGGGTAACGGCGTCTTCGAACCCCGGGAGATCCGGACCGGCCTGCGGGCCGAAGGGGCCGTGGAAGTCCTGATGGGGCTCAAGGCCGGGGACCGGGTAGCTTCGGCGGCCAATTTTCTCATCGATTCCGAGGCTCAGCTCAAAGGCGTGAAGCCCCTTTCCAAACCCTAAACAAAGAGAAAGGGGCTCCCCATGATCGCTAAAATCATCGAATTAAGCGCCCGGAATAAATTCGCCGTCTTTCTCATGATGGCCCTGGCCATTGTCTGGGGCTATTGGGCCGTGAAGAACACGCCTCTCGACGCCCTCCCCGACCTCTCCGATACGCAGGTGATCATCTACACGGAATGGCCGGGGCGAAGCCCCGATCTTGTCGAGGATCAGATCACCTATCCCATCACATCGACGCTGCTTGCTGCCCCTAAAGTCCAGGCCGTGCGTGGTTTTTCCTTCCTGGGCAGTTCCTTCATCTACGTGATCTTCGAGGAAGGGACCGATATTTACTGGGCCCGGAGCCGGATACTGGAATATCTCCAGGCGGTGAAGAACAAAATTCCCTCCGACGTCAATCCCGTCCTCGGACCAGACGCCACCAGCCTCGGGTGGGGGTTCTCCTACGCCGTTGTAGATGAAACGGGTGGACGTGACCTTTCCGAACTGCGCAGCATCCAGGACTATATCATCAAACTGGGCGTGGAAAGCGTCCCCGGCGTCTCCCAGGTGGCAAGCCTCGGCGGTTTTGTAAAGCAGTATCAGATCACCGTCGATCCCAACCGCCTGTCCGCTTACAGCATCCCTATTACGAAGGTCATCGAGGCCGTAAGAAAGAGCAACCGGGATGTGGAAGGGCGCGTTTTGGAACTCTCGGGGGTCGAATACATGATCCGGGGGCGTGGATATATCAAGGGCCTGCAAGACCTGGAGAATATCGCCGTGGGTGCGAACCCAGGTGGAACTCCCATCTACTTAAAGGATGTGGCCCGCGTCCAACTGGGCCCGGAAATCCGGCGCGGGCTGGCGGAGTTGGACGGTCGCGGCGAAGTGGCCGCCGGGATTGTAGTCGTCCGTTTCGGTGAAAATGTCCTCTCCGTAATCGACCGGGTGAAGGAAAAGATCAACCGCGACATCGCGCCCAGCCTGCCCAAGGGGGTGAAGATCGTCACCACCTATGACCGGTCGGATCTCATCCTGCGCTCCATGGCTACCCTCAAAGAGGAGCTCATCAAACTGACCGTGGCGGTGAGCGTGGTCTGTCTCGTCTTTCTTTTTCACCTGCCCAGCGCCCTGGTGGTGATCGTTACCTTGCCCATGGCCATGTTAATGGCCTTCATCAGCATGTATTACCTGGGCGTCACCGCCAACGTCATGAGCCTCTCCGGCATTGCTATCGCTATCGGCGCCATGGTGGACGCCGCCATCATCATGGTGGAAAACGCCCACAAGAAGCTGGAAGAGTGGGAACACGAGGGGCAGCAGGGAAGCCGGACGGATGTCATCATCGAAGCCGCCAAAGAAGTGGGGCCGTCCCTCTTCTTCTCCCTGCTGGTCATCACCGTGGGCTTCCTCCCCGTCTTCACCCTCCAGGCCCAGGCGGGGCGCCTTTTCAAACCCCTGGCTTATACGAAGACCTTTGCCATGCTCTTCTCATCCTTTCTGGCCGTCACTCTGACGCCCGTGCTCATGACGCTGCTCATCCGGGGCAAGATCCGACCTGAGGAGAAGAATCCCATCAGTTTGGTCCTGCATAAGCTCTATGAACCGGTGGCCCATTTTGCCATCCGTTTCCAGAAAACGGTGATTATTACCGCCGTCCTCATCATGGCCCTGACAATTTACCCGTTTATGAAACTGGGTTCGGAATTCATGCCGCCTCTCTATGAAGGAACGTTGTTCTATATGCCCGTCACACTGCCCGGGGCGGCCGTGTCCGAGGTCGGGAACCTCCTCCAGATGCAGGATAAAATTCTGAAGAAAATCCCCGAAGTCGCCCAGGTCTTCGGCAAGGCCGGGCGGGCGGAGACGGCCACTGATCCGGCGCCTCTGGAGATGTTTGAGACGGTCATCAATCTGAAGCCGGAAGAGCAGTGGCGGCCAGACATGACCGTGGAAAAACTGAAGGACGAGATGAATGACGCCCTGACCATCCCCGGGGTGGCCAACTCCTTTACCATGCCCATTAAGGCCCGCATCGACATGCTTGCCACGGGCATCCGGACTCCCGTCGGGGTCAAGATCCTGGGGCCGAATCTGGAAGAGATCGAAAAGATCGGTCTCGCCCTGGAACATCATTTAAAAGACATTCCCGGAACCCGGAGCGTCTATGCAGAAAGGGTGACGACGGGCTACTTTCTGGACATTTCCATCAAGCGGGAAGAGGCGGCGCGCTACGGTCTCACCGTGGACGATGTGGGCGAGGTGATCCAGGCGGCCATCGGGGGCATGAACCTGACGGTGACTGTAGAGGGGCGGGCGCGGTATCCCGTCAATGTTCGCTATCCCCGGAATCTGCGCAGCGATGTGGAGCAACTCAAGCGGATCCTGGTGCCCGTCATGACAGCCAACCGGCCGGCTGCTCTACCGACCGGCGCGGGAGGAATGTCGGCAGCGCCGCCAATTACGCAGATCCCCCTGGGCGAGGTGGCGGATTTCAAGGTCGTCAAGGGTCCCACCGCCATCAAAAGCGAAGAAGGACTTCTTACCGCATATGTCTTCGTCGACTTTTCCGGCCGGGATATGGGCGGCTACGTGGAGGAGGCAAAGAAAAAGGCCGCGACGCTGAAGATCCCCGAAGGCTACCGACTCACCTGGAGCGGGGAATATGAAAATCTGGTCAAGACCCATGAGCGGC
>JBAYHJ010000022.1:0-6185 GCA_041666225.1 Minisyncoccota bacterium | reverse complement strand
TATCATAAAGATAAAAATTATCAAGGTTTACTTGATAGGGTTTCCCCATTCGGAAATCTCCGGATCAAAGGTTGCTAAGCACCTCCCCGAAGCTTATCGCAGCAACGCCACGTCCTTCATCGCCTCTTAAAGTCTAGGCATCCACCGTACGCCCTTAAATTTCCTGTTAAGAAATTTGAAAATCACAAATTCACCCGCACACTTACTTTGTTATCGTTCTGTTTTTTAAAAAAAACATTACTACCTAACTATTTCTTTACTAAATTTTAATTTAAGTAATACATCTAGGACAGAACAAAAAACAATAACAAAGTAAGTGTGCGGGCAAGAAGCCAAAATTAAACAGAATATCTTTTCACGACCGCTCGCTACTCAAATATTTTTCTGGCTTTTTTCTGTCTCCAACAAAAAAGACCCCTCTAATATTGGAACAGAAATTAAATTTTCAAAGTGTCATTCATCCTGATTTTTCAACAAAAAAACCGCCTTTCGGGCGGCTAACAGACAAAAGAAAGTCTGCTTCTTAGCGCCGCCTTTTTAAACTGTTTCTTGTGTTTATCATACTGATTAAAAGAGTATAATCTAAACCAAAAAAGATGTCAACCAGAGTAAACTGGGGACATCTTTTTTGAAAAAACTATTTGTTTTTTAGTTTAAAATTATTAACCGCGAGCCTCTTCACCAAGTTTATCAATGAATCGTCCAGCTGCATCCTTGGCACCCAAACCGAAAGCCAAAGCGCCAGCCAAAGCCAACATCGCAATTATTCCTGAGAAAAGAATACTCATATAGTCACCTAGTCCGAGTTTTCCAAGCGCAATAATGATAGCAAATACCCAAACAGCATATTTAGCGACAGTTGCAAACATATTTGCTGCTTTCAAGTCCATAGCTTTTGCTGTAGCCAACACTGTCTTTGAAAGGCCTTCAGAAACAACTGCGGCAATAATCAAAACAAAAGCGGCAATTACAACCTGAGGCAAGAATCCAAGTACTGTCCCTCCTAAGAAAGAAGAAACATCACTCAAGCCAACTAAATTAAGAGAAGGAAGAAGAAAGACGATTATTACAAACCATCTTACCACTTCTCCTACAAAATATCCGGTATTAAGATTTACTCCAGCTTTTCTTAAGAAATTATCTGCTCCGATAGTCTTAAAAAGACTGTCTATTTTAAGACTATTAAATACTTGTTCGATAGCTTTTGCAATCAAAGAACCTAAAAACCAACCTATTATAAAAAATACAACTGCAATCACAAGCCTTGGAGCAAACTGCACGAAACCAAACCACAAACCCTGAAGGGATGCATTAAAAACATCACCCCATGAAAGCCAAATGTTACTCATAAATTTATAATTTCAGCCATAAGCTGATCCGCCTCTGGCGGAAATTACTAATAATAATGCTTTATTAAGTCCCGACGTTTTATCGGGATCCCGACTCTTACGCCGGGGTTTCGACCTTATTAAAGTCCTGTTATATTATAACAGTTTTAAAATTTTCATTAAGCCTTGCAAATCAACTGTGTGGATAACTCCCACACTTATTTTAAAGATGCTCCGAAGGAGCTTTGTTTACAACGTCTTTAAGATAAGTGTGGGAGATAACTCTTTTGCCTGCAAAACTACCTGATGCGGATAATCTAGAATATCTCGAATCAATTTATCATACATATTTAGCCTGTAAATAAACTCTTTTGTATCAAAGAGAGCATAAACAAGCTCCGTTCCTATTTCCGCTTCAATTTTTTTAATTCCCTCTTCTATCTTGTTTCGCTTCATCTTATCTCCAACAATAAGTATATCCACTCGGCTATCGTCATTTTTAATAAAAATGCCAGAAATTATTATAAGTTTGATTTTACCAACTTTTTTAAAATTATTCAAAATAGTCTGCTTGCTTAAAGTATCCAAATTAAGTAATAAATTTTTAAATTCTTCACCATACTTAAAAAGGGAATTGAAATACCATTCTCCCGAAGTGATGGAACGCTTTTTAATAAAACCAATTGAGGAGAGAAGCCTTAATTCCTTGCGAACAATAGGGAGACTCACCCTGCTTCTTTTTGCCACCTCCTTACTATTAAAACCCTTACTCCCATTTAGTAAAAAAAGTCGCATAATTTTTACTCTCGCCGAATTGCCTAATACTTTTGCTAGAATTTCCATTGCTCTATTTTAGTACTTTTTCAAGAAAAAACAAGTAAAAAAAATGGCTAGGCAAGACCTAGCCATTTTTTAGTTTCTGCCACTTTTTTAATCTTTATTTATTTAAGAAACTTCGAACTTCAAATCCCACAATACCATCGCTCTTTAACCCATTAGCATTTTGAAATTTAATAAGAGCTTCTTTAACCTTAGGGCCAAAAATTCCATCAACATTTCCTGCATCATATCCAGCTCCATTTAAGAATTTTTGAAGTTCTCTAACTTCATTCCCATATGAACCTTCCTCTAGAAATTGTGTAAATTTAAATGACTCTGCACCAAGAACATTCGGTGATGAATCAGTAATTGTTATTACTGCTGATGAAACTGATTTTTCTATATTTCCAACCGTTACCTTAGTCACCCTAAGTACTGATTGTATTTTATCATTATCTAAAGTAGCAGTAGAGTAACGCCAACTAAAAACAGCTCCATCTTTATTGCCAAAATTTTTTTTATATATCTCAGAGGTAGTAGTATGCCCATCATAAAATGTATCTGTAAATGTGTATTCTGCAGATACTGCACCCATAGCACTGCCACTCACTACAAAATTAGCAGTTCCGCCAGCATCCATAATGGTAGTCTTGTCGAATTTTACGGAATCAATAGTTGCTGCTGTATTTGGTCCCACCGCCACAATAGAAAATGGTGCGTCGCTACGATCACAAACTAAACTATCATTAGAAGCATCACAAATTTCAAGCTTATAACTTCCTGGTATAATATATGCATTAACAGGAACATCGGCTATGCCAACAACAGTTCTATTAGCTTCTTCGGAACTAACCCCTTTACCAACCATTGCAACTCTTTCTCCTGTATTTGAATTTATTAAATACATATTAAATGTATTAATGATATTAGTCCATTTCCAAGTTACTGGATAATTTGTTGTTCCTTTTACCCAAGTCTCCCCTCCATTTGGAGAAAGAACGGTGATGGAAGGAACAGCGGAAGATACAATCTTAAAATAACTATCGCTTGAATCACAAATATCCGTGCCCGATTTGCAGACTTTAATTGTGTATGATCCATCCGGAACAATTCTATTAACGTCTATATTCTTACCAACAAACCATTCATACGAAGAGTTAAAAACACTTTTTGCAATTGTATATGGCATAGGTTGGAGCATAACGTTCATTGGGCAGGTTCCGGTACAAGACTGAAATAAGGGTACCAGTTGGATGTCATAATATCTCGGAACAGCTGGGGCACAGGATCCTCCGAGTGGACAGCTGGGATCAGATAAGTTGTCTTGCCATTTAATCGTTTGAGATGTTCCCTTTGTCCATGTCTCCCCTCCATTTGGTGAAAGAACGGTGATGGAAGGAGTGGCTGGAACTGAAGATGTAATTTTGAAATAACTATCACTAGAATCACAAATATTTGTACCGGACTGACAAACTTGAATTGTATACGAACCGTCAGAAACAGGAATATTTTGGCCCCAAGCTGTTCCAACTGACCATCCATAAGAACCTTGAAAATTACTAGAAGAAGAATATACATTTTTTGCAATTGTCAAAGATGGGCTAATAGGACAAGCAATATTAGTGGGGGTATCGCAAGACGTACTGTGAGGAGTTAATAAAACATCATACTGAGCTACTTTATTACTTTGCCAATAAATTGTTTGATTAGTTCCCTTTGTCCACGTCTCCCCTCCATTTGGTGAAAGAACAGTAATGGAAGGAGTGGTTCCATTCCCCACATTCACACTCAAACTCGTCTGCGCACTTCCTCCATTTGAAGGACATGGAGCTTTAATACAAACTATTGTATTTTCACTTTTTACAGTAAATACTATTTTATATATTCCTGCTTGTGAATAACTATGAGTGAAAGTTGCGGATTGCTGACTTGGGAAATATTTTAAAGAAGTTGACATCGGCATTACACTGACTTCATCTCCCCAATTTACTGAATACGAAAGATTGCCTCCGTTTTTGTCATAAGCTGTCACAGTCCAAGTTCCCTGCTGATTTACATTCAATGTTTGTGGTCCGCTTACTCCACTAATAACGACAGAAGATGGATTAGGAGTAGGATTTTTACAATAAATTGCTGCACTTGCTCGAGTTTGTGGTCCATAAGAACCATCAATTTTTAAACTCGCACCTTGGGCATTAAGTTGAGTTTGAAATACTTTTACATCCTCACCCTTTGTGCCAATATTAAACTCAGGACAAGAAGGAACAGGGATAGATATTTTTCCCTCACAAGGTTTCCCAGTAATTGAACTAAATAAATCACCTGGCCTACATTCAATAGGTGTAGTTGATATCTCACAAGGTTGTCCAGTTGCTGTATTAAACAAATCTCCAGGCGCACAATTAGAGGCATTAACAGTACCGACATTAAAACCTAATAAAGTAATGAATAAAGTAAAAACAAACAAATACAATGTATATTTTTTCATATCTTTATTATATAATATTTAAAAAATTAATCTAGTAAGTTACTGTAAAGTACACTACATTGGAAGTTCCATTTATATTAGTGACAAAAATAGGATAAGTACCGGGGATAATTTGATATTGAGGAATAACACAAGTCGGGGTAGTGTAAAGACAAGCAGAATTCGTATATGTAGGAATAGTGAAAGTCATGCTGGTGCCATCAGAAGAATATGCATTTGGAATTATACCTAGCCCAAAATTAATTGTATTAGAAGAATAAGTATTATTAAAACCTCTACCATAAATCGTGACTTGTGTTCCGACTCGGCCAGATGAAGTTGAAATTGAAGAAATATAAGGAGCGATACCACTATTTGTATACCCACTCACGACCACACTCAAACTTGTATTGGCACTTTGCCCATTACTATTTGTCACAGTAAATGTCGGATTGTATGTTCCCGCCTGCATATAAGTATGTGTGAATGTTGCATTTTGCTGAGGTGGATAAATATAAGGACTATTTACTCCATATGCATAGATTGGCTGATCTCCCCAATTAACTGAGTAAGTAAGATTTCCACTATATAAATTAGAATTAGAAACTCTCACTGTCCAAGTTCCCATTTGATTTACATTTAATGATTGTGGCCCACTAATTCCAGAGATAACCGGAACCTGATTGTAATAAGGATAAGTGTAAGGATATTGAGATGTCCCACCTGAACAAAGCTGTCCAGTTATAATATTAAATGGACCGTCTGAAGTACAACCATAACTATAATTAGAATTGGAATAACCATACTGCGAACCAGAACAAAGTTGCCCAGTAATAATATTGTATGGTCCAGTAGAGGTACACCCATAGCTGTAATCAGGATAACTATATTGTGATACGCCACAATATTGTCCGGTAGTTATACTGTATAAAGAAGATCCAATACAGCCCGAATCATAAGCACTCGTAAGGTTAATATTAAAACCTAAAGAACCTAATAAAATAAAGGATAAAATGAAAACAGATAAAATTAATTTATATTTTTTCATATGCCTAAATAATAACTTTCTTTGTGTATTTGTCAATAACAAAAAAACGGAAGCAAGGCTTCCGTTTTTTGCGCTTCCGGCCGAAAAGTTGAGCTATTTAAGCTCAACCTTTCCTCCAGCAGCTTCAATTTTTTTCTTTAAATCCTCAGCTTCAGCTTTCTTCATTCCATCTTTTAAATTTGAAGGGGCAGCGTCAACTAAATCTTTTGCATCTTTAAGACCAAGACCAAGAACTTCTTTGACAACTTTCATCACTGCGATTTTCTGCTCACCAGCTGATGCAAGCACGACACTAAATGTATCTTTCTCTTCCACTGCTTCTGCGGCGGCAGTAGCCGGACCAGCCACTGCGACAGCTACAGCCGATACTCCAAACTTTTCTTCGATTGCCTTCACCAAATCATTGAGTTCCAAGACTGATGCGCTCTCGAGATCTTTCATAAATGAATCAAATTTTGACATATGTTTTAAGTTAGGTTCTAGTTGCTAGGTTCTAGCTTCTAGGTTAATAATAATTTGTATT
>JBAYHJ010000021.1:0-6928 GCA_041666225.1 Minisyncoccota bacterium | reverse complement strand
GCAAAAACAGCTTCCGCATAAAAAAGCGTGGTAATCAAAAATCCCAAAAAAAATAACTTTTTCCCAAAAAAATTATCAACCATAAATTTTCTATTTAACCTTTATATTATATCAATATATCAATAGTTTAAAAAGGCAAAAACACATAAAAATGTGGATAACTCCCACACCTTTTTTGGTATCACTTTTTGTTCTGCAAATCGACAAAAAAATAGTCTCTCTTTGTATTAAAAATAAAACTATCCTATATATTTTCTGAAAAAGCAGAATAATACCAAGAAAGGTGTAGGAGATAACTTTTTGTAAAATTTTCCTAATTTTTTAATCTTAAAAGAGACCTCTCAAAAAACACGTTTTTACTATTTACAAACCCTAAAAAGAGTGTCTTAATCATCAAAAATATTCAAAAAACTGAGTTCAAAAAAACTTCAAACATCACTCATTTTATTTTGATACCATCTTGACTATTTTTACATTTTATTTTTTCTATTTTTCTATAATTATCCCCTTCCAATTCTAAAGTCCAAAGCATATCTCTAAAAATATCTTCTTGTTTTTGTTTATCTGTCTCCTCAACACAAAATTCATCATTTTCTTTTTTATAAAATTTATCAAATCCACTTTCAACAAATTTATTTTCTGCTTGTATGATATTTTCTTCAGTAATTTTTTTATTTTTCTGATAAAAAAATATTACACTAAAAATAATTAGAAATAAAAAAACTATTATAGCTAAAATAATTAATATTTTTGATTTAAAATTTAATTTTATATCCATAAATTTTATTGAGCTAAAGCTGTAATTTTCGCACCACTTACTGTCCCATCACTATAATTACGCCAATCATTATAAGCAAAAGCTGTATAATAATAAGTGACTCCAGAAGATACAGTCACATCTATATAACTTGAAGCATCACCACTATAAACCATCTTTCCATCTGTTGGTGAAGTAGAATAAGAACCAATTTTTCTAACTATTTTAGTACCTTTCCAATTCACATCGTTAAAAGGATTGGTCCAAGTTAAAATAACACGTCCGCTTGAAATTATAGCTGTCATGTCTGCAACATTACCTTGTGTTGTCATATTTGGCTCAGTAAAAACTGTAGATTCTGAATCTGCATCACTCGAATCTGCGATGAGACTACCTAGATAAGGAGTCGCTTTAGATTTGACAGTATGATCAACTACAGAAAAATTGTTTGCTGCATCAAAAGCAAAAATTGTATAAAAATAAGTTGTGCCATTTGTGAGTCCTGTGTTTATGTAAGTAGTATTTGTACCTTTATAAACCAAAGTCCCATTGGTTGGAGAAATCGGATAATAATTTGTACGTCTTAGAATTTTTACACCAGAAAAATCACTATTACTAGGATTCACCCAACTCAGACTAATTTGATGATTACCTGGAACAGCAGAAAAGCTAGTCGGTTTATTTGGAGAAATAATATCATCAGCTGATGGCCCTATCAATAAAGGTGTCGCTGTCGCCCTAGCACCAGATGATGAATCTGGTGAATAATTTGGCACTTCATCATAAGCAAAAATAGTGTAATAATAAGTAGTATCATTAACAAGACCTCCATTTGTATCTATAAAAGATGTACCAGTATTATTATAAATTAAAGTACCATCTGCACTATTTGTGGGATATGAACCCGTCTTACGAAGAATTTTTACTCCTACAAAATCTGCATTCACTGGATTTGTCCAAGAGAGAATAACTCTCGCATCTAGAGCTACCGCTCTCAAATTTGTAATTTCAGATGGAGAAGTCACATCAACAAGTGCCGAAGGTATCGCTATTGCTTTAGCGCCAGAGGATGAACCTGGTGAATAATTTGGTACTTCATCATAAGCAAAAATTGTATAATAATAAGTAGTATCATTTGTAAGTCCTGTATTTGTATAAGAAGTACCAACACCAGTAAAAATGACAGTACCATCTGCGCTATTGACTGGATATGAACCTGTCTTACGAAGAATTTTTACTCCTACAAAATCTGCATCCACAGGATTAATCCAAGAAAGTATGACTTCTGTATCACTGGCTACTGCTTGTAAATTTGTGACTTCTGAAGGAGGAGTAGAATCACGAATCGTCATTAATGGATCACCTAAAATCACAGATACAAAATCCATATAAACTAAACTTTGATAAGCAGCATCAGCCCAAGAATATCCTATAGCATAGGCAGGCATAAATATTTCTTCATGAGCAATACCTGATGCCCAAGGCTCATAAACATTTCCTATTCCACCAGAACCACCTATCTCGATCCATTCAGCGACCTGACCATGAGTAGATTGAGTTTTATTAACAAAACCAAAAGCATTAAAACTTTCATAACTAGAAAAGACAGCACCCGGAAGTAATGTAAAATCTAAATGATTCGCATTCACAGGACTATTTGAAACATAACCATCACCCATATCTGCATGAATGCCATGAGATATATAACCTATTACAGAACCTAAGGGATTTGTCGTAATATAATTTGTAGAATCAGACCAAGAACTCGGATTTAAATTTTGTCCTAAATTATTTAAACTCGTCCAAACAGTTTGCATATAATCATAACCTTTTTGATGATCATCAATGACCCAATACCCTGATCCACTAGTATCTGATATAAATGCACGATCAATCATTCCTTTTATATCTGACATAGTATAACCATCTAAACGAGTAACTAGATAACGTAAATAAACTCCATTAGTAGAAAAATGTTCGGTATCAAAACGATATTGTTTCGTATAAGAAGGATCAACATTATAATATGGATTCAATGGATGCCAAGCAGTGGAATATGTCTCATAAAGAAGACATACTGCTGCATCTACTGAAGAATTATCTGTCGTTCCATAATCAAATTGTGTACCATTTGAGACTAATATTTTAAGAGGAATACCTTTAACTAAAACAATATATTTTATAGAATTCTTCAATCCGCTTGACGTCAAATAACTTTCTATACCTGATTTAATATTTGTATTATATTGCGTTCTTGTTATTTCTTCTGTCGTCGGTGCTTCGATACCTAAAATATTTGCATTTGGAATACTTCTTTTATTTTTATAATAATTTGCAATTTCTAAAGAATCTTGCACTCCATCACTATCAGAATCAGTGACATAAGAAGAATTGTAAACTACTAAAACCTCACTCGCTGTCGGTATAGATTGATTAGTCGGAGTCGCTGCAAAAGCAGAAAAATTCACACCTAAAAAGATAAGAAAAATTATTATTGTAATACAAACTTTAGATATAAAATTCCTTTTCAAGATTTTATATTTCATATTAAATTAATATGTTAATAATCCTATTTTTAACATAAATTATTTTCTTAGGATTTTCTACACCAATAAATTTCAAAACTGTTTCATTAAGTAAAACTTTTTTCTTAACTTCTTCTTCATTTTCATCTGTTTGAATCAAAATTTCAGTTCTAACTTTGCCATTTATTTGTACTGCAATTTTTATTTCTTGATCTTTTACTAAATTTTCATCCCATTTGGGCCAATTACTTTTATGAATTGACTGTTTTTCACCAATATTATTCCAAATCTCTTCAGTCATGTGTGGAGCAAATGGAGATAAAATTTGTAAGAAAATTTTATACTCACTTTTTAAAATAAATTCAACTTTTTCCCATTCATTGAGAACCATCATCATTTGAGTAATAGCGGTGTTAAATTTATATTCATTTATATCTTCGGTCATTTTTTTAATAGCTTTATGTAAAAATGGTGTAGCACTACCCTTCCCAATTTTATTTTGAAATTTCCATACTCTTTCTAAAAATCTTCGTAACCCTACCACACCATTTGGATCCCAAGGATAATTTACTGTTACCCCATATGGTCCCATAAAAGATAAATACATTCGTACAGTATCAGCACCTAATTTTTTAACAATTTCATCTGGATTTATAACATTTCCTTTTGATTTACTCATTTTATTACCATCTGGACCCAAAATAAGTCCACGATTTCTCCTAACCTTGTATGCTTCTGTGTCTTTTACTAATCCTAAGTCATACATTGCTTTCACCCAAAAACGTGAATAAAGTAAATGCATTGTTGTGTGTTCAGCTCCTCCCATATATAAATCAACGGGCATCCATGCATTACAACGTTTTTTATCTGCAAATTTTTTCTTGTTTTTAGAATCAAGATAACGATAAAAATACCAAGATGAATCAACAAATGTATCCATAGTTTCTACTTCTGGTTTCCATCCTTTACCAAATATCTTTTCAGTTCTTTTAAATAATTCTTTACTTTTTGCTAGCGGCGCAACTCCTGAAGGTTTATGATCAACATCTTTTGGTAAAAGCCAAGGTAAATTCTCCTCTCCCACCAAATGAGCATTCCCTTTTGGATCATAAACAATTGGTATAGGCGTACCCCAATAACGCTGACGGCTAATGCCCCAATCACGAAGTTTAAATTTTGTAATCTTTTTCCCAAAATCCTCAAAGCCTACTTTTTTATAGTTTTCTACTATCGATAAATTAAATTTTTCTGCAAATTCTCTGTCGCGCTCATCATCTGCTGGCACAGCCATTATTGCACCAGTACCATAAGCCACTAAAACATAATCCGCAATCCATATAGGTATTTCCTCATTATTTGCAGGATTAATAGCTTTCACCCCCTTCAATTCCACACCTGTTTTTTCTTTAGATTGCTGACGACTAAGTTCAGATTTCTTTTTAGTATCAAAAATATATTTTTCAACTTCATCTAAGTTTGTAATTCTTGATTTAATTTTTGAAATTAATTCATGTTCCGGAGCAAGCACTAAATAGGTAGCTCCCAAAATAGTATCCGGGCGAGTGGTAAAGACATTAATCCCATTAAGGTTTGGTATATTTTCTTTAGCACACGGACAAAAATTAAATTCTATTTCAACCCCCTCACTTCTCCCTATCCAATTTCTCTGTGCAGATTTTATTTCTTCTGGCCAATCTAATTTCTCTAAATCATCAATTAATCGATCCGCATATTTTGTAATGCGAAGCATCCATTGTTCCTGATTGCGTTGCTCAACCTGTGTACCACACCTATCACAAAAACCACCGACAACTTGTTCATTAGCTAAAATAGTTTGATCTTTTGGACACCAATTTACTTTCGTTATAGCACGATAGACCAAATCATTTTTTAAAAATTGACCAAACATCCATTGAGTCCATTTATAATAATCTCCATCACAAGAAACAATTTCACGAGTCCAATCAAACATTGCGCCTATTGATCTTAACTGTAAACGCATTTTACCCATTTGTTTATAAGTCCATACTTTTGGATCAGCACCAAGATTAATTGCCGCATTTTCAGCAGGAAGTCCAAAAGCATCAAAACCCATTGGGTATAACACATTAAAACCTTGCATCCTTTTAAATCGTGCAAAAATATCAGTTACACCAAAAGCATACCAATGTCCTACATGTAAATTACCTGACGGATAAGAAAATTCAACTAATGTATAAAAATTTTCTTTTCCCTTTACTTTATCTTTAATTTGATAAAGTTTTTTCTTCTCCCACTCTTTCTGCCACTTTTTTTCAATTTTTTTATGATCGTATTGTTTTACCATTCATTTATTATTCAATATTATTCTTAAACTTTTTTATAGCTACCCAAACTAAAATACCTAAAGCAATTGCCAAAATAATTACTTTTATCAAATCATCTGCAGAACTCCAATATCGCATAGAGGCAACAATAAATGACAAAACACCAGCTAAAGAAAGTGCTACACTGATCAACATATTTCCCATTAAAAAGTTTCCAATTGCAACACAAAATGCACCCAAAATAACTAAAGTAATAAACACATTTCTATCATAAATCTTTTGTGCAGAATCATAACTACCACGACAAGTAAATTGTTGATCGCAATATCCTTGTGGTGCTGTTTTTTCTACTGGAACTACTTGACTATAATTATTACCATTCCATTGACCTCCAGCAGCAACACAAGATTCTTGATTGTCTATAGTCTTTACAATTTGAGAAGTATTCGGACAGAAAGCTTCAAATGTAGGGTTTTTATAAACTAAAGAAAGTGCATAGTTAAAAAACAAATTAATTACAATAACAATACCAACAATAAGAGACCACTTCAAAACTTTTGATTGTGTATTCATGCTTGATATTATAGCATAAAAAAGTATAAAAATAAAAACTCTTTCTAGACATAACTTTTTAAAAGATTTCAGTAAGAATAGTTTTTTAAATGCCTTGCACAGGAGTTTGGAAAATAAAAATAGTATTCTATTTATTATTTTCTTGAACGACGAGCAGTTCGCTAGCGAAGCTTCGCTAGATAGATTGCATTTTAAAAATTGATTCTTTCTGAAATCTTTTAAATTAAAAATTTTAATTTTAATTTTTTTCCCAAATAGCAGTGTTCGCAAGTGGAATAACACGATTGTTTGATTTTTCTAAAATACCAAGCTCTCCTTGTTCTACAGTACCTGAATAATTCTTCATCATATCTTTCAAAGCATACCCTAATGACAAAGAAGAAGAATCTATCGCATAAGAAGTTATAATAACAAAAAGTGGATCATCACTTAGAATTTTATTTATCTGAGATAAAAGTTTGGGTAAATTCTCTTCAATTTTCCAAGTCTCTCCCTTAGGACCTCTACCAAACTTTGGTGGGTCCATAACAACAGCATCATATTTGTTTCCTCTTCTTATTTCCCTTTCAACAAATTTCAATGCATCATCTACGATCACTCGCATTGGAAGCCCCTCTAATCCTGAAAGTTCTTGATTCTCCTTAAGCCATGTTATGGTCTGTTCTGATGCATCTAAGTGCGTCACTTCCGCACCTGCACGTAATGCAAAAAGACTAGCTATGCCAGTGTATCCAAATAAATTAAAAAATCTTATTTTTCTTTTTGAT
>JBAYHJ010000020.1:0-8732 GCA_041666225.1 Minisyncoccota bacterium | reverse complement strand
TACTTATTAGATTCGCGGGAATTTTTCTCTCTATATAACTCATATATGGGCCAGGGATACCTAGTGCTTCTATAAAAAGACTATGGTCTTCTCGTATAACTGGGGCATTAAGCTCTTTGGCTGCTTGTTGTGCTATATCCCTAGCTATCTCTAGGCTAGAGTCAGCTTGTATCTCATCATAATCTTTGTCAGTAAAAAGTAATTTTACGCCATACTTATTAAAAGTACTTTTGGCAGCTTTTAACTTACCTTCATTACTAGTTAGTAAATATATTTCCATATATTTTCAATTATATATAAAAAAGGTATTTACCTCAACTACCAGTAATAAGGTCTCTGATGTCTGAGTAGAAAGAACCGTTCTTGTTAGGTTAAGGTACATGACCCTTTTAACCTTGTGCATAACTTTGTAGCATTTATTTTCATATCTATGGTATAATAAACAAAGTATTTATTATTAATCACTAATTCTAATTTTTATCTTTCATTTTATGAAAAATTTATCAAAACTTTCTCTCTTAGTTGTTTTCTTGTCAATCTTTGTGAGTAACCAAGCATTTGCGGTCTTGTCTACAACTTCCACTAACACAAAAGGGGCTATCAATATCAAGCTCACTATGGTCGCAGATGTTAATGTTTCTAAGACAAAGATTGTTTCTCAAGATGGAAACTTATTGAAAATCTCTTTTTTGATATCAAACGGGAAAGGAATTCAACCTGGAGTTAAGTATGGAATTAATTTGGTTTCAAAAACAACAGGAAAGGAAATGGTTGTTGATGAGAAAATATATGATGAGTCCTTGCTTTTGCACGAAAATCAAAGTATCCAAAAAGAAATCACATATGTAGCCCCCGCTTTTCTTAATGGTACTTATTCTCTTTATTTAATTAGTAAAAATGAGGCAGGTTTTCCCTTTAGTTCAAGTTTAATTGGGGAAGTTAAGCTTGTTTCTTCGGTAAAAAGTCTTGAGATATCTCCTGATTCTTGCTCACTAACCATTGCAAATGATAAAACATCACCAACGTATAAGTTAAATCAAACTATCAAAGTAGAACCCAATGAACCTATTTTAATTACTTGTACCGCTATCAATAAATTGAATACCCAAGTTGATGCAGTTACAATATTTAAAACGACTCAAGATACAGCTTTTGGTAAAATAGTTTCTACAGATAATGATAAATCAACAAAAACCATATCATTTAAAGCAAATGAATCAAAAACTTTTTCGACCACTCTACCAATGGTAATTACTCCTGGGTTATATTATTTAAATATGGGGTTAAAGTATAATGATAGTTATTCAAACACAATTAATTTACCATATCAAATTAATGGAGTATCTGGTAAAATCTATAATTTTTCAATGGATAAAGATTATTATGTGAAAGGAGATATTGCAAAACTATCTCTTATGTGGAATTCGATTGGAGATAAAACCCCAATTTCACTTTCAGTTAATGTTGCAGATTTTAAAGATAAAAAATGCGCAGAGTCAATAAATCAATCACTAATAAAAGATACAACAAAAGTAATGACAGAAATACCTATACCTATCAAGAAAAATTGTTATAATCCAAAGTTGGCTCTAGTCTTAAAAGATAGTTCTGGAAATATTCTTGATGAAAAGAGTTTTAATATAGAAACAATCTCGATAGAAAAACCTGAATTTAACAACAAAAATATATATTTATTTATACTTATTTTGTTAATGATTATTGTTGTTGGGTATCTCATTTACAAGAAAAATAAAAATGATACTCCAGCAAAAATATTCTCTCTTTTTATCTTTTTCTTCATATTTGGATTAATGCCAATAATTAAAACTGAAGCAGCAACATATAGTGGGTGGAATAATTTTGGAGATGCTGTTTGGATGACAGCAGATGATTTAGGTACTTATCATGAAGGGGATACAGTAAAAATAAATGGATCAGCTGGTATAATAAACCAAGGTGCATATAGTGCTACTTTAGAAATTGCAGCAGATGGCTGGCCACTTAGTCAGCCCCACAGATTTCTTATTCCTGCCACTTCTGGGTCTATTGATGTTACAACAACAGTTGTATATTCTTGGGAAGCACAAGGCGCTGGCACAGTCACAGAAACTAATTATTGGGTTATAAGTTTACCATATACAGTAGTCCCTGACCTGACGGTGACAGTGTATGCACAAAATATGACAGTAGCAGGATCACAAAAATTAGCTTCAGCTTTAACAGTACCTTATAATACAAGTGTTAGAATTTCTTGGGTTCCTTCTTCCAGTGCAACTCATTGCAATTGTACTTATCTTAACAACGGGGTAACAACTTCTTGTGGAAGTGGAGTTGGAGATGAGGTAACAGGAGATACTTTAACCTTGGCACAATCAAAGACCTTTAATGTAAGATGTGATGATCTTCCTTAAATAAAATACAATAAAACACCCTAAAATAAGGGTGTTTTATTGCTATTGACATTTTACAATAATAAGTATATAATATAAAAGAAATTTAAAAATTCAATAATTTAACTAATATATTAGGAGGGCGTAAAAATGAAAAGTTTAATATTTTTTTTCAGCTCGCTCCTTTTGTTGGGGGCTTGTAGCTGTAGTAGTGTAGTTGATCTCCCAAAGGAGGTCAAGCTGTTTGTGACAGTCTCAACCGATATGGTAAAGATTGGAGAGACGGTTACAGTGACTTGTACCACTGAGAATGCAGACAGGACCTCGAATAACATCGGGGCACCTACTGGCATAAGTTGGAGTTACCCTCTCGTGGTAACTAGTAAGACAGTTATTTCTGTAACTGCTTATGGCGCTGGTAAAAGCGCCACGTATAATGGAACTGTGGACATATTACCGAACATTATCCTAACAACCAGAGATTCTCTGGCAGCTCACGGGTGGAGACTTGTGAAAAGGGAGGACTGGAAAATAAGTACCAATACAGTGGTAGCTTACTGGGAACTCTCGACAATTCAGTTGTCAGACGTCAAGTTTTATACACTTGATGGTTATGTAAAACAGTTCCACGCTGGAGAGGCCACTGCATTTGCCAGTTTTTGGTATACTCTCGTAGGTAAAACGCTTACGTCTGGTGATCAGGTATATACTATAACTCTACTGACTAATTCAAAACTGCAGTATGAGCAAATTGATAGATATACAGCGGATACGGTTATTAAATCTTTTTATGAAGCCGTCCCTTAGCACATTATTTCCACAAACACTCTTTGAGTATTTGTGAGACGCAAAATAAATTTTCTGTGTGCGTCGCAGAAAACAATATAAAAAAAGTTGTTTCCATTATTGGAACAACTTTTTTTATTATATTACCCATTACATCTCATGGTAGAATTCACCTAGTAATTCTTGACAGTTTAGTTAAATAATGTACCATTATAATAAATATTCATTTAAAATAGAAAGGAGGTAATAATGATAATGTAAATTGAGTTATTGAATAAAAATAGTATAAATTAATAAAAATAAAAATAATGAAAAATACTAAAAAAATTCTAAAAAATATGAGCAAGGCCACAGAGCTTCGCCAGGTTATCGCTGCTACAGCAAAAAAAAATGGCAGTGAGGGAATTGTACATTTGTCCGTTGCCTATTCAACAGACGGTTTCTAAAACTTGTAATTTTGTAAATAAAAGATATGCTGGCGATTTTTTTATTTCGTCGGCATATTTTTATAAAGACAAAAGGAGGTAAGAAAATGAAAAAAAAGAAATTATTGGATTTATCATCTCGTGAAAAAATATACACGTTCAGTGTTGGTGTCACGGGTAGATGTAATGCATTTTGTAATTATTGTCATTATTATGCAAATCGTAATAGAGAATCAGTTGCGTATGATATCTCAACGGAGCAATTTATTGCCTATATGGATTTTATTCATTATTGGTGTGAAAGAATTGAAGGAATAACCTCGTATCGTTTTTCTGGCGGAGATCCAATGGTGTTAGGGGATCGGTTGTTTGAACTAGCGAAAATTGGCTTTCAAAAAACAGGATTGCATCCATTTATTTTAACTGCGGGTAAGGAATTAAATAAAAAATGGGTTGATAAAGCAATTCAGAGCCAAATTAGTCATGTTTTTGTTTCAGTGGAAAATCCATTTAGACCTAATAAAGGAGCCCCAAATCCATTTAAGGTTGTTGAATCCATTAAGGAATATAATTCTTCTCAAATGCCAATTGTTCCTGGTGTGTGTGTTATCCCAAATGATTGCTTTAAGGATCTTTATAAAATATGTGAATGGTTTTATAAAGAACTGGGTGAGATACCTTTAATTTGTGAAGTTAACTATTCAACATACAAAACTCCAACCGATGATGAATGGTTGGCATTAGAAGATAATCTTCCTTTTGTGATAAAAGATTTTTTTCCACAAACTAAGTTAAATCTATTCTCTAGTGTTGTTCCTGAATATGCTTATAATGGGAAAGATCCTTATGTTTTTGATCTTAATTTAGAAAATACGCATGGAATAACTGAACATAATTACAAAAGTAAGCTGGATGGTTTTATTGAAAAACTTAAAACGGTAAATTATCCAAAACTTGATTGCGTTAAGGTTGAATGTCCATGGCATGAGTATTGTCAAAATGTTAAATGGTATTGGAAAGATAACGTAGGGCAGTGTCTTAATCATAAAATTGATGATTACTGTAGGTTTAAGAGAATTGTTAGTGATGCTTATTATCGCAATTTGGTTGATTCTAATCACCCAGCTACTCTTTGCAGAATATAAATAAACAATATTTGTTGTTTAAATTTGAGCCACTTTCTTAAAACAGGAAGTGGCTTTTTTGTTTGAAATATTATATTATAAAATGACATGATTAAGATTGATAAAATTAAAATAAATGACTTATTGACCAGAGGAGTTGAAGAAGTAATAGAAAAAAGTAAATTAGAAAATAAACTCAATGAAGGTAATCAGTTGCGTGTTAAATTAGGAATAGATCCAACTAGTCCTAATATTCACATAGGGAGATCAATTCCTTTGTTAAAATTACGTGATTTTCAGGAATTAGGGCATAAAATAGTTTTAATAATAGGGGACTTTACTGGAGTAATAGGTGATACTTCTGATAAAGAAAGTGAAAGACCAATGCTTACGAAAGATCAAATTAAGAAGAATATGGAAGGTTATATTCTTCAAGCTGGTAAAATTATAAATATAAATGAATGTGAAATTCATTATAATAGTGATTGGTTAGGTAAACTTAGTTACAGCGAATTAGGAGAACAGGCCGACGTTTTTTCTTTGAGTGATTTTGTTGCTAGAGAAAATATTAAAAAGAGATTGGATTCTGGAAAAAGAGTTTCATTAAGAGAATTGTTATATCCATTAATGCAAGGATATGATTCTGTTTTTGTTAAAGCTGATGTGGAATTAGGAGGAACAGACCAAAGATTTAATTTACTTGCTGGTAGGGAATTACAAAGGCATTATAAACAAGTTCCTCAGGATGTCATAATGAACCCACTTATTGAAGGATTAGATGGTAGAAAAATGAGCTCTAGTTGGGGGAATACTGTAAATTTGTTTGATATACCGAATGAGATGTATGGTAAAATAATGTCTTTAAAAGACGAATATATTATTAAGTATTTTATTCTAACAACTAGGGTTGATATTGATACTATAGAAAAATACAAGAAGTCTTTAGAAGCTGGTGTAAATCCAAGAGATATAAAAATGAAGTTAGCCTTTGAGCTTGTTAGATTTTATTATTCAATACAAGAAGCAGAAAAAGCAGAAAATTATTTTACTAATACTTTTTCTAAGAAAGAGATACCATTAGATTTGGTAGAAATTAAGCCATTGAATTATAATATTGTTTTGGTATTAATTGAATCTAAATTTGTTTCTTCTAAAACTGAAGCAAGACATGCATTAGAGCAAGGCAGCATAAAAATAAATGGAGTTAATATTTATGATTCTAAAGCAGAATTAAAAATAGGCGATACATTACAAAAAGGTAAAAGGTTTTTTATTAAAATCATTTAATACAGAGAAAGAAAATTTACAGTGTAAAATTTGTAGTTTGAATTTCAGTATTCAACTATTTTTTTGTTTAAGAATTGTATATTTTTTTTGTTGTAAGTGGTGTAAATAAAATGATATTTCTCTGAATGGTGTCTAGTTATTGAACCTATAACGTAGGTATTGACTTTTATTTAAAATGTTGTAATCTTAATGAGAATATAATTAATATTGACAATTAAATTAATACTAAATAAAAGGAGGAACATGTTATGGAAAAAAGTTTGTTTGATTTTGTTCATGCATCTTTTGCTAGAACTACAGATGATATTTTCTCGCTTGAAGAATTTAAAAAATTAATTGAGAGCGGTAAAAAAATGCGAATTAAGTATGGTGTGGACGTAACGGCTCCGTACCTACACATTGGACATGCAGTTAATCTTTGGATGATGAGACTACTCCAAGATTTAGGGCACAAGGTGATATTTTTAATTGGTGATTTTACGACACAAATTGGTGACCCAACAGGAAAGAATAAGTTGAGGCCAATAATTTCACAAGAGGAGATTAAAAATAATACCCATGAATTCATCGAACAAGCCAAAATGGTGCTTCGTTTTGATGATCCTAGTTTGATAGAAATTCGACGTAATTCTGAGTGGTTTAATCAGATGACTACAAAAGATTTTCTAAAACTACTTTCTATGGTTACATACAATCGTTTAATTTCTCGTGATATGTTCCAAAAGAGAATTTTAGAACAGTCAGATATCTACATGCATGAAATAATTTATCCAATTTTACAAGGATATGATTCATTTGTGCTAGAGTCTGATTTAACCATAATTGGATCAGATCAGCTTTTCAACGAGATGATGGGTAAGCTTTATCAGGAAAAATTTGGGCAAAAAACTCAAGTTATTATTACAACCAAAATTACTCCAGGATTAGATGGTGTTTTTAAACAAAGTAAAAGTCTCAATAATTACATTGGATTAGGACATTCTCCAAGGGATAAGTTTGGAAGAATCATGAAATTACCAGATAATCTGATTTATACATATTTTGAAGTTTATACTTCATTGTCTGAACCAGAATTGATAAGTATTCATGATTTAACCGTAAACAACCCATTTGAATCAAAGAAACTTCTCGCAGAAGAAATTGTAAAAAGATATCATGGTGCTGCTTTAGCGAAAGAAGAACGTGTTTGGTTTGACCAAACATTTAGTCTTCGAAAAACACCATTTGACATTCCTTCTGTTATTTTTGAGAAGTCTGAATTATTTGCAATTGATATTCTCGAGAAATTTTTTGGGGAGTCAAAAAGCAAAAGTGAAATAAGGCGACTTTTTAACCAAGGAGCTGTCAGTTTAAATAATTGTAAAATCACAGACCCTAACTATCTAGTTGTATTATCAAATGATGATATATTCCAGGTTGGTAAAAGGGTTTGGTTTAAAATTGTTCTTTAATCATTGAATGCCTCTACAATTTTTTGTGGAGGTATTTCTTTTTATTAAAATAAATAATAAAATTATTCTTACTATTCAGTATTCTTATATATTGATGTTTATTATTTTTAATATATAATTAATATATGGAAAAAGAAAAAGCAATACAAATTGGGGGAAAAATAAAAATGGTACTTAATCAGAGTAAAATCGCACGATTGTTACCTGATTTTTTTTATGAAAATAAGCCATTTAATTTTGATTTATCAGTAAATAATAAAAACATGCCGACGTTTGATATGTCTACGCCAAGAGATTTCACAGAATATATAAATACAACTTTATTATCATCCGGTCTTATTTGGGGGATGGGCGGGTATGGAGAAAAAAGAGATTTTTATCAAGCAAGTTCAAATTTTATAAATACAGAAGACGCTAGAGATATTCATCTTGGTCTAGATCTTTGGGTACCAGTTGAGACAGAAATATTCGCGCCATTGTCAGGCACTATTCATAGCTTCCAAGATAATAACAAATTTCTTGATTATGGGCCTGCTATTATACTAGAACATACAATAAATGATGTTACTTTTTATACACTATATGGACATTTGAGCAGAGAAAGTCTAATTCCACTTAAAGATGGAATGATAATTAATGCTGGAGACAAGATAGCAACCGTTGGTCAATCAACTGTAAACGGTGGATGGCCAACTCATGTCCATTTCCAAATTATAGGGGATATGTTGAACACGAGAGGTGACTATCCTGGGGTTTCAACCACTAAAGATAGTGAGGTGTATTTGAACTTGTGTCCTAATCCAGAGATTATATTCAAAATTTAGGAGTATGAGATTCTGTATAGTTCATTTTGTTTTTTATTTATTTAAAAGGATATTTTATTGTTATCCACCAAATATTTTACTACTGCTTCATAACCCTCACTCCAAATATGGAGGCGTTCTTCCTCGGGGTACTCTGTTATCGCCCTATTTTCGTCATTTAATCTTATTAAACCATTCCAGCCTTTAGCATTAACTCCTTTTTGTTCGTTCCCGAACGTCATAGGTACTTTGAAAGTATATTCAAAAGTTGTTCCATCTGGCTCTGCATAAACTGTAGATACTTCAAACCATCCTTTATTGTTACCCAATGAATTTATAATTTTACTTATTAGATTCGCGGGAATTTTTCTCTCTATATAACTCATATATGGGCCAGGGATACCTAGTGCTTCTATAAAAAGACTATGGTCTTCTCGTATAACTGGGGCATTAAGCTCTTTGGCTG
>JBAYHJ010000019.1:0-9821 GCA_041666225.1 Minisyncoccota bacterium | reverse complement strand
GCTCGAATGCTTTTCTTTTTTCTTAATAATCTTTCAATTTTCTTTCTTTCACCGAAACACAAATGCGTATATATACTCATATTCCTATATTATCAAGTGTTCTGCTTCAAAGGTAAATCTCCATTCCCTATAATATAAACCAAATAACCCCCACATTATGATAGCTGTAGATTTTTTTCGAGTGATGTTAATCGTTGTAGGACTCATCATCCTGCTTTCTATTATCGCCTATGAAAATGAGGTGATAAATTTTCTCCTTTTTTTAGGGAGAAAAATAAATGATACTAATATGTATAGTGTCATTAAATTTTTCATTACAATTTATTTTATTTTTTATGTGATAGGGGTATTTATTACTGATCCCATTAATCACAGGATTCAAAAAATAAAAATTTCTTGGAAGAAATTTTTAGAGGGAGAGGAGGTGATTGTAGAAGGATATATTATAGAAATAGATAAAGATATCCAAAAATTTCCAGTCATAGATGATAGTAATACGGTATCTATGATAAGAGAAATACCCTCTTATACAATAAAGATTATTGATAAAACCTTTGGAGAAAAGTTATCTGTGGTTTTTGATCAAGAATCTTTTGAAAAATATAAACCTCAACTAAATTCGAATGTTAGGTATAAATGTTTTTTGGGAGGTATTTTTTCAAAAAAAGAAGATATGCATATTGAATATGTTATATATCAGGTTTAAAATAAAAAAATAGCCGTCGGTCCTTTTGGGGCAGACGGCTATTACTTTATTAAGGATCAATATATATCCTAATTTTAATATCAATTTCCAAATATTTTTCTTTGAGAATATTCTCAATTATTTCAATATTTTCTTTAAAGATAAGTTCCTCATTGCTGAGGCATATTTTTTTTATTTCTTCCATAATGTATACATGGAGAAAATTATGCTTACGTTTTTTGTATACTTGGCTATTTTTTATATTCAGAATACGAACATAGTGAAAATAATGATTGAATGTAATTTTTTTAAAATTGAACTTTTTCATCCAATTTTTTTGGAATTGTTCAAACAATACTTTTTGCTCATCATTGAGCAGGTCAAAAATTACAGTGTTTGCATCCATTCTTGTTGGTTTTTGGTTTGTAAATTTATTTATTTAGTCTTATTATAATGTATTTATATAAAAAGTCAAGGAAATAAAAAAAGTGCTGAACTTTTGGTTCAGCAGCTTTTCTATTTGTTTAATGGGTTCCGAAGAACCAGTCTCTTTGCCAATCAGACTTTGGCTTTTTTATTAGCAAAGATATCATCATCATCATAGCAATTATTGTTACTACTCCGATTACAACAATAGCTGTTGATGTATTATGGCCCATAATACTAAGGACCGAATACATTAGCACTATTATCGCAACAGCTTCGCCAATAATTAATGTTTTAATCGTAATATTTTTCAACATTTTTTTTGTGTCGTCTATAAAAGAACCAACACATAAAACAATTGCAAATAACGATATTATAACATCGATCTTTTTCATAATTATGAGAGTTTAAGGTTTATTAGAATACACAAAAAATTGTTTACTCAAATAAACCCTAAAACCTCTTGACATTTAAATATATTGTATCATATTATAAATATATTGTCAAGCAAAAAAAGCCCTGTTTGCAAGGCTCTTTTTAATATAAATCATATTTATCTTATTTTCGGTATTTTCTAGTTCGCCATTTATCGGCTATTTTGACTCGGTTGAGTGAGCGTTCTAGTTCTGATTCGAAGTGTTCAAAATCAATAATTTCATTATTCAAAGCTTGTTTACGAAGCTCTTCTGATCGAGCTTTGGCTTTTGTAATTTCAGCTTCCGAAATATCTTTCACATGTTCAGCGAAGTCAGCCAAGATGGCAACCGTTGTCATGTTATTTTTTTTATTAACTTCAACAAATCCTCCACTAACAGCCATCGGGACATGTTCACCGTTAGAAATCGCCACAATATCACCAGACAGTAACCCAGCAACTATTGGAATATGATCAGCTAAGATTGTGATCTCCCCTTCGGTTGTCGGAATTGTAACAGAGTCAACCAATTCTTCAAGAATTAATTTTTCTGGTGTAACTATTTTTAATTGTAATTTTTTGCTCATTATTAATTCTTAATTTTTAATTCTTAATTAAAATTTTTCGAGAAAAATTTTACAATGCGCCCTTCATATAGAAATCATTTTCAGTTTTATCATCGTGTTTACCGTCGAGGATTTCTTTAAACGATCGAATTGTTTCTGAAAGTGGAACATATGATCCTGGTGTACCTGTGAATTGTTCAGCCACGAAGAATGGTTGTGAAAGGAATTTTTGAATTTTACGGGCACGAGCCACAAGTTCTTTATCAGAATCTGAAAGTTCTTCCATTCCAAGAATTGCAATAATATCTTGTAGGTCCTTATAACGCTGTAAAACGCGCTGAACTTCACGAGCAACTTCGTAGTGGTCTTTTCCTACGATGTTTGGATCAAGAATTGTTGAAGATGAATCAAGTGGATCAACCGCTGGGTAAATACCGATTTCAGAAAGCGAACGGTTCAAAACCACAGTAGAGTCCAAGTGAGAGAATGTTGTAGCTGGAGCTGGGTCTGTAAGGTCATCAGCTGGCACATAAACTGCTTGCACAGATGTAACTGATCCTTTATCGGTAGAAGTAATACGTTCTTGTAAGTTCCCCATTTCTGTTGCTAATGTTGGTTGGTAACCCACAGCGGAAGGAATACGGCCCAGCAAAGCGGATACTTCAGAGCCAGCTTGAGTAAAGCGGAAGATGTTGTCGATGAAAAATAGCACGTCCTTGTTTTCTTGGTCTCGGAAATATTCAGCCATTGTAAGACCAGATAAAGCCACACGAAGACGAGCGCCAGGTGGTTCATTCATTTGTCCGAACACCATGGCCACTTTATCAAGAACTTTTGAGTCTTTCATTTCGTGATATAAGTCATTACCTTCACGAGTTCTCTCTCCAACTCCAGCAAAGACTGAGTAGCCTCCGTGGTTTGAAGCGATATTGTGAATAAGCTCTTGAATAACAACAGTTTTTCCAACTCCAGCTCCACCGAATAGTCCAACTTTTCCTCCTTTTAGAACTGGACAGATAAGGTCGATAACTTTGATTCCAGTTTCAAGAATTTCAATTTTTGTCGCCTGAGAAACATATGAAGGTGCTTGGCGGTGAATTGGAAGATGTTGATTTGTTTCTTTCAAAGGTTGACCATCGATTGGCTCACCAAGAACGTTGAACATTCTTCCGAGTGTGATTCCTCCAACTGGAACAGAAATTGGTTTACCTGTATTGGTAACTTCTATTCCACGAGAAAGTCCATCGGTTGAATCCATCGCAACAGCACGGACAGTGTTGTCACCGATATGTTGCTCAACTTCAAGGACGATAGTCTTACCGTTGTTATCAACAGTAAGTGCACTATAAACATCTGGCACACCATTTTCAAATGTGACATCTACGACCGGCCCGATTATTCTTTTTATTATACCTGTTGTTTTCATAAATAATTTTTTTAATTGATAATAATTTAATAATTACATTTTTTTAATATATATATACATTGCAATAAACCACCCAAGTGGCATTAATGATGTTATAAGATTCATATAAGCATCAAATTGTGAAATTTTTTCATCAGATAAGACTATAAGAGGACCTAATAGCCAACTTTGTGGAACAAAATTAAACCACAAAAATGGAATAGCAATTATAATTAGTAGTCCAGCAATTTTATATATATTTTTATTTTTTTTCGTTTCCATAAATTCTTAATTCGTAATTATTAATTCTTAATTAATACTTGCCATTCCAGCACTTATCTCTGATATTTCTCTTGTAATATTTGCTTGTCTTGCTTTATTAAACACTAGGGTTAAGTCATCTATCATTTCTCCGGCGGCTTCATTGGCATTTTTCATGGCCATCATTCGGGATGATTGTTCGGATGCATTTGATTCTAAAATCATTTGGTATATTTGCATTCTCACAATTTTTTCAACTAAACTTTCCAATAATTTGTAAACATCTCCTTCAAATAAATACGGCATTTCATTTTTCTCTTTTTCAGATTTTCGTCCATTTTCTTCCTCTTCTTTTATTAGCTTTTCTATATCTGTTTTTGAAATTGGAAGAATTTTTTTTATTTTAGGTTTCTGCGATAAGGCTGAAACGAAATCTGTGTAAGCTATGTAAATATTTTTGTAATTCCCATTTTTGAATTCATTTGTAATTAAAGTTGAAAGTGGCACGATATCCATTATTTTTATATTGATATCTGGCATTTCAGTAAAAGAAGCAATAATATTTTGACCAGTTTTACGCATAGCACTGTCACCCTTTTTACCAACAGCAATTATATCTACCGGTCCTAAGCCACGCTTATGACCAATTTCATCCTTGATAAGAGTAATTGTTTTTTTAATTATTTGTGAATTATAACCGCCACAAAGTCCACGATTTGAAGTAAGAAGAACAATTAAATTTTTTGAATCATCCTTGTCATTTATTTCAAAAAATGGATGAGTTATTTCTTCTAGTCTGTTTGAAAGTGATGTTAAAACTTCCCAAGAATAATTGGCATACAAACGAGAAGAAACTGTTTGTGAAATAGCCCGTTTCATTTTTGAGGCAGCCACAAGCTCCATCGCTTTCGTGATTTTCTTTGTACTTTTGACGGACTTTATTCTTCTTTTAATTTCTTTTGTTGATGCCATAATAATTAGGTTCTAGTATTTAGGTTTTAGTTTTTAGTAAAACCACTTTTGAATTCTCCTATTACTTTTTTCAATTCTTCTTCACCTGCATCTGTCCACATTTTATCTTTTGTAATTTCTTTATAAAATGTTTTTGCATTTTTACTTGCGTATTCGATTAAACCTTCTTCAAAAGATTTTATTTGATCAATTGAGACATCGTCCATATACCCTTTAGTCAAAGCATAAAGAACTACAACTTGATCTTCGGTAGCAAAAGGAGCGTATTGAGGTTGTTTTAGGACTTCCACTGCCCTTTTACCACGCTCTAGTTGGTTTTTTGTACTCTCATCAAGGTCTGATCCAAATTGCGCGAAAGCTTCAAGCTCGCGGAATTGTGCAAGGTCGAGCTTTAATGTTCCAGAAACTTTTTTCATGGCTTTAATTTGAGCATTTGAACCTACTCGAGAAACTGAGAATCCAACGTTTACGGCTGGGCGGATTCCTTTGTAGAAAAGATCCGTCTCTAGAAATATTTGTCCATCTGTAATTGAAATAACGTTTGTTGGAATATATGCAGACAAGTCTCCGGATTGAGTTTCGATAATAGGCAGTGCTGTGATTGAGCCATCTCCGTATTCTTTATTTCTCCTGCAAGCACGTTCAAGTAAACGAGAATGCAAATAGAAAACATCTCCAGGGAAAGCTTCACGACCTGGTGGACGACGAAGCAAAAGTGAAATTTCACGGTAAGCAACAGCGTGCTTGGAAAGATCATCGTAAATAATTAAAACATCTTTTCCTTGATCCATGAAAAATTCAGCAATAGAAACTCCAGTGTAAGGAGCGATATATGACAATGCGGCTGATTCAGAACTTCCAGCAGAAACGATCACAGTGTAATCCATCGCACCACCTTCCTCTAGCCTTGTCTGTAATTTTCTAAGTTTTGAATCTTTTTGACCAATAGAAACGTAAACACAAATCATATCCTGACCTTTTTGGTTTAAAATTGCATCAATAGCGATTGCTGTTTTTCCTGTTTGACGATCTCCAATGATAAGTTCACGTTGACCTCTACCAATAGGAATCAGAGCGTCAATTGCTTTTATCCCAGTTTGCACAGCCTGATTTACACCCTCGCGAGTAATAACACCGGGTGCTACTTTTTCAATCGGATTATTTTTCTCAGCTTTAATTGCTCCCTTACCGTCGATAGGAACACCTAAAGCATTCAAAACTCTTCCGATTTGGGCATTTGCAACTGGGACAGAAAGAATCTGACCAGTAGCCTTTACAACATCACCTTCTCGAATCTTTGAGAAATCACCAAGAATAATAACTCCGATTGAATCTTCTTCGAGGTTTAGAGTCACTCCGATTTCACCATTTGGAAATGAGACCATTTCTGAAGCTTTAATATCATAAAGTCCAGAAATTTTTGCAATACCATCGAAAACTTCTATGACGTGTCCAACTTTTTCAAGCTCAGCTTCGTCTTTCCATTTTTCTATTTGCTTTCTTAAATTTTCTACAATGTGATTTTTTGTCATATGATTAATTGGTTATTAAATAATTTTTTAACTTATGAATTTTGTTTTGCAGTGTCATGTCTATGATTTCATCTCCGACTTCTATTTTTATTCCGCCTATCAACTTTTCATCTGTTTCAAAAACTAGAACGGAATTTTTAATTTTATATCTCTTTTTTATAAATTCTTCTATCTCCTCAATCGTTTTCTTTTCCAATTTTGTTTTTGAACTTATTTTGGCTCTAACTAAATCATCTCCTTTGTCTACCAATTTCTCAAGTCTATCGAGTAATTCTTTTGATTTACCAATCATATGCTTTTCAGAAAGAAGTTTGACTGTATTTTTAACTATCAAATCAAGATCTGCCCCCTCTTTACCAGAGGATGATTCATATATTGCGCGAGCTAGATTGTTGATTGAGATAGTTGCCATAATTTTTACATTTTCTTAATTTTCTCTATTGCATTTTCGTTAACTTTTTGACTATCATTTGATTCAAGTAATTTCTCAGTTGCCAAAACAACAAGAGAAACGATTTCTTTTTTTGCTTCTTCTATCATTTTGTTTTTCTCAGCTTCTAGAACTTTTTTACCGTTTGCGATCATCACATCCACTTCCCCTTTTGCTTTGTCTATCATCTCAGCTTTTTTAGTTTCAGCTTCGCGTTTACCATCTTGGAAGATTATATGAGCTTCAGTGCGAGCATTTGAAATAACAACATCATATTCCTTCTTTGTTTTTTCTATCATCTCGGCATTTTCCTTTGCATCTGTTACTCCCTTGTTTATCTTTTCTTCTCTTTCAGCCATTAATTTCTTGAGTGGTTTTAAGGCAAAAGCATAAAGAACCAACAGCACAATACCAAAGTTTATTGCTTGAGCGATAATGATTTTCCAATCAATGTGAAATGTTGTTATAAGTGAATCCATGATTTTAATAATTAAAATTACAAATTAATAATTTTCTGAAATAATATCCAGAATGCGATGTTCCAACTTGCGTTGGAACATCGGACTTCAAAATACTATTTGATAGAAAATGCAATAACCAGTGCGTAAATCGCGATAGCTTCAGCCATGGCTGCAGCAATCAACATAGGAACCAAAACTTTTCCGGATGCTTCTGGGTTTCGGCCAATAGCTTCCATGGCCTTTGCTCCAATCATACCGATTCCAATAGCTGGACCGATTGATCCAAGACCGATTGCTATAGCTTTTGCTAGACTTCCAATTTCCATAATTTTTTATTCTGCAAAAAAGCAGATTTATTTAATTAATAATAATTTCGACTATTTTTAATAATAAAATCAAACAGCATGAGCATGTTGTTCATCATGTCCATGTTCTTCAGTGTGATCTTGTGCGGCGATTGTGAAATATACAACTAACAAAACAGAGAATATAAATGCTTGAATTAATCCTACGAATATTTCCAAAAACAAAAATGGTATTGGAAGAATATATGGTAGAAGTGCACTCATAGATAAAAGAAGAACTTCTCCAGCAAAGACGTTTCCGTATAGACGAAACGATAGCGATGCTACTTTTGCCATTTCACCAATGAGCTCAAGTGCTCCCACAAAGGCATTGATAGGTGCCACGACTAGGATTGTTGGGTCTTTTCTAACTTTTGTAAATATTTGTCCTAGTGACACCAGATTAACATATTTATTGAATATTTTCCATAAACCGATTACAACAACTCCGAAGATGTTTGAGCCAATAACGGTCATAACAGAGAGGGCTAGGGTTGTGTTTATATCAGCTGTTCCACTTCTGATAAATGGAATAAAAACTGATTCTCCTTCACCTGATTCAATAAGCCCAAATCCTCCAAATGGAAGTATTCCCAACCAGTTATTTATTAAAACAAAGAAGAAAATAGAAATTGCCATTGGGAAAACCCTGTTTGAAATTTTTCTATTATTTGTGATTTGGTCGCAAAGAGACAATGCTCCATCAACGATTATCTCAAAAATATTTTGGATACCTTTTGGTATTTCGCGAATTTTACGTCTAAGAGAAATTGAAATTATTATTATTAAAAAGACGGCGATCCAACTAGTGAGAAGTGCATTTGTTACTGGGAAAGATCCAATATGAGCAATCGGTTCTGCATATAAAGTCGATTCATGTTTCGGCCCCATCTCAATTTGAGTTTGTTGATCTAAACTATTCTCTATTTGATTATTATTAATTTCTGTATCTGTTTCCATTTTATTTATTTTCTTGATTTTCTAGCAAAACTTTTTTCTCTTTCGCTTCTTTTTCTATCTCTTTTATGTATTTCATCATTATTTTAACTATACTAAAAATTGAAATAAAAAATGCAATCGCGGTCAATCCTAAGAAAAACCATGGATCACTGTTATATTTTTTATCCAAATATTTGCCTACTATTAGAGCTATAATTATTGGTCCAGCAATCCAACCAGAAACGTTGGCAAACATCATCATCGCTGGCCTCCACCATAATTCTTTAGTTTTGTTGTTTTCCATATAAATGCAAAAGGCTATTAAAAGCCTTGTGCGTGTGGAAGGAATCGAACCTTCGACCTCTGTCTTATCAGGACAGCGTTCTACCACTGAACTACACACGCAACGTATATTACGTTATAAAATAACGGTTAAATGTGATTTGGGTTCAAAAATATACATTATTGAGTAGACCTCTGTTTATCCAAAAAACAATTTTAAAAAACACTACCAAAACATATTAAATTTATAATAAAATTCGACTATTTTATAATAGCAGAAAAAGATCATATAATCAAACAAATTAACCATAAGAAACTTACCTAGATTTTTTGTAGATTTTTGCATTTTTAAATCAAATCATATAAAGCCCTTCTGATCATATTTCAGATAACTCCGACATAATAAACTACTTGCTATATGTGTGGGTATTGCTATAAGATTATATTAAAACTGAATACCTCAATATTGGCCATTTAAAATGTCTCACTTTGCATTTTTACGTCAAAATAACCTTTATTTGTAAAGGTAGAAATCGACAAAAATGAGCTAGATGGGGGTATATACCTCTTTTTGCTCAAATCGCGTTATAGAGCGTTTAAAAACCATCTACGAGTCTGTGATAATTGATAGCCTGTATATTATTCTTTTAAATCTTCAAAGAAAGATGCCTCGTCATATGTGGATACTGCCATGTGCTTTATTCCCAGCAAATCTCTATTTTCTCATGAGTTTCTTGTTCTAAATACCTCTCAACGTCAAGCAAATTTCCTATTTCATCAATAAGTCCAAGCTCTTTTGCTTTCTCTCCTAGAACAGTGGATCCGTCTGACATAGCTTTAACTTCTTCTATATCCATATTTCTATTTATTGATATTGCTTTCATGAAATTATTGAAAGAAATATTTATATCTCTTAGTATCAAAGCTCGTTCTTCACTAGTAAGTACTTTGTCTGGTGATCCGCTGTCTTTAAACTTACCCGAGGATAAAGCTTCATAAGTTATGCCATCTTTCTCATTCTTCTTGGCGGTACTCATAAAAGAACTTGTAACACCAATACTTCCGATAGTTGAATTCTCTGATGCATATATTCTATCTGCACT
>JBAYHJ010000018.1:0-11104 GCA_041666225.1 Minisyncoccota bacterium | reverse complement strand
GCCAGAATTTCTGAATCCCCCCGCAGAATCAAAACAAAATCAGTGGGCGTGCCTTCGGCATGCCCACCATTTGGGTCTTTCAAAACCTTTTTGTGCGTTTCGGGAGCCGTCAGTGAGAATCGGACTCACGGTCTCTGACTTACCAAGTCAGTGCTTTACCACTAAGCTATGACGGCTAAAACAATTTTTAATAAAATTGTTCGCCCGACCAAAATGGTTTAGGCTAAAACAATTAAAACTCTTTAAGAATACTATAAAATATGATTATTTTCAATCATTGCAAAACTTATTTATTTAGGTATAATACAAAGATTAATACTACTTAATGAATTAACCCCTAAAAATGGTTTAATTTGTTTGATTTAGTGTTTTTAAAATATCGCGGGGTAGAGAAATGGTATCTCGTAAGGCTCATAACCTTAAGACGGTCGTTCGATTCGATCCCCCGCAACAATATAGCAAAAAACTCCATAATAGGAGTTTTTTGTATTGCGCAGTCGATGGGACTTGAACCCACGACCTCCAGCGTGACAGGCCGGCGCTCTAACCAGCTGAGCTACGACTGCTTTTTGCCTAATTTAATGTATTTTTCAAAGATTTTTCGCTTCCTTGGCAAATACAACTCAAGACAATCTATATTATACATAATTTTATGTAATTTCAAAGTGTCATTCACACTATATGTAATTCTACTACAATCCTTGTTTTTTATATTAAAAATTGAGCCACCTAACAATCCAAGTTTTCCTAGGTGTAATTGTAGGTCAATAAGAAAACATTTAGATGCACTTGTAAAAGAAGTTTGAATCGTTATCTTACTTTTTGAATTTTTATGACTTATCCCCATCCAGACATTACCGTCTCCATCAAAAAATCCCCTAATAAAATCGGGTATAAAATTATTTGGAATTTCTGGTATTCTCATTCTTTTTATTTTATTTTCATAAAACCCAAGTTTTTTTAAATCCCCTACCATTTCTTTACTTCCTACTTGGAATCGAAATACATTTCCACTTCTTGCGCTTCTTTGAGATATTTTGTGATCTGATCCCATTTTATATTTAATTTTTTTAAGTAAATCTTCATCATTTGAATAAAGTGCAAAATAACACCCTCCTCGAGAGTTTATACTTATCCCGCCATCTGCAAACATAAAACCAATAGTATATGACATTTCATGATTCCAGATTTTAAAAAAATTTTGATTAATTTTCTTATATTTATACATGACAGTATTATACACTATCTTAACTTAAATAAAAAATCACTAATTTGTGTCGGCGGGAGGACTTGAACCTCCTACCTCGGGCTTATGAGTCCCGCGCTCTAACCAGATGAGCTACGCCGACAAATTAAAATAACACCTAGTATTCTAGCAGATTTTCGCAAAAATTCAAGGCTATTTTTTATACAATTCTTAATTCTTCAAAAAAGTTTTGAAACATTTTAATAACACGACGTCCTTCTATTTGACTTATTGGGAAATCAGAACCAACGTGAGCAATTTGATTTCGAACCAGATGAGCATCCCAAGCGTCTTGGATACTTCGATAACCGCTATCTTTAGCTGCCTCTAATAACTCACTAACTGTAGAACCTGATAAACCTTTTTCTTTTAGAACTTCTTCCATCATCGAGTCAGCTTCAATAATCGCAACTCGCCAGTCAGATTCATTTGGACTTTCAATTAATGTCTGAATATAGTGCCATCGCGGATTTGCATTTCGATCCTTTTCTTTTTGTTTTAAAAGAGCAGAGTGTATTTCATGGGCTATTTCTTCTTTATCATAAATTTGAATTTCAACCAGTCGAACCAGTGAAAAAATAATAATTCCAAGAAAAATAACTGCTAAAAGTGCTGAAATAATTGCGAGAGTAGACCAAGTATGTGGATTTGTCAAAAAATCCCAAACTGGTCCTACAGCATGAACAATCTTACTAAAAACATATTCAATATTCAAATAGTTTGGCGTAAATAGTGGTTTATCCAAAGCTGATTGTATTATTGTAGGTTGCTCCATCCCGTTAGAAGCAGATCGCGATTAATTCGCAATTCTGACTTATTAAGCTATTAATTTTTTTATTAAATCTTTTCATAGTTTGATTTCTTTGTTAATTATGATCACGGCTTCTAACGGGGTCCATATTTAAATTATACTAGTTTTTCAAAATCTTTCCCAATCGTGAAAAGAATATCTTCTCTCAAGAACGGTGCGGTAATCTGAATCCCAAAAGGAAGTCCATTTTCTGTTTTACCAGATGGGATTGAAATAGCAGGAATATCTGCTAAGTTTGCTGGGGCAGAAAAAATGTCAGACAAATACATTGAAACTGGATCATTCAATTTTTCTCCCAACTTAAAAGGAAGAGAAGGGGCTGTTGGGGTTATAAATGCATCAAAATCTTTAAAAAATAAAGCCAATTCATCTTTGATAATCTGTCGAACCTTCAAGGCCGTATTATAGTAAGCATCGTAATAACCATGAGAAAGAATATATGTTCCCAAAAGTATTCGGCGTCTAGCCTCTTTTCCGAAACCCTTCCCGCGACTTTTTGTATAAACTTCATATAAATTTTTACCATCTTCATGTAATCCATAACGTATCCCATCGTAACGAGCCAAATTGCTTGAAACTTCAGCAGGCATAATAATATAATATACGGCTAAAGAATATTTTATTGACGGCAATTCTACATCTACAATTTCATATCCAGCTTTTTTTAATTTATCACAACTTTCTTCAAAATTTTTCAAAACATCTTTATCGATTCCCTCCCCAGATAAAAATTCTCTCGGAACACCTATCCGTTTTTTGATTGGGTCTTTTTTTATCAATCTCATCTCATCATTAATAGAAGTACTATCTTTGGGGTCATATCCTGTCATTGCATCAAAAAGAATTTCAACATCATTTACATTTTTACCAAATGGTCCAACTTGGTCAAGAGAACTCCCCATGGCTATAACACCAGAACGAGAAACTGATCCATAAGTCGTCCTCAATCCTACAAGCCCACAAAATGAAGCTGGTTGCCTTACTGAACCACACGTCTCAGTTCCAAGTGAAGCAAGCGACATATCGGCTGCCAAAGCAGCAGCAGAACCTCCAGATGAACCTCCTGGGACACGACTAGTATCATATGGATTCCTTGTTACTCCATAAGCACTTGTTTCTGTTGAAGAACCCATAGCAAACTCATCCATATTGGTTCTTCCAAGAAAAATGACACCTTGTTTTTTAAATTTTTCTACAACAAATGAATCATAGGTCGCGACATAATTCTCAAGAATCTTAGAAGAAGCGGAAGCAATATGCCCTTCAAATAAGATTATGTCCTTAAGTGCAATTGGAATACCAGTAAGAATTGTAGCCGTACCATCTGTAAACATTTTCTCAGCATTTTTAATTTGTTCATCTATATCTTTATATATTTCAAGATAAGCATTTATGGTAGGATTTTTTTCATTTATAACCTTTAAATATTCATCTACTAATTGACGCACCGTAAAATCACCATTTAAAAATGATTCATGAGCTTTTTTTATTGTTAGGTTTTTTAAATCAATCATAATATTTGCTTAACTTTTAAATAACCATTCTGAGTATCTGGCATTTCATTAATAATTTTATCTGTATATTCGCCTCTTTTGTTTGTCACAACATCTTCACGCATAATATTGTGTAAAAAATAATCATCTGGAATTTTGTCTTTAGAAATATTTTCACTTATTTTTAAGGCTTCTTGTACTTGCCCAACGTATGCCAAAATAGGATCAAAATCTTTTGCAATTTCTTTCATTTCATCTTCAGACATATCTATACGGGCTAAATCTGCCAACTTTTTAATATCTTCTAATCTCATAGGCTTAATAATATCATAATTCTGTAAAATTATGAATCCATAATAAATCTAAAATTTACATATTTAATATGCTATAGCACATAAAATATGTAAATTAAAAGAATAAAATGAGTAAAATGAGTCGTGTAAATTATTTTTGAATATACCCTTTTTCAAGTTTAAAAGTTTTTAAACTTTCTTTTAATCCAATCTTTTTTAAATAATCCGTAAATTCCTTCGGTAGTGGCGATGGCCCAACCCAAACACTTCGCTGGATCATGATATATCCAAATTTATAGAGATGTCTACGAAACCATTCCCTTTCGGGTTTTTTATCTTCAGAAATATCATACATTAATAATAAATCCTTTGGGGAATTATCAGGAAAAGAAAAATTAAAAATTTTATCTTTTAATATATTATTTTTCAAAAGAGCCCTACCTTTATTCGTGAGAATAGTATTTTTGTCTCCTGTGGTTAGATACCCTTCATTGCAAAGTGAATAATAAGCATTTTTAATTGATTCAGATTTTTTATTTTTAAAAACTGGTAATCCAAAAATATTTATATCCAGACCCTTATACTGACCAATTTTTGTATTATATAATTTGAGAAGTTCTTGTTTTATCGTCATGTCTATATTATAACACTTTACATATTTTATATGCTATAGCATATGTTATATGTAAATGCTAATTAAAAAAAATTATTTTATTTAACCTTATTCTATTTAATTTAATTCAATTTAACTTTATTTTTTAACCTTATTTAACTTTATCTAACCTTATTTAATCTAATTTAACTTTATTTTTTAACCTTACTTTATTTTAAATAATTTAATTTAAATTATTTATTTAAATTAAATTTTTAATAATAAAAAATATCAACCCAAAATAGATATTTAAACTATTTTCAAAAATTCGTCTTCCTTCAAAATTTTAATTCCGAGTTTCAAAGCTTCATCATATTTACTTCCTGGTTTATCACCTGTTACTACATAACTGGTATTAGTAGATACCGAAGAAGCTACACTGCCACCATTTTCTACAATTTTCTTTTTTGCTTCATCTCGAGACATCGTAGAAAGAGTTCCCGTTAATACAAAAGTAAAACTAGATAATTTTAAGCTTTTTGCTTTTTCATGATAAATAGAAACACCGTTTGATATTAATTTATCAATAAAATTTAAATTTGATTTATCTTGAAAATATTCATATATACTATTAGAAACAACTGGACCTATATTGGCTAGATTATTTATTTGTTCTTTATTTGCTTTCATTAGTTTAGGAAGTGAACCAAAATAATTAGCTAAATCTTGTGCTGTTTGTTCCCCGACGTGTATGATCCCAAGAGCATAAATGAAACGCCAAAAGAGAACTCTCTTGTGCGATTGAATAGAAGAAATAATATTATCTGCTGATTTTTCTCCAAATCGTTCAAGCCCTGAAAGATCGGCTTTCTCAAGTGTAAATAAATCAGCAGCATCACTTACTAAACCTTCATCTTTTAATCTATCTAAAATTTTAGGACCAATTTCATATATCTCAAATATATTTACAAAATGTTGTAAACCTCTCCTATTTCTTGCTGGGCAATTTTTATTAGTACAATAAAAAGCCACGGAACTTTTCTCTGTTCCAACTTTTTGTTCAATCAAAGAATCACATATAGGACATTTTTGAGGCATTTTAAATTTCTTTTCTTTTCCATCGCGCATATTAATTAGAACTTCCACAACTTCAGGAATAACATCCCCCGCTTTTTGAATAACCACTGTATCACCAATACGAATACCTAGGCGGTTTATTTGATCCATATTGTGAAGTGTCGCCTTTGAAACTGTTGATCCCGCTACTGAGGTTGGATTAAAATGAGCGACGGGTGTCAAAACTCCAGTACGTCCAACATTTACAGTAATATTCAAAACTCTTGTTGTAACCCGTTCTGCTTGATATTTATAAGCCACAGAATGCCGAGGAGCCTTACCTACAACACCCAAAGTTTCTTGTAAATCAAGCTCGTCGACGGTTACAACAATACCATCTGTTCCATAAGGAAGTTTTGGTCTAAATTTTTCAACTTCTTCAATAAAAGAAAAAACTTCTTTTAAATTTTTAGCTTGTTTTTCATATGGAGATATTTGGAAACCAAGTCTTCTAATTAAATCATGCTTCTCTGAATGTTTTTTTATATCTAAACTATCTGACAATTGAACCGCATCCCAAGCAAAAAAATCAAGATCTCGATCCTTAGCAATACTAGGGTCGAGTTGTCGTAAACTTCCAGCTGCGGCATTTCGTGTATTCGCAAATGGTTGTTTACCAATACTTTCTTGTTTTTTATTTAAGGTAACCCAAGCTCTTTTAGACATAACAACTTCACCTCTTATTTCAATAAATGGTGGATATGGAGATTTTAATTTTAAAGGAATTGTTGTAATCATTTTTAGATTTTCTGTAACATCTTCTCCTATAAATCCATCACCCCGAGTTGAACCTTCCACAAAAATACCATCTTTATAAATAAGAGAGGCTGATAAACCATCTAATTTTATCTCGCAAAAATATGTATGTTTTTTATTTATAAGCTTTGAGACTCGTGTTTCCCAATCAGATACTTCAGAAAAAGAGAAAGCGTCATTCAAAGAAAGCATTCTAATCTCATGCCTAACTTTTTTAAAACAAGGCAATGGCTCTCCAGCAACACGATTAACTAAACTATTTTGGTCTGTAAATTCTGGATATTTACTTTCTAGTTTATGAAGTTCTCTTGTTAAAGATTCATAAATGTCATCTGTCACTTTGGGATTATTTTCCACATGATATAAAAACCGCAACCGAGAAATTTCTCCCCGAAGTTTTTGTATTCGGTTTTTTACTTCTTGTTTATTCATAAAAATTAATAACTGACCTCAATTTCACGTTCAACTGTTCGTGGGTTACTAACATTACACATATTATATCCCTTAGCTGATATTTTTGTATCTGTTGCAGAGGTGGGAATAAAAGTAAGTGAATTATAAATATCCTGTATTTCTGATGCACTTAAAATTCTATCAAAAATCATTACTTCATCTATTAAACCATCAAAATAATTGGGGCTACCAGAAGTCATTCTAGTTCCTATTATATTAGAGGATGATCCAACCGTAAAATCATTGTTCCAAGTTACTGTCTTTGATACACCATTTAGATAATAAATAACATTGTTTGTTGATAAATTATTATCAAAAGTAACAGCAGTATAATTCCATTCATTTTTTTTAGCAAGCATGGAACTAGGTGGAATATCACTCGAGTTATTTTTCGTCATTTGAAGACCATTGGTTGATTTATGTAATCCTAAAGATGCAGCGCCTGCTTCTCCTCCAATTATACCCGCCCAATCATTACTAGGATATGTTCTAGGATTTATAAAAGCTACAAAAGTAAAATTTTTCCCTTGCATTTGAAGGGAAGAATTATCTAACATACTAATATAACCATTACTTCCATTAAAATCATAACAACTACCAGAAAAACAACCAGAGACTGGAGTAGCTCCTCCGTTTGAAACACCGTCATTTAATCCGGCTGAATCAATAGTATTTCCGTCTAATTTCCACCAAGAAACTAAACCTGCTTGCCAATTATTATTTGGAGTACTAGTTATAGCACTTTTTGTTATATTAATTCTAAAACAAGAATCCGTAGATGCACTTTCTTGTGAGGAAGGCATTAAATCATAACTTCCATCTGCGCCGAGTGTAGAGATTAAAGTTTGACCCCCACAATTCCAAGATACACCAGTTGCAGGAGAAGAATCTGGCCACTTTATTAAGTCTGCATAAATAGCACAATCAGAAGCAGTGTCAGCTTGATAAAATGCTATTTGAGAATCTTTTGCAAGAGAAGAAAGAATAAGTTGTTTATATGTTGAATTTGTTAGTCCAGCAATTATCGCCGAAATGGCACTCACGATTACAACCGTAAATAAGATGGCATATCCTTTTTGATTATTATTTTTTATAAAAAATTTATGCATATTAAATATAAATTAATACCTCAAGAAACTAGTTTCTAATACCCTCGTTCGATTTGCTCCACCGTTTTTCCATGAAACTGTAACGACTACATCAATTTCATCTGAATTTACAGAATTTTTAGAAACCACAATTTTTCTTTGAAATTTTGTTATCTTATTACCAGATGAAGTATATGTATAAAAAGAATTAGAAGTAGCATTTTCATCATAATAGAGATAAGGGCAACCACTTGAATTACAGTCTTGTGAAATGGTATTTGTATTCTGAGTAATATGAAGAGAACACCCCCCAGATGAAACAGAGCAGGCACTGTATTTAATCCAAAAATTAGTCCATGCCTCATCGGGGGTTAAAGTATTTTGAAGCAAAACTGTTGTATCACGATCATTTCGAATATAGTCTATTACCTCTTGGGAAAGATAATTTGCAGTAATCTCATCTTTGGAATACCTAGCAGCAAATAAACTATTTGCAACAACAGTCATTAAACCAGTAATCACAAAAGTTAAAATAAAAACAGCAAACATGGCTTCTACAAGAGTAAATCCTGCTCTTGATGAGATGAATTTTTTTTCTTTATTAATTTTTATATCTTTACTTATCATATATTTAAAAATTACGCTGTGAGGCCATTGTTTGAATTGCAAATGATGTCGGAACTCCTTTGACGGTGACTGTCCCCTTTATTATTATGTAGACACTAGCTTGAGTGGTATCAGGTAGAGGAGCTGAACCATTTACAAAAAATAATAACTTTTCTATATCTACTGCAGACGAAACAATATCAACACAACCATCAATATCACAACGTTGCAACGAATGAGTACCACTGCCATCTGTCCTACTTGTCAATTTATACCCAACACGATTACTACTATATGTTTTTTGTGGAACAAAAGCGATAAGTGTTCCGCCATTTGAACAATTTTGATAACTTGTTACATCATTATTACTAGGCATAGTCTCACCATTTAAAACACAATAATAATACGTCCCCATACGGATGGATCTAGTCATACTTTCCATCGCAAAATTTACATTATCCATGGCTAAACGCATGGCCTTAGAGTTTCTTGCAGCATTTAATGTAACAAAAAGAGAACCCATTGAAGCTAGCATAATAGAAGTAAAAACAACAGTTGCTACCATTAATTCAATGAGCGTAAATCCTGCTTTTTTATTTTGTTGTCTTTTTAGTCGTGTCATATAATTAGTCAACACTTATTTGCCCATTATTATAAATAGTTACTATTTTATAAATCCCAGAATTTCCTTCATTCATTATTTTTACTTTTATATAAGAAATATCATTCCCAAAACTACAGACACCATTCCCTGCGTTAACCCGAGCACAAAATGTTGGTTCTGGATTCGGCCTTTTAAAGAAAATATCCAAAGTGCCATTTTCTGTCATTGTTGTTTGCCCATTCCCATTTCCATGTTTAATAAAAATCTCTGATATTTTATTTGCACTTATTATATTCAGAGCCTCCAGACACTCATCCCCTAGAACTGGGGATCCGCATGAATCACCTGCATCATAGGCTACGTCGTTGTCTATATTTGAAAATAATATAAATGATTTATTTGAACCAGAATACAAATCGCCATTCACAGGAATCGTGGTTGAAAAGTGAACACCATAACCAACATCAAATACTGAATCTGATTTATGAACCCCAATCGCGTAGCTTTGAGCCTTGCGAACAGATAGTGCAATATCATCTGCTAAATTTTGAGTTAACGTCTGAGAACGATATTTATTGTAATCAAACATTGTTATTCCAGATAGAACCATCATAATAGAAATAACAACAAGAAGCTCGACGAGAGTTATTCCTGAATTGTATTTATTTTTATTAAACTTTTTAAACATTGTTTTAATTATATACTAAATAGATTAACTAGAGAAAATATATCCAGACTAAATAGAAAAACAATAAGAGTACTTATAATCAAAAATGGAGCAAACGGTATTTCAGTTTTCATATTCATCTTCTTTTTAGATAAATACATTATAGATAAACTAATTATAGTTCCAATCCAAAATGACAATATTACAGCTCCAAGACCAGTATATAAACCAAGTAGCCACCCGATACCTAGGATTAATTTGCCATCCCCCAAACCCATAAGTTTCCCTTTTGAAAATAGCCACAAAAAAACAAATGGGATGGAGAGAATTGGTCCAGCTATCAAATCAGTAATAGTTGGCAGAACAAAAAAGTGACCGAATCCTGAATAATTTATAAAAATTGAAAGAAAAGAAATAATGATAAATAAAAAAACTAATTTATCGGGAATGATTTTATGTCGTAAGTCGTAAACAGAGATAACTATCAACAAAGAAAAAATAAAAACAAAAAATGTAGTTGCAAAAAAATACACCCAGAAAGAAATTTCAAGAATCGGCAAAAGTTTGAAAGCGACCAAAGCAAAAACCAATCCTGTACCAAATTCAACTAGAGGATATTGGTGAGATATCTTACTTGCACAACGACGACACTTACCAGACTGAATCAAAAATGAAAGTATTGGAATAAGTTCATACCACCTAAGATCACGATTACAATTCATGCAAATAGACCTGCCTTTCACAATAGTTTTGCCAGTATTCAGTCTATAAATAACAACGTTTAAAAAACTTCCAATAATAGTTCCTAATAAAAAGATAAAAAGAAATATAAGTAAATACATGCTTATATTGTAACATCCTTACAAACAAAAAACCACCCGAGGTGGGTGGTTTTTTGAAAATTAGATAAATTTTATAAACAAACTACGGCATTTGCAGCCAAGAATGTCGAGGTCTCAATACTTTTACCAGTTGAGTCAACACAGAATGATACTCCTGATTTAAGTGGAACCTGAGCAGCCCAACCAGTTGCATCATCGTGACAAGCTGGTACTGTTGCAGATGGAACTGTTGCATTATCAGCAGTGAAAGTAGCGGTTGTTCCACTATTTGCTTGCCATGCAGCAAGAACATTGTCTCCTATTGTATTTGCTCCAGTAGCAGCACAAACACCAGTATAAGTTAAACCAGCATCATAAAACATTGCCGCTTCAGCTTTTGCCCCAGCTAGGTTTGCTTTTACTGCAGCATCTGCACCTTTTGCACGAGCAGTATTTAGTGAAGCTAAAACAACTGACGATAATATACCAATGATCGCAATAACGACCAACAATTCGATTAATGTAAAACCTTTATTTTTTTTCATAATTTATTTTCCG
>JBAYHJ010000017.1:0-14341 GCA_041666225.1 Minisyncoccota bacterium | reverse complement strand
CATGTAACAAGGAGATTTTCTATTGTTATATTTTTTTAATACATTTGAAAAAAAAAAATAATATTGTAAATCTCCCCCCCCCCCCCCCGCACAAGCTCCGCTTGTGCTAGTTCGTGCCAAAGAGTCTTATAAGATATGGCATGCTCATTTAATTAACATTTCCAAGGTTGATAAACATACAATCGGGAACAAAATTGATAATCTATATTTATCACTACTTGAACTCATATTCAAAGCAACATTTGCCTACGATAAATTTGAGAAACTATCAATCGTATCAGAGGCTATCGGTAAGGCTGATTTATTGAAATTCTTTTTACAAATTGGCTGGGAGCATAAAGTTCTTGATCATAAAATTTACGGGAGTCTCATTCTTCAACTTGATGAAGTTGGTCGTATGCTTGGTGGTTGGAAGAAAAACCTCCAAGACAAAACTCCCACTAACAAGTAGTGAGAGAAACTATATGAGTCGCAGAAGCAAAGCAGACAGTTGTCATCATTCCAGTCATTCTCGAAATATCCGAGGTTGAAGTTGAAATCACCATCCGAGTTAGCGTTCACGTTAGGCACCCTGTGGTTGCCGGAAGCGAAGAGGCTGAAGCTTAGTACAATACACTTTCCATTCCACCGAGGTCAGCACCTGCCACCCTCTGTATTTTACTTTGAGTCTTTAATTACTCACTGGCGCATTGCACCGACTTATTTTGTTTTTTCATTAAAAGATGTACTCACTCATAAGGCGTACCCGATGAATTCCTCACTTTCCTTTTGACGAGAAATTAATAACATAAAGCCGTAGCCGTATGTCTATCTTTTTCCATTTATATTATATATTAAAAATGAAAATATAAAAAAAGTGCCTCTGCTAAAAAAGCAGAGGCACTAAGGGTCTAAGGACCCAAAGAATTAAGTGATAAAGTACCTAAGTACTATTTGTCGCAGAAGCAAAGCAGACAGTAGCCATCAAGCCAGTCATCCTCGAAATATCCGAGGTTGAAGTTGAAATCACCATCCGAGTCAGCGTCCACGCTAGGCACCCTGTGGTGGCCGGAAGCGTCTTTCCACAATGAATCCTTCTGGTCAAATGATACAGTCCATTTATCAAATGGAAATGCATCAGATTTGTTTTCCTGCAACAACGTGACACCTTGACCCCCAACGAGGATAGCATTCTGCTTCGAGAGGAAGTTTATACAGTCTCCACTTGTTACCGTTGTCAGTATTGGGAAGATTTTCACCTTGTAGGTTTTGCCAGGTACCAGCTTGTTCGTTGCTTTCGCAAAATTCTTGCTAGTCAGTTCATCGTTGAAGGAGTAGGTAGTCTTCAGCTTCTTGGTCTTCTCGGCGGAGGTATCCAATTGGCTGTCGTGCTCATAATCGGCAGGAACCGTGAATTCGAATTCTTTAATTGCTGAACCGAAGCGCTGATCCACCATGGCGAGTTTCTGTAGAATCAGTTTGATTTGTTCCTGCATTTTACCACCTGCTTTAATAACTTCCTGAGCTTCTTCTTTTGAAAAACCCAACGTTCTGAGACCTTCTCTGAAGAGATCACATAAACGATTTTCCTGTTGTGTCGTGATAGACGTTTCTGTCTTCATCATAAAAAAAATTTAAGTAACATTAAGTGGATTTTCCACTCATTCTTCTATATTATATCATATTTAATACCTACTTGTCAAGCACGTTCCAAGTTACAAAAATACATATATACGCTATAGCGTATATATGTATATGCTTACAAAGATAGATTAAAAAAATATTATTTTTGTATATTCTCCCACATTTTACAATACTCACATTCGCGAACATTACTTCCGTACGGTTTAAAGTGGCATTCTCTTTCTATCCAATTTCCAGACGAAAGTGCTTCGTCATATTCCCTAATATCCCTCTTTAATAAATCAATTTGCTCAGTCGTAATTCTTGTTTGATAAAATGCATTTTTATCTCCAGGCTCACTTTCCAAAAATAATAATTTTGAATTTGTAACTTTAATATCACCTCTATCTCCAGAAAGAAGGTATGAATACATCACGAGTTGGCGCATCAAATCAGACATTCTACCTTCATCATCAATTTTTTCTATAACTCCAGTAGTCTTTGAATTACCTGTTTTAAAATCTGTGACATAGACTTCTTCATTTTCTAAATATTCAGTCAAATCAATTTTGCCATACATAAGTAGATGTGGAAAAATTTTTTTATCAACAAAAGAAATAGAGCGTTCAGATTTGAAATTTGATAGTAGGTGTGAATAATAATTATCTATCCAATTTTTTACAATATTATAAGCATCACGAGAAAGTTTCCTTAAATCATTCTCATTTGTAATACCCTCACGTTGAAAAGATTCGTCGATTTTGATTTTAATATCATCTTCACTTGGAAGTACTTTTGATTTCAAAATATATTCGATCATTGAGTGCACTACAGTACCCAGAGCCAAATATACTTGTTTTACTTCTGGAAGTCTCAAGAAGTTTCTAAAATACCATTTTCGTGAACACTCAAAAAAATTATTCAGCATTGAAACAGAAATTTTTATATCTTTATAATTTTCACTAACTAATTTAGTTATATCAGTAATTATGTCTGTATCTTTATTTTTATTATTGCTTACATAAACTTCTGGGCCAAATTCAAGTATTTCTTTTTCTGTTTGTTCAGGAGTTTTTTTAATGAAATGAATATCGGGAAGTTCTTTAATGATTGAGGCAAGTTCCATTTTATTACCATTGTAATTCTCCGCAGAATATGACAAAACACAAAATTCTTTTGCCCGTGTAATAGCCACATAAAGCTCCCTTTTAGCCATTTCAACACTACGTTTATTCATATGTTCTTTTATTTTTTCTGGCAAAGTAAATCCACCTTTTTTCATAGACATTAGAGTCTCTTCATTCATATGAGCAACCCAAACACACTCGTATTCTAATCCTTTTGACTTATGGAGAGTCATAATTTTTATCCCATTATCATTACCAAATTTTGCAAGCTCTATATGAGTACCATAAGATTCTAGTCTATTTATATATTCCAAAAAAGAAGAGAGGTTCGCTTTTTTATTTTTTTCTTCGTACATAATAGCAAGATGTATGAAGCTTCGAACTACTTCTACTCTATTTAGTAATTCATCTAAACCTTTAGAATTTTTAATTAGCATTTCGTTACCAATGGTGCTTATAATCATGCTTGGTTTCTCACTAGATAACTTATTAACCCAATCTTTTAATTGAGTTCCCCATTTTGAGATAGGATTTTCTCCTGTAAAAAGACTTTGATCTTTCCCATAACCAACTAATTCTTCAATTGTTAATTTATCTGCTTTAGTATTTTTTAAGAAAGTGCATGCAGATAAATACGGAATCATGCTTGTCTTATCAAGTAAAGTTTTAGATATTAATATTGAGTCAAATGGATTCAATATTATACCCAAAACTCTACGCAGATAGTCTCCTTCTGCTACAGAGAAAAGTGATAAATTTTTACCAGATGAAATTGGTAAATTCATATCTGAAAATATTGAAATTGCAGAGCGAACGTTGTAATTTTTAGGAACAAGAAGTGCGCATTCATTTGGGTTTACCCCTTGCAAAATTTTTTGTTTAAAATACAATCCTGCTCCAATGATCTCATCACGAGGATAAGTATAACCAGAAAGCATTATTTTATCTCCGCCTTTTTTATTACTATTTAAACACTCGTTTGTAATAGAGCTCTTGAGTAGACTATCAGCAATAGAAAGTATAGGTGCAGTTGAACGATAATTTTCTGTTAGAACTATTAATTTTGCCTTACCAAATATATGCGAAAACTCTTCAAAATAAGAAAGCGAGGCCCCAGAGAAAGCATAGATAAGCTGGCGATCATCCCCTACTACAAAAATATTTGGCTCTTCTACTCCACGCCAGACTGCCTTCAAAAAATTATTTTGAATTCCACTTGAGTCCTGATGTTCATCAACAAGCACATATAAATAATTTTCTCTTATATCATCACGAACACTTTCAAATTCTTCTACTAATTTCACCGAGAGTTCTAAGACATCATCATAGTCAATGAGAGACATTTCTTTTTTGCTTTTTTCGTATAGTCGATAAAACTCAACAACTTCACGAGTACGATTTAATTGTTCAATTTTTTTCTCTATTTCTTTTTTAAGTTTACCCTTACTTTCTCCTCTAGTTGAAATATTTTCAGGATCTTCTTTTAAATTTTTTATATCCTCCTCAACATAAGATAATAAATCTTTATCTGAAATTCTTTCTCTCTTCAAAATTGAAACCAATTGTTTTAAATCTCCAAAATACATAGCGCTGTTTCCACGAGGACTAATATATTCCCAGTCATTATTATTTAAAATCTCATCCACAATAAAGACCGCTTCATCATCCGATAGAAGTTCTGGCATTCTTTCAAAATCAAGAAGTTCATAATTTTTTTCTATTAAATTATAAGCAAATGAGTGAAAAGTAGAGATGGTTACATCTTTTGATCTTGACCCAATATACTTATCAAGTCTCTCACGCATTGCCGAAACACCCGAATTTGTAAAGGTTAAACACAAAATACCATCAGGACTTGTATCGGTCTTTTGTAAAATATTACCAATACGAAGTGCAAGTATTTGAGTCTTGCCTGTTCCCGGGCCTGCCACAACCATTACTGGTCCGTCGAGAGTCTCCACAGCTTCACTTTGGGCTTTATTTAATTTATTATAGTTTTCGTCAAATTGATTCATACTTGTATTATATATTATACTTCATTGCAAATTTTGCGAAAGCATCACCCCTCTCTTCAAAATTCTTAAATTGAGTATAACTTGCCGCGGCTGGAGAAAGAAGAACCACTCCTCCATGTGGTAACATTTCGTAAGATTTTTTAACTATCTCCTCTAAGTTATCAAATAGCAAATAATTTTTATTATTTGGATTTATTTTTAATAATTCTTCATATATTCTTTTACCCGCAACATCTACACAGTAAATTTTTAAATTTTCTTTTTTTACTAATTCATCTACTAAATTTGTATATGAAATCCCCCTATCCATTCCTCCTAATATTAAAATATCTGTCTCTGGATATGCCTCAAGCGCTACTATTGTCGCTTCTGGAATTGTTGAAATCGAATCATCGATAAAAGTTATATCTTTATATTTCCCGACAATTTGTAGTCTATGTGAAAGAGTTTTGAATGTCGCGACCGCTTCCATAAATAACTGAGGTTTAGCTCCAACTAAAATTGCAACTTGTGCACCAAGAATAATATTTTCCATGATTTGCCTACTTCTAATAAATTCATTTTCTTTAAAGTCTGAAAACTCACTTCCATCTACTTTCTTTGCCTTACTTATAAATCTATTGACTAAATCAATCGCACCCTTATCTTTGCCTATAGCAAGAAAGTCTCCTTCATCTTGATACTCAAAAATTTTGGCTTTAGCTTTAGTATAATTATCCATCAGCTTATAATAATCAAGATGTTCTGGAAATACATTTAGTAAGAGTGCATAGTGAGGACTAACTCTCACTCCTTGTAACATATGAGAAGACAATTCATAGACAACTATTGTTTTTGAGTGAATATTTTTTATAAGATCAAATGGTGGTAATCCTATATTCCCCACTAATATGGAATCCTTACCTGACGTGACTAAAAAATGATTTATAAATGAAGCAGTAGTACTTTTCCCTTTTGTTCCCGTTATCCCAATAACTTGCATCCGATATTCCCTTAGAAATAAATCTGCTTGAGAAGTAAGTTTTTGATTTAAATCTGTAAGTATCTTTTCAGACAATGAAATTCCTGGAGTTTTGATAATACAATCATAATTATCTAGATGTTTGAGATAATCATCTCCAGTAATAAATCTTACATTTGAATCCTCAGAAAAAATATTGAGGGTTTCAATTTTTTCATTTTGATCAGCAATGGTAATGACCTTACTTTTATCATATCCACGAATAAATAAATAGGTTGATTGACCTTCTTTGCCAAAACCAAGAACTAATATATTATTATATTTTTTTATGTTATTCCAAATATTCATTATATTATTTCTTTTTGGGCATTAATAATAATTGCGGCTAAATTTTCAGGCAAAAGGTGTTCATGAAATTCTTTTGCAATTTCAGTAAATTTTTCTGATTTAGGTAAAATATCATGGTGAAGAGTCCAAAATTCTTTAAGTAGTGGCTCATCCATTGCTTTGCTTGATGTATATATCTTAGACAAAATAGCTCTGGACTCATCTCTAGTACCAATACATTCAAAGGGTTTCGTCTTTGCGATTCCAGTTAGCTCACAAAGCATATCCATGTTGGAGACATTATCAAACATATTTGTCCCAATCGTTTTAGTCGCAAAAGGAATATCCCAAACTGCTGAAAATAATAAAGAAGCAAAAAAACATTTAGGGCACTTACCACACCATAAATCAGTTCTTTTTACTACATTACAACTTGAAATATAAGGCACAACTGATTCATATTTCTTAAGCATACAAGCAATTCCGATCTCCGTAATTGGCCGAAGGATACTTACATAAGATGGACCACCTGGCCATAAATTATTACAATATTCTTGAAAACTTTTTTCAAAAGTTATGGATTTAGAATATTGGTGATTAATATTTGTTCCTGAAACTGTAACCTCATTGGCACTAGATTCATTTGCCACAATAAAATATTTCTTATTTCGAAGACTTGCCACAAAAACCCCAACAAATGAAACGATAGCAGAAAAAGGAGTGTGCCCATTCAAAGCACCGAGATTATTGATTTCAATTAAACGATTATTTACTGTTCGTAAAACAGTTGTCTGCGGATAAGAAATAACTCCCAATATTTCTTTAATTTTCTCAGCTTGAGGTAGAGGATTAATGACAAAAATTTCATTATCTTCTTTTTTTGTTTCTTTAAACATACCCAAAACTAAAGTTGAGTCTTTCCCCCCTGTAAAAGCAATCAGATTGCCATCTAATTTTTCAAAATTATGAGGTCTAAGATTATTAAGTTCCTCTTTATTACTAGAAGTAATTTCAACCCAATTATCTTTTGTGACATCTATTAAACCATTCCTATATCTAAATTCTCCAAGCCCGTCATACCAAAGATTTTTCCACCAAGATAGTTCAAAATCACTAAGCACCCCACAAGAAATACTAAGATTCGGAGAACAATATGCTTTCCAATAACTAAGAGCGTTAATTAATCCAATACGAAAAATATAATCTTCATGTGTTCTTATCTCTTCTTCTTTTACTTGTTCTGGTAGGTTAATTTCAATCAAAGATTTAATTATATCATCATCGGAAAATGAATAGGTATAACTAAGAGTCAATACTGAGTCTTTCAAAACCCATTCATATTTATCATATGTAAACAAAGGGTATTCTGCTCTATATTCATCAAATAAAGATTTATTTTCAGTCACAAATTCCATAATTCCAGTATAACAGAACTATGCATTATCTGCATTATTAGTCCTTTTATTGTTTTCGTAAATAAGCAAGCCAATAATCACGTTTAAATATACGATCATCAAATGTTGTATAGCTAGTTTTCTTTTCTAGTATTAAAATCTTAAAGAATTCGCTATACATTTTGACAAAATCTTCCCGAGAAAATACACGCTCAGTCAAACCAATCTCTTTTATTATGTATGTATTATATTCTCTACCGGGATTAATCTTTAATAAATTTTTGACATTTTTGTTCCCATCTTTCGCAAGTGCACGAACAAAAAAATATCCACCATTTTTTAAAACTCTATCAACTTCTTTTAAATATATTTCTCTCCCCTCTTCATTCAGAGAATTTGAACTTGTTACATCTAAAACCACATCAATAGATTGATCTGCGATTTCGTATTCTTGACCAATGTCTCCAAGCCGATAATCAACATCTAAATTTAATTCTTTTGCTCTTTCTTTAGCAAGATTGAGAGCTGTTTTTGAAATCTCAATTCCAATAACCTTATTACCAAGATCTGCTAGATAATTTGAATTACGCCCTGTTCCACAACCAAGATCAAGAATTATTTTATTCTCAACTTTAAACTTTTCTTTCTTTTTTAAAAACTTCAAAAAACGTAAAGTGTCCGCCTGAGGATCTTTGTTTTTAGTAACCAATAATGGATTCTTATATTCTCTGTCCCATATATTTCCCTGATGAGACATAATTAATCATCCCATTCATCGTCATCCCCTCTTGCAACAGGGGTGACAATAGAATTTGTCTGTATTATTTTTTGTTGTCCAATAGTCTGATTTAAATCACCGAGATAATAGTTTCCCAACATACTATTAGCACTAGATGAATGTGCGGAACTGCCAGAACTCCTATTGGCAGATGGATTTTTTGTTGCATAGGCAGCAGTCGCGTTTTTACCACAAGTAGCAGTCATCGTATCATTCCCTCCTGGGTGTGAACCAAAATAACTCGTAATATTATAGACTTTTCCATTAATTAATATCCAGCAATCAGTTTGCTTATTATGCTTCGCGATTTCGGTCATATCTAAAACTAAACTCTTGCCGGAAGTAGCCAATTGATTTACTGTATCTTGAACCATCACTCCTGTACCATAATTTGCAATTTGATTATTTTTCTTATCTTGATAAAAAACCAACCCTGCCACAAGGATAGCAATAACTACAACCGCAAATATAAATAATGATATTGTTGATAATTTTTTCATAATTTCCTAAAAATTAAAATTTTCATAATGAATTTTTTTGGCATCGACTCCTAATGACAAAAACTGACTCTTTAAACTCTCCATAAACATAGGCGGTCCACAAAGAAAAATATCCTCGCCATCTAAATTTTTACTTGAATTTAAAATTAACTCACCATTTATATATCCTTTTTCAGCTACATTCCATAAATTAAAATTAAAATTTATATTTTTCTGAGTAATTTCTTCAAACTCTTTTTTGTAAACTGCTTCTTTTTCTTCTTTTACAGAATAATATAAATCTACTTTATATTCATTTTCTAATCCTTTAGCCATACTAAAAAATGGTGTAATACCTATTCCCCCAGCTATCCAAATTTGATTTTTGTTATTAATTTTTTTATAAGAAAAATCTCCATATGGTCCATTAATAAAGACATTGTCATCTTTTTTTAGATTATTTAAATGACTAGTATAATCTCCTAAATTCTTTACAGTTATTTTTAAATTATCCTCTATATTAGACGATGAAATAGAAAAAGGGTGAGATTCAGAAGATACACCATCTCCAATGAAGCTAAAGAAAGCAAACTGCCCTGGATTAAAATCCATCTTTTGATTTTGTTTTTCCATTTCTATTTCCAGAATATCAGAGTTTAATTTAGAAATATTTTTAACTTTATATTTAAACGTTTTGATAAAAAATTTATTAAAAATAGTCTGTCTAATACTGATAATTAATCCCAAAAAAGCAATAGATAAGATATAATATCTCAAAAAATTATTTCTTGAAACATCACTGGAAATAAAGATCGTGTGAAGAACTGCAAAAAAGAAAGCTAAAACCATAAATTTATGTGACATTTTCCAAATATTATATTTTAATTTTATATAAAAAGTAAAACTAATAAGAATAATCATTATCAATAATGAAATTATTCCCCAAGTGATTGGTGTATTGATAAATGGAACAAAGAATAGTGCAGCCTGTTTTAAAGAAAAAGTAATATATTTTACCACTAAAAAAAGTGGGTGAAACAAAAGAAGTGAAAAAGCAATAGCCCCCAACCTAGAATGATTCGCGTAAACCTTATCTAATCCATGAAAATATTTATCTAAAAATTTAAACCTGCCAGCCAAAATGAGATTAATAGAAAACATAACCATACCGATAAGCCCAAAAATTTGCCCCAAACTAGTCATAGTTGCGTTTAAATTTATAAAACGGGCACCTAGTGGTTCCATAAAAGACCATATAATAACTGGTATAAATGATAAAACAAATATTATAAACATATATAACCAATATTATATCATAAATAGTCAGAATTTGTGATAAATGATATAGTTTATTAGTTAATTCATATGCCTAATATAACCTTACTATTAAACCTTTTAAAAGAATTTGCCTGGTTGGGTAACTGGCTATTTTTTGTACTCGCCTTTATAGAATCAGCCCCTTTTATAGGTGTATTTATACCAGGATCATCTCTTATCTCAATAGGAGGATTCTTAGCATATCAGGGATATCTTAATACTTGGGATATTATTCTTTTTTCTACAATCGGAGCAATTATTGGTGATTTTTTTAGTTATTCTCTCGGACGATGGGGTGGAAGATGGCTAAAAAATAATAAATTAATAAATTATTCAATCCTTAAACATGGAGAAGATTTCTTTCGGGAACATGGCAATAAAAGTGTTTTTTGGGGTCGTTTTTTTGGACCTATTAGAGCCATTATCCCTTTTGTCGCGGGTTTATCAAAAATGAAACAGCGTCCATTTATTATTTTCAATATTTCAAGCGCAATAAGTTGGGCGATGCTAAATGTTTTTCTTGGTTATTTTTCTGGAAGTCTCATAATTTCCATCTTTAAAAAATGGTCTAGCGGATTAAGTTTGATATTAACTTTGGTTACAATAATCACTATTATTTATTGGTTTACTAAAAAAAGAAACCAATCTCTAAAAACATCATTTTATAATAGTAGTTTATCTTTTGCAAAAAAACTTCATAATTATAACTGGTTCATAAAATTAAGTAATAAATATACTTTTATTCCTGACTTCTTTAAAGAAACTAAGAATGCTGAAGTAAAATTATACGGGAGTTTACTTATAACATCGTTCTTAATTATTACTTACATCTTAATCTTGATTTTGGATGTATTTTAAAATAAAAAAATTATGATTCAATCTACTTTAGTAGAAATCTTAAGGTTGAAACAAGACGAATTTTTTTGTATTCAGGTGAACCAGGGTCTTTATCTGTAATATCAAAGACACCTTGATTACCACGAGTTACACTTCCAACTTGTGAACCAGAATTATTTGCAAATTGTGAGGCTGTATCACGAGCATTTTTTATCGCCTCAGCTAACATCTCTGGTTTGATGCTATTTAAATCTGAGAATTCAAAAGCAATACTATTTTGATTTAAAACTACTCCCTTCTTTACCAAAAGAAGAGTCTCATTTGAAGTTGCTTTCGCTAAGTCAACTTTTTTAGTATAAACTGATATCTGATTAGTTGAATTATATCTAAATGCTGCATCTTTATAAGTATCTTGATAAATATTTACTGGGGCCACATTAATCTCTGTGGCTTCAAAACCTTTCTCTGCTAAAAATCCTTTTATTGTTGTGATATTTTTTTCTATATCAGCATATAAAGAATCAATATTGTTGGATTTGACTTCAAAACTCATAGCCCAAATAGCTGTGTCCGCTTTAACAATTTTTTCAGATAAACCCTTAACTTCAACATAAGATCCTTGTTTAGAGAAATCTCGAGCTGAGATAAAAAAGGCTACAGAAATCAATAAAGAAAACACTATAATAGCTCCACTAATAAATAAAAACTTGTTATTTTTTATATTTTCCATCCTTTAATTATAGCATTTATATTTTCAAAACATAAGGTAAAATTTATAATGATATTTACACCTTTAGATTACTCAATATATTCCCTAATTTTTCTTTACCTAAGATATGAAGCTCTGTGATTGCTCTAGTCAAAGCCACATATAGTAAATCCTTTTGCATTCGACTTCTTTCTTTTAAATGTTCAGGTAAAACATCGGAATGATGTTTTACCTCCATGGATTCTATATCAACTCCTACTATAAAAACAATATCAAACTCCACACCTTGAGATTCAAGCATGGAAAGTGTGTGGATGTTTCTTATCCCACCAAATTCTATTTTAAAATCTTCTAAATATGATTCATTTTTGGACAAGATACCGATACTCCCCTGTTCATATTTTGAAATATTATTTTTTATGTGTTTTATCTCTTCTTTTTTATCATTTATAATCTTCTCGACTACAACCGGTCCATCTTTCACTCCAAATGGAATTTCGATTTTGTAATTAAGATTTTGAATAAAAGATAAAATATTTTTAGTATTTCGGTAAACTTTATTTAATCTAATATTTCTATTTGCGTCGATGACCCCAACATCTTCAAGTTTCTTAATAGTTCCAAGCTTAACTTGCTGAGCAATATCACCAACATAAACAACTGATTCTGTATCTTTATTTAAACTATTTCTAAAAAGATTTAGCTGTTCTTTCAAGTAATTTTGAAATTCATCAACAATAATAAGTGAGTATTCTATCTTATTTTTTGTGGTTTTTTTAACAAGTTTATCTTTTACAAAAGTCTGATACTCTCTTTTAGTTTCAAATTTTTTATATTTTTCAAAATATGCTTTTAGTAGAATAACCAGATCAAATCTATCTAGCTTTTTCTCTTTCTTTTGATCATTAAATAATTTTAAATTTTCTCCAAACAAATATTTACCATAAATACTATTGAGTGTGGCAAAAATATTTTTACTCCAAACAAAAGAATAATTTTCTCTTAATGCTTGAAGTTTTTTATATTCATATAAATCCATTTCTTCTTCTGTATTCCCATATCTCTCTGTATAAACATAATCTTTTAATCCTAAAATATTCATCGCCCATGAATAAAAAGTCGTTATTTCTACATCATTTATACCAAGACCAGGTAAAAGAGTTGAAAAATATTCTTTTGTTCCATTATCTTGCACAAAGACAATAATTGACCTTGGTGGATAAAAAATTGCTGTATCAGGCGCCTGTGTTAAATAAGCTACTCTATGAAGTGCTAGGGTTGTCTTTCCAGAACCAGCTGGGCCTGAAATTATAAGTGGCCCTTTATGATTTGCACGGATAACTTGGTCTTGAGCTTTTTCTATTTGAGCCACGATTTCAGGTAGAGCAAATTCTGATTTTTGCCGAGTAAAATGTTCTTGGTAAATTAATTCTCTTGGTTTTTCTCCGTCTTCAAGAGCAAAGAAAATTACCTTACCGTCAACAATCATGTACTGTTCTTTCTTTTTTATTATAATATTTTTCAAAGTTCCGTCTGGTAGATGATATGAGACTTTTCCTGGATTTTCAAAACGGATAGACGCAACTGGAGCAACCCAAGAATAAATAGACTCTTCGGAAAATTGATGTTTAGCAAAGAAATATTCCTTTTCTTCTCCTTTCTCATCTGTTATATAACACTTCATGAAGTATGGTGAACCTTCCAAATTATTTAGCTCAACTACCCTATTCTCTGCGTTTGCTTTTAATTGCAATTGAACAGACTGATCTTCTGGTCTCATTCTAGATATTTCTTTCATACTTTTGCTGGCTAAAACTTTTGTTATTTCTAACCTATCGATTATTTTCTTTTGAATGTAATCAATATGCCTATTGAGGCTATTTAACAATTTTTCTTTATATTTTTCCATAATTTTATATTAAAAAAAACCGCTTCTGGCGGTTTACATAATAGTCTCTGAACTAATTTTATATGAATAATTTAACCTAAGTAACATAAGAAATATCGTACCATAGGACTGCAACCATGGCAAGTGGATAACTTTTTTACTAAAATAAATCTATTAAAATATACCATCAAGTTATAATTATTTTTTACCAATTCTACCCAGATGAGTATCTTTAAAATTAGTATCAAGTTTTAATCCATAACCAAGCACCCGATCCATACTTATATGAGCAATCCAAATAATTGAGATTGGTAATAATATAGAAATATTAGAGAAAATAAAAACTCCCAGTAATAGTATTGGAATACTATAGGTGTGACCAATATTGTATATCGTTGCTCCAATTTTAGAGTTTTTGAAATAACCAACCATAAAAAGATCTGGAAATAGAAGTAGCACAAAGAATAGCCACCAACTTAAACCAACAAAATAGTACGCCAAAATTGTGGCAATCAATAATGCTAACGCTTCTGATTTTAATATTAATATTACTTTTTTCATTTTTATATTATAACAAATTTGCGGTGTACTTGGGTATGGTACCCGTGGGTGCAACCCTTGTAAAGACATTTTAGCATCTTTTTGAGAGTAAGACTAAGGTTTGTGGGTCGCCAACCTGTTATTGTAATATATAACTCTTTTGCCGAAAATGAGACAAATGAGACACACCTAGTATTATTAAAGCCATACTAATTGGATCTTATGGTAACAGAATGTAATGGTCTTAAAGCAGGGAACATATTTAATCCAAATATTTTATTTAATAATAAATTTCTTGCTATTTCGCTTAGGTGGTTGTTTAAATTAGAAAAAGCAGTTGAATTTGTTTGCCATTCTTCAGTTGTTT
>JBAYHJ010000016.1:0-15099 GCA_041666225.1 Minisyncoccota bacterium | reverse complement strand
TACGGAGGGCCTACAGTAAGCTCGGTGACAGGGAATAAGTCGTAACAAGGCACGGGTAGCGGAAGCTGTTCGTGGAATAATTCAATTTGAAACCGATCTCTTATCTTTAATTTATTAAAGTGAGATGGTCTTATTGAGTCGATATTGTGTTGCTCAATTGACAACACAATGGACATTGATTTTAAGTCCTAAAAGAAATCTGACAAGGAGGGAAAGACCCCTGGAACGGAACAAAATAAAGAATATTTTACTTTACTGTTGATTATGAAAATACCTTATTTAAATTTAAATAAAAGAAACAAAAAATCTTCCAATTAATTGGAAGATTTTTTGTTATGTGCATGAGTCAGCGGGTGCTAAACTCCAACACAATTGCATATGTGAGTGCAGCCGCTGACTTGTGCACACAACGGCTACATATAGAGTATATAATATTTTAAAGTATAATACAAAACCCCAACGATTGCTCGTTGGGGTTTTGCTATGCAATTGCTTTGATAAAATAAATTTATATCAAGCGTTGGGAATTTCTCACTAAATAGAGTATAGCAAATTATAATGATATTGTCAAGCTCCAATCAATCTGCTATACTGTTTACGGTTTGTAGTGGATAGATGCGCTCCGACCTTTGGTCGGAGTGAGGAAAGTCCGGGCACATATCCGCCGATAAGGTGGGAAACGTAGCGGGTAATACCCGTCGTCCGTAAGGATAGAGTTGCGAACAGTGACGATTTTTTTCGAAAGAAAAAAATCGCCCCGAGCGTAAGCGAGGGGCGAATTCCATAGTAATATGGGGATGAAACGGCAAAATATTTACGCGTGTGCAAGATCGTATTCTCTCTATTTTTAGAGAGTCTGAATCGCTTGAGGTGTGGAGTAATTTACATCCTAGATAAATATCTATCACTCGCCGATAAGGCGAGAACAGAACCCGGCTTATAGCTACAAATCAAAAATATGAAAAACACCTTGTCCAAAGCAGGGTGTTTTTCATTTATATAATTTAACTGAATGCGGAATAAATTATATTCTAAAAAAAGTCCTCGGATGAGGGAGGACGAGTGGCCAGACATTTTTTTATAAAATAATTTATTCCGCATTCTTATTTTTACAAAAAAATTTTTTTCACAAATTTTTTTAAAAACAAAAATAAAAAAGTTATCCACACTTTTTTACGAAAAAGTATTGCAGTATATTTGTTTATGTTAGATAATATATATGTGAGTGTGATAAATTTTTTTACAAAAATATTTTTTAAAATAATTTTGTAAGGTCGTGAGATCACACATCTTTAAAAATAATTTTTTAAACAAATATATGGCAGCAAAAAAGAAAGCTAAGAAGGTAGTTAAGAAAGCAGTTAAAAAAGTAGCTAAGAAAAAAGTAGCTAAAAAGGGAAAGAAGTAATATTCTAACTTTTACACTAAGAAAATCCCCTCTCTATCGGGGATTTTCTTTTTGTGCTAAAATAGTTAAATCTATGAGTATATTAAAGAATATAATAGGAAGTGAGAGTGGAAGGCTTATAAAAAAATGGAGGCCTCTTATTGACAAAATCAATAAATTAGAGCCTGAAATACAAAAACTTTCTGATTCTGATTTCAAAATAAAAACTGAAGAACTAAAACAAAAAATTAAAGATGGAGCAGATTTAGATGATTTGTTGCCTGAAACTTTTGCTTTAATTAGAGAAGTTTCAGTTAGAGTGCATGGTGAGCGTCATTATGATGTTCAGCTTATTGGAGGTATAGCACTTCACAAAGGAAATATTGCAGAAATGAGAACAGGGGAAGGAAAAACTTTAATGGCCACACTGCCTGCATATTTAAATGCATTGAAGGGAGAGGGTGTACACATTGTTACAGTTAATGATTATCTCTCTCGTCGTGATGGAGTTTGGATGGGCTCACTTTTTTCAATGCTTGGCATTAGTGTTGCTGTTGTGAATTCCCAAAATACATCTTATCTCTATGATCCAACTCATTTAAACAAAGAAGGAGATGAAGGAAGTGAATTAGGTTCTTTCAAGGTACAATATGAATGCCTAAGACCTTGCACAAGAAAAGAAGCCTATGCCGCTGATATAACTTATGGTACAAATAATGAATTTGGTTTTGATTATCTTCGAGATAATTTAGCAAACAATATAAATGATGTCGTTCAACGTGGACATTATTTTGCAATCGTTGATGAAGTGGATTCTATTTTAATAGATGAATCTCGTACCCCTTTGATAATCTCATCTCAAGCTGAGGAAAGTGAAGATCTTTATTATACTTTTGCAGATATTGCCAAGAAATTAAAAACAGAAGAAGATTACACTGTTGATGAAAAACTTCGAGCTATCTCTTTGACTGACCATGGTATAACTCTCGCCGAAGACCTGCTTGGTATTCATGACATTTATACAGAAAAAGGAATAAAATATGTTCATCACTTAGAAACAGCAGTCAAAGCTCGTGCTCTATATGAGAACAATAAAGATTATGTCGTTAAAGACGGAGAAGTTATAATAGTGGATTCATTTACAGGGCGTTTACAACCAGGGCGTCGTTGGAGTGAAGGTTTGCACCAAGCAATTGAAGCCAAAGAAGGAGTAAAAATTGAAAAAGAAACTAGAGCTGTGGCCTCTATAACATTTCAGAACTATTTTAGATTTTACAAAAAACTCTCTGGTATGACTGGAACAGCTGAAACTTCAAAAGAAGAATTTTTGAAAGTTTATGGTCTTGATGTGGTTGTGGTTCCAACTCACAGAGAAATAAATCGAAAAGATTTCAATGATTTAATCTATCAAACTGAAAAAGCTAAATTATTGGCTGTAGCGGTAAGGGTTAAAGAATTAAACGAAAAAGGTCAACCAGTACTCATCGGTACTGTCTCTATTGAAAAAAATGAACTTCTTTCTGCTTATCTCACTCAAGCTGGAATTCCACACACAGTTTTAAATGCCAAGAATCATGAACGTGAAGGAGAGATTATTGCCAATGCAGGACGATTTGGAGCTGTTACTGTTGCGACCAACATGGCTGGACGTGGAGTTGATATAAAACTCGGAGGTGTTCCTTATAATGAAGAAAAATATGGAGAAGTTAAATCTCTTGGTGGTTTATTTGTTATGGGGACTGAACGTCATGAAGCACGCCGTATTGACAATCAGCTTCGCGGTCGTTCAGGAAGACAAGGTGATCCAGGTGCTACACAATTCTATGTCTCACTCGAAGATGATCTAATGCGTATATTCGGTTCAGACAGAATAAAATCAATGATGGCCAAACTTGGAGTTCCCGAGGACCAGCCGATTGAAAATCGTTTTATTTCAAATACTCTCGAAAATGCTCAGGCAAAAATTGAAGGTTTCCATTTTGATGCTCGAAAACATACTCTTGAATATGATAACGTCATGAATCATCAACGTAAGGTTATTTATGAAAGACGTAGGATTATGCTTTCAGGTGATCATGATGAAATTAATAATTTCCTCCAAACATTAACTCTTGAATATCCTAAATTAGAAGAAACCGTCAAACAAAAGCGTGCAGCCTTAGGAGATTCATTATTTTTTGAAACAATTCGTCGTATAGCCCTATATACTACAGATACTTTATGGGTAGAACATCTAGAAACAATGGAATATACAAGAAGTTCTGTTAATCTTCGAGCTTATGGACAGAGGGAGCCATTGATTGAGTATAAAAAAGAAGGACTGCATCTTTTCAAAGAGATGGAAGCTAATTTTAAAGAAAAAGTTTATTCTTTTATAAATTTGATCAACGTAGATACCAAAGATAATAGTCAAACTGAGGTAGTAGAAGAACGCCCAGAGTTAATTTTAAGTTCAAATGATGGTAGTGATACCCCCACAATAAGAAGAACAGAAAACAAAGTCGGGCGCAACGATCCATGTTCATGTGGCTCTGGTAAAAAATATAAGAATTGTGGTTTATTAGATACTCCAGAACATAAGAAAAACATACCAAAGTAAACATGTACCAGTCCGACTGGTACATGTTTATGATGTTTGATATAATATAAATTATGAGTAATAGAAAAGTGGCTCTTGTAGAAGGTGAATATTATCATATTTATAGTCGGGGCAACAGTAAGCAAAAGATATTTCTAAATGATAATGATTATAAACATTTTATAAAATGTCTTTTTGTTTGTAATACAATAAAAAAATTTAAATTTAGTAGAAATATTAAAATGAACCCTTTTGATTTTGAAAGAGAGAATACCCTTGTGTCTATTGGAGCTTGGGTTTTAATGCCAAATCATTTTCATATTTATTTAATAGCTCCTCATCAGTCAAAATATACTTTGAAAGAAAACCAGAATAGAATTTCTGAATTTATGCGTAAAGTTCTTACTGCCTATAGTTTGTATTTTAATAAAAAATATAATAGAACAGGTGGTTTATTTGAAGGGCGATTTAAGTCTATTCATATTGATACAGATAATCAAGCTAAATATTTATTTTCATATATTCATCTTAATCCAATAAAACTTATTCAAAAGAACTGGAAAGAAGAGGGGATCTTTGATATCAAAGAATCTTTAAAATTTTTAGATAGTTATAAATGGAGTAGTTATTCTGATTATTTTAAGACGAAAAGACCAGAAAGTGTTATTTTGGATTTAAATGACTTCCCCAATTATTTTTTGGGATACAAAGATCTTAATAAAGAAATTTTAACATGGTTAACTTACAAAGAAGAACAATAATAGTATGCACTAGCATGTACCAGTCGGACTGGTACATCGTACATTATTAATTTACTGATGGATTATAGCCTAATAGTAAATAGGTTTTAATATTTCAAAGATGGCTTTATGGGAAATAATGAAATAATTTACTTCTAGTAGTCTAGCATATTAAATAATGTCACGGAAAAGAAAAATAGCAAATAAGCTTATAAAATAAGGATATTTATAATACAGAAGGGGATTTATGTCAAAAAATCTCTAATATCCTTGTATATATGGCTTATTTTAACACAATAACCATAAAGATGTCAATGGATAAAACATAAAAAACCCTTATATAATAAGGGTTTTTTATGTTTGACGGGGGTAAAAAACATGTTATAACTATTGACTTTTGGTAGTCACTGTGCTACTATATAAGAAGTTCCAAGTATGTTATCTTATGTTTTACATTTGATGATATATAAGGAATTTTTTAGTTTAGAGTCTTATTTGGACTATCCATAAAGATTTATAAGCTACTCTTGGCAGTCTCGTTTGGTGGAGCGTAACCACTACATATGAATAAAAAAGAAATAATAAGTTATTTGCAGTCAATTATAGCAATCCCAATGCTTGCTATAGCGGTTCCACTTAGTGGGATTCCGTCTATCCCAAGTATTACTGCAATTAATAATAATATTACAAGTGAAAATTCTGTGATAACAACACAAGAAGAAGTAGCACGTAAAGAGAAAGCAGGGCTTATCGATGTATATTTTAAAAAACACGATGCTCCTCTTGAAGGTTATGGAATGAAGTTCGTAATAGAAGCTGAGAAGAATGGCATAGATTGGCGTCTTCTCCCAGCGATTGCAATGCGTGAATCCACAGGTGGAAAACAAGCATGCAAAAGAGTTCCCAATAGTGTTTTTGGATGGGGCTCATGTAAAATCAGTTTTGAATCGATTGATAAATCTATAGAAATTGTTTCTAAAAACCTAGGTGGTAATAATCCGAATACTGATCATCATTATGCGGACAAAACCACAGAACAGATTTTAAGAAAATATAATTCATACATTAAGAATTACCCAGCCCAAGTGATTAGGATTATGGAAGACATAAGTCCAACAAAAATTGATACTGATAAAAAATAATTTAATACTAATAAAGCGCCCCGACCTTCGGTCGGGGCGCTTTTGCCTAAATCCTCTTCAAATTTTCAATCATCAAACTTTTTTCGCCATTGCGTTCGGTAACCTTACCTGTCATTGCGATGACAGTATCGACTATGAGAATATCTTTTGCTGTTTCAAAAAGTTTTGTAAAGACTACGGCGTCGATTGATCCGGTGAAGTCGGATAATTTAATGAATGCCATGCGAGCATTATTTTTTGTGGTCACAATTCGTACATCATCAATAATTGCAGCGACAGTCACTGGAGTATTCACCTTTATTTCAGTTTGAATTTTTTTAATCAATGTGCCAAATTTTTCAATCTTTTCCTTATAAGCATTGAGTGGGTGTCCAGAAATATATAGACCGAGAAGATCTTTTTCCCAAGTAAGTTTTTCTTTTATACTTGCTTCTTCTTGAGGAATAAGAGAAAGTTTCACTTCAACTCCACCAATAGCGCCAAAGAGTGAATCTTGACTAGCATTACCTTTAATTTCTTTATTAAAAGCTAAAAGTTTTTCTAGGTTACCAATAATCATATTACGTTCTGCTAGATCATCCATCGCACCTGATTTTGCTAAAGCTTCAACTGATTTTTTATTCAAATTTTTATGATTGATACGTTCAAAGAAATCGGCAAGGGATTTAAAAGCTCCTCTTTGTTTTCGTTCTTCGATTATTGAATCAGCTATATCAGTTCCTAAATTTTTTATTGTATACAATCCAAAGCGAATCGATCTATCTTTATCATGATTACTTCCGTTGATCACAGTAAATCCTCCGAAACTTTCATTTATGTTTGGAGGAAGAATATTTATTTTCATTTTTTCACATTCATGAACTATTTCAGCAACTTTTTCTATGTCACCTGATTCAGAGGTTAGAATCGCAGTCATGTATTCAACAGGGAAGTTTGCTTTTAGATATGCTGTTTGATAAGCGACGAGTCCATAGGAGGCAGCATGAGCCTTGTTGAATCCATAAGCAGCAAATGGTTCGATGAGTGCCCAGAATTCTTGGGCCTTTTTTTCTGTCATACCATTTTTTACAAATCCTTCTAGGAGTTTACTTTTTTCTGCTTCCATCACAGCAGGAATTTTCTTTCCCATCGCTTTTCGAAGCTTATCGGCTTCAAGCCAAGAATATCCTCCAAGTTTAATCGCAGTCATCATCACATCGTCTTGATAAGTAATAACGCCATATGATTGATCAAGAATATCTTTGAGTCGTGGGTCAAGATATGTAATAGCCCTAGGATTATGTTTACGTTTAATATATTCAGGAATTGATTCCATTGGGCCAGGGCGATAAAGTGCTACCATCGCATTAATATCGTGGATCGTAGTGGGTTTTAGTTCTTTTAGATAACGTGTCATTCCAGAGCCATTTAATTGGAATAAGCCCATTGTCTCACCACGAGCGAGCATTTCAAATGTTTTTTTATCAGCCAGATCAACTCTATCTATATCTATTTCAACATTGTGTATTTTTTTTACGAGTTTAACTGCAAGAGCAAGTATTGCCAAATTTTTAATTCCCAAAAAGTCAAATTTTGGAAGTCCTGCATCTTCAATACTATACATGTCGTATTGAGTAATTATATTTCCTCCCTTAGGGTCAAATTGGACAGGAGTAAATTCATAAAGAGGACGAGGAGCCATCACAACTCCAGCAGCATGAACAGAAATATGACGAACACAACCCTCCATTTTTTTTGCTAGATCAATTATTTTTTTTGTATCTGGTTCCTCTTTGTATGCCTTTTTCAATTCAGGAACTATTTTCATTGCATGATCAATAGTCATTGGCATACCTTGTGAGCCGAGGGGAATCATTGATGAAATTCTATCTCCAATATTATATGGGTAGCCAAGTGCACGAGCAACATCACGGACAGAACCCTTTGCCATCATTGTTCCAAATGTTCCTATTTGTGCGACTTTATCTTCACCGTACTTTTGTTTTGCGTAGGCGATAATTTCATCTCGACGATTATCGGCGTAGTCCATATCAATATCAGGTAACGATGGACGCTCAGGATTTAAAAATCTTTCGAAGGGTAATTTGTAAGCAATAGGATCAACTTTTGTAATACCGACGAGATATGTTGTGAGAGACCCGGCTACAGATCCTCGGATGTTTGTGTAGATTTCATTTTCACGAGCATAGCGAAGCAAGTCAGAAACCACCAAAAAATATGCTGGGTAGCCTTTTTGTTTAATAATACCAAGCTCATATTCTAATCGGTCGATATATACTTTTGTTTGTTCTAGTTCACGAAAAGCAAATCCGTCATATGCTAAGTCTCGCAATACTTGGTCTGCTGTCGTACCTTCTGGGATAGGGAAGTCTGGGAAGTAAGCAGTTCCAAGCTCAAGGTCGTATATCTCACACAAGTCTGCAACTATTTTGGTATTTGATACAGCTTCTGGAATATCTTTAAAATATTTTAATGCAGTTTTTTCATCGATTAAAGAAAAGTCATCTTCGGGGAATTCAAAATTTCCAGCATCTTTAACATCAGCTCCTGTGTTAACAGCAAGAAGTGTGTGATGAGCATCATAATCATCAACACACAGATAGTGTGAGTCTTGTCCCGCCACAACTGGAATATTAAATTTTTTACCTAATGCAATAATTCCGTCTCGAAGTTTTTTGTCGTTCTCTACATGAGGGTGGGAATGAACTTCTAAGAAATAATTTTCTTTCCCAAAAATATTTTGATGTTCTTTTATAAGTTCTTCTGCTTTGTCATTATTGGAAGCCAAGATCGCTTGAGATAGTTGACTTCCCATACAACCAGACATACAAATGATACCCTCGTGGAATTCACGTAAAATTTCTTTGTCCATGCGAGGTTTATAATAGTATCCTTCAAGGTTTGCAAGAGAAACCAAGCGCATTAAATTTTTGTATCCTTGTTTATTGCGGGCCAATAGAGTTAAGTGTTTTCTCTTATTATCAACTCCTGGCTCTTTATCTTTTCGTCCACGTTCTGCAATGTAGGCTTCTACTCCTATGATTGCCTTAATTCCAGCTTTCTGACATTCTTTATATAATTCAATAGCCCCATACATATTTCCGTGATCAGTGACAGCGATGGCATTCATACCATTTTTCTTGGCAGTTTTGACCATATCAGGAATTTTCGATAAGCCATCGAGCAGAGAATAATGAGAATGGGTATGTAGATGTATGAATTTAGAGTTTAATTCGGCTTTTTCCATTTCACTAGTATATCAGAATTAGGATAGCATTAAAAATTTAATAGTTTACATAAAAAATGTTATAATGAAGTTTATATGTGGATATTTTATGCATTCTTATCTTCTATACTTATTGCGATAACAGGTCTGTTTGATAAACTTGCCCTAAGGTCAATTAAGTCATCTGATAGTTTACTTGTGAAATCAATAATAATGAGTTTGATTGTAGCTACTATTGTTATATTTACTACTGGAGCTAAATCATTAAAAACAGCACCTAAGATTGATATTATATATTTAGTAATAGCTGCAATTATTGGCACTTTTGCATGGTTAACATACAACATGGCATTATCTGCTGGTTCACTTTCTATTGTTTCTTTAATTTATCGTTCTAGTTTTATAATTTCAATTTTAATGGGAGTATTTATTTTGAGTGAAACTTTTACAACAATGAAGATATTAGGTGTCATATTTTCTATTATTGGTCTTGTTTTAGTTTCTTTATAATTTAATGAAGAAATATATTGTAGGAATAGATGAAGTTGGACGTGGTCCGATTGCTGGACCAGTGGCAGTTTGCGCATTTGTATGCACAATTACGAATTACGAATTATTAATTACGAATGCGAAAGAAAAATTAAAAATCAAACTTCGGGATTCAAAAAAACTTTCAAAGAAACAACGTGAAATTTGGTTTGAGTTTTTGAAAGTCGCAAAAACCGATGGTTTTTGCGACTACTCTGTGGCGTTTGTTTCTCCAGAAAATATTGATAAATTTGGAATTGCAAAATGTATCCAAAAAGCTTTGAATTCCTCCTTGTTGAATTTAATTAAAACTAGCGGGCTAGAACCTAGTTCCTGTAAACTAATGTTGGATGGGGGGTTGTATGCACCTGCTGAATACATAAATCAAGAAACAATGATAAAAGGTGATGAACTTCACCCTGTCATTTCAATGGCTTCAATAATTGCGAAAGTTTCGCGTGATAGAGTGATGACAAATTATGCTTTGGAATATCCAGGATATGGTTTTGAAAATCATGCGGGTTATGGCACCAAAGCTCACTATGACGCAATCAAAAAACACGGTCAGACACCAATTCATCGTAAGACTTTTATACATTGATATTTTACATTTTATAGACGGCCGTCTATAAAATGTAAAATATTGTGAGACAAAACCTAATGATTAATATTATCAATTTTTACAGGTGTGTAAAAGTGATAATAATCGTTTTTAATAATTTTTTTCTAGCCAATTTTTGATTACTTTTTTATCATCTTTAATCCAAGCAGCGTTGGAGGCAATTTTTTCATAGGACTGCAAGAGAGAACGATTGGCGCCAGGGGCTAGATTTTTCTTGAAAAAGTTTTGTGTATCTTTCAAATCTTTTAAACTTGAGTGTCCACCAAGTGGAGTGATTAGGCGAGACAAAAAATGTCCACCTTCTCCATATTTTTTTAGGAATATATTCCAATTATTTTTTACAAATTGCCAGGCCAGATCTCGGCCAGATGGGTTTTGCCAGATAATGGCAAGTAGGTGTGGAGCATCCTGATTTCTCACACTATCAGATATGATAAATTTTAGAGTTTTTTCCAAAAGAGCCTTATTTTTAAACGAAGTAAGGGCGTAGCCATATCTATCTTTTTCTTCATGTAATTTTTCCTCTCTATACATACGTTCAAATAATTTCCATTCCTTCTCTGTCCCATTTGAAGCCACAATTTTAAATATTGTACTTCGAATATCTGCGTGGATTGATTTATTATTTCTATTAATGAATAATTTCTTTGCTTCGCTTATTATTTTTTTATCTCCATAAAATGCTGCTTGAGAGATCGCTAGACTTCGTAGAAATACATCTGAATGTTTTTCTCCTTTTATTTTTTCAAAACCCATTTTTTTTGCAAGTGAAGAGAATAAAGAGAGAGCATAAGTTTCATACTTGTTTATGAAAGTTTCCTCATAGATCAAATTATAAATTTTATTTATTCCAAGAGCTATCTCAACCCAGACGATGTATTCTGTTTCGTCTTTATAATTTAAGGCGAATTCTAATGCTACATCGGTCTTTTCATATCCACCCTCAGCAAGAGAAAATAAATCACGAATTATACCAAGTCTGTCTGCAGTTGAAAGTTTTCCATTCTTTATTTCTTCTCCTAGTTTTTTAAGAGTTATTTCGTCATATTTAACTCGCATGAAAGTTTCTTCTTCTTTATTTATTTTCCCGATAGAAGTTCCGATTAATGGAGCAGATTTATTTGTCATTAATAAATTCAGTATTTCACCACCAGATTCATATTTAAAAGGTATAGGCCATAGATGCTTTTTCTTTTTAGTTTTGGCATATTCTAAAGCTTTAATTCTACTTGAGAAAAATCTCTCCTGTTCCACCTTCCAGTTTTCTCCTATCCTAAGAATAGGGGAAAGAGTGACGAGAGGGTAACCAGTTTCTTTGGTCCAGAGAGACATCATTTTATTAATAGGTTTTTTGCTTACTTTTTCAAATGATTCCCACAAATCTTTTGTATCAGTATTTTTATAACTATGTTTTTTAAGATAATGCTGTAATCCAAGTCGGAATTTGTCGTGCCCTATATATTCAGCTAGTTGTCTTATTATAGCTCCACCTTTGGCATAAGAAACCATATCAAATATTTCATTGATTTCATTTGGATGATTTACTTTTATTTCTATTGGGTGAGAACTTGAGAGAGAATCAAGGCGGAGGCCTAGGGCGTATCTATCTGCTAGATACAAGTCCCACATATGCCAATCTGGGAACATTTTATTTACACAGAAAGTTTCCATATATGTCGCGAATCCTTCATTTAGCCACAAGTCAGTCCACCATTTCATCGTCACTAAGTTCCCGAACCATTGATGAGAAAGCTCGTGAGCAATAACAATAGCCACCCATTGTTTATTTGATAGGGAAGTATTTTCATCATCGACAAGTATCGCTGTTTCGCGAAATGTTACTGCGCCCCAGTTCTCCATTGCTGCACTTTCAAAATCAGGAATTGCGACGAGGTCAAGTGTAGGAAGTGGATAAGGAATATCAAAATATTCATTATAAAATTCTAGCGATTTAATCGCGACTTCAAGGGCAAATTTTGCTTGATGTGATTTACCAGCAGTTGTAAAAACTCGAATCTGTACACCTTCCTTTGTTTTTCCTTCTAAAAATTCAAATTCGCCGACAATAAAAGCAAGTAGATAAGTCGACATGCGTGGTGATGGTGCAAATGAGACAACTTTGTACCCAGCACCATGTTCCACTGTTGTTACAGGTAAGGTATTTGATATGGCGGTATGTTTGTCGGCTATAATTAGAGATACTTCAAACGTTGCTTTGTGTTCTGGTTCATCGAAACATGGAAATGCACGTCTGGCATCGGTTGATTCAAATTGAGTTGTTGCGAGATATTTTTCTTCGCCATTCAAAATATATTTACTACGATAAAAACCTCTCAATCCTTCATTGATAATACCTTTAAAAACAAGGTTAATTTCACTTTTTCCAATTATTTTATTTTTGAAAAACAATGTTACTGTTTCATTTTCAGTATCATAAGTAATCTTTGAAGTAAATTGTTTATCTTTTTTATTGCCAACACTGGCAGTTTCAATATCAATATCTTTAGAATGGAGAGTGATTTTATTAACCTCTTTATCAATTTTAATTTTAATTATTTCGTGGCCAGAAAAAGTGAAAGACTCCAAATCTGGTCTGATTGTTAGTTTATAGTTTATCGGTGAAATATGACTCGGTAGACGTACCGATTTTGTGTTTTTGTTTCTCATTTTATTTAGATGCTTCTTCAATTCTCTCTAGTGCTATTATAAAAGCTGCACGACGAATATCTGTATTTAATTCTTTTGATTTATTCCAAATAATTTCTGTTTCCTCATACATTATCTTTTTTAATTTTGCAAATACATCAGCTTCTGTCCAGTGTTCATTCTTTAGATTTTGTTCCCATTCAAAAGTTGAAACAGTTACTCCTCCAGCGTTGGCTAGGATATCTGGTACAACAGGGATTCCTCTAGTAAATAATATATCATCTGCTTCTGGAGTCGTAGGTCCATTTGCAAGTTCAATGATAAGTTTTGCTTTTATATTTTTTGCATTTTTTTCAGTTATTTGGTTTTCTAAAGCTGCTGGGATTAATACATCACATTCAATCTCAAGCAATTCGTCATTTGAAATGTTTTTTGAACCAGGAAAATTTGCTATACCTCCATTTATTTTTTTGTATTCATTGAGAGCCGTGATATCAATACCATCTTCTTTCAAGATTGCTCCTTTTGAATCAGAAATAGCAATGATTTTATGGCCGTGGTTTGTAAGAATTTCAGCTGCGTTACCTCCTACATTTCCAAAACCTTGCACCACTATATTACAAGAGTCTCCTAGATTTAATTTATTTTTAATAACATCAAATACATAAAATCCACCAAGTCCTGTTGCAGGACCTCTACCCTCAGAGCCTCCAACTGATATTGGTTTACCTGTGATGACTGCATTTGTTGTGTCGCCTGTAATCTTTGCGTACTCATCTACCATCCAAGACATTATTTCGGGAGTAGTGTTTACATCAGGTGCGGGGACATCAACACGTGGGCCAATTACTTGCGCCATAAGTTTTATCCAACCACGAGAAAGTTTTTCAAGTTCTGTCTTTGATAATTTTTTTGGGTCAACAGTGATTCCACCTTTTCCTCCTCCCATTGGAATATTGGCAACTGCACACTTGAGAGCCATCCAAAAAGCGAGAGCTTTTACTTCGTTGATATCTGTATCTTGGTGGTAACGTATTCCTCCTTTGTATGGTCCACGAGCGTTGCTGTATTGAACACGGTATCCTTCAAAAATTTGGAGAGATCCGTCATCCATGGTGACAGGAATTCCAATTCGGATTTCTCTGTTTGGTTGGGCTAATAATTTTAAAAACTTTTCATCAAAATTTTTAACAGCAGTGGCTCTTTTTAGTTGGGTCATTGCATTTTGGAATGGATTATTCATATCTTTTAAAAATTTAAATTAATATTTTTCCATTATACTCTTTTTATTTATTTATATAAAATTTATATTTTAGGCTTAATATGCAAGGGTTTTTAATAATGGTACAGGGGCTTGACAAATGATATCCTTATATGCTATAATATACCAATGGAAAATAAAATAACAAAAAATTTAATAATTCTTGGAGCGATCATTTTTTCTTTTGCATTAACAAATAGTGTCTCTGCTTATGCATTTTCAAACAGAGGATATGTTGAATATAATCCATATAATCAATATGTCAGTAATCAAGGTTATATCCCCGGGTACTATCAAACTGGATATAGTTCATACAATTCAAATAATAATAATATTTATAATCCCAATCCTACTGTTGTCACTACTCAGGCGATGCCTCCAGTTGTAAATAATTATTATTATCCTACAACATACACAACTCCTAAAGTTGCAACAACTACTTCCAATACAAACAACACAACTTCAACTACACAAAGAACATATACCAACAATCAAGTAGCACCATCAACTAGTAATACAAATACAGTAGATTACAACAATAGTGGTTATAGTAATAGTTTAGGTGCTTCTGCTTATAATAGTACTGGTTATAGTAATCAAACAAAAAACAGTAGTAAAATTACAGCACTTTCACTTCGTGGATCTGGTAGTTTTATGCCGAGTTCAATCTGGCAATGGATATTGGTTGTAATTTTAATATTAGCAATAATTGTTATTGCAAGAATGTTTGTTCGTAAACCATCTCCTGGTGATCATGATGCTCATATGGCGCATACTGCTACTCATTAATTAAAAAAGTAAAAGACCCCGACAAAAGTCGGGGTCTTTTACTTTGCTTTTTACTTACTTTTTTGATATTATATCCACATCTATGTAATAATAGATTCCGCATTAAATAATCACATTCCGTGGTAGCTCAGCGGTAGAGCGATCGCCTGTTAAGCGATTGGTCGTAGGTTCGATCCCTAC
>JBAYHJ010000015.1:0-15636 GCA_041666225.1 Minisyncoccota bacterium | reverse complement strand
TGAAGCGAGGCGGTGGCGGGGCTTTCGTGGAGCGTACGATTTAGTTCAGAGCCACCACGCGCTCCGCGCGTGCGGTTAGCTTTTGTTTTGAAAATAGGTTCGGACTTGGTACAATAAACACACAAACTAGAATGACTAATTTAAAAATTTAGTCATTTTACAATTAAGAAACGGCCGTTTCTTAATTGTAATTTTTTAACTTAAAATAAATCAGATTATTTCAGGCTCTTGCTCAAGAGTAATTCCAAATTTATCTTGGACTATTTTTATTATTTCATTCTTGGCTTTTAATAAATCATCTTTTGTTGCATTCCCATTGTTCACAAGAACTAGAGCATTTTTATCATAAACAGAAACATTACCAAATGACTTCCCTTTTAATCCTGCATTTTCTATGAGCCAACCCGCTGGAATTTTTACCTCATTATTTCCGACCTCAAAATTAGGAATCTGGCCATAAGTCCGACTTAGGGCTGAACTTACGGCTAAAAATGAATCTTTTGAAATAATTGGATTTTTAAAGAAAGAACCGACATTTGGAGTTTCATTTGGGTTAGGTAATTTTTCTTTACGAATCTCTATGATCGCTTGGCGAATTTGTCGTAAGGTAGGATTGTCTATTTCCATAGTTTCAAGATATTTCAAAACCCCAGGATAATTTAACCCACGAGAATATGGAGCTGGAAGTACTTTGGGTGAAGTTATTTTATTTAATCTATATGTAACCGAAGTTATAATATATCTACCCTTGGCTTCATTTTTAAAAATACTATCACGATAACCAAATTTGCATTCTTGATTACTAATATATTTAATTTTCTTTTCCTCGCCTGCTTCCATATGAGAGCTGGCAGGTTTTATGTCAAAAACTTCTACTTCCACAATTGTATCTTTAACCTCAACTCCATAAGCTCCTACATTTTGTACTGGCGTTGCCCCGACAGTTCCAGGAATCGCAGAAAGCGCTTCAAGTCCAGACAAATTCATTGCAACTGTTTTTTCGACAATTTGATCCCAAATTTCCCCAGCTCCAACCTTTACATCAACATAATTATGAGTTTCATTAATAATTTTAAATCCCTTTATTTCAATTTTTAAAGCAATAATATTTAAAACCCCATCTGAAAAAACAATATTTGACCCACCACCTAATATGAATATGGGTATATTTATATATTTCAACTCACTGTGCGCGATAGCGTAGATTTGTAGAAGTTCTTCTTTTGTTGAAACAATCGCAAAATATCTAAATTGCCCACCTATTTTAAAAGTTGAATAATTTTTAATATCCACATATTCTTGTATTTCCATATATTGCAATTATATCATATATGAGATAAAATAGTAAATATGAAAAAACAAACAGAACAACAAAAGATAGGTTATTTTATTAAAGAGTTACGAGAGCGTCGTGGTCTGACTCAAGAAGCTTTTGCAAAAGCACTTGAGACATCTCAGAGTTCTATCCCCCGCATGGAAAAAGGTGAGCAAAATTTTACTACTGAATTATTATTAAAAATAAGCAAAGTATTGGACCACCAAATAGTTTCAATAAATGACTCAATAGACTTCAAAGTAAATGGCGGTAAAAAATTACATGGGGGTATTAAAACCAACTTTTCTAAAAATGGATCTGTTGGACTTTTGTGCGCATCACTACTTAATAAGGGTATTACAACTCTTCATGGCATCGCTCGTATTGAAGAAGTAAATCGTGTCATTGAAATTCTGGAAAGTATTGGAATACAAACCAAATGGGTTGGTCCTAATTCTATTCAACTTAATCCCCCTAAGAAATTAAGTCTAGAAAAAATAAACGTTGAATCAGCTATTAAAACTCGCTCTATAGTCATGCTGATGGGTCCACTTATACACCTATTTCCTAGTTTCAAATTGCCTCATGCCCAAGGATGCAATCTCGGCAAGCGAACAATTGCGGCTCATACATACGCACTTGAAGACTTAGGAGTAAAGGTTAAAACAACAGCCAATAGCTACGAAATAGAAGCTAAAAAATTAAAGCCAGCTGATATAGTTATGTATGAATCCGGAGATACTGCTTCAGAAAACATTCTCACAGCAGCAGCTAAAATAAAAGGTTCCACCACAATTAGTTTTGCTAGTGCTAACTACATGGTGCAAGAAGTTTGTTTCTTTTTAGAAGCACTTGGTGTCAAGATTGATGGTATTGGAACTTCAACTTTAACTGTTCATGGGATAGAAGACATAAATAAAAATATTGAATACACAAACAGTGAAGATCCGATTGAATCAATGATGTTTATTTCTGCGGCAATTATTACTGACTCAGAACTTACTATTACACGTTGCCCTATTGATTTCCTTTCTCTTGAATTAGAAAAATTAAAGAGAATGAATTTGAAATATAAAATATTAAAAAAATACCAGTCTTACAATGGCCGGACAAATTTAGCTGATATCAAAATTTTTCCAAGTAAATTGATTGCTTTATCTGACAAAATCCACTCAAATCCTTATCCAGGGATAAATATCGATAATCTCCCATTCTTCGTGCCTATTGCAATACGAGCCAAAGGACAAACAATGATTCACGACTGGGTTTATGAAAATCGTGCTATTTACTTCACAGAACTCAATCGTCTTGGAGCCAACGTAACACTAGCTGACCCACATCGAGTTTATATCCAAGGTGGAACACCATTGAAAGCCGCTCAAGTAGTCTGTCCTCCTGCCTTACGACCTTCTATGATTATCCTTATCTCAATGCTTGCCGCCCCTGGTGTATCGATTCTTCGAAATGTCTATATGATTAGTCGTGGATATGAAGAAATAGCTGAAAGATTAAATTCGATTGGAGCAGATATTAAAATATTAAAATAGAAAAATATAAAAAACTGTAAATAAATTATTTACAGTTTTTTAATTACAATATCTTTAAATGTTTTACATTAAGTTTAAAATTCTAGGAATAAATTTTAACAAAATAGAAAGAAAAATAAAAATTATTATAGCTAAAAATAATCCTCTAAAACTACTCGTCTTTTTTACCGCCATTTGTCCAGTAGGATCTTCTATCACAGGATGTTTGTGTAAGTAAATTTTATAGAAAATAATAATTAAAATACTTATAGTCCCATCAATTATAGCTACTGCACCAAGAATTCTAAAAAATTGTTCTCCTAAAACATTAAATGAATTGTGAATATATATTAATGGTTGAAACATTATAAATATAATAAAAACAAATAAGTAATTAAAATAAACAAGTTTATCTATATAACTTTCTTTATTTAAAGCCCTTGATAAAACATCAATATATAATAAAGAAAAAAACAAAGTAACATAAGTTCCATAAAGATGTAAAATTGTTTTTCCAGCAAACATATCCCAAACACCACATATTGAAGTAATAAAACTTATAACAACAAGCATAAATAATACATTTGATATAAAAGATAATCCCTTTAAAATACTTGTTTTTTCCTCTTCATGAATAAAAAATAAACTAATAGTTGAGTGAATAACTACCATTAACAATGTAAACATTGCCTTACTCATAACATCATTAAAATCACCAGTTAAAACAGCAATAACAGCCACTATAGCAGCCATAATTAAACTTCCTATTAAAACATTGAGAAAAAACTTTTTAAAATCTGAAAAATTTGTCATATAAAAATTTTAATTTTATATAAATAATAATAATTTAGTTATTTAGACCTAAAATTATTATACAACTTATTTATTATTAATGCTATAATCTTAATCGTGATGTCAAAACGTGAAAAATTGGATGAACTAAATAAATACTGGAAAGAAAATTGTATTTGTGATTTAAAGAAAACAGCAACACAGGCTGTTTTTGGAAATGGAAATGCGGATAGTGATATTGTTTTTATTGGCGAAGCTCCAGGGAAAAATGAAGACTTAAAAGGTATACCCTTTATTGGAGCTGCTGGAAAATTCTTAGAGGAGATGCTAAATGGTATTGGCAAGAAAAGAGAAGATATTTATATTACAAATATTGTAAAATATCGCCCACCAGATAATCGTGATCCAGAACTAAAAGAAAAAGAAGATTGTAATGAATGGCTAATAAATGAACTTAAAATAATATCCCCAAAACTTATTGTTTTTCTTGGAAGACATTCAATGTTACGATTCTTCCCTAATGAAAAGATATCAAATACCCATGGAAAACTTTTACTTAAAATTATTCACGAATTAAATAAAAAACAGGCATTTTTGCCCTTATACCATCCAGCAGCTGCACTTTATAATGGAGGAATGAGAGAAACACTCATAAAAGATTTCAACAAAATTCCAAAGGCATTAGAAAAAATATCTATATCTTCTTAACCTCAATACACATAAACATCGGTATTTCTTTACGAGCTTTGTCTTCGGCTGCTTGGCGAGGGCCAGTTCCGCTTTGTTTGTGGGAAATCCATTCTTCAAGTCGTGTAATTGCAAACCCATTTTTTGAAAATAATTTTACATAGTATTGAAGTGAGCGATGAAAAGTAATCGTTGAAATTTTATTTTTTGGATTTTTCTCCCCTGGAGTCATATCTATCGATAGTTTTGATTCAGAAAGATATTTAGAAATTAAGCGAGATTGAACTCCATTCTCGAAATACCAATCGCTTGCTTGTGGAACACGAAATGCTGGATGATTCAATACAAATACTATTCGACCTTCTTTTTTTAAAATTCTTTTACACTCAACTAGAACTTCATTCACATTTTCAATATTCTGAATAGCTAATACGATAACTACTGTATCCACAGAATTATCTTTCAAAAATTGTGCACGATGTGCTGGTGTAATATAAAATAATACTTTTTCTTTAGAATCTTTTTTCGCTGTTTCTATAAGTTTTTTTGATAAATCAGAGGCAACAACATTTGCACCCTCATGAGCAAAAATACTTGCAAAATAACCTTGCCCGCAAGCAAGATCATAGACCTGCTCCCCTTTTTTTAAATTAAGAACTCGTAATAGATTTGGCAAGATGACTTTGGCTTGATAGCTATCATCATTTTTTAGTAATTCATCATACCAACTAGCAACCTTATTCCAAGAGGTATCTTTTGGGGTTTTTCCTTTAATCATTTTCTTATTGTACCAGAAAAATCAAAAAACTATAATCTTATATTTTATTCAATTATCTTAATATCTTTCGCATTTATTTCTTTTTCTATATAATCTGGAATATCTTTCTTCTTTTTTATCAACAAGAAGCTAACTATACCAATAGTGATAATTCCCAAAAGACCTAAAATTGGATAAACAGAGTTCGAGATATTTATACCAGACTTCTCAGCATTTGCACTTAAATCATTTAGATTTATTGATTGTAAATCTTTTAATGAAGAATCATTTTGTAAAATATTATTTTCCAAAATAAAATTATTGCTTGAACTCTTCACTGATGACAAATTCTTTTGTATGGATTTTTTGGTTTGAATTGGATAAGTAGAAACTATATCTTTATTTTGAGTTGAAATGATGACAGAGCCTAAATCCTCTCCTACAAAACCAGTTATTTTTGGTGAGAATTTTATCTTTTTGCTTGGCAAAATAGTTGTTCCTTCTGGAATAGTAAAGTAATGGATACCTGCTGTTATTATCCAATTAGAAATAATAATTTCATAATTTGATTTATTTTCAATTTCAATAAAAGGATCTACAGTATCTCCAACTCCACTTATGTAAATTTCAGAAGGAATAACTTTTATAACTACTTTATTTGTAGCATCAGCTTCTTTTTTTAATAAACTATCAAAATATGAAAGTGTAACAGCATATTCTCCAGGGTATTCATATAAATATGTAAATGGACCAGCTTCTTTTGTTTTAACCACCATTCCATCTCCAAAATTCCAGACAAAATTACCTACAGCATAAATTTCTCCTCTATTTGTAGTAGTTAATGAATTAACTGAGGTAGGAATCCCCGCAACAGCTGTTTTAGGTAACAATATCTTTGTTGTAATTCTTAAAATTTCTGGGATATTACTAGTAGGGCTGGGTGATGGATTTGAACTATTATTTATATTTTCAGTATCTTCATCTCCACTACTAGAATTTTGATTACTCTCTCCTGGACTAGGAATCTCTCCCTGCCATTCTCCGTTTATTTTTGATAAAGAATTCTTAGAAACTTTACTCCCGCCAAGAGATGTATTATAAGTCACACTATCAATAATATTTTTATTAGGATTAGAAATTGCAATATAGGTATTATTACCACTATCAGGTAAGGAAAGTACAGATGAACTAAAAATTATAACTGAAGTATTAAGCCAACTATAATCACTTAAACTTTTAGCAATGATAGCATATTCCCCAGATTGTAAAACAGTATCATCACCAACTTTCAAGGTGATGGGACCAGAAGTTGTTTCTCCGTGAAAAAATCTATATTTATCTAAATCAACAGAATCTGGACCAGTATTTAATATTTCTACCCATTCATAATCAGAACCACTCTCAGGAGCATACATTATTTCAGTAATTTCAAGATTTGCATAAACAGAATTAACCCCACAAAAAAACATTGTAATGAAAACAATATAATATTTAAGACTTTTCATAAAAAAAATAAAATAATAAATTATTCTAAGACCTTTCTTAAAACATCTTCCGGAACCTCTTTTTTTACCTTACGCTTTTGCCAAGAAAAATTTACATCTTCTTTTTTTTGGGGTTCTTCCTCTTTTGTAATTGGAATTTCTTTTTTTATCTCTACTGGCTTGATAACTTCCTCTATTTTTGGTATCTTAATTTCTTCTTTTGTTGACTCTGGCTCATTAATTTCACTCCCACCTTCTCGGTGGGTCGCCGATAAGGCGACTTCTTTTATTTCTTTTATTTCTTCTATTTTTTTCTCTGGTATTGTAATCGGCTCTTCTTTTTTTATTTCAGGAGTTTTGTTTTGTACTGTAATTTTAGACAAAATATCCTTTAATGACGATTTCTTTTCATCAGATGCTTCTTTTGAAGGCAATATATTTATCTTTTTATCTGTATGGGGATCATGTTTTTTAAGATCAGAAAGAGACATGGGAGCTTGTTTGGGAGCAATCTTCTCTTCTATTTTAAATCCATTTTTCTCTTCTTTATCTTTTCCATTTATTGCCAACTTTTCTAATAACCCCCTTAACAATGGGGAGGGACCAGAATGTTTCTTTTTTTCTGGAAAAGAAGACCTCTTGTCGTTTGGATTATTAGTTACCAGATTTTGTGGATTTTGTTGTTTATATGTAGAATCTTTATGGTTCTTAAAGCCAGAAAAATTATTGTGAGGTGCTCCGGCTTTTTGTTCAATTTGTTTAAATTCAATTCCAAGTGCAGCAAGTGGAGCTGTTGAAACTTTTTCTTCTTGATTAGCAGAACGAGAAGCCACGAAACCTTGCTCTGGCTTTAATTCCCCACTCTTAATTTTAAACATACATTCTTTACAATATACAGGTCTACCCTCTTTAGGCTCAAATGGAACCATTGTGGATTTACCACAGTTCGAACAATCAGCTTTATATTTTGCATCACCATCCCCAACTTGAAGCATTCCACTCCATTTATTAATCTGGTCTTCAACTTCTTCCCTTTTGCGAGCATAAAGTTTACGAGATGATTCAATTATTTTATCTTTAACACCTTTTGATAAATCAACCTTAATGGGTGGCAAGGTTGAAGCTGAAAATGGACGACTAGTAACTCCATCAATCATCAATTTTAGATAAATATGAAAGTTTGGTAAATTAACTAAATCTTGAGCCATAAATTCTGGTTCAAATTCTTTCTCTAAGAAATCTGCATCATCCGCTCCAACACGAAAAATAATCATAGTCCCAACGTTACCAAAAACAGCATCACGCACTTTTGAACCATCTTTATTTTCAAGCTGGGCTGTATATTGGTGAGCAACAGTTAGGTTTAGTCTGTATTTACGAGCTTCGGACAAAATATTGGCAAATGAATCTGTGGCAAAGTTCTGAAATTCATCGACATATAGATAAAAATCTTTTCGATCTTCTTCAGGAATACGGACACGCTCCATTGCAGCAAGTTGAATTTTGGTAATAATCATACCACCCAAAAGTGCAGAATTGTCTTCACCAATACGCCCCTTCGAAACGTTCACAAGGAAAATTTTTCCTTCATTCATTATTTTAAAAATATCGATAGTTGATTTTGGTTGTCCAACAACATTACGAATTATAGAAGTAGATAAGAATTGTCCAACTTTATTTTGAATCGGAGCAATAGCTTCATTTCTAAACTGATCACGCCATTGTTCATATTCATGAACCCAAAAAGCTTTAACAACAGGGTCTTTCAAATTACCAATAATCATTTGCCTATAATCTTTGTCAACTAGAAGTCTAGGAATACCCAAAAGCGTTGTTCCTGGCGTATCAAGCAGAGCAAGAATAGCATTATTTAAAATATATTCCATACGAGAACTCCAAGCATTTGCCCAAATTTTCGTAAAAATTCCCATAAGACCAGAAGCCACCAAATGTTTATATTTTGGATCATCAAGTTGGATGACATTGAATCCAATATGAAAATCAGTATCGGCGGGATTGAAATAAATAACATCTTTTACTCGATGATCAGGAATGAGGTGGAGAATTTCTTCCACAAGTTCACCGTGTGGATCAACCACACAGACGCCTTCACCATTTTGGATGTTTTGAACGATAAGATTTGAGAGTAGTACAGATTTACCAGTACCTGACTTTCCCAAGACATACATATGCTGACGACGGTCCTTTCTTTTTATACCAAAGACATCATTTGTACTTCGAAAATTTGTTTTTCCAAAATAAGTTATATCTCGATTGTGTGGAATTTCGTTGTCCATATATTGAATATATTATACCTTCTTATTTAATTTTTATCAAAGTTTAACTTGACCATAAATAGTTATAGGAGTAAATTAAGGTAAACAAAGGAGGTAATATGTTTACAAAAATCTATGGACTTGTTAGTCCATATGACTGACTGGTCTTTTTATCAGGAATTTTATCTTATATTTTCATTTATTGGGGAATAAAAAGAGAAAAAGGTAGAGGTCAAAGCTTCTGTAGTTGGATTCTTTGGCTACTACTTGATGTATCATTAATGATTCCAACTTATCAAAAAGGAGGATTATCTTCGTTCTTTTTATTAGTGTCATCCTTATTGGGATCATTAGTAATCTCTTTTTATTTATTTAAAATTGGAAATATTAAATGGGGGAAAAATGAAAAAATAAGCTTATCTTTAGTAGTAATCACTTTTATATTTTGGACACTTTCAGAATTTGGAAGATATCCAATTATTAAAGATAAGAATTTCGTTATTGCTCTAGGTGTTGCAGCTCAGGTAATAGCAGGAATACCTTTAACAAAGGAAAGTTGGTTGAAACCAAGACCAATTTATGTTATAGGTTATTTATTTTTCATTTTGGGTTGTATTTTCTCGTTAACTCTCAAAAAAAATGTCTTTGATGAGTTTATCGTAGAAGATCATTTGTTCCCATTATTTTTAGGGATTCAAACAGTGGTAGATATAATCCCGCTGTTTAAAAAATTACTGAAAAAGTAAAGCGTGAGACCTGTGTTTTAAACACGGGTCTTTTTTATTAATACACTTCTTGTTGATAACACTTCTCACAGTATATAATTTCTAGTCGGTCGGGAGAATATGAGGTTCTAATTGATTCTCCACATTTATCACAAACTCTATTATAAAAATATGGTAAATTTGTTCGTCTAATACGGATCATATGACGACAATCAAAACATTGTCGTGGAATAGGAATTCCAAATCTTTTTAGTAACTGCAATTCGCCTTCAGCAATTTTATAAAATTTGCCACACGAACATTGGATTATTTCATCAACAAAATTATCACTAATATCATTAATACTATCAGGAATATTTTCTATTTCTATCGTCTTTTGGTAGTTAGGCTTCTTTGGTTCTGTATATGAAAAACCTAAATTTTCAATTTCATCTTTATTTAATGGAAAATACTGATTTGCAACTGATTCATTATAAGAAAAAGGGCATACATCATAAGGTATAAATTCTCCATATTTCCAAACTCTACCTTTTCGGTCTATATATGGATTTTTTTCTAAACTCGCTATTATTTCATCACGAAGTGTAAAATATTCCTCTTTAGTGTATTGCTTATTCAAAATACAATATTCTTTTTTTCTTAAATTCAAACATCCAAAACAATTATTACAATTAATAACATACATCCCATATTCTACATTTCTACAATTGGCCCAAGTTGTAACAGAATAATTTACCCTAGAAACTCCTTCTCCACAATTTGATGAATCTACACATAATTCAGCTCCATTACCCCAACCACTAAGGTCATAACAATCACGGACTGTTGCTAAGGTAACAAATTGACAATAAGCACTATCTTCCATAAAACGTCCTTGATAACAATCTTTAGCATTTTTAGAATTAAATACATAATCACCTGTCGCATCTTTATTCATGCGCCCATACATGTATCTATGGGGAAATTTTTTCCAAAAATCGTATATTATCTTTTTTATTTCTAAATGTGTAGAGTATTTATGAAGTTCTAATTCTTTAATTTTCTTATTATATTCTTCTTTTGTATAAGGTTGATTATATATATAATAATTCTTTTTAATTAAATTCATACAACCAAAACAATCATTACAACCAATGCAATTCTTGCAATACCAAATATTTATACAATCAGAACAATTTTCTGAAAAATAGATACGTGAACCATCTATATCTATAGACCCATAGGAAAGTTCTGCTGATGCCATAAGAAGATCCGCAGAATCTTGAACGTGAGCCAAAATTGAACTATAGTAAACATTTTCACAAAAATCAGCATTAAATATAAGGTAACAATTTTTACAACTACCTGCATAATTTATATAATCACTATTTATTACTGTCGCATAATCAGTAATTTTTTGTTCAAATGGAGTCTTTTGTTGAAGCTCTTTTAATTGTTCGAAAAAGTTTTTATTTGAATCATAATCAAGATAATAATCTCCTGTATCCCACTTATCACTCCACCAACATTTATGACAAAAAACTTTGGGAATATTTTCTGGATTACAAATTGAAATTAAACTTTTGCCACACAAATCACATTCTCTCTTATTGAATACCATTTCATTTTTAAACATAATACGTCTCTGGAAACGGCACTCAGAACAAAATGTTGGGGGTGGAACTTTGATTTTTTCATAAAAAGAAAAATCATCAGGCTCAATAATGAAATCTTTTTTACAATTCTGACAAGCCGCAGGTACTGAGTCATTCGAATGTATTTTTGTTTCTGAATTCATATATAAATTATATGCCAATTTTCTTATTTATTCAAATAATTGAATTATTCTATAAATTTACGCATATGCGTAAATTTATAGAATTTGATAAAGTGTATTTTTATTTCCCTTTTTTGTTTTCTATTTGTAATTTTGTAATTTAACTTTTATTTAAAATCGAAGAATGGAAAAGTTCAGGTTTATGTGGCTCTCCACAAATAATTTCCATTTTAGGCAAATTACCAATTTTCATTACTTTATTCAAATTTTCAAATAATGCTTTTTGATCATAACCAACATATACAATATCTGGTTTAACTTCTTTGAGAGTATTATAAGTTTCAATTTCTGGGTCTCCCAATAAAACTAGATCCACGTCCCCTACTTCTAAAAGTGAATTAATTCTTTCAACTTCCGAATATTTAGGTAATTTACCTTTTAATCTTTTAACAACTTCATCTCGTGCGACAATAACCACAAGGTGGTTACCTTGCTTCTTTGCTTCTTTTATAAAAGATGAGTGCCCTTCATGTATTCCATCAAAAACACCGAAAATTGCTACGGTTTTATTTATCATAATTATTCAATAACTTCCATCATCCATTCTTTGTATGGGTGATTAATTCGACGAACATCAACCCCAGCAATAAGTGGAACGCTATATGTATGGTTGTCAGAAATAATTTGGTTCACCTCTTCAAGTTTTGCTTCAAAAGTAGTCACAAGAAGCATGGTTTGAGATACACACTGAATGGAACCCTTCCAATTATAACAAGAAGATATTGGCCAAAAATCAACACAGGCAGCTATTTTTTTACTTATGATTAATTCACCCAATCCCTTAGCCTCATCCATGTTTTTACATGTTGTATATATAAATACCATAAAATATATAGATAATTAGACTGTGACCTTTAGACCATAATTATAACATTAAAAAATAGAATATGTCCATGGCTAACCAATTTAATTCAAATTCTTTTGATAGCAATCCTCACAGGCAATATTTTTATATCCCCACTCTGGTGGGTAGTAGGCATTTATATCTTTTTGGCAATAACAACAATTATGTAAATATGATTTTAAAACACTTGCATGTTTAAAAAGTTTTTTAATTCTAATATCAAAATGATGTCTAGGTAATGGAATATTATTTTGTTTATAGAAGAATAATTCATCTTTGGATATATTAAACCTCCAACCAGTCTCGGGACATACTAAAGCTTTAGTACAAATACTTTCATTTACTTCTTTAATAGAATCAGGTAATTGAGTTGTTGGAATACCTTCTATATGGCTCTCGTCTATATCTTCCCAATAACCATCAAGATTTAAAATATCTTCTTTTTTTGTCTCAGGGTAATATAAAAAAGATGTAGAAAAATTAAATGGTCCTGGGCTCATAGAATAAGGTAAAAATTTACCATATTCTCCAGATTTTTTCATATCAGTTATAATCTGATCTTTTAATCTTTCATATTCATCTTTGCTATATTGCTTATTTAAAATACAATACTTCTTCTTTTTAAGACCAACACAACCAAAACAATTTTCACACTCTATACATAAATCTAAATACTCTGAAAATCTGGAAGAAGACCATGCACTATGTTTAAGTGAATATGAATTAGTGCAACAAGCACAATCTCCTAATAGTTCCGAATACCAGCAACCGTTGGCATCTATATTTGATATATTATTTATTCCTCTAATACAATTAAAGCAATCTTCAGAGTCTGAAAAGGTAAAACAATTGTAACAATTTTTTGTATTTAGTAATACATCTCCAACAGACCCGTGATTTTTAAGATTAAAATTCTGTCTATGCACAGCTTTTTTCTGAGCTATTTCTTCAAAATAATTTCTAAATTTCTCAATCTGATTATAAGAATCCAAATTAAATAATTCTAATTTTTTATTATATTCATCTTTACTATATTGAATATTTTTGATACAGTATGATTTACCTCTTAAATTCCAACACATAAAGCAATCCTGACAATTACGACAGTCTAATAAAAAATATGAATTAATACAATCTTTTGAGTTTCTAGAATAAAAAAGTTTATAAGAATTATGACAGTTAAGAGAAGAATAACATCTTTCAGAATCAAAACATACAACAGCATCCACAGAATTTTTAACTTTTAAATTTCTATATGAATATAACAAGTCTTCACATTCTTCCATTGAACGAGAAAGGTAGCAATTTTTTGAATTCCAAACGTCATCACACCAATCACATCCAATATTATTTGTTCCATTTTGATGAGGATGAGGAACTTTTTCTTGAAGCTCTTTTAATTGTTCAAAAAATAATCTTGATGAATTATAATCTTGTCCATAATTCATGGCATCCCATTTATCGCTATGCCATTCTTTTAATGTATATATAGGGTATCTATTATTTTTAGGTAAAACTGTAAATATAGTTTCTTTAGATAAATCTGAAAATCCTTTACGGAATTTACCAAACATAAAGAAAGAAAAGTGTCTTTTTAATCTACAAGGAAAACATAAGGTTGGTAATTCAATATCAACTTTTTCATACATACTCATTTCTTCATTAGAAATAGTAAATTTTTTATTACAGTGTTCGCATTTTCGGTCCATAATTCGTAATTATTATTTAGAATTTAGAATTTTTCTCCTCAAGGACTTGCCTTGGGCTCTCTTAAGGCAAGACCTTTCCCGAAAAATTCTAAATCAATGGTTCACCTCCTTTTTCTTCTTTAGAAATAATATCTTTGGGTTTTTCATCGCTATATGAACTTTCAGTTGTATCACCTTTACCTACAGCAGTGATGGCTGCTTTTTCTTGAGCAGATCTTATAATGGTTGACTCTTCTTCTGCAATCAACCTTTGAGCCTCCCCTGCTAGGATGGCATACTTGCGACGTGAAGCATCTAAAATTTCTTTACGATAAGATGAATGAGTGGCAGGCAAAACTTGTAATGTTTCAGCCGAAAATGGATCATAACTTTCCCCATCAATTGTCATTTTAATAAAAAATTCTCCTACCCCAAGATTTATCATATCTTTCACATCAAAGACTGGAGCAAATTCTGGTTTCAATTTTGTAGCATCATCTCCTCCAACACGGAATGAAATAATAGAACCAATATTTCCCAAAACTGCTTGTTGAACTTTCGGAAGAAGCTGACCCACATACTGATGAGCCACAATAAGATTGATACCATATTTACGAGCTTCCGATAAAATATTTTCAAATGTATCAGTAACTATATTTTGGAACTCATCCACATATAAATAAAAATCATGACGATCTTGTGGTTCAAGCTTGGCACGAGCCATACCAGCTTGTTTAATCTTTGTAAGAAACATAGCTCCAAAGAAAGAAGAATTTTCTTCTCCAATTTTACCCTTTGAAAGATTTATTAAAATAATTTTTTGGTCATTCATCAATTGCTCCAAATCAATCTTGTTTTCTTTTTGTCCAAAAATATTTCGAAGCATTGGATCAGACAGGAATTGCCCGAGTTTGTTGACTAGAGGAATAATGGCATCCGTATCAAACTTTTCAGACCAATCCGCGAATTCTATTGCCCAGAAGCGTTTAACCATGTCATCTTGGATATATTCCACAACTTTTTGACGATAGTTACGATCAGTAAGCATTGAAATCATCCCGCGCATTGTCGCATGTGGATAATCAAGTAGCGCTAAAACTGTAAAACGAAAAACGTGCTCAAGACGAGGAGTCCAATTTGCTCCGAACTGCTTCCTCAACACTTCAATTAAACCTTGAGTGAGTTGATGTTTAAAAGTGGGATCAATATTGGCAAGAGGATTAAAAGACGAAGGATAATCAATATCACCAGGATCAATAATACATACATCTTCAATTCTTTCTTCGGGTATAAAATTTAAAATATCCTCAATAAGCTCTCCGTGTGGATCAATAATACAAACACCTTGTCCATAAGCAATATCTTGGCGAATCATCAGCTCTTGAAGTTTTGATTTTCCTACTCCAGACTTACCAATAATATACATGTGACGCCTACGGTCTATACGCTTAATTCCAAATACGAATTTCTTCTCTTCAAGTGCTGCCACATAATTAGTGCGTCCAATAAAAACAACCTCACTCGGATCAGATTTCCCGAGGGTTGCTAAATCTGGTGGTGGAGGAGCATATTTAATTATTTGAATCTTGTTTGGTTTACTAAAAGACATTACATTAGAATTGTATCAAATTAAAATAAAATAGTATAATATGTTTATATGAATGAACCCAAAAAAATACAAACCCCTATAGAATCCATTAATATCAAGTCAGAAATTCCACTCGTA
>JBAYHJ010000014.1:0-17229 GCA_041666225.1 Minisyncoccota bacterium | reverse complement strand
CCACTAACTTTAAACGACCTTTGACTTGATATAATCGCATCATTGGAAAAATAAAGTCCGTTCGACTTGCATGCCTTATCCACGCCGCCAGCGTTCATCCTGAGCTAGGATCAAACTCTACTTAAAAATAGAACGGAACAAAAGAAAAAATACTTTTGTTTCATTTACTGGTTTCGTTCCATATTTCGTATGGAATATATCTCACACCTGTGAGAATTATTACCTCGCACCTGCGAGATAACCTTGCTTGATTTATGATTGTCCTTATAATAACCCGTCTTTTAAAAAAGTTATTATAAAAACTTTACCTATTCAAATTTCAAAGAAATTAAAACAGCCCGAATAAACAGACTGTGGAATCTATTATATACATATAGAAAAAGAAGTCAAGCTCTTATAATCACCATAAAACCCCTTTATTTAAGGGGTTTTATAAATTATCCTTGTCCATATAATTGAGACTGTCTTTTTTCTTCTTCTGTTTCATCTTTATATAAATTATCATCTATTTCCTTAAGTCTAATTTCTTCTTGTCTAGCTACTTCCTTGAGTCTTATTTCTTCTAGCCTTGCTATTTCTTCAGATTCTTCTTCGTGTTTTTTTAATTCAATGTTTGTAATCCTATCAAGCCACAAAAGATACTCCTCAAAATCAGTTTCTTTTAACTTTTCTAATTCATCAGCTGAAGGAATTTCGATTTCATCAATATCATCTGAATTATTTTCTTCAGGTGATTTTTGAATATCTTCAAAATTTAAATCCAGTTCAGGTTGAACTTCTTTATTTATTTTATTAAAATTATTTTCCATATAATAATTATATTACTTTGTGCCCCGTGAGGGAATCGAACCCCCGACCATCTCCTTAAGAGGGAGCTGCTCTACCAGCTGAGCTAACAGGGCGTGTTAACTAAGCTTTAATTATTACAGAAAAAATGCTTTTTGTAAATGTATTATATTTTTATTCTCAATAAAAGTATCTTCTATTATATACAAGGAACCGTACTAAAATCTTGATGTCCACGATTCAAACGGCATGCCTGAGTAATAGTTGGTACTCCAAGTGTCCATGTCCCATTTTGATATATTGCGACGGACTCTTTTTTTATAAAAGCGACTGAATCATCGAGTTGAGGATATATTCCTGCAACTAAGTTATTCTGAATCACTGTAACCCTAAAATTACTACAACCTTCACCCAAACAATCACCCCAAGTCTTTTTTACAAGATTTTCGGCTTCATTTTGTGAAATAATTTTATCCTGATTCTTCAAAACAAAATCTCCAAATGAATTTATGTCTTCTTTGGGAAGCGTTAGTCTGACGTCATTTAATCCAAGATTAGCTTTCATCCCTTTGACACAGGCCAATGTTGAAACTCCATACTGAAATTTTGAAAATGGAGCTTTTATTTCATATCTTTGGCAACCTTCTTGATGCCCTCCCCAATTAATAACATTACCACTTGGCAATGTAAATCTATACCCCACAATTGAAAGTGGTTCTCCATTTTCTTTTTGTGCGGGAGTTTGATATAACTCTGGAGTAACTTGCCATTTTGAATTATAAGTAAGTCCAATCTTAGAATCTACTATCCAAGAACCATCAATAATTTGATTTTTAATATCACTGTTTGCATTATAATCAGCGGGAAGATTTATATTACTAACATCAATATTTTTCTCTCTATTATATCCACTTCTACCTAGAGAATACGCCAAACCAACTAACAAAATTATAACTAAAAACAACAAACCAATAACCAATTTTTTGTCTTTCATAAATAGATAATTATTAAAATAATAATATTATTGATTCTTTAAAACAAAATCACCAAACATTTTGAGCTCATCCTGTGTAACTATGGCCCGTGCACTAAAATGACCTGCACTGGCACGATAACCTTTGACACATGCAATCTTTGATACACCATACTGGAATACTCCAAAATCTGATTGAGTACATACTGCTTTATCGCTTTTCCAGTATCCTCCCCAAGTAATACTAAAATCATTATTCGGTTTTAAGGTAGATCCAAAAAATGGGACTCCTTCTGTTTTGTCTACATTTTTCCCTGTTGCATTTACATAATATTCAATTATATTTAAATCATCTTGATAATATAATTCAAATGTAGGTGATTTAAGCCAATTAATTTTATTTTGTTGAACATTCTCATTATTATTTAATTTAGAACCATCTATGTTTTGATATTCACCCTGATGCCCTGAGGATTCATAATTATTTGGAATAGGAGACATTTTTTGATTCTCTGATTTTCTTCCCAATAAATACGCCCCACCTATTAACAACAGAACAATAATTAAAACCAACACAGTAACCAATTCTTTATCTTTCATAAATAAATAGTTAATTAATAAATACCTACAAAATAATTCTTTCTTTATTGATTTCTTGCTTTTTCAATACAAGATTTTAATTCTAGTGTATTAGTCCAATCACATTTTCCAGAAGTTTGTTTTTCGCACCTTGAACTACTAGCTTTATAACAAGCATATTCTGGTAAAGCTACACAAGTACTCCCACCAATTTCTGTATTTTCATCAATGCAGATTATCGGACCATTACAACCACTTACAATTTTACATCCACTACTAGTGTATTGATTATTAGAAACTTCAGTTGAGGATTCCTTGGAAGAAGAATTTATTACTAATATACCATTTGAACAACCCTGTATAATATTTTGTCCTGGAGGAGTGACATATTCAGCAATACAAAGTCTATAAGATGCAGGTACAACATCATGAATAGAATCTAAAATAACTAATTGTTCCCCATCATTTAGAGACGATGAAACTTGTCCCTCACTAACATTCCCAAATAGAATTGGATTCTGCCATTCATAGTCCGGTAATGGAGCTTGTCTTTCTAAATAAGCTCTTAGGTGCGTCGAGTTTGGTAAATTACAACTATTCCACTTAATCGTAGTCTTCTGTCCCATTAAATAAGTTTCTCCTCCATTTGGAGAAAGAACTTTAATCCAAGGAGCTGTTGTGGGTAAGCAATCAGAAGAATTATTACTCACTTGTTGCCCATTATTTTCTTCTATATTTAACTCTTTTTCAGATTCTTTATTATTACCCTTTCCTAACATGTACGCCCCGCCAACTAATAAAATTATAACTAAAATCAGCAAAACAGTAACCAATTTTTTGTCTTTCATAATATATATTTAGATTAATAAAAGAATACTCTTAAAGCTTATCCCTTCCTCAAAATTTTTACAAGCTCATCCATTAGTTTTTTAATAGACTCATCATCATACAAAGACAGCGTAAAAACTGGCTTTTTCAATTTTAAAAATTCCTTTTTAATTTTTTCTATCTTTTTTTCATCTCCTATCAAATCTGTTTTTGTTAAAATAATGACTTCTTCTTTTTCTAAAAGAGCCTCATCGTAAGTACCCAATTCCTTGCGAATCTCTTTGTATACTTTCATTGGATTCTCATTATCAAGAGCAATCAAGTGAACTAAAACCCTTGTTCTTTTTATGTGTTTCAAAAATTTTATTCCTAGACCCTTTCCACTTGATGCACCTTCAATAAGTCCTGGGATATCAGCAAGCGTGTAGCCAAAGAAATCTCCAAGGTTTGGATCAAGTGTGGTAAACTGATAACTACCTATTTTTGCAGAAGCATTTGTCACTGCGTTTAAAAGTGATGACTTACCAGCATTTGGTAATCCTATTAATCCAACATCAGCAAAAAGTTCAAGTTCTATTTTAAAATTTCCTTGTTCACCTATTTTTCCTTTAGTTGCTTTTGTCGGCGTTGTATTTATAGAAGTCTTAAATTGCTCGTTGCCATAGCCTCCTGGTCCACCCTTTAATAAAAGTTCTTTTTGACCAACTTTATCTAGAGAAACAGAACCACCACTTTCAATATTAGTAATAATAGAACCAACAGGAAATTCAATCAACAAATCCTTTCCATCTTTACCATGGCGACTTCCTCCTGCTCCTTCTTCTCCATCAAATCCTGCAAATTGTTTTTTGTGTTTGTATTTAGAAAGTAAATGAATATCGGAAACAGCGATAGCGTAGACATTGCCACCTCGCCCCCCATCTCCGCCATTTGGACCACCTTTATCTATAAATTTCTCACGACGCCAACGAACAACCCCGTCTCCACCGTGGCCAGCTTTTGCATAAAATTTTATTTCATCTATGAACATATAAGTTAGTGACTAGTATCTAGTGATTAGTTTTTAGTAAGTACAACTTACGCTAATAAAGCTTTTTTTACAAGTTCTATAACCCCTTCTTTTGTTTTTGCTACAACCAAGAATCTACCATTATGGCAAAAAATTGCATCAGAAACTCCTGAAACTTTAGCCATCTCATTATCTCTTTTACCAGCCCAAATTTCTGGAAATGGTTTCTTGGTCTCAAATTTATATTTTTCCTTCCGCACAGCTTCAGCTCTCCATGTATCCCCTTTCTTAGAAATAACATATAAAGGTTCAGAATATTCATTTATAGTTTCAAACCAAGGATAAGTTCCGTCGAAAAATATAATCTTTTTATCTTCTGCTTCTTCATATGCTTTTTTTACTATTGATTCTGCTTCTACCCTATCTTTTGTTTGTATAATTTCTCTTTTTAAAATTTCAACAACAAAAGGAACAAGTTTCATAAAACATGAATCATAATCTTGTTTTTCTTTCCAAGTTGGTCGAAAATTAAAAAATATATCCTGAATAAGATATGGTGCTACTTCTCCTTTTGTCTCAAAAAGATTTATACCATTATCATTTGCATCAATTGATTGCACTAATCTTTCCTCAATTTTATTTGCTACAACTTTTGATTCACAAATTCTCTCTCCATATTTTTCCCAAACCAAACCGAAGGACGAGTACGGTGTGCTATTCTCTCTATTACCCGCACCTCCTTCTTGATGGTGGTCAAATCTATTTATTTCTGGATTGTAAATTCCTCCCACATCATATACATAGTCCCCTTTTTTGAACCACTCTTCATCTCTAGTTCTAATTATTTTAATATTCCCATTATTCAATATTGAAAGTGTTGCAGTTGCAAAAAGATCATCGGCATGGAATGATCCATCGTGAGTGACACATATTTTCTTTTTATTAAAAAATGACATAATTTTTCTAGCCGTAGCTTCACACGTTGACGGATTATTCCTCCGTAATATTAGAATACTCTTCTGCACTAAATAATTCAACAAAAAAAGCAATCGCTTTTTCTAGAATAAAAAATAGAATGAAAAAAATAAGAATTATACCAATGAACTTACGAACATCCTTACTAATAGAAAGAGCAGTATAACTAAAGAAATATCCTAAAGCAAGAACTCCTGTCGACCATAAAATAAGTGAAAGTACTTCCGCTTTAGCATAAATTCTAAGTGGAATTTTTTTATACCCAGAATAAAGAACCGTAAACCAACCAATACCTAAAATAAAAAACCGAGATATAAATATAGACCAAAATGGTTTTTCTTTAAATCGAGGCAGAAAATATGAAATCCTTCTTTCTATTTTGTGCATAAATGGTTTATGAGAATGATGTTTGTGTAAAAAAAATCCAATAACATAACCCAAAAAAGACTTCATCGCTCCTCCTAAAAAGACTGCAATAAAAGCTAAAATAATATTGATAGAACCAAGGTGAGAAAAAATACCAGCAAAGATGACCATTATCTCTCCCTCAATAACAACTCCTAAAAGGATAACGAGGTAAACTATAACTGCATGAATTTCAACAAAATGACGTATTGTGGCAATAGATATATGTTCCATACTAAAATTAAAGATCAAAATGAAATACTTTTTTCAATATCCAATTAATGACAGAAACAAGTAACGCTCCTATAAATGCAGCATAAAAAGTTTCAACATGAAATCCTTTAATAAGTGTTCCTAAATACCAAAATAATGCTCCATTTATTACAAGTGAAAACAAACCAAGGGTGATAAGATTTATTGGTAATGTTAAGATATTTATAATAGGTTTTATAATCATATTAAATAATGCTAAACATGCACCGACAATAAGAGCGGCCCAAATAGGATCGACTGTTATTTTTCCAGGAAGAATAAAAGTTGTAACATAAACAGCAACAGAAAGAAGAATCCAATGTAAAATAATTTTCATATTATTAAAATAATTAAACGAATAATTTATCAACCACCTCCTTCACCAGACTACCGTCAGCACGACCTTTTAAATCTTTCATAACAGATGCCATAAACATTCCCTTCTTTGTAAGGTCTGTCACACCAAGCTCTATAATTTTTTCTTTAACGATTTTTTCAATATCTTCTCTTTCCATTAACTTTGGCAAAAATTCTTCAATAATAGAAAGCTGGGCTTTTTCAATTTCAACCAAGTCCATTCGATTACCTTTTGTAAATTGTTCAATCGAATCTTTTCTTTGTTTAGAAGCACGAGTTATAACTTTTAGTGCATCTTCATCAGAGAGCATATCTTGTGGAGTTTTGCCGGTGGCTACAAGTTCATTTGTAAAAGCGGTCACAAGCCCTCGCATAACCTCAAGACGAATACTATCTCTGGCCTTCATGGCCTCTTTTATTTGATTTTTTATTTGTTCATGTAACATATGTATTATTGTAGCAAAAAATATATTTCTACACCAGAAATTCCCCCAGCCCTAAGTCGGACTTAGGGCTGGGCTTCTTCTTTATATTTTAACCAAATTATTATTTCTTTATTAAAATCTTTTATATTAAGAAAATATTTAGGAAAATTATTTAAATCTAAAATTTTATGATTAACTCTGTTACTATCAATATAATCTAAATAACTACTCCACTTATATTTAAGTAAAAAATCTACAGACTTCTTAAAATCCTTAATACCCTCTTCTTTCCACTTTGAATCAATGAGCTTAATTGGATTTAAGTGAATATAAGAGAAAAGATATTTTGCCTGATTATCATCTTTAATATGCACAGACTTAAATTTACCTTCAAAAAGACCACCTGTGCGACCATATTTTGCATTAAAATATTTAGCATAAGCAGTAGAAACTTTTCTCATAAATTCTGAAATACGATTCTTTTCTGTTTTTCGCCATAAGTCCGACTTAGGGCTAGTAATGATGTAAAGGTGAAAATGATTCGGCATTAATACCCATGCTCCAATAGAAACTATTGTTTCTCTCCTATCATAATCAAAAGCATATATTCCTTGCTTGATTACATCTTCTCTAAAATTAAAATTCTTATATGTATTACAACAATAAAGACATTTTATAAAATAGTCATAATCGTCTTTATTTAAAAAGATTTTTTGTTTACTGTTTCCACGATTATAAATGTGATAATATTCATTATCCACTAACGGAGTTTTTCTATTAGACATAAGCTAATTATATCTCAAATTACTTCAAATTGCCATAAGTCCGACTTAGGGCGAAACTCTTTATTTTTAAAATATGCCTTCTGGTGGTAGAATACAATTATGAAAAAAATTATATTTTTAGATACTGAAACAACGGGCAATGAACCAAAGAAAGACTTTCTTTGTCAGATTGCATACAAGACAAAAGATGAAACATTTTGTGAATTATATAAACCACCAATTCATATTCCCCCTGAAGCAAGTGCTGTCACTCATATCACAGATAAAACAGTGGCCGATAAAAAAGTTTTCAAAGAAAGCCCTGAGTATAGTAAAATAAAAAAATTACTTGAGTCCCCTGACTCCGTGATGGTAGCTCACAATAATAAATTTGATTATGCAATACTACAAAATGAAGATATAAATCCAAGCAATACTATTTGTACTCTACGAGTGGCTCGAGCACTTGATAAAAATAATGTCATTCCTCAGTACCGCTTGCAGTATCTCAGATACTATTTAGATATAGACATAGAGGCATCGGCCCACGATGCTCTTGGTGATGTTCTTGTTTTAGAAAAATTATACGAAAGATTACTTGATAAAATAATGAAAGAAGACGGTGTTAGTGAAGAAGAAGCAATCGAGAAAATGATTGAAATTTCAAGTCATCCATCAATGATGAATATGTTTAATTTTGGTAAATACAATGGCAAAACCGTTGCCGAAGTAGTTTTAATTGACCGTGGATACCTAGAGTGGATGCTTACTCAAAAAGAACAAAATAATCCAGAAAATGAAGAGGACTGGATTTATACGCTTAAATATTATTTAGGAAAATTGGTTTAAATAAATAGGAGGTATTAGATAGCAAGTAAAAAGCAAAATATGATAGAATATAAATATGGAAATATTTATAATTATTTTTCTGGGAATACTTATCATTTTAGTAATAGGTCTTTTTTTCTTTCTCAAAAACAAACCAGTAGAAAAAAATGACGGGGCAACTCAAATGCTTTTGGCTCAAATAAATGAATTATCACGTACTATCGACAGCAAACTAGGTGAATCACAAAAAGAGATCAATCAGTCAATGCGTTTTCAATCCACTGAAACTTCTCGTATCATTGCTGATATTACAGAAAAAATTACCCGCTTAGATGAGACCAACAAACAAGTAGTTTCGTTTGCTGATCAATTAAAAAATCTGCAAGATATATTGAAAAATCCAAAACAACGAGGGGTCTTAGGTGAATACTATTTAGAGACATTATTAAAAAATGTCATGCCACCAGGGTCTTATCAAATGCAGTACCCTTTTCCTGACGGCACTATTGTAGACGCTGCAGTTTTTGTAAAAGACAAAGTTATACCAATTGATTCAAAATTCTCTCTTGAAAATTATAACCGTATATCTGAAACAAATGATAAAACCGAAAAAGATCGTCTTGAGAAAATTTTTATAAACGATTTAAAAAATCGTATTGCTGAAACTTCAAAATATATTCAACCAAAAGAAAATACAATGGATTTTGCTTTCATGTTTATTCCACACGAAGCAATATATTACGATTTACTGGTAAATAAAATTGGTGGTAGTTCGGATGAAACAGATAATCTGATCCAAAGAGCAGCAAGCAAATACAAAGTAATAATCGTTTCCCCTACTTCATTTTTGGCATATCTGCAAACTGTATTACAGGGATTAAAGGCAATGCAAATAGAAGAAGGAGCTAAAGACATCATAAAGCGAGTTGGAGAACTTGGAACACATTTGCGTATTTTTGAGGATTTACACCAAAAACTTGGAAATGCTTTAAGTACAACAGTAAATCACTTCAATAAATCCAATCACGAATTTAGAAAAATAGATAAAGATGTCATGCGAATAACTGGAGAAACTTTAGAAATAGAAACTCTCACAATAGAAAAACCTCAAGAAGAAAATTAGACAAAAAAACTCACACGATTTGTGTGAGTTTTTTTATTTAGCATCCACCAAGGCGACAGTGCCGGTTTGAATAATAATTATAATTATTATTGAAAGCATAATTATTATAATTGTTGTAATTATTGTAACCATATGGAGTTGGATTACTATAGTAGCGTGAATAATTATTATAATTGCTACCGAATGCGTAACCATTACTATAATTTATATATGTGGGTTGCCGATAATACGAATAATTATAATTGTCATAACCATTATCAAAGGCATAATTATTATAGCCATAATAATTATATGGTGAATAGTTATGTGGACCATAATACCCCCATACTGCCTCAGAGCTCTCAGGCGCAACAAAAAAACCGAAACTTACAAATAATAAAAACCCTAAAAATATAATAGATAATTTCTTCATAATCATTATATTATATATCTTTTATTGTTTTGTCAACGATTATTTATCTAATTTTTTATATAGTGTTCCTGTTATTGTTAAAACTAAAACACCAAAAAGTAGCATCATAAAAGGGCTATCTCTAAATAGAGGAATCTCTAAAAGTAATTCTTTTACACCCTGACTTACTAACGTCGCTCCAAAAATAACAAGAAAAGCAAATGTCAGAGGATAACGAGAAAAAACAAATTTTCCTTTTTCTCCAAATAATTGATTGAGTCTCGCTGTTAATCCTTCAACCTTTTTTAATAAATCTAATTGTTCTTTGTCCATATCTATAGTATATCAAATTTTAATTGCTTGGGGACAGGGATTCGAACCCCAATTAACGGCTTCAAAGGCCGCTGTCCTACCATTAGACGATCCCCAAATATGCAAACACTTATAGAATACCCTATTAATGATTATTTTTCAACTGAATATATCATGTACTTAAATACAACAAATAACATATAAAAAAGACGGTCGGGACCCAAAATGGCCACATAATAACTATCATCATTTTATTGTTGTCTCTTTCAATTTCTTTTAAATCATCCATTTTATAAAAATAAAAAACCCCGCAAAGGGAAACCTTAAATACCGTTACTTATTTAAGAGTATTATTATACCAATAAAATTGGCATTGATAATCTAGTCAGAGAATCAAAACCCTGTTATACTATAATCATGCAAACAAGTTCAACAGAAAAATATTTTTTGTTCGTATTATTATTAATAACGATTATTTTTACTCTTTTAATTTTCTTTCCATTCTTAACAATGTTTGTCCTAGCAGCAGCGTTTGCTGTTGTTCTTAACCCTGTATATTTGTGGATAAAAAAACATATTACTTGGAAAATATCTTGGGTAGCTTCTCTCTTGACCGTTATAATATTTATCTTGTGTTTATGCACACCGCTATTTTTTATAGGAAAAGCAGTATTTAATCAAACTCAAAATGTTTATCAAAATATTGTAATGTCTGGAACAACAAATCATTTTATTGAAACAATAGATTCTTCCATAAATAAAATATTACCAGCTGGATTTAATTTTGATATTCATTCTAAAATAATGAGTCTAGCCTCTTCTTTTGCAAGTAATTTGGCTCAAGTTTTTTCTTCAACTATTAATTCAATATTGATGTTTATTCTTATGATGTTTACCTTATTTTATTTATTGAAAGATGGTGAAAAATGGAGAAAAGGATTTGTAAATATTTTTCCACTCTCAGATGAAAATACAAACGGAATTCTACTAGATCTAAAAAAATCAATAAATAGAATTTTCAAAGGAACCTTTATTATCGCTATCGCCCAAGGAATACTTGCCTGGATAGGATTTACAGTTTTTGGAGTTCCAAATGCAATCATTTGGGCTGTTGTAGCTGCAATTGCATCACTTATTCCAACAATAGGAACTTCTATCGTCACAGTTCCCGCTATATTATTTTTGTTCTTTTCGGGAATGCAATTACAAGCCCTGGGTCTTTTAATCTGGTCAGGATTAATAGTCGGAACAGTCGATAATCTTCTCGCTCCATATATAATCTCAAAAGACACCGAAATACCTTCTTTATTTATTTTGTTTTCAATTCTTGGTTCAGTTTCACTCATAGGACCACTAGGAATACTTATAGGCCCACTTGCATTGAGTTTACTTTATAGTTTGATTTCTATTTACAAAAAGGAGATAAAAAATTAAACAGATATCCCCGCAATATACCCAGTAGTCCAACAAATCTGAAGTGAATATCCACCCGAGTTTCTATTTAGATGCAATAAATCTCCAGTCACATATAAATTTTCATATAGTCTTGAACGCATAGTTTTCATATCTATTTCAGAAAGTTCCACTCCACCATCTACTACCACAGCTCTATCATAATCCATAAGACCTATTATGGTCACTGTCATTGCCTTTAAAAGCTTAACAATATCTTTGCGGTTTTCTTTTGTAATACTATGAACTTTTGTTTCTAGATCAACAAAATTAATTAATTTTGAAACTGCCAAATACATACCCTCTGGAACAAAATCTTTTATTACCGTCTTTAGAATTTTATTTTTATTCAAATCAAAAACTTTTATTATTTTTTCTTCCAATGATCCACTATTAGTATCTGGGTATAAATCAATAGCTGCAGTTACTTTTCCACGAGAAAGTAGTGGATTTATGAGACTAGCACTATTTAAAATGAGCGGACCAGAAAGTCCAAAGTGAGTAAATAGTATCTTTCCAATTTTAGAGAATTGTCTTTTGCCATCTAAGAAAAAAGTTATTTTCATAAAAGAAAGACTTGTCCCTGAAAGCATTTTTACCCACTTGTCTTCCACTTCTATAGGAACAATATCTGGAGTTGGGTCTGAAACTGTATGACCCAAGCCACTTAAAAACCTAAAACCATCTCCTGTTGAGCCAGTTTCTGGATGTGACAATCCTCCTGTTGCTAGAATAAAAGACTCAGCATAAAATTGCCCTTGATTTGTATTTATGTTTATTATTTTTTTATTGTTATGAACAATATCTTTTACAATACAATTATTTTTTATAACTACATTATTTTTTATCAACTCTTTATTTAAAACATTAAAAACATCAATCGCTTTTTCTGTCGCCGGAAAAACACGATTACGAGCCTGAATTACAAGTGGTAAACCTCGAGATTCAAAATACTTGAAAGTATCTTTTACTCCAAAAATTGAAAAAGGTGAATACAAATAAGGAGCTCCGTCACCATACACTTTCAACATTTTATGGATATCTGGCTCATTGTTTGTAATATTACACCTTCCTCCACCAGTGATTTTTAATTTTTCTCCCAAAGTTTTATTTTTATCTATAACAAGAACCGACAAAGAACGAGCAGAAGCAACAGCTCCAGCCATCATTCCAGAGGCTCCTCCTCCGATAATTATTACATCCCAGATTTTATTCTTGTTATTTTTCTGCATCAAAGATTTTTATTAACGCAAGTTCTAGTGGTAATTCACTGATAACTGCATTTTTGAGTGATTGATAAGTCGTAAGTAGAATCATGAGAGTTTTGGATGAAATATTTTCTGGTTTTGTAGAAACAAGTTTTTCTATATAAATAAAATCTCTCTCTCCAAGTGTATTTTCAATAGACTTCTTTAGACCAGGGACATATCTAATCATAAGTGCATAACGAAGTTTGTGTAAAATCATTTTTAAATAAATATCCATTTCAATATTTTGAGCATTAGCTTTCTCGATCGAAGAAAATCCTTTCTCGATATTATTTTCAACTAAAGCATCTAGAAAACTATTTACCAAGGTCGTATTTGGAGCTCCAGTAATCTCTTCTATTTCACTTATTTTTATATTTTTATCTTTAGAAAATGAAATCACTTTTTGTAATGTTCCTAGCGCATCACGAAATGCTCCATCTGCAAGCAAGGCTATAAGTTCAGCTCCTCCTTCTTCCAATTTGTATCCTTCTTTTTTTGCAACACTATTTATAACTTGCGAAAGAATAGCATCTGTAGGTTTTTTAAAAATAAAACTCTGGCATCGAGAGATAATTGTTTCTGGTACTTTCTCGAGTTCTGTTGTCGCTAAAATAAATATGACATGCTCTGGAGGTTCCTCAATAGTTTTTAGAAGTGCGTTCCATGCTTCTTTTGTAAACATATGAACTTCATCCAATATATATATTTTATATTTTGAAGAAAATGGAAGAGTTCTAATGCTTTCATTTATTTCTCTAATATCTTCTATCCTTCTATTTGAGGCTGCATCCATTTCATATATATCATCCACGGATGAGCCAAGCTCACGCGCAATAATTCTGGCTATTGTCGTCTTCCCTGTCCCTCGTGGGCCACAAAGAAGATAAGCATGAGCAACCTTTCCGGCCTCTAAACTTCCAGAGATAGCCTTAACGATATGATCTTGACCTATAACCTCACCAAAGCTTTCTGGGCGATACTTCCTATATAAGGCAATATTTTTATCCTTTTTAGAATCTTTCATACCTTTGATTATACCAAATTAATGATTTTTGAGAAAACTATTAACAATTTCTTCTACCTCTTTTGCATTTTTTGTTTCCATCAGTTTCACTCGCAATTCTTTTGCACCAACCCCACCTGCTCCCGAACCGTCGTGAGGGCGGGCAGGAAAACCATTCACATAGGCCTTGAAATGCTTTTTCATAACCGCAAAATTTTTATGCTTACCAAGAATTTTTTCAAATAATTTTGTATGCTCTACTAGCACTTTCAATTTTTCTTTCATACTTGGAATTTTCCCTGAGAATAACCAAGGGTTTCCAAAAATTCCTCGGCCTATCATTATTCCATCACAACCAGTTTCTTTGGCTTTTTTTCTTCCATCTTCTAAATCTATGACATCGCCATTGCCAATAATTTTAGTTTTGACTTTCATGTCATTACGAATTTCAACTACTCTTTTTACATGAGACCACTCGGCTGGAACTTTCGACATTTCTTTTCTTGTTCTTGCATGAATCGTAAGTGCATCTATGTCTTGTGAAAGTAAAAATGGAATCCAAACTTCAATTTGATTTTTATTGTAACCTATGCGAGTTTTCACAGAAACAGATATGTTCTTTTTTTTCGAATCCTTTATACCATCCTTCACAGCCTGAATTATTAATCCTGCCTTTTCCATATCTTTCATCATCGCCGCTCCAGATCCTTGCTTCTCGACAGAACGATCAGGGCAACCCATATTTATGTCTATACCATCAAAACCAAGTGTTGCTACATATTTGGCTGCTTGTCGCATTTTATCTGGATTCGAAGAAAACAGTTGAGCTACGATTGGCTTTTCTTTTTTATCAAAAATTAAATTATTTTTTAATACTTCTCTTCCTGGACTAGATAACCCATCCGCAGAAACAAACTCTGTCCAGAAAATATCTGGTTTGCCATATTTACAAATTATGCGACGAAAAGCAGCATCGGTGACATCAGCCATCGGTGCTAAACAAAAAAATGGCCTATGTAATTTTTCGTAAAAATTTTTCATAATTTTATTAAAGGATTTAGAATATACTCAGGCGAATGGTCTGGCTCCTCGTCCTCCCTCATCCGAGGACCTGAGAATGAGTATATTCTAAATCCTTATATATTTACTATTGAAATTTATATAAAACCTTATTTTTAAAACGAAGATCTATATATAGGAGCGTATTATACTTAGAATTTATCTCATCAGCAAATTCTTTCTTTTTCATTGATAATAAAAGATTATCTTGTATAACACTTAGATCAGCATCATTCTTAAAAACAATTTTAGGTAAAGTACCATTTGCTCCGTGATTTAAATATAGATAATTTGTACCATCCTGATCTTTTACTATATATATAGGCTTAAAACCAAGAGCTGTTATTTTATCTATAAATCTTGCTAGATTGTAAAAATTTTCAACATTTGTCATTTGTTTTCCTTGTGGATTACCAGCCTCATTTTCAATTTTCATGTAATATTTAAAATAAACATTTCCAGAAAAATATGGGGCTTTATCAAAAATAAAACCGTCATTATTTATAAAATAACAATTTTCTCCCACATCATTTTTATTTTCTGGAACTTCTTCTCCACAATACAAATAAGCACCAGTTCTTTCTACTATTTTTATCTGCAAAGTATTTAGATTATCGCGACCAACAGAGAGAGATTCAATCCTTGGAAACTTCAAAAGTAAATTTTTATAAATTTTACTGTGGGGATAAATCAGACTGTTGTTGCGAGAAAAAAGATAAATATATTTTCCGGAAATATTTTTATAAACCTCTTTCTCTATATCTTCTTGATCTATAATATGAGTACCAATTACTACAACTTTATTTATAACTATATGTTTATTGCTAGAAAAAAAAGAGAGTGCTCCAACGATAGAAATAAATAAAATAAAAAATAAAATTATCAAACGTAATCTTCGAATACGCCTTTTATGTTTTATCTCTATAATACGCGGAGATGTAGGTATATCTCTCATATTTTAATTATGAAATTATCTCTTTTCCTAAATATTTTTGCAAAACTTCCGGAATCTTTATTGTGCCATCTGCTTGTTGGAAATTTTCTACAAGTGAAACTAGAATTCTTGGAGTTGGAATCGCTGTACAATTTAATGAATGCACATATCTTGATTTACCGTTCTCATCACGATAACGAATTCCCAATCGACGAGTTTGAAAATCATGAAAATATGAAGCTGAAGAAATTTCACGATATTTTTCTTCTTTAGGAACCCAAAGTTCAATATCATATTTTTTTACTTGCCCCATACCTAAATCACCACCACAATTAACAACTGTATGGTAAGGGATACCAAGAGATTCTATGAATTCTTCAGTATTACGATTTATTTCTTCATGATATTTTACACTCTCAGAATGAGAAGCTTCACAAAGGACAACTTGTTCTAATTTATAGAACTCTTGAACTCGTATTAAACCTTTTACATCTTTTGAGTGACTACCTGCTTCACGACGATAACATGGAGAAAAACCTAAATATTTTTTTGGCAATTCTTCTATTTTTAAAATTTCATCTGAATGAAATCCCATGATTGGAACCTCGGCAGTTCCAGCTAGAAAATCTCCATCTTGAGTTTTGTATAAATCTTCTTCACCTTGTGGTAAATATCCGGTACCCATAAATGTCTCTCGGCGAATTATTACAGGTGGCAAAATAGGAGTGAAACCTTTTTGTGAAAAAAAATCAAGCGCATAATTCCAAATAGCCATTGAAAGTCTTGCTCCATCTCCCATCAAAAAATACCCTCTAAAGCCATGAACTTTTGTTCCCCGATCAAAATCTACCATTTTCAGATTTGTCATAAGATCAATATGATCTTTGGGTTCAAATAAAAAAGATGGCTTATCTCCCCAAGCCTTGACCTCTTGGTTTTCTTCATCACTTTCTCCTTCAGGAACTGAGATATCAGGAATATTGGGAACTTGAAGCATTAAAGATTGCCATTCTTGCATAAGACCACGAAGTTCTTCTTCTTTATCTTTCAATTCATCTTTCACTAACTTCATTTCCTCAATCAGCTGTTGCCTGGCTTCGTTTGTAAGAGTTCCACCCATAGAGACGCTGACTTTATTTTGTTCTCCACGTAAAAATTCTACACGAGAAAGAATTGCCAATCTTTTTTCATCAACAGAAATAAGACTGTCAATATCTACTTCGATATGCTTCTTCTTCGCCCCCTCTTTAATTATATCTTTATTCTCACGTATAAATTTTATATCCAACATAATATATACAGTATATAAAAAAATGATATAATTAACAAATAGCAATTTATATTTTTATGGAAGACATATATAAATTAAAACCTGAACAGTTTCCACTACCTCTTCTTGAAATACCACAGCCACCAAAAACTCTTTACATAAGAGGAAAACTACCCGACAAAAATTTAGTATATTTATCTGTTGTCGGATCTCGTAAATATACTTCTTATGGTAGAGATATTTGTGAAAAACTT
>JBAYHJ010000013.1:0-19935 GCA_041666225.1 Minisyncoccota bacterium | reverse complement strand
GCTCTAGCGCCCGCTGGACTGCCGAGTAGCTATGTCGGGAATGGATAACCTCTGAAAGCATCTAAGAGGGAAGCCAGCTTCAAGATGAGGAATCGTTTGAGAAACCTGAGAGATGATCAGGTTGATAGGCACTAGGTGTACAGACAGTAATGTCTTTAGCCGAGGTGTACTAATCGTTCGATTCCTATTAGGAAATTTGGAAATCATATTATTGCGTTTACAGCATTCAGTTTTCAGATATCATATCATGTACCAGTCGGACTGGTACATGTGGATAGTTTGAAGGTTGAATTTTTTGTTCTGGTGATTTGGTAATGGTGTCACACCCGATTACATTCCGAACTCGGAAGTTAAGCCCATTTGCGCCGATGATACTCTATAAACGGGGAAAGTAGGTTGTCGCCAGAACAAAGTATTCAACTGAACAAAAAAACACCCATTTGGGTGTTTTTTTGTTGCTGGATATATTTTAAGGAGTATAATTATAATATTAAAAGTAATATTACAAAGAATATGAAAAATCCATTAGAATCATTTATGAAGAAGTCGCAGGAAAAAATTCCAGAAGTGATAGAAAAATCCCCGGAAGACGTTTGGGCAGAAATTTCTAAGTTGGGTAGACCATTTATTGTGGAAAAATCAGGGGATAGTGAATTTGAAGGAGGTAAAGACTTAAAAATGAATAAAAATATTCCTGAAGATTTAAAATAATATGGATTGAAATCCGCTTCATATTGAAGTGGATTTTTGTTATACTAGAAATACATATGTCATGGGCATCACGAAGACAATTTAAATATGCGACAGGAGTCATTATCTTTTTTGGATTGATTGTTTTTGCAATTATTTATCCTTATATTTTCAAAAAATCAACATGTATTGATGGAAAACAAAATGGTACAGAGACAGGAGTAGATTGCGGGGGGACTTGTTCTCTCATGTGTAAACCCGATATATCAGAACCAGTTATTTTATGGAGCCGAGCTTTTCCTGTGATAGGAAGTAGTTATAATTTAGTTGCTTATGTGGAAAATAGAAACAAAGATGGGGCAGTAGCAGAAGCTTCATATGAGTTTAAGATTTATGATAAAAATAATAAATTATTGGGAAGAAGAGAAGGAAAAACTTTTATTCCACCCAATCAACAATTTGCAGTATTTGAATCTCGTTTTGATGCTGGTCAGAGTGAAGTTAAAAGTGTTTCTTTTGAATTTATTTCACCCCTTGTTTGTGTTAAAAAAGCTCCAACTCTTCAAACTTTACCAGTAAAAGTTAACAAAATTGTTTTTGATAATAACAAAGACACTCCAAATTTATCTGCTATTATAAACAATGATTCAGTCTATGACCTGCCCGAGTTTGATGTGATTGCAATTTTATATGACGCCGATCATAATGCGATTAATGCTTCAAAGACTCATAAACCCAGATTATTAAATAATGAAAGTCTACCAGTAGTTTTTACTTGGCCCGAAACATTATCTGTGTTATCAATAACTCAAGATATTATCGTTTTAATTAATCCATTTTCTGTTTCCTTTTAAATAAATTGAATAATATTTTCTTTTTAACATTTTCTAAGTGTGAATTTTATTGAATTATTTTTTAGTCAAAATACTGTAATACATGATATCATTACAAAACAAAGTAAATAAAACTTCTATAGGAATTGATTGGCTTTTAGTTTTATTCATGATTCCAGTTCTTGGAGCAGGGTTGGTGACAATGAAATCTTTTACTTCAGAGACTTCTTTTTTTAGCCATCAATTAGCTTGGATTGGTATTTCTTTTGTTTTTCTTTTTATTTTTTCTTTCATTGATTTTAGATTTTTAAAAAGAACTGATATCCTTGTAACTCTTTTTGCTGTTTTTTCTGGATTATTAATATTATTATTTATTTTTGGACATACTGCGAAGGGAGCACAAAGTTGGTTTTCTATCGGTGGTTTTTCTTTCCAACCATCAGATATGATGAAACTGGTTGTTATATTAATGCTCGCAAAGTATTTCTCAAGACGTCATATAGAAATAGGTAATTTTAAACATATTTTTATTTCAGGCTTGTATGCTTTTATTCCATTTTTACTTGTTTTTTTACAACCAGATTTTGGTTCAGCAATTATTATCTTTTTCATATGGTTTGGTATGACTCTTGTTTCTGGTATTTCAAAGCGTCATTTACTCATAGTCATTGGAGTAATGATGATCGCCTTCGTTTTTCTTTGGGGTTTTGTATTTAAACCGTATCAAAAGGATCGCGTAATAAATTTCGTTCAACCATTGTCAAATATTCATGGTTCAGGGTATAACGTTTATCAGTCTACGATTGCAATTGGTAGCGGTCAAATATTTGGGAAGGGGGTTGGTTTTGGGACTCAGTCACGTTTAAATTTTTTACCTGAATATGAGACTGATTTTATTTTTGCTGCTTTTTCTGAAGAGTGGGGTTTTGTTGGGGTAATTATATTATTTATTTTATTGGGGCTTATTATTTGGCGTATTTTACATATAGCACTTTTAGGGACTACAAACTTTGAGATTTTATATGGATTAGGACTTGCCATTTATTTTATGACTCATTTTATTATTAATATTGGAATGAATTTAGGAATTATGCCGGTTACGGGGATTACTCTGCCATTTATGAGTTATGGAGGTTCACACTTATTGACTGAATTTATTGGCTTGGGTATTTTAATGGGGATGAATCGGTATAGTCGTGTGGCACATAGGGATGATATGCATAATGAATTTCTTGGTATATGATTAAGAGAATTAAGAATTAAGAATTAAGAATACATGACACAAATTATTGATGGTAGAAAAATTAAAGATGAAATTTTAAAAGAAATAAAAAAAGAAGTTTTATCTTTGTCTTTTACTCCTATTTTTTGTGATATTTTGGTTGGCAATGATGTTTCTTCTATGCAATATGTTCGAATGAAAGCAAAAGTTGCTGAGTCAGTTGGGATTAAGTTTAGAACTGCAGATTTCAAAGATTCTACAACAACCGAAGAATTAATTGAAGAAATAGAAAATTTAAATAGGGTTCCTACTATATGTGGGGTTATACTTCAATTACCAATACCGAATCATATAGATAGAAAAAATGTTCTAGATTCTATTTTACCGGAGCTGGATGTTGATTGTTTGGGAGAAATAAATAGCGAGAATTTTTATAACGATGAAGGTGAAATAAGTTACCCAACAGCACTGGCAGTCGTTAAAATTCTTGATACTCTGGATATAGATTTATCAAAGAAGAAAATATTAATGTTGGGGCAAGGTGTATTGGTAGGATTACCAGTTACGCATATTTTGCGTTCACGGGGACTTGAAGTAGATACAGTAAATAGTAAAACTGAAAATTATTTAGAATTAATTAAAAATGCGGATATTATAATTTCAGCAATTGGAAAAGGTAAATTTATTAAGGGTGATATGTTAAAAGTTGGAGTAGTTGTGATTGATGCGGGGACTTCAGAAGACAATGGTGCGGTAGTGGGGGATGTAGACCTTGGGTCTGTCATGAATGTTGCTTCTTTTGTTTCTCCAACACCAGGTGGAGTAGGGCCTGTAACAGTCGCCATGTTATTACAAAATGTATTGCAAGTAGCTAAAAATAAAAAATAATGAACACGTATTTATTTTATTTAATTTACAGTTTAGCTCACCAGTCAGTAACACTTGATTGGTTGATTGTTTTTAGTGCTAATACTTTTGGTTATATAATGGTCTTTATAGCTTTTATCTTTTTATTTTTTCACACAGATGGAGTTTTTGATTATCGGACACCATTTTTACAATTTAAAAATAAAATAAAAGAAATAGTTTTGGTTTTTTCCTCATCTCTTTTTGCTTGGATTATCGTAACAATTGTAAAATTTTTTATTTTGTCGCCAAGACCTTTTATATTTTTTGAAAATGTAAAACCACTATTTTTATACGGAGGGATGGATTCTTTCCCTTCTGGTCATGCCATGTTTTTCGGGGCCTTGGCTATGTCACTTTATTTTATTCACAAAAGAATGGGGTATTTATTTTTTGTTGTAGCTCTTATTGTTGGAATCGCTCGTATCGCTTCCGGGGTTCATTTCCCGATAGATATTTTAGTAGGTTATATTTTGGGAATAATAATTGCTTATATTTTCAAACTTATTTTTTATAAAAAATAATCGATAAATACCTTATAAATAAGGGTTTATTTGGCTTGATTTTTAGCCTGAAAACCGTTAGAATAACCCTATTATGTGGAAAACAAGAATTACAGCATTATTAGTACTCTTATTAGGAATAGGGCTCGGTTTTTTTGTTTATCAGTCAGAAATTAGTTATCGCAATTTAGCTCCTGAAGCCAAAGCAACAGGAATGGCTAAGTTTCCTTTTAAATTAGGATTGGATCTTTCTGGAGGGACACATTTGGTTTATAAAGCCGATGTCTCACAGGTTGCTTCTGCTGATTTAAAAAATTCGATGGATGCACTACGCGATGTCATAGAAAGACGTGTAAATGTCTTTGGTGTCTCTGAGCCGATAGTTCAAGTTCAAAATGGTGGTTTTTCAAATCAAGGAGAAGAGCGTTTGATTGTTGATCTCCCTGGGGTTACAGATGTAAGTCGGGCTGTCGAAATGATAGGACAAACTCCAATGCTTGATTTCAGAACTGAAAATCCAAACAAAGATCAAACTCAAGAAGCTACTGTTGGAGCTGATGGTGTTATTAAACTTAATATGAATCCCCAATATATTCTTACTGATTTAACTGGTAGATATTTAGATAAGGCAATTCTTGATTTTGATCAAACAACAGGGGAGCCGATGGTTTCATTACAATTTGATGAAGAAGGGTCATTGTTATTTGAAAAAATAACAAAAGAAAATATTGGTAAAAGTGTAGCCATCTTCCTTGATGGACAACCAATTTCGATTCCAACAGTCAATGAAGCTATCACAGGTGGAAAAGCTCAAATATCTGGTAATTTTACTCCAGAGGAAGCAAGACTTTTGGTTGGGCGTTTAAATTCAGGGGCTTTACCTGTTCCAATTAGTTTAATTTCTACACAAACAATTGGTCCTTCATTGGGAGCACAGGCTACATCAAACGGTGTTAAAGCTGCTATTATCGGATTTTTAGCAATCGCACTTTTCTTAATAATTTGGTACAGATTACCGGGGGTGATTGCAACCGTTGCTCTTTCAATGTATGTTTTAATAATGCTTTCAATCTTTAAATTAGTTCCGGTTACTCTCACTGCGGCTGGTATTGCCGGATTTATTATTTCTATCGGGATTGCGGTAGATGCCAATGTTCTTATCTTTGAACGTATTAAAGAAGAGCTTCGAAAAGGTAACGATAGTATTCTAGATTCAATTCATCATGGATTTAAGAGAGCATGGCTTTCAGTTCGTGATTCAAATATTTCTAGTATAATTACCGCACTTATATTATTTTGGTTTGGAACTTCACTTATCAAAGGATTTGCTCTTGTGTTCTTAATAGGTGTTATTGTATCAATGGTTTCAGCAATCTCAATTACAAGATTATTCCTTTATACACTAAATATTAAAAAGAAAAATAAATTAACAGGTTTCTTGTTTGGGTCGGGCTTTAGTAATGCATCAACGCAAGTTATCAAGTAATAAAGTAGAAAGTTATAAAGCCTAAGTAAATACAACAATGAATTTACTTTATAACCTTATAACTTTATAAACTTTTAACTCAATTATATGTTTATAATTAAACACAAAAAAGTTTTCGTAATAATTTCAGCCATTCTTGTTTGTTTATCAATTGGTGCGATAGTATTTTCAGGATTAAAATTAGGGATAGATTTTAAAGGTGGTTCTTTGACTGAAGTTGAATACACAACAATACGTCCTGAACAAGTAATGATTGAAGAGACAATTAGATCTTTGTCACTAGGTGAAATGGTTATTCAGCCAATGGGGACAATGGGGTATAGTATAAAAACTAAACAAATTAATGAAACAGAGCGAGCTTCATTAATGTCGGCTTTAGGTAGCGACGCAACAGAAAAAAGTTTTACTTCCATAGGTCCTTCTGTTGGAGCTGAACTTATTCGTAAATCTTTAATTTCCTTTATCCTTGTTTCTCTTGGAATAATTTTTTGGATTGCTTTTTCTTTCCGTAAAGTTTCAAAACCAGTTTCGTCTTGGAAATATGGATTGATCGCTATTATTACTTTGATTCACGATATAATGATTCCTGTTGGAGCATTTGCAGTGTTGAGTAGTATCTATGGGACGGAAATTGATACACTCTTTGTTGTTGCTATTCTAACTGTTTTGGGTCTATCAGTCTCTGATACGATTGTTGTTTTTGATCGTATTCGCGAAAATATTCGAGTAGGTCACTATAAGACTTTTGAAGAAACTGTTGGTAAAAGTTTGGAGCAAGTATATACTCGGTCAATTGCAACATCTTCAACTGTCATCATTGCACTTCTTGCATTAGTATTCTTTGGACCGTCTAGTACAAAAGTCTTTGCTATGATGCTTACTGCTGGAATGTTCTTTGGAACATATTCCTCAATCTTTTTAGCAAGTCCACTTTTGGTTTTCTTTAAAAATTTGCAGAAAAAATAATAATTTTCATCCCCAAAAATCCACTTTTACTAGTGGATTTTTGTGATATAATATATATTAGTCACTTATTAAAATAAAGTCGTTTTATTAATTAATTTATTTATTTATAAAAATTCAAATTATATGCCAATCTTATATATCGTTTTAGCTGTAGTAGTCGCTCTTATATTGTTTTTAATTTTTAAATACAATGGTTTTGTTACCCTCAGAATTAGAACTCAAGAAGCTTGGGCAGATATCGATGTTCAACTTAAACGTCGCTATGATCTTATTCCAAATTTAGTTAGTACAGTGAAAGGTTATGCTACTCACGAATCAACTGCTTTTGAGAAGGTGAGTGAGGCTCGTTCTCGTGCAATGCAAGCTGGAACTCCAACCGAAAAAGGTGAAGCAGAAAATATTTTATCAGGAACATTAAAATCTCTTTTTGCAATATCTGAGGCTTATCCTGAATTGAAAGCAAATACAAATTTTCTTCAACTTCAAAGTGAATTGTCTGATACAGAAAATAAAATTCAAGCATCACGTCGATTTTATAATGGCAATGTCCGTGATTTAAATACAGCTATAAATATGTTTCCAGGTAATCTTATTGCAAAAATGTTTAATTTTGCAAAAATGGATTTCTTCCAATTAGAAGAGGGAAGTGCAGAAAAAGAACCAGTTGCAGTTAAATTCTAAAAATTATTATAGATGGCTACACTATATACACACCAAGGACAAAATGTTCGCAAGACTTGGATGCTCATGAGCGTCTTTTTAATCATAGTAATTTCCCTTGGTTTTGTATTTGCACGGATATATAATAATCCTACGATTTTATATTTCTTTGTTATTTTTTCTGTTGGAATGAATATTGTTAGTTATTGGTACTCTGATAAAATAGCTCTTTCTATGGCAGGGGCTCATCCTGCCACTCGCGAACAATATTTTGATTTCTATACTATAGTTGAAAATTTAGCAATTACAGCGGGGTTGCCAATGCCAAAAATTTTCGTGATAGATGATCCTTCACCAAATGCTTTTGCAACAGGACGCAACAAAGAACACGCTGTGGTTGCCGTAACTACAGGGTTACTATCGATTATGAATAAAACAGAGTTAGAGGGTGTTGTGGCTCACGAGATGAGTCATATAGGTAATCGTGATATGCTCGTGTCTACTGTCGCTGTGGTTCTTGTCGGTTTTGTTGCAATTGTTTCAGACATGATGATTCGGATGACATTTTTTGGCGGACGTGATAATGACAGAGAAGGGGGAAATGGAATTTTCATGATTGTTGGGATAATTCTGTCTATCTTAGCTCCTATCGCAGCGACCTTAATTCAGCTCGCAATTTCACGTAAGCGTGAATATTTAGCCGATGCTTCAGGTTCTCTTTTGACGCGCTACCCAGAAGGTCTCGCTTCGGCGCTAGAAAAAATTAGCCAGTATGGTCGGCCAATGAAAAGGCAATCAGGAGCAATTGCTCACTTGTATATTGCTAATCCAACTGGCTCAGGTCAATTTGCTAAAAAAATTGGTAATCTTTTCTCAACCCATCCTCCAGTAGAAGAGAGGATAAAGAGACTTCGAGAAAGTTTATAACATTACACTATATTTTATATTAATAACTAGTTGGAAAATAGGATAATATTTAGTATTATAGTCCCAGATGTTCTTTTTAGAACGTGGATATTTATTATTAATTTTCACGTGTATTCCGGTCTTTGACCGGAATATGGAGAGATGCGTGAGTGGTTTAAACGGCAACCCTGGAAAGGTTGTGTATGAGAAATCGTACCGGGAGTTCGAATCTCCCTCTCTCCGCATTGACAACCTGTTAGTTTTGATGACCCATTTAGTTGAATACTAAGTGTGACCCACAAAGCTACAAGTTGCACAAAAAGTCGAGATTTTATCTCGGCTTTTTGTTATCATATAGTTTATGAAAGAGGAAATGACAAAAATAACTCATAAAGTGTTCGTTCCACTTACATCTTTTTATCTTTACGATATAGGATCTGATTCAAATGAACAAGCTAAAGTAACTAGCTCTTGGGATATTCCAAATACAGATATAAAACTTCTTAAGTTTTCAAAAAGTATTGGTTTGTTTAGAAGCTCGGATAAACCCACGTTTGATGAGGATGTTTTTATTAATGGTACTCCTTTTGAAGTGGAAACAATCTTTTCTAGTCATAATATTCATCTGAGTTTTAATTCAGGATTTCTTTTTGATTTTACACAAAAGGATCCAGACTCTCTAATGATTATGCCACACCTATTTGAAAATAAGATACGTAATCCATTAACATTATTAAGATTATTTTGCCAAGGTAATCTTTTTGCCCCATATGGTTTTATTGAAGGTAAAGATGTTATGTCTTTTCATGATTTTCACCAAAATTTGAATGATGGGCATTCATCTCTTTATGCAAGAAATGTTCCGAATTTTTTAAAATTTTATGAAAGGTATTCAGCATTAGCAGAAAATTTACATAAAGAGGCTTTAAGAAATCCAGATTCTGTTTATGAAAGTTGGTATAAGAGAATTAATAATGGAATTTATTTTTTCAACCAAATTTATTTTACCTCAGAAAGAAATCAGATGAATCCTAATGCTAGAGATAAAAATAATCTCCGACTCATTTATTTATGTACAGCATTAGATGCTTTGATTGGAAGTGGAAACCCAAATGGAAAAAAATTAGCTGAGAAAGCTGATCTTGTACTATCAAATATGATAGGTGCAATTAAAAAAGATGTTGAGAGTTTCTACGATGAGAGGTCAAGATATATTCATGCCAATCCAAATACTATGGGTGGAGCAACTTTAAATAAAACAATCGAGAGGTTCTCTATTTATATTCAAAAAATAATTTTGGTATCATTAGAGCTTTTCGGTGATCCTGATTTTATCAAGGCAATTAACGATTCAAGACAAAAACACTGGTTTTCTTTTTATGAAAAATCAGGATTGTATACACAATATTCAATTAAGAAAATTACAAGAAATGCTTTTGAAAATATGTTTAACAATAAGGATGGATATGAATTAGCAGATTCGAAGTTTATTGAGTCTAAAATAAATATTTGGCTTAGAGAGCCTTTTTAATTATATTATTCCACTAGTGTAATTTTCTTATCATTCAACACCAATCTACTCCTTAAATGTCCGAGTAGTTCTCGTTTTTCGAGCGGTGTGCCTTCTCGGAGAACATACTTAGCGTATTCTCTGGTATTTACATTATCTTCATTGATTGAGTATTTTGGCGTACCTTTTGTCGCTAACCTTTGAAGTCGATTGAATCGTTTAATTTCTTCTTCAAGTTTAATTCTCATTCCTAATTCATTAATACTTACTTTATCAATTATTTTGAATAGCTCCTCGATCAATTCTTCTTCTCTAATATATTTATTCTTACAATTTCTATCTCTTGCCTTGGAACAAGAGTAGTAGACATATTTAGCAGTAGTTCCATCTTTAAGTTCTTTGTATTTTTCTTGAGCAGATATTCCCGAACTACACATTCCGCAAGTAAATAATTTAGTGAATGCAAACTCTCTATTCTCTCTTACAATTCTGTCTCTCTTTAATTGTGCTTGAGCTTTTTCAAATAACTCTTGAGTGATTATTGGTGTGTGACTTCCTTGATACCAGTTATCAGAATTTCTAGGATATTCAAATGGTCCATAATAGATTGGCATATTAAAGATACGATAAACCCCTGAGAGTGTCAGGGGTTTATTTCCTCGAGTATAGAAATTTAAATCAAATCGTAACCAGTTATATACTTTTCTACCGCTCCAGTGTTCATATACTACTTTCTCAAACATCTTCTTTATTATTGGTGCTCTATCTGGATCAATTACTATCTGACACTTTCTATCCATTAACTTTTGATTTAAATATCCAAGTGGTGCCATCCCAGGCCATAATCCCATCTCCACTCTTGTGCGTAACCCTCTTTTAACATTTATCCCTCGATTATCATTTTCTAGTTTTGCCTGTGATCCTAATATCATCAAAAGAAATTTCTCATTTGGATTATTTCCAAAAGTTTGTCCGAAGGTTCGTATCATATGTAATTTCCCTGAATCCATCAAGTCTACTATTTTTCCAAGATCTCCTGCATTTCTTGAAATACGATCAGGTGCCCATGTGAGTATGGCATTAAACTTCTCTTGCTTTAGTTCCTCAATGATCTCGTTAAATACTGGTCGTTGCCCAGTCTCTTTAGCACTATGTGATTCACGTTTCATGGTGACCACCTCAAGCCCCTCACGATCGGCTAATTGGAGCATTTCGCTGATCTGACTGTCTATTGAAAGAACCTGTCTTTCTTCTGATTCTGTTGATTTTCTTGCATAAAGACAGTATCTTATTTTCTTTGGTTCGACCTTGATTTTCTCGACACCTTTCTCTTGATTTGGGTTATCTATTTTCATATACCTACATTAATGACGCAACTCGTCATATGAGTCTAGAGCGCCCCATCAGCATAGTGTTGATAACAAAATGCCTTTAAAATCTTTCAAAGAATGCCTAAAAATGATAAACTATCTTAAGTTTTTGAAAACCACTATGAAAATCAAAAATGTAGAAATTAAAAGTTTTAGAATATTAGAGAATGTAAGCATCGACTTTGACGATACTATTACTTTGATTGTTGGAAGAAACAATACTGGTAAGACATCTCTGACAGAAATTTTCTATAAGTTTTTTGGTGGTAGTACTTCTAATAAGTTTAAATTTGAGGATTTTTCACTATGTTCATACTCACAACTTAAGGATACTGAAAAAATGCATGGTGAATACGTAGATTCAAAATCCAAGAATGAAACAAATGATATTGTATTAGCAAAAGAAAATGCTTATAAGAATACTTTACCAAGGATAGAACTCAATATACTGATTGAATACGACGAAAAAGATAATCTCGCATCCGTATCAAACTTTATAATGGATCTTGACCCAACAAGGAAAGATATTCTTATTTGTTGTGAATATGCGGTGTCTGATTCTGAAAAACTAATGAAAAAGTTTCTTGAGAACAAGAAAGAACTCAAGACATTGGCGGAATACCTGAAAAAGAATTGGGCACAATTTTATACAACATCGTACTATGCAGTTGATTCAAAAGATAAATCAATTAGAAACAAAATTGAGGAAAATCCAAAGGGCAGGATTTCTGATGTATTCCTAAGTCAATTTGTTACAGCACAAAGAATTTTGGATGACCAATCGTCTGACGATATTCATGGACTTACGAAAGGGTTTGGCGATTACTATAAACATAATAATGATTCTCCTGACACAGAAGATCTGAAAAATCTTTTAGATAAAACATCTCAAAATCTTGATGGGGACTACAAGAAATTTTTCAAGGATATTTTTACCGACTTGAAAGATTTTGGCATGAATACTGGGCTTAATGTCCAAGAACTTGAGATTAAATCAAAGTTTGATATAGAAAAAGTTTTAAAAGACAATGCAACACTTTACTATAAGCACGAGGATGAGTTTTTACCAGAATCTCATAACGGACTTGGCTATAGTAATTTAATCTATATAATATTACAGTTTTTTAACTCCTTTGAGGAATATAAGAAAAGAAAGCCAACACCCAGCTTTAGTCTGCTCTTCTTAGAAGAACCTGAAGCACACTTACACCCGCAGATGCAACAGACTTTTATAAAAAATGTTAAATCCTTTATTAAAAAGAAAGATTGGAATATTCAAGTTGTAATTACCACCCACTCATCTCATATTGTTGCTGATAGTGGATTTGAGAATATAAGGTATTTTGAGAAAATAAATAAAAAAGTTGTTGTGAAAAATCTGTCAGAATTTCAGGACAAAACGAATAAAACTGATCCGCTTACTATTACATTCTTAAAACAATACATGACACTATATAACTGTGACATGTTTTTTGCGGATAAAATCATTATGCTTGAAGGTACGGTAGAAAGATTACTTCTGCCAGAAATAATTAAACGCTCAGCAGCTGATCTTCAAAATCAATATATCTCTGTAATAGAAATAGGAGGAGCGTATGCATATAAGTTTAAAACGCTCCTCGATTTTCTAAATGTAAAAACATTAATTATCACTGATTTAGATTCTGTTAATAAGAATGCTAATTCTCGTTTTGAAGCATGCCCAGTTTCAGATGGAGAACAAACTAGCAATAAGACTTTGGAAGAATACTTTTCAGTAAAAACTCTTTCTGATTTTATGGCGAAAGCGATTGCTGATAAAGTGTGTGCTAATGTAAGAATTGCTTATCAAATACCAGAAAAGGCAAAAGACAAATGTGGAAGAAGTTTCGAGGAAGCATTCATAATAAAAAATGCAAAATTATTGTCAACAAATGTGAAGGCTATTTCTACTATTGATTTATTTACGGGAAAATCTGAGAGTGACATTGTTGATCAGTCTTATTCTATATCTGAAAAAATACCAAAGAAGACTGACTTTGCTTTTGATATCCTACTTTTGGATAATTTTGAAACGCCTCTATACATAACTGAATCACTCATATGGCTAAGCAAGGATTAAAAAAACAAACTGAAACAGATGATTCTTTGGCTAAAATAATTTCTTGTCTTTCTAAAAGAAAGAGTTTTATTCTTGAGGCTGGTGCCGGCTCTGGCAAGACTCGTTCATTAATTGAAACCCTAAAACACATTCTTCTTAACGAAGAAGGTCCTCTGCGAAAGCAGAATCAGCAAATTGTTTGTATCACATATACAAATGTAGCAAAAAATGAAATTATTGAACGCATAGAAAATAACCCGCTTGTTCTTGTTGGTACTATACACCAGTTTGCTTGGCATGCAATAAAAAATTATCAGAAAGAGTTAGCTACTGAAATTCTTGAATACAATTCAAAAGATACAAAGAAACATATTAGTGATCTAGACAAAAAAATTAAAGACAAAAAAATTGAATATTCTGAATATGGCAGAAAATTTGAAGAGGGGCAAATAACACATGAAGATGTTATCGAGTTTTCTAATAAGTTGTTTGAAAAGTATCCGAAGATACTTAAAATTGTTGCAGATAAATTTCCATATATCTTTATTGATGAATATCAAGATACCGAAGAAAGAACCGTAAAGATGTTTTTGGATGGTTTGTTAAAAACAAATGAAAGTCCCGTAATAGGTTTCTTTGGAGACTCGATGCAAAATATTTACGATGTAGGTATTGGTCAAATTCCTCAAGAATATATAGCGAAGGGAGTTCTTGAACTAATTACTAAAGAAGAGAATTTTCGTTGTTCAGAAGAGGTTATTAAAGTACTTAATAATATTCGGACAGGTTTACAACAAAAACCAGCTGGTAAAAACCTTAAGGGTGAGGTCTTGTTTGTAGACTGTAATGGTTCTGGAAATATTGCAGATTATGAAAAGGTAAAGAATTTCCTGACTACAAAAAAGGGTTGGGATATAAATAAAACAAAAATACTTCTTTTGACCCATAAAGATATAGCCAACAAAGCAGGTTATGAGACTCTACTAAAAACTTACGACAAACTTTCCTTTGGACGCGATCGCCTTTTTAAAAAAGATGAAGTATTTAGCGAATTTATACTTAATAAACTTGAGGTTTTTGTTTCTCTTTATGAGAATAAGAAATATAGTGAGTTTGTAACCATGTTAGGGAAACAAGGTTTTATAGTTAGAAAACATGAGGACAAAGTTATCATTGATAACTTAATGAAAGATTTAATAAAACTAAGAGAAAGTACAAACGTAAAAGAAGTTATTGGTTATGTACTTAAAAACAATTTGCTCGTTAAGCCGGATCGAATGGCGAATTTTGAAGACAAGTTAAAAATGATACCACTACCTGATGACCTTCTTAGTAAGAAAGATTTCCACGATACTTTAATGACCGTAAATTATAAAGAATTTATTCAAGTCAATAAATATATAGAAGGATCAACACCTTATTCTACTAAGCACGGTGTTAAGGGTGCGGAGTTTGATAATGTTTTAATTGTTATTGACGATACATCTTGGAACAGATTTAACTTTAATGATGTATTCAGTGGTAATACAAAAAATCAAAATAGATTCAATATGACTCAAAACTTACTATATGTTTGTTGTTCTAGATCAAAAAATTATTTAGCAGTTACCTCTCTTTCTGTTTTGGATAATAAAGCAATCATTGGTATAAAGAATATATTTGGTCATTCTAATTACAAAACAGTAGATCAGTTGTAATTTTTAAAGATTCTATGGACATAAATTTATTAATAAGTCCGAATTTACTGAACTTTCTAGACTTTATAATTTTAGAAACCGTGTGGTTCATAGATATTTTATTTCCGATCTAGAATATTCTGAAATTCCAATTTATTTAAAACGTTACGAAAAAATTATTGAAAAATTAGGTAAAAAACTAGGTCTTTTAGAACAAGAACAAGTACAAAAAGGAGTCAGGATGACTAGCCCTGAACAACTTGAATTAAATGATAAAATTGTTAAATCAATAATAAGAGAAGAGCATATGAAAATTGATTCAAAAAAGTATGTAAATGTCATACCAAAAAGAAAAAGACTCTTCCCAGAAGAAGATTATTAGTTTAAATGACCAATATTTATTTCTGGAATATAAACAAATGCTCGTGCATTATTAATAAGAAGTTTGCTTCCTTTGATTTATTTACCCAAAAACCTGTAGCCTTGCAGTTAAACTGCCTTTTTATGATATCTTCCTTAAGCTTAAATCCTACTTTCAGAAATCTTTCCATAACTTTAAAAGCAAGAGGCTGATACATTTTATTTCTTCTGGTGTCTCCCATTAGAATTGCACAATATTTTCCAGGTTTCAAAACTCTATATAATTCTTTTGATACTTTTTCTATCTCATCAACAAAAGCATCTATATCATGAATATTTGATAAATCATCTTTAAGTTTTCCGTCACTATATTTGATTATATCTGCATATGGTGGATGAGTTAAGACAAAGTCAATTTCATTATCTTTAATAAAGCTCATATCCCTAGCATCACATTTTATAACTCTTTGTTTTGCCTTATTATCTACATCAAATTCTAAAGATTTTTTAGTTCTTTCTAATGCTTCTTCGTTTACGTCAATACAAGTAATATGACGATTAAGTATCTTTGCTTCTATCGCAGTAGTTCCTCCACCTATCATACAATCTAGTAGATGATCCTTTTCTTTCGAATATCTTAGTATCAGATTTCTCACAACTTCTGGAGACCAATTACCTCGCCAATCTGATTTATGAGTAGCCCAATTACCACGCCTTGGAAAAGCCCAAACGGTGGTGCATTCCATTTCAAAATTATCTGGATGAAGTTTTAATTCTGTTTTCATTACCAATCAAGTTCTTTTAAAATACCTTTTTCTAAAGAAGTTAAATTAAAGACATATTCATTATGATTGTATGTTTCTTCCAATGGTCTTTTTGTTGTATACCAACCTAATCCATCTGTAACCCAAATAAAATCTATATTCTGTTCTTTAAGTTCTGTATATAAAGATTTAAATTCTCCACAAACAGCTTTAAGTTTTGAACCACCTCCGTTGTAAAAATTTGTCTCTATTAATTTTATATTCTTAGTTTTTGGATTAAAAATAGCAAAATCAAAACTTCTTTCAGATTTATCAACTCTAACTGTCATATCCCATTTTTCTTTAATTTTTGTAGCTCTTGCTTGAGCAATATATTCAAAACCTTTTTCTTTACAAAAATCTTCAACAAATGCTCCAACAATAGATTCCATTAATTGACCTCCTCTATTTTTTCTTCCATTACTATCTAACCCAACCTCCACACCTATTGTATAATCAACCAAGTTTTTAATCTTCTTATCTTTAAAGAGTCTTATTATTCCTGATTTTTCAAAAAATTCATAATATTCTTCTGCACTTTTATCTTGCTTAGAAAAATTAAAAAACTGAGAAGTCTTATCTCCCTTATCAAATATTTCTAATTCTTTTTCACGTACAGCTAAAAGTACAGGAAATGCTTTTATTATATCTGAATTACCTGAATATAGTCTTATAAATTCTCCCCTTAAATCATCTTTGCCTAATAAATAATTAAGTTTATTTAAGACAATTTCAATTTCTGAACTATTTGAAAAAACTTTATTCCAGTTAACAAAATAATCCCAAGTTTTGATTGAGTTTTTGAGGGTTGATATAAAATTATTAAAGTCTTTTTTCATCTAATAGTTAGTTACTAATACTTCTGTAATTTTCCCCCTCTTAGAAGCATCTGAATTAATCATGCGACCTGCATATACTTTATTTACTCGTATGAGTTTACCTTTTATCTTTATTTCTGAATAAATTCTATTTATAAATGGAGTATCAGAATTTGATAACATCACAAAACAACCTCGTTTGGTTAATTCTGCGAAAGTATCACGGAGTTCTATTTGTTCTTTATCAAGAAAAGCTTCTTTTGTATATGAAGTAAATGATGATGTTTTATTAATTGGATAGTAAGGTGGATCAAAATAAATGAAATCTCCTTTTTTTGCTTTATTTAAAACTTCTTTATAATCTTGTTTTTTAATTTCAACATACTTAAGGGTTTTTGATATTTTTCTTAAATTAATTTCATCACAAATTAAAGGATTTTTATTTCCAGCAAATGGAACATTGAATCCTCCATGAGAATTCACTCTGTATAAACCATTAAAGCAAGTTCTATTTAAATATATAAAACGAGAAGCTATTTCTATATCATTTAATTTATTTAAATCCTTAGCTCTTATCTTTAAGAAATATTCTTTTGTATTCTTATGCTTTTTAAGAGATTTAATTAAAGATTCAACATCATTTTTTATTACATTATAAGTAACAACAAGCTCATTGTTCATATCAGACAAAAATGCTTTCTTGGGAAGTAGGTCAAAAAAGACAGCTCCTCCTCCTACAAATGGTTCAAAATATTTTCCAGTTTTTGGGTCAAACTTTTCTGGAGGATATAAATTCATTAATTTAAATTGTTCAAGAAGTTGACGTTTACCTCCAACCCATTTAACAAATGGTTTTGGTTTTTCCTTAATAGAGAACTCGATATCTTCAAACGAAGGATTTTTTGTTTCAGAAAAAGAATATATAACATTTTTAGCATAAATGTGATTCAAATTAAATCTTCCTTGTATTTCTTTAACAAATTTTGTTGGTGCCATATAGCCCTATTATGTCATAATATTGTATATTGTTCAATTTAGTCTTTTTAAGACCAGTTGGTAACTCGACTACACAAATATCTTGATCTAAGCTAGTATGGTGCGACCTTAGAAAATAAGGTATAATTCTTTTATAACTTAATAAGAGTAGCCTAAACCCTTTACAGGGCATGGTGAATAAATCTGCAACAGTATAAAGAACCTATCATTAGGGTTACTGTTGCAGTCGTATCTGGAAACGGATACGGAGAGCCTCGGCTCTCACCTAGTGGTAGGCTTTTTGCGTCTTACCATAGGTTTTATTATTAAATGCAAATTAATATTTTATGGATAAGCAAATAAAAAAATGTTCTCATTGTCAGGAAGAAATTCCACTAGAAGCAAAAAGATGTTCTCATTGTCAGGCTGATTTAAGAAGCTGGCCTAGGAGACATCCTGTTATTATTGCTATTATAATTTTATTTTTCATCTCAGTATTTATAGGAGCTTTGTCTCCAAAATCAGATTTATCAAAATCTGGAACTGTTTTATCCCCCCAAGCAAAAACTATAGAAATAGTTAGCGTGGAAACAAAATCAGTAGAGAAAAACAGTGTTTGGTGGAAATATTCTTGGGTAATTACTTTAAAAAACACTAGTATTCAAGATAAAATAGTCAATGCAGAATTAAGTTGGAAAGATAAAGATAGTTTTACAATTGAAAAAGCACAAGAGTACAATTTAAATATACCAGCCAACAGCGAAAAAACTTTCAGTGGTTATAAACTGATAGACATTCAAATAGCCCCTACTGTGAGTAATATTAGTGCAGAAATTAAATAGAAACTAGACCCTCCATGGGATTATGGTCTAATTTTTTGCTAAAATTTTCAAATCGTATTACATTACCTATCTTCTGATTATCAGCAAATATATTTATAGGTCTAGGTTTAACATATCTCGAACAATTATTTTCTAACCAAAGTTTTTGTGATTTGAAATCTCCATTTTTAGCTTGAGTTATTATTCTTCCCTCAACAGAATCATTGACAATATCACGACCTTTAGCTAAAGCTTTTTCTATTTGTTCAGAAAAATTAGGACTTCTACTTTTCCATCGATAAATAGTTGCCTTTGATATACCCATTCTCTTTGCCGCTATACTTATGAGAGGAACTTCCTCAAGGGTTTCCAAGAATCTTTGTTTTTCGTTATTAGTCCGCATTTATTTTAGTTGCTTTCTTGCTAGTTAGATTCTCCCAGCGTTTCAATATTACCTGAGCGTAAATTGGACACTTTTCTAACACAAAGCATCGACGTTTTAGTTTTGTGGATGCAATCAATGTACTACCACTTCCACCAAATGGCTCCACTATCAAATCATTTCTTTTAGTTAATACTTTAATATATGGAATTAATATTTCTATGGGCTTGGTGCCAAAGATTATCGATTGGCCAGAAGATCTTTCATCTGATGCTTTGTGATCTATAAAATCAGTTGGGCATATTTTCTTTCCTTTTTCGTATCCTTCCCAATGAGGAGATCCTGAAGTAGCAAATAAGGCTGTTTCGTATTCTTCTTGAAGTAATGGTTCTTCATCTTCTGTGTTAAGTTCTACATTTCCTGATGTGCCAACCATTGCAAAATCATGTTTGTTAAAGAATTTATATTTTGCACTAAATCCTTGGACTCTATTAGGAATATGCCAAATAATCGTATTTCTGTATTTCCAATGCTTTTCTAACTCATTCCAAATAGTTCTGAGGTTTTTTGGATTTTCATAAACAATAATAGAGAAGTCGGGTTTTTGGATCTTTGCCATATTCGCCATCCATAATTCAGTAAAGTTGTCGGGCAATGTTTCTGTTCCTATGTATACCCGATCCCTCTTCAGTCCAAAACCCTCTGTTACTTTTCCATCCTTTTTCTTTTTTCCAGATAAATAATCTAAAATATATGGTGGATCAGTAAAAACCATATCAGCTTTTTCCTCTCCCATTAATTTCAAGACATCATCTTCTCTAGTACTGTCTCCGATCATTAGTCTGGAACCATCTAAATCATAGACATCTCCTGTTTTGACTTCTATTTTGCCAATTTGTAATTTTTCCAATTCTTTTTGGATGTCAAATACTTCAGGGACTTCTTCTATCTCGAAGATATCATGTAAT
>JBAYHJ010000012.1:0-20524 GCA_041666225.1 Minisyncoccota bacterium | reverse complement strand
TACTGAAATAAATTACATAAAAAAGATTGTTGATTCTTTTGATGGAACACAGTTTGGGGATCCTAATTTAGTAAATGATGATATCTTTGCTATTTTTCCACTAATAAAAGCCGGGTATGATTCTAGTGATGAAATGATACAAAAGGATATCGCCTTTATCATTTCAAAGCAGAACGTTGATGGAAGTTGGGAAAGCGTAGACATGACAGCCTCGGCGATACAAGCATTGTCACTTTTGCCAATATCTGAAAACATCACAAAAGCTAAAACACAAGCGGAACAATATTTAAAGAATGTTCAAAAGTCAGATGGTGGATTTGAAAATAGTTTTTCTACAAGTTGGGTGATTCAAGCTATAAATTCACTCCATGAAGATATGTTGGCTTGGACAAAAAATAATTTAAATACAATTAATTATTTGGCATCATTACAACAATCAGATGGGGGAGTTGAGCTTTTGACGGCAGATAAAAATACTCGCATCTGGGCTACATCCTATGCGATAACGGCAGTAGGGGGTAAATCTTGGGCGGATATCATGCAGTCATTTACAAAACCAACAGTAAATACGGTTGGTGACAACGTAAATAAAAAAAATATTAATTTTGTTAAAACAACGAATGTCGAAAAACCTAAAAATTTAGAATTTACAGAAAATCAAAAGCCAGAAATTGTCACAGTTAATAATCTCGGTGCTAGTGCAGGGGATATTGATATCTCTTTGAAGAGTGTAGTTCATAAGGCGTCTCTTCCATTTATTTATATTGGTAAAGGTTTCTTGAATATAGTGAATTTCATGTTTGGTTTTTAGCCCACTTTAATGATTTTGGGTTCATCTTGATATTTGATATACTGGCTAAATGAATACAAAAAAGAACTTTCTAATATTTATTATTATAGTTGTTGTTATTATTGGTGGTTTGGGTATTTATCTCAACCTTAAACCACAAGCTCCTAGCAAGCTTGATGGTTTTGCTCAATGTTTAAAATCTTCTGGGGCAGAATTTTATGGAGCATTCTGGTGTCCACACTGTCAAGAACAAAAGGCAGAATTTGGTTCATCAGAACAATACCTTCCTTATATAGAATGTTCAAATCCAGATAATACTCAAACTCAAGTTTGTATTGATAAAAAAATCGAAGGATATCCAACTTGGATTTTTACTGATGGTGAAAGACTTTCTGGTAAATTATCACTCGAAACCTTAGCGGAAAAGACACAATGTGTCTTGCCTCAATAATATGCCAGCATATGTAGAAATCGTGAATAAAGTTTTATCATTAGGAACAATTTTTTTACAAGTTGTTATTCTTCTTATAGCTCTCAATTTTATTTTTAATCGGAGCCGAAATAATAAAATTTTAATTTTCTTTAAAGACCATACTTTTTATTTTGGTTTTTTGGCTGCACTTGGAGCAGTTATTCTCTCACTTTTTTATTCTGAAATTGTCGGTTTCCCTCCATGTGAACTTTGTTGGATACAGAGAATTTTTCTATATCCGCAATTAGTTCTTTTTGGGATGGAATTATATAAAAAAGAACGATCAATTATTGATTTTAGTATTGTATTTGCAGTTTTAGGAGCTATCACTTCTGTATACCATGTGTTTGTTGAAAGTGGGGCACTGGCTGGTCCATCTTGTATAGATCCTTCGCGTGGTGGAGTGTCTTGTGCAATTCGTTATATTTATGAATTTGGCTATATTACAATGCCAATAATGGCGCTAACTTTATCTTTATTTATTATTTCAATTCTTTTGAATTATAAATATATGTCACGGGCGTAATTTTAATTTTTGGATTAAATTAATATAAACAATAGTGATTTAATTATATTTCTATTAATTCTAGCATATGCTAGAATTAATAGAATAAGAATAAAAAATAAGAAAATATGGACAAAAAATATTTAAAACAGTTTAAAGATTTTCTAGATGAAGATACAACAAAATCAAAATTAACAAAAGTTGTTTTGTGTGCCTTTGCGGTCTCAACTCTTCCGGTGGTTGCTTTTGGTGCAGCGGCTCTTGGTAATGGTATTCAGATTGTAAAGATGTTTAATAAGGGTAAAAAATATAATAATAAACAAATTAGTGATACAATCACAAATTTAAAAAATGGAAGATATATTGAATATGTATCAGAAAAAAACGGCAAAATAAAAATACGAATTACCAATAAGGGTAAAAGTAAACTCCATACTTTTATGATTGATATGGTTAAGATAAATAAACCCAACAAATGGGATAGAAAATGGAGAATGGTTATGTTTGATTTACCGATTAGGTTTTCAAAAGCACGTAACTCTCTACGTTTTAAATTAAAACAACTTGGATTTATTCAGTTCCAAAAAAGTGTATGGATTTACCCGTATCCTTGCATGGAAGAAATTTTATTTGTGGCTGATTATTATAAAGTAGGGAAGTATGTGGAGATTTTAGAAATTTCTTCCTTAAATAATGATTCAAAATTAAGAAAACGCTTTAATCTTTAATTGGTAATATTTGATATTTATTAATTATTTTTAATATAAATCGGTTGCAATTCTATAAATTTATGCATATGCGTAAAAAAACAGAATTTGAAAACACAATTACAATGTCAAAACACACATTGAATAAATGGGTAAATTGGAATATAATTTATATATGAATTCAGAAACAAAAAATTGCCAGAACTGTATAAATGACTTTACTCTCGAGCCAGACGATTTTTTATTTTATGAAAAAATAAAAATACCACATCCAACTTTTTGTATCGAGTGTAAGGCCCAGCGTCGACTAACTTTTAGGAACACCCATTCTCTTTATAAAAGAAAAGATAGTTTTTCAGGAAATGATTTAATTTCTATTTATTCAGCAGATAAGGATTTAATTGTTATTGATCAAAAAGTTTGGTGGGGAGATAGTTGGGATCCTTTTGATTATGGGATAGATTATAATTTTTCTCGACCTTTTTTTGAGCAATGGAAAGAATTTCGGGATAAATTTCCATTACAAAATATGTCAAATTCCAGAGCTACAAATAGTGATTATTGTAATGTCGCTGAGGAGAGTTTTGATAGTTATTTAGTTTCTGCTTCTTGGAAAATCGAAAGAGTGCTTTATTCAGATGGTGTTTCAGATATAAAGGATTCTATGGATTTACATGTTGTTCATAGGACTGAATTTTCTTATGATGATGTTGTCTGCACTGATTCATATCAGCTTTTTTATAGCGAGATTTCAGTAAGTTGTGTTAACTCATATTTTCTTTATGATTGTCGTGGTTGCACAGATTGTTTTATGTCTTCAAATCTTAGAAATAAGAGTTATATTATGAACAACATACAGTACTCCAAAGAAGAATATAATAAAAAATTAAAAGCAATGAATTTAGGGAGTTATGAATTAATAAAACAAAAGAAAAAAGATTTTGAAGAGATGAAATTAAAATCAATCCATCGTTTTTCAAATATTATAAATTCTTATGATGTGACAGGAAACAATATTGATCATGCTAAAAATTGTAAAAATTGTTTTGATATTTCAGATGGACTCGAGGATTGTAAAAATGTATTTTGGTCAGTCAAAAATACCAAAGATGTTTTTGATTCAGGTCCAGGAATTGGAATGTTGCAACTCGGATATGAATGTTTTGATACGGGAGCTGGGGGTGGGAATTTATTATTTGATAGTGTTGTTTATTATGCTGAGAATGTTCAGTATTCATTTAATTGTTATAGTTCATCAGATTTATTTGCTTGCCTTGGGCTTCGAAGTAAGAAGTATTGTATTTTTAATCGACAATATGAAAAAGAAGAATATTTTAAACTAAAGGGAGAAATAATTAAACATATGTCTGATATGCCATATATTGACTCCAAAGGTAGGATATATAAATATGGTGAATTTTTTCCGTCAGAAATGTCTCCATTTTGTTATAATGAAACTGTAGCCCAAGATTTATTTCCTCTAACTAAAGAGCAAGCACTTGATCAGGGTTTTAGATGGAAAGAGGGAGAAATTAGAAATTATCAACCAACAATTAAATCAAATAATTTTCTTGATGATATAAAACAAATAGATGATAATATTTTAAATGAAATTATAGAATGTGAACATAAGGGTGAATGCAACGATAAATGTTCAACTGCTTTTAAAATTACTCCCGAAGAATTATCTTTTTATAGACGTTTTAATATTCCATTACCACGGATTTGTTATGGATGTCGTCATTATGGCCGTTTACATAAACGTAACCCAATGAAATTATGGCATCGAACTTGTATGAAAGAAGGATGTATTAATGAATTTGAAACTTCTTATGCACCAGAGAGACCTGAGATTGTGTATTGCGAGAGATGTTATCAACAGGAAGTGTATTGATTCCTAGATAGCTGCTAGGCAGCTATCTGTAACAGGAAGTTTATTAATTAGATCTCAGCTATAGCGTAGATGTGTAAATCAAATTTTTGTTCTTTTTAATAAAGTTTTTTTAGTTTAAATTATCCAGCCGAGATAATTTATATTTATAATAATTATAGCCGCCTACGTGAAAGCTTTGGCGAGCCAAAGAAATTATATGCTTTTTGAAAAAGTAGACAAAAGTGAAAAAGATATTGTTTTTGTTTATACTACTTGTCCATCAGTTGGAGAGGCGAGGGAGATTGGTCTTTCTTCTATTAATCAAAGATTGGCTATTTCAGCTGATTATTGGATTATTAATTCCATTTATCCATGGAGTAATGTTATTCAAGAGGGGGAGCAATACATGCTTATGTTTGCTACACAAAAAAGTTTAAGTGTTGAATTAATGAAACATATAGAGACTGAACATTCATATAGTGTTCCTGTTATTGTCAGAGCCGATATATCTATGGCTAATCAGCCTTATACTTTTTGGGTGGATAATACTTTGACTAGTAAAATCGAATATATAACTGAGACAGAAGCTGAAATCAAAAGAAAAAATGAAAGAGGGTATCATTATGATAGACTTAAATAATTAATAATTTAAATATGATATAATATATTCATGCACGTAGATGAAAAAACAATTATAGACCTTCTCAATGACTCAGGTTTAGTTACTAAAACAGATATTTCTGTTGCACTTAAAAAATCAAAAGAAACTGACCAACCTCTCGGTTCTATTTTAGTTTCGAATGGAAAAATAACTGAAAAAGATTGGAATAAAATTCAAGCTGTATCACTTGGGATTCCTTTTGTGAGTTTAGAAGGGGAGAAGATTGATCCAAATGTTTTAACTTTAATTCCAGAACCGATTGCTCGCAATAATAATATTATTGCTTATAAAAAAAGTAGTCTTGGATTAGAAGTTGCGATGCTTGACGTAGAAAATCTTCCAGTAATTGATTTTATAAAAAAGAAAGTCGGGTTACGTATTCTTCCTCGGATGACAAGTTCTGCTTCCATAAAAGAAGCACTCAATCAATATAAAAAAAGTTTGCAAGCTGATTTTGAAGATATAATAAAAAAAGAGAGTGGCTCTATAAAACCTATATCTGAAGGGGGTATTGCTGGGGAAGATAAGACAGAAAGAGAGCTAAAAGAATTGGCTGAAGATTTACCTATTGTTAAGATTGTTGATACTCTTATTTCTCATGCCATTTTACAAGGAGCATCGGATGTTCACATTGAACCATGTGAAGAGTCTCTTGTTGTGCGATATCGTATTGATGGAATTTTACATGATGCAATGATTTTACCTAAAGACACATCGTCCGGAATCGTTGCCCGTATTAAAGTGTTATCAAATTTAAAACTTGACGAAAAACGTCTTCCACAGGATGGACGTTTCAAGATTGTAAATGAACAAGGCAATGTTTCTTTTCGTGTTTCAACTTTACCTACTTATTATGGTGAAAAAACTGTTATCCGTATATTGAGAGAAAATGCTAAAGGTTTTTCTTTGGAAGGACTCGGTTTTCACGGAGAAGCATTAGAAAGAATTCATGATGGAATGAAAAAACGCACAGGAATGTTGCTTGCTACTGGGCCTACAGGTTCAGGTAAGACAACGACACTTTATACAATGCTTGATATTTTGAATACACCAGATGTCAACATTTCAACTGTTGAAGATCCTATTGAGTACCAGATGCCTCGGATTAACCAGACGCAGACAAAATCAGAAATAGGTCTAACCTTTGCAAATGGTTTACGAACTCTTCTTCGTCAAGATCCAGACATAATAATGGTCGGAGAAATTCGTGATCAAGAGACAGCCTCACTTGCTATCAATGCGTCTTTAACTGGACACCTTGTATTATCTACTATTCACACTAACTCATCGGCAGGAGCGATTCCTCGTATGATTGATATGGGAGTTGAACCGTTTTTAATTGTTTCAACCGTTAAAACAGTTATTGCTCAGAGATTGGTTCGTAAATTATCTGAAGGTAAAGAGAAATATTTTTTAAGTGAAGTAGAAAAAAAAGCTTTAGAAAAAGTTGTGGACCTTGACAATGTACTTGAGTTTTTGAAATTAGAAAAGATCGTTGGAGCTGATGCAACATGGGAGACAATTCCTTTCTATAAACCAAAACCGAGTGAAGATTCAAAAGATGGGTACAAGGGACGTGTTGGTATTCATGAAGTTCTAAGTGTGAGTTCTTCTATTAAAGAAATGATTTTGAAGGGTTCATCTGTTGATGAAATAGAAAAAAGAGCAAGAGAGGAGGGAATGATGACGATGCTCGAAGATGGTATCTTTTTGGCGGTGGAAGGAGTGACTTCAACAGAAGAAGTCCTTCGTGTTGTCTCTGAATAAAATGAAATTTAAATATAAAATAAAAAATAAAAATAATGAATTAGTTGAAGGAGTCATTGAATCTCCTGATAAATTTACTCTTGCAGGAGATTTTCGAGAGAAAGGGGAACTTCCAATTTTAATAGAAGAATTTAAAGAAAAAACTAGTATTTTTTCTATGAGAATAGGATTTTTAAGTAGAGTTTCTTTGGCCGATAAAATAATGTTTACCAATAATTTAAGTGGAATGTTGTCGGCAGGTCTTTCTTTAAATAGAGCCTTATCTATTTTAGAAAAACAATCAGCAAATTCTCTCCTGGGAGATATTTTACATGGATTAGGAGAGGAAATAAATAAGGGCAATACTTTATCGGAAGGAATGAAAAAATATCCAAAAGTTTTTTCTGGACTTTTTATCCCAATGATTCATGCTGGCGAAGAATCAGGAAGTTTACCTAAGACGCTCACAGAAGTAGGTTCAACTCTTAAAAAATCATATGATTTAAATAAAAAAATAAAAGGGGCTATGACTTATCCGAGTATTATTGTTTTTGCCATGGTTGTGATTGCTATATTCATGATGATTTATGTTGTTCCTACTTTGACTAAAACATTTAAAGATATAGGGACTGAGTTACCAACATCCACAAAAGTAATTATTTGGATTTCTGATACTCTTAGTCAGCATATATTTTTATTTTTAATAACAATAGTTCTTTTGGTGGCGGGCATATTTTTTCTTTTTAAAATTAAAATTATTAGAAGATATTTTGATCGTTTTATTTTATATATTCCTGTCATTGGTAATATTGTTAAAGAAGTTAATACTGCTCGTACGGCAAGAACTTTGTCATCATTGTTATTGTCTGGGGTGAATATTTCCAATTCTTTATCCATAACTGAAGAAGTTCTTCAAAATGTTCATTATAAAGAGCTAATTCATAATTCAATTACTTCAATTGAAAAAGGTATGGTTTTATCTGCATCTTTTAAGGATAATACTTTTTTGTATCCAGTGATGATGGGGGAAATGATTGAAGTTGGAGAGGAGACTGGAAATTTATCAAAGATGTTATTGGATATTGCAAATTTTTATGAGACAGAAGTTGATAATAAAACAAAAGATTTATCAACCATCATAGAACCAGTCTTGATGTTATTTATCGGTGCGGCTGTTGGAATCTTTGCTATTTCGATGATTAAACCAATGTATTCAGTTATGAATAATATTTAACAAAACAATGTTTATTTTTTTAAAAAAAGAAAAAGGATTTACTTTAGTTGAATTATTGGTTTCAATAACTATTCTTGTTATTGTTTTGGTTGGGATATATTCTGGGTATAATAGTGTTTTAAAAATTATGAACATTATTCGTGTTAAGGGGATTATGACGAATATTGCCAATGAACAATTTGAAATTGTTCGTAATCTATCATATCAAAATGTTGGTGTAGTAAATGGAATTCCTTCAGGTTTGATTCCTCAAACAAAAACAGTTGAACGTGACGGTAAATCATTTATTATTGAGTCAATTATTCGCAATATTGATGAACCTTTCGATGGGACTTTCGATGGGACTCCAAAAGATTTATCTCCTGCAGATATGAAAATTATTGAATTGACTGTATCATGTTCGTCTTGTGGTGCTTCTTTAACTCCTATTTCTTTTACAACAAAAGTTTCACCTAAAAATCTTGAGACAGCTTCTGTGAACGGAGCTCTTGTTGTAAAAGTATTTGATGCTTCAGGATTACCTGTGCCAGAAGCAAATGTTAATATTATAAATAATAATGTAATCCCCACTATAAATTTAAATGATCAAACTGATATAAATGGGGTACTTACAATTGTCGATGCTCCTCCATCCGTTAGTGGGTATAAAATTGTTGTCACAAAAAATGGGTATTCTACTGACAGAACTTATACTATAGGTGAAGGGGGTAATCAAAATCCATCAAAACCAGATGTGACAGTAGTCGTCCAGCAAATTTCACAAATATCTTTTACTATAGATAAGATTAGTAGTATCAATATTTCTACAATAAATAATCAATGTATTTCAACTCCTAATTTTAATTTTAATATGTCTGGGCATAAGTTGATTGGAACTGATCCTGATAAAGTTAAATACTCCGAATTGCTCTCAACTAACAATCTTGGAAAATTGGATTTATCAAATATTGAATGGGATACATATATGATCTCTGGGGCTGATAGTGTAAATGATATTATTGGAACAAATCCACTTCTTTCTCTTGGGGTCAATCCAGATGTTCAATTAAGTATGGAAATAATTACTGCTCCTAAAAATGGCAGAAGGCTATTGGTTGTCGTTAGAGATCAATCTACTGGGTTACCTGTTTCTGATGCAATTGTGACTTTAACTGGCCCAAATAGTTATTCTAAAAGTGTAATTACAAATGAAGGTTTTTTGAATCAAACTGATTGGTCTGGTGGTGGTGGGCAAGCTTCTTTTATTGAGCCAAATATGTATTTAGATTCTGATGGAAATATAGATTATTCCTCATCTCCTGGCGATATAAGTTTAAATAAAATTTTTGCAAATTATACTACAAGTGGTTATCTTACATCCTCTACTTTAGATACTGGAACAACTAGTAATTTTAAACAAATCGTTTGGAGTCCCATGATTCAACCATCTCAAACGGGAGAGTTAAGTGTTAAATTTCAAATAGCAACAAATAATGACAATACTACATGGAATTATATTGGACCAGATGAAACTCCAGCTTCTTATTATACTTATACTGATTCAAATATAAGTATATCTCATAACGGGAAGAGATATCTTCGTTATCGTGTTTATCTCTCTACTTTAGATCAGAGTTTTACGCCTTTATTATCTGATATTTCTTTGACTTATAATTCATCATGTATTCCACCAGGGCAAGTATCTTTTTCTGCGCTACTAGAAGGAACTTATACTATTTCTATTGACAAGACTGGCTATCAAAGTACTTCAAAAGATGTTTATATTACAGATAGTTGGAGTAAAGAAGAAATTACTATTTCCCAATAGAGTTTTATGATAATAAATTTATTTAACAATAAAATAAAAAAAGATAAAGGGTTTACTCTGCTAGAGCTTCTCATCACGATTGCGATTTTTTCAATTGTCATGGTAATGTTTAGTTCTTTTACCCGAGATATTTTTAAATACGAAGATATTTTTTCTGGAGGATTAACTTCTTATGATGAAGCAAGAAAAATACTTCAGCCAATTGCTTCAGAAATTCGTTCAGCTTCACCATCATCTTTAGGAGCATATCCAATTGAGACAGCGGGGGAAACTAATTTTGCCTTTTTTGCGGATATAGATAATGATGGATTAAAAGAAAGAATTAGATATTTTATATCTGGTAATAATTTAATGAGAGGAGTAATAATTCCATCAGGAAATCCAATTCAATATTTATCTAATAACGAGGTAAGTTTAGAAATAATTAAAGGAGTAAATAATGGACTAACCCCTATTTTTACTTATTATGATAATAGTTATAATGGTGATACTCCACCACTAACACAACCAGTTTCTGTTTCAGGAATACGATTAGTCGCAATAACTCTTTTAATTGATAATGACCCCAACAATCCTCCCTTACCTGTATCTGTGACAACACAAGTTAGTATACGTAATTTGAAAGATAATTTATAATTTTTTAATATGACTAAAAAAAATAAAAATTTTAAGAAAGGAATGATTATGATTAATGTTTTAGTTTTTTCAATGTTGGCCATATCCCTTTTAACTTTTTTTATATCATGGGCATCTTCTAGTTTAACAATATCTAAATCGACTTTATATAAAGAACAAGCTTTTCAAATAGCAGAAGCAGGAATCGATTATTATCGTTGGCACTTGGCCCATAGCCCAAATGATTTTAAAGATGGGACCGAAAACAATGGTCCATATACTCATGTATTTTATGATAAAGATGGAGTGGCTATTGGAAGTTTTATTTTAACCATAACTCCTCCCATAACAGGTTCAACTATTGTTACAATCAAATCAGAAGGGCGAGTAAATCAATATCCTTCAATAAAAAGAACCATCCAAGCCAGATTGGCTATTCCTTCTTTTGCCAAATTTGCAATTGTGGCAAATGATTTTATGCGTTTTGGTGAAGGAACTGAAGTTTTTGGACCTATTCATTCCAATAGTGGAATTAGATTTGATGGTATTGCGCACAATTTAATAACCAGTGCGGTTTCTACTTTTAATGACCCAGATCATATTGGGAATAATGAATTTGGAGTCCATACTCATGTTAACATCAATAATTCAAATGTAACGGAATCATTTCGCCCTCTTGAAGCTCCTCCTACAAATCCAGTTCAAACAAGAAATGATGTTTTTATTATTGGACGTCAATTCCCAGTTCCTCAATCTGATTTTACAGGAATCACAAACGATTTATCAGTAATTAAAACCAATGCTCAATCTGGAGGGAAGTATTTAGCTCCATCAGGAAAACTTGGTTATCATATAGTTCTTAAAACAAATGATACTTATGATTTATATAGAGTTAACAGTTTAGCTTCTGCTACAAATAGTTGCTCAAGTAATTCAAATTTTGGAGACCCTACTTGGGGAACTTGGAGCATTAAAGCTTCAAACGGACAATCATTAATTGGAAACTTCAATAATCCTACAAATGGACTTATTTTTGTGGAAGATAATGTATGGGTAGATGGTCAAATAAATACGGCTCGTATAACAATCGCAGCAGGAAAGTTTCCAGATAATCCAAGTCAACGTAAAAATATATTTATAAATAATGATTTACTATATACCAACTATGATGGACAAGATTCAATTGGTCTTATAGCTCAAGAAGATGTGACAGTTGGAATGATAAGTGAGGACAATCTTCGTATCGATGCTGCTCTTATGGCAAATAATGGTAGAGCCGGACGTCATTATTATGGTAGTCAATGCAGTCCTTACCATTTGAGATCATTACTCACTCTTTATGGAATGATAGGGAGTAATCAACGTTATGGTTTTGCTTATACAAATAATACTGGTTATGATATTCGTACTATTATATATGATGCCAATCTTTTATATGGTCCACCTCCTTCTTTTCCTTTAACTTCAGATAAATACACCACTATTTCTTGGGATGAAATAGAGTAGAATTGTTATATCAAAAAAGACCATTTTATGGTATAATAGTAATGTATGAGTAAATTCATCGTTGCTAATTGGAAAATGAATCCGCAATCTCAAAAAGAGGCGGAGATTCTTTTTAGAAGCATATCTACTTTAGTTAAAAATATAAAAAATACAAAAGTTATTATTTGTCCTTCTTTTACACACTTATTTATATCTCAAAAAATAAAAAGTAAAAAAATAATTCTAGGTGCTCAAAACGTAGCAAAAGAAATAGAAGGTTCTCACACTGGAGAAGTTTCACCTAAAATGCTTAAAAATATGGGAGTTTGTTATGTTATTGTGGGGCATAGTGAACGACGCTCAACAGGAGAGAGTAACGAAAATATAAATAAAAAAATTCTCAATTTACTTAAATATAAAATCTCACCAATTCTTTGCGTAGGAGAAAACAAGAGAGATCATGATGGTTTTTATTTATCTTATGTGGGAGAGCAAATCAAAGAATGTTTATCCGGGGTTACACGCTCTCAGGTGAAAAATATCATAATTGCCTATGAGCCAGTTTGGGCAATAGGGAAAAGTGCTACGAGAGAAGCCACCAAGGAAGAATTTATGGAGATGAAAATTTTTATTAAGAAAGTTATTTCAGATATATATGACACTAAAATAGCTCATAGTATATCTATACTTTATGGTGGTTCAGTTAACTCACAAAATGCTAAAACTTTTGCAATTGAAGGTGGTGCTGATGGATTATTAATTGGTCGCGATAGTCTTAACTCTAAAAAATTGGGTGCAATATTAAGCGCCATAAAATAATATGAAATCAATAAAAGAATTAAAAAGTTTGGCAGGTAAGAAAATTATTCTCAGAGCCGATTTTAATGTTCCAGTAAAGGACGGTAAAGTAGTTGATGATTTTCGTATTAAAAAAACAATCCCAACAATTTTATTTTTACAAAAAGCAGGGGCAAAAGTCATTATTATTTCACATATAGGAGATGATGGGAAAGATAGTCTTCTTCCTATAGCTGTGAAATTAAAGAAATATATTAAAGAAGTAGATTTTATTTCGACACCAATTTTTTCTGATGAAACCGAAAAGAAGATTAATGAAATGAAAAAAGGAGAAATTGTTCTACTTGAAAATCTTCGTCGCGAAACTGGAGAGAAAAAAAATTCCCCTTCATTTGCAAGGGCTTTATCACGTTATGGTGAAATATTTGTAAATGATGCATTTTCCGTCTCTCATCGTGAGCACGCTTCTGTCGTTGGTATTACAAAATACTTACCTGGATATGCAGGATTGCAGTTTATTATAGAAATAGAGAATTTATCAAAAGTATTTACACCAACACACCCATTTTTATTTATTTTAGGTGGAGCAAAATTTGAAACAAAAATCCCTTTGATTAAAAAGTTTTTACGCGGAGCCGACAATATTTTTATTGGGGGTGCAATTGTCAATGATTTTTTTAAGACGCGCGGTTATGAAGTTGGGACATCTTTGGTTGGCCCGACAAATTTTCAAATCCCATTATTGATGAAAAGTAAAAATCTAACTTTGCCTATAGATGTAGAAGTTACTAAAAATGGGAAAAATAGATTTTGTAATCCGACAGATGTATTACCAGAAGAAAATATTGTTGATGTAGGACCAAAAACAGTTGAGAATCTAAAAGAACTTATAAACAAAGCTGGATTTATTTTATGGAACGGACCACTTGGCAAATATGAAAATGGTTTTGGTGGAGCGACAGAAGAAGTTCTAAAACTTATTGCGAAGAGTAAGGCTAAAAGCGTAATAGGAGGAGGTGATACAGCAGCACTTATCACCAAACTAAAACTTGAAGATAAAATTGGCTTTGTATCAACTGGTGGTGGCGCCACTCTCGATTTCCTTTCAAAAGGCACGTTGCCGGGAATTAGAGTTCTAAAATAATGAAGTCAAAAATAAAAAGCATCTACGCTATAGCGTAGATGCTTTTTAATTTTGACCCAACTCTATATTTTTATAGCTTTTGTAATTTTAGTAAGGATTTTTTTAGATTCCAATTCTTTATATTCTTTTGTTGGGAAATTTCTGAAGTTATCATCTTTATATCTAGGAATGAGATGAATGTGAAAATGGGGGACTTCGTTTCCCACAACAGAAAGTTGAACATAATCACATTTTAATCCCTTTTTGAGTGCAAGCATCATTTTCTTGGCGAGCTTGTATATGTCGGCAATGATTTTATCGTCGGCTTCTTGCATCCAGATGACATGTTTTTTGGGAATTATTAAAAGGTGTCCAAACGAAACTGGTTTTATATCTAAAAATACTAAGAAATTCTTGTCCTCAAATACCTTATTACAAGGAATATCACCTTTTGAAATCTTACAAAATATACATTTATTTTTTTGTTCGGTCATGCAACCATTATATGGTAAAATCATAGGTATGCCAAATCACATTGAACTACTTGACCTACTACTCTCAAATCGTGGAATTTCACTTGAAGATAGAGAAAAATTTTTAAATCCATCCTTCGATGAACATCTTTATGACCCATTTCTAATGAAAGATATGGAACGAGTTTGCGTACGTATTTTTGAAGCAACTGAAGCTAAAGAAAAAATTCTGATATATAGCGATTATGATTGTGACGGTATTCCTGCTTCAGTTATAATGAATGATTTTTTTCATAAAATTAATTATGAGAATTTCTCTATATATATTCCAGACCGTCATGACGAAGGATATGGATTACACTTAGATGCAATTGATAAATTTATTCTAGATGAAGTAAAACTTTTAATTACTTTTGATTTAGGAATTACTGCAGTAGAAGAGACAGCCAAGGCTCAAGCTGCAGGTATTGATGTGATTGTTACTGACCATCATTTACCCCAAGAAGAAATACCTCGGGCGTATGCAATTCTAAATCCAAAACAAGAAGGGGATTCTTATCCAGATAAAATGCTTTGTGGGGCAGGAGTAGCTTTTAAATTGGTTCAAGCTCTAGTTTTGAAATACGGAGAATATTGGAAAATAAATAATGGTTGGGAAAAATGGTTGCTCGATATGGCAGGCGTTGCGACACTTTCTGATCAAGTCCCACTTTTGGATGAAAATCGAGTACTGGCACATTATGGTTTAAAAGTTTTACAAAAGGCTCGTCGCCCTGGACTTGTGGAATTATTTAAAAAAGCTGGAGTTAACATTACAAAACTAAATGAAGAAGATGTGACTTTTACACTTGCTCCTCGTATAAATGCAGCTTCGCGTATGGCAGACCCCATGAAAGCATTTGAAATGTTGGCGACAACAGATTTAGTAGATGCGCGTACACTATCTGATCATTTGGTAAAAATAAATGATGAAAGAAAAGTGATGGTAGCTCATATAATGAAAGATGTAAAAAATATTCTAAATAAAAGAGAAGAAAAATCGATCATTGTTATTGGAAATCCATCGTGGCGAATAGGTATACTTGGGATAATTGCAGCAAAAATTACAGAAGAATATAAAAAACCAGCCTTTGTTTGGGGTGGGGATGGCAATGGTGATATTCGTGGCTCTTGTCGGGGTTGGGGAGGGATAAATTTAGTTGAGATTATGACGACGCTTCCGGAGAATAGTTTACTTGAATTTGGGGGTCATAAAAATGCTGGCGGATTTGCTTGCTCTCATGAAGAAATTCATTTCTTAGAAGAAAGATTGATTACAGTTTTTGATAAATATGAAATTAAAGATGAAGAAAATAAAGATTACTATATTGATGCCAATGTTTTAATAGACGATGTAACTAATGAAAATTTTAATGTCATAAAAAAACTTGCTCCGTTTGGAATGGGGAATCCGAAACCCACTTTTCTATTTAAAGGAGTAACAATATTTACAATTAAAGAATTTGGTAAGGAAAAAAATCATCTAGAATTAATTTTTAAAAATAGTCGAGGTTCACAAATAAAGGCAATTGCTTTTTTTAAGACCAGAAATAGTTTTGAACCAGCTCTTTTCGAAGGGGGGAATATAAATTTGGTTGCAACTTTTGAAAAAAATAGTTTTGCCGGTAGGGAGGAGTTAAGACTAAGAATAGTCGATATTGTGTTAAAATAATTATATGGCTAAAGATATAAATATATATACAGACGGAAGTTCACTTGGAAACCCAGGTCCAGGAGGGTGGGGGGTTGTTATAATTAAGAATGAAGAATTAGGAATTAATAATGAAAAAAAAGAAACCATTGTTAAAGAATTGGGTGGTTTTGAGAAAGATACAACTAACAATCGTATGGAACTTCAAGCTGTAATTGAAGCTCTAAAATATTTAAGGAAGTCCGACTTCATTAATGTTACTATTTTTGCGGATTCTAGCTATGTTCTATTGGGTATAACTTCTTGGATACACAATTGGGAGAAAAATGGCTGGAGAACAGCCAATAAAAAAGAAGTTTTAAATCAAGATTTATGGAAAGAATTAATTGGACTAGTTCGAAGTTATGATAATAAAATAAATTGGGAAAAAGTGAAAGGCCACTCAGGGCATGTTTACAATGATAAAGCAGATGAAATCGCGACAACTTATGCTTCAAGACAAAAGTAAATAAAATAATCTTTTATGTCTAAAAAAGAAATTATTTTAATTTTTATTTTACTCATTATCGCATTGGTGCGATTTTTCTATTTTATTCCTGAAAAACCTAATTATGATAAGGCAATAGGGGAGAAAGTAAAATTAGAAGGGGTAGTTGTAGATACTCCTGATATTCGAATTTTCAATCAACGTATTGTTGTAAGGCCAGATAAAGAAGAGAGTAATATTTTAGTTGTAATACCAAAAGAGCAAGATGTTTTTTATGGTGATAAAGTTTTAGTTTCTGGATTTTTAGAAACTCCAGAGAATTTCATAACTCAGTCCGGCAAAGAATTTAATTATGAAAGATATCTCGCCAACAAAGATATTTATTTTATTATTAAAAACGCTGAGATACAAATAATTTCTCATGATAATTTAAGTTATATAAAAGGAAAACTTTTTAAACTTCGAAATTCTTTTATGGAAAATATAAAGAGAGTTATTACTCCTTTTAAAAGTGATTTAGCGAATGGGCTTATTCTTGGAGCGCGTGGAGGATTTGATAATGAAACAAAAGAAGAATTTATTTCGACAGGGACTATCCATATCGTGGCGCTTTCTGGTTACAATATTACAATTGTTGCTGAGGGGGTTATGAAATTTTTCGGCTTATTCCTTTCTCAAGTTTTATCGATAATTTTGGGAGTTGTTGTAATTCTTCTATTTATTTTGATGACAGGTGCTTCGGCTACTGCGATTAGAGCTGGTATCATGGCTTTTATTATGCTATTTGGTCGTATGACTGGCAGAAACTATGATGCGGGACGAGCTCTTGTAATCGCAGGTTTACTCATGATGACTCATGATTTGAGAGTGATTACAGATATTTCTTTTCAGTTATCATTTTTAGCTACAGGTGGGGTTTTATTTATAACTCCAAAAGTAGTAGGGTGGGTGAGATTTTTACCGATGAGATTTAAATTTAGAGAATTAGTTGCGACGACAATAGCAGCGACTATATCAGTATTGCCGATACTTCTCTATTCAACAGGAATTTTCTCATTAGTTTCTCTTCCTTCAAATATTTTAATATTACCATTTATTCCACTTGCAATGTTGTCTAGTTTTTTAGTTGGAATAGTTGGTTTTATTTCACCAACATTATCATTACCATTTGCTTATGTGTCAGATTTGTTATTGTCTTATATATTGGGAGTGATTCATTTTTTTGCCCGATTACCATTTGCAAGCGTCAACATAAAATCATTTCCACTTATTATTACAATCTTACTCTATTGTGTCTTATTATTTTGGGTGTTTAGAAAAAAAATACACCAATCTACGCTATAGCGTAGATTGGTGTATTTTCAATATAAATTATTTTGTTAAATTTTTTTCTACTTCTTCCCAGTTTAGATTTTCGAAAAATGCTTCGATGTATTTTTTCTTTTCAGAGGGTGTGTAGTCTAGATAGTAGGCATGCTCCCACATATCAAGAGCAAGGATTATCTGGCAACCAGCCAAATGCCCAATATGTTGTTCATCTATCCAAGTTATCATCAATTTATCAGTGAGTTTGTCATTGTAAAGCATTGTCCACCCGACACCACGAGTTGTTGCGACAAATTTGAAGTGTGCCATAAAATTTTCAAATGACCCCCAATCTTTCATTATTTTTTTATAAAGATTTCCGTCTTTACTTATTTCTTTTTTACCGCCAGATAGTGAAGAAAAATAATATTCATGATTTCTCATCCCCCCGAATTCAAATCCAAAACGACGTTGTAATTCGGCAAGTAAAATACTATTTTTTTCTGGGTCACCTTTTAATTCAGATAATTTATTGAAAATAAGATTTGAATTTGTGACATAACCTTTATAAAGTTTTAAATGTTCCTCAATACTTCTTTCAGATATTCCATTTAGTTTTGGGATATTAAATGTTTTAGTTGTAAATGTTTCCATATTTTTGTATGTAAATTAATGTTAATATATAGAGTATACCATGAAATATTTTAAAAGATATTTCCCATATATTTTGATCATTGTGCTCTTTATTGTGAGTTCTTGTTTCTTATATTTTGCTTATTTAAAGTCTAATAATAGATATTTAAAGGTTATTTTTATAAATGTTGGACAAGGTGACGCTATCTACATTGAAGCTCCAAATGGTCGTCAGATGCTTATTGATGGAGGTGGTGGAGAGACCATATTGCCCAATTTAATTAAAGTTATGCCAGTTTTTGATAAATCTATCGACATGGTAATTGTCACAAATCCAGATCAAGATCATATAGGAGGACTGGTTGAGGTCTTGAAAAATTATAAAATTGGGATGGTATTAGAACCAGGAACTATTCCTCAAACTTTAATTTATGAAAATTTAGAAAAAGAAATTTTTAAAAATAAAATAACAAAAAAAATTGCACGACGCGGAATGCACATTGTTTTAGATGAAAAGAAGAATATTTATTTTGATATTTTATTTCCAGACCGTGATGTAAGTGATTGGGAAACCAATGACGGATCAATAGTTGGAAAACTTGTGTATGAAGATAAGTCTTTTATGTTGATGGGGGACGCGACAAAATATACTGAGAATTTAATTAAATGGAATGAACAACCTGAAATTTTAAAATCAAATGTATTAAAATTGGGACATCATGGATCTCGAACTTCCTCTAGTATTTTATGGCTTGAAACTGTCAATCCAGATATTGCAATAATTTCAGTAGGTAAAAATAATCGTTATGGACATCCACATAAAGAAACACTTGATAGTTTAAATTCACTTCAGATTCCATTTTTAGCAACTTATTTAAAAGGGAATATAATTTTTAAGACTGATGGAGTGAAACTTGTATACTAAAAAATCCTCATAATTATGAGGATTTTTATTTGATGATTCCAGCCTTTTTGAGGACCTTGTAAGCCCCATGTTTATTGATTGTTTTAATTGCTTTAGTTGAAATTGTAAGAGGGAAGTATTTTTTCAGTTCTGGAACATAAATTCTTTTTTTCTGAAGGTTTGTATACTTGCGAACCATACCAGTAGGATTGAATTTAGTAGCACGAACAACGTTGGAGTAGCCTCCTGCCATTTTTGAGCCCTTTTTTGTTATATCGCAAACTTTCGCCATAGATAGAGGTATGCTATCATATAAAGCATGCTTACGCAAGTCCAATTTATTGATGGTATATTTTATATAATAGTTTTAATTATGTCTATTGTTATCCACGAAGTTGCTCATGGATATTCTGCTTATTTGCTTGGAGATGATACTGCTCGTTTAAATGGAAGGCTTACTTTAAATCCCATTAAACATTTAGATCCTTTTGGTTCTATAATACTACCTTTATTATTATTTATATCAACCAAGGGCACTTTTTTAATAGGTTGGGCTCGCCCAGTACCATACAATCCTTTAAATTTAAGAAAAGGAAAATGGGGTAATGTGATAGTTTCTGTGGCAGGGATATTTGCCAATCTCATGATAGCAATTATTTTTGGGTTACTGATAAGATTTGCTCCAGTGTTTGGTTTACCAATACTCGATCCTATGTCCATAAGTCCTTTTTATAAAATTTCAACAATAATAGTAATGTTGAATTTAGTGTTAGCATTATTTAATATTATTCCTATTCCACCGCTTGATGGTTCTAAAATTTTATTTTCTTTTTTACCTGCACGATTTCGTTATATAGAAAATTTCTTAGAGCGATGGGGAATGTTTTTATTACTCTTTTTTATTATCTTTTTATGGGGATATGTTTTTCCTCTCGTGTATACTGTATTCTCTTTAATTACAGGCCTATTTTGACATAGACAAATAGTTTGTTTTGTGTTTTATTGTAAATAGATGGTGATAAGATATATTGTTTTTTATTTTATATAGTACTATAATATAATTACTGATTTAGTTTTTGTTTTCTATTTCCTTATGAAAAAAAATATTATAAAAAACATTCTAGCACTATCAAGCATCTCTTTGATGTTCGTGCAGGTATTGTATTTTATTGTTGAACCAACCACAGCTATTGCTCTCACTACTGATGATGTTATT
>JBAYHJ010000011.1:0-25822 GCA_041666225.1 Minisyncoccota bacterium | reverse complement strand
TTAAGAATTAAGAATTAAGAATTAAGAATTAAGAATTAAGAATTAAGAATTAAGAATTAAGAATTAAGAATTAAGAATTAAGAATTAAGAATTAAGAATTAAGAATTAAGAATTAAGAATTGAAATACGGATTATAAATTCAAAAAATATATAATGAATAAGAAAATAGAAAAAAGAATAAGATTAAAGAAAAAAATCAGAACTAAAATTTCTGGAACTTCAGAATGTCCACGCTTTTCTGTCTTCCGTTCAAATAATTTTATGTATGCTCAAATTATTGATGATACTACTAGTACTACTATCGCTTCCGCTTCAGATATGAAAGCTAAAAAAGGAACAAAAACAGAACGATCAACATTAGTAGGTGCTGAAGTTGCAAAATTAGCTATTGCTAAAGGAATCAAAACTTGTGTTTTTGACCGTAATGGTTTTAAGTATACAGGTAGAGTAAAAGCCGTAGCCGATTCTGCTCGGGCCGCAGGTCTAAAGTTTTAATTTAAAAATATATGGATACAACAGCAAAACCAAAAACAAATACAACAAGCAATAAAACTTTTACAAAACCTACTTATCAAAAAAGAGAAGGAGGTGATACTCGTCGGCAACGACCATCTTTTGAACGACCAAAGCCAGAATTTGACCAGAAGATGGTTTCAATTCGTCGCGTTACTCGTGTTGTTGCTGGTGGACGTCGTATGACATTTGCTGTAGCGATTGCGATTGGAGATAAAAAGGGTTCTGTTGGACTTGGAACTGGAAAAGGTGGAGACACAGCTATTGCTATTGCAAAAGCTCTTCGCCAAGCAAAGAAGAATATGTTTAAAATCAAAGTAACAAAAGAAATGTCTATTCCTCATGAGGTTGTTGCAAAATTCTCAAGTTCACAGTTAACAATAAGACCAAATAGAGGAAAGGGATTAGTTTCAGGAAGTACTGTCCGCGATATGTTAACTCTAGCAGGTATAAAAAACGTTACAGCAAAACTTCACTCAGGTAGTAAAAACAAACTAAATAATGCTCGTGTTGCTTACAAAGCTCTCTATATGTTGAAAGAAAAAGCACATGTTGTAGTATCGATTCCTTTTGTTGCACCAGAGGCTGCTAAAGAAGAAGTTAGAGAGATAGTTAAATAAAATAAAAATAATTATATGCAATTAAACACACTTAAAAGAGAACATCCAAATAAGAAAGCCCGACAAGTTGGCCGTGGTGGTACTCGTGGTAAGACTTCAGGCCGAGGAGGTAAGGGTCAGACTGCTCGTGCCGGTAACAAGCGTCGTCCTCAAATCCGTGATATTATAAAGAAGCTTCCTAAACTTCGAGGATACCGTTTTCATTCTGCTGACAAAAAATCAACTCCAGTAAATGTTGGAGCATTAAATATTTTTGAAGCGGGAGCAGTAATTACTCCAAAATCTTTGTTTGAAAATAAATTAATCCGTCGTGTCGGAGGAGTAATGCCTTCTGTTAAGATTCTTGGTACAGGAGAAATTAGTAAAAAACTATCTGTAACTGATTGTAAAGTTTCTGAAGTCGCTCGTGTTAAAATCGAAAAAGCTGGAGGAAGTGTAACGAGTAAGTAACTAGTGTTTGTTTTTAGGACTAAATTATACTAGAACCTAGAACCTTGAGACTAGAATCTAATTATTATGGAAATTGTTTTGAATAAAATAAAAATGATGTTTACAGATAAAACCCTAAGAAATAGGATTTTATTTGTGCTTGGAGCTTTGGTTGTTTTTCGACTTCTTTCTGCTATTCCAATACCAGGAGTAGATGCTATTAAACTTCAGAATTTTATCAGTAATAATCAATTTGTTGGAGTATTGAATGTTTTTTCTGGTGGAGGTTTATCAACTCTCTCTATTATCATGCTTGGAGTTGGACCATACATTACTGCCTCAATTATAATGCAGCTTTTAACTATAATGTCACCTCGTCTTAAGGCGATGTATCAAGAAGATGGTGAAATTGGCCGCAAGAAATTTACTCAATTTAGTAGAATGATAACAATTCCGCTTGCTCTTGTTCAGGGATTGGCCCTTCTTATTGTGTTGAGAAAACAAGGAATAATGACAGATTTATCTGTGTTTGGATTAATTACAAATCTTTCTGTTATAGTTGCTGGTTCAATGCTTATTATGTGGATTGGTGAACTCGTTTCAGAATTTGGTATAGGTAATGGTGTCTCACTCATTATCTTTGCAGGTATCGTCGCAAATATTCCAAAAGAAGTTTCACAATTTTTCTTTACATTTAACATAGCGAACCTACCGCTGTATATTTTATTCTTAGCTGTAGGATTGTTGATTGTTGCTGGTGTTGTTGTTGTAACTGAAGCTGAACGTCCTGTTCCTGTGACTTATGCTAAGCAAGTTCGTGGAGATCATGTTTCTGGAGGAACTCAGACATATCTACCGATTCGCGTAAACCAAGCTGGAGTTATTCCAATAATTTTTGCCCTTTCTATTTTACTATTTCCACAATTGATAGGTAGTGCTTTAGCAGGAATGACAAACGGCACTCTTTTGGCCATCTCTCGGGGACTACTATGGTTTGTCGCAAATACTTGGTTGTACTCATTATTTTATTTTATCTTTGTATTTTTGTTTACTTACTTTTATACTGCCGTCACTTTTGATCCTGAACAACTCTCAACAAATCTACAAAAAAATGGTGCATTTATTCCCGGGATTCGTCCTGGAGAAGCGACTAGAACATATATATCTAAAATATTAAATCGTACAACCATGATGGGGGCAGTCTTCCTTGGCTTGATTGCAGTTCTCCCTCTTATTATAAGAGCTGTCACTGGTATCACAGCATTTGCTATCGGTGGAACAGCCTTATTAATTGTTGTTTCTGTTGTTCTTGATTTAATTAAAAAAGTAGAAGCACAATTATCGATGAGAGAGTATTAGGATAATTAATAATTACGAATTAAGAATGATAAACTCTAAACACACAAATAATTTTATTATTTGTGTGTTTTGTTGTAATATATAATGTATGAATCATAAAACACAAACATTTATATTTTTTGGAATAGTTGGTTCTGGTAAGGGTACTCAAGTTGAGTTACTTGAGAAATATTTAAAAGATAATAATATTTCAAACGATGTGTTATTTACTTCAACGGGTTCTGAATTTAGAAAACTAATAGAAGGAGGAAGTTATACTGCTTCTAAGGTTAAAACTACAATCGAAAAAGGTTTTTTACAACCTAACTTTTTAACAATTAGTTTGTTTACTAACATCTTGATTAACAATATAAAAGAAGGGACAACTTTAATCGCTGATGGATACCCAAGGACAATTGCACAATCTGAAGCCTTTGAAAACATGATGAATTTTTATGAGAGAGATAATGTAAAAATTATTTATATAGAATTAAATAAAGAAGAAGCAGTAAAAAGAATGAAGCTTCGCGCTAGATCTGACGATACTGACGAGGGAATAAAAAATCGTTTCGATGAATATATAAATAATGTTATCCCTTCAATGAATTATTTTAAAAATAAACCCAATTATACTATATATACCATAAATGGCGATCAGAGTATTGAAAATGTTCACAAAGAAATTATAAATTCAATTGGAATCTTAAATTAATATATGAAAAACAATGAACCGATAGTTATATCTCTAGGAGGGTCTCTGATTGTTCCTGATGAGATTAATGTTGATTTTTTGAATTCATTTGTTTTGACGATTAAGGACTATGTGTTGAAAGGTTTTAATTTTTTAATTATTACAGGAGGAGGAAAGGTTTGTCGGAGGTATAATAATTCATTAAAACAAATTATAAATCCATCTGATGAGGATTTAGATTGGCTTGGTATCGCATCTACACGGTTAAATGCAGAGCTTGTTCGAATTTGTTTTGGAGATTACGCTTATGAAAAAGTAATTTTAGATCCTGAATTTATTCCAAAAACGGATAAGCCTATTATGGTAGGTGGGGGATGGAAACCTGGTAATAGTAGTGACCTTGCTGCTGTATATGGAGCAAAAAGTGTGGGAGCACAAAAAATAATTAATCTTTCTAATATTGATTTTGTTTATGATAAAGATCCAAAAATAAATTCCGATGCCAAACCGATATATAAAATGACATGGGATGAGTTTCGATTCCTTTTCCCCAAGAATTGGAATCCTGGATCAAATACACCCTTTGATACTATTGCAGCCTATGAAGCAGAAAAACTAGGTTATGAAGTTGTGATTTTGAATGGAAACAACATAGATAACTTAAAGAACTATCTAGACGAAAAAGAGTTTGTTGGCACAGTAATAGAATAGATTTTTTTATAAATTTTGATTCTATAAATTTATGCATATGCGTAAAAAAACAGAATTTGAATAAATATAAAGATTGACGTATAATTTACATATGGAAAATGTCACAAAAACCTGTCAGAATTGCAAAAATGACTTTACTATCGAGTCAGATGATTTTTTGTTTTACGAAAAGATAAAAGTTCCTCCACCTACTTTTTGTCCAGAGTGTCGTTTACAAAGAAGATTAGCACTTAGAAATGAAAGAAATTTATATAAAGCAACTTGCGACCTATGTAAAAAAAGCATTATTTCTATTGTTCCCAACGGGGAATTTAAAACATACTGTAACTCTTGTTGGATTTCAGACAATTGGAATGTAATGAGTTATGGAGTAGATTATGATTTCTCCTGTTCATTTTTTGAGCAATATAAAAAACTATTACACAAAGTACCAGTTAGAGCTCTTTCTGGGAGTAGTAGCAGTTTAATAAATAGTGAATATACAAATACATCAAGTAATTTAAAAGATTGTTATTTGGTATATGGTTCTGAAAAATGTGAGAATTGTTTATATTGTTCAGAAATAATAGATTCGTTTGATTGCATTGATTGTATGATGGTCACAAATAGTAATTTCTGTTATGGTTCTGTAAACTGTCATAACTGCTCAAGGGTCCACTATTCTGTTGATTGTAAAGACTCTTTTAATATAAAATACTCTAGGAATCTTTCGGGATGTTCTTATTGTTTTGGATGTTCAAATTTAACTAATAAAAGTTATTATATTTTTAATGAACTTTATAATAAGGATGAGTATATCTTAAAAATTTCAGAGTTAGAGACTGGTTCTTTTTTACAAACATTAACAAATGGAATTAAATCAAAAGATTTTCAAAATAAATTTCCAAGAAAATTTTATCATGGATTTAAAAATTACAATGTTTCTGGTGATTATATATTTAATTCAAAAAATACTAATAATTCATTTATTGTTACTGGGGCGGAAGATTGTAAATATTGCTTTAATTTAGTGGTAAATTCATCAAAGGGATGTTTTGATTATTCTGATTGGGGAGCGAACGTGGAAAATGTTTATGAATCTCAGACTTGTGGAAATAATATAAGTGATTTAAAATTTTCTTTTTTTGTAGGTAAAAATAGTATGAATGTTGAATATTCTGGGCACTGCGCTAATTGTCAGAATATTTTTGGATGTCTTGGCCTTCGCAATAAACAATATTGTATTTTTAATAAACAATACACAAAGGAAGAATATTTTAATTTAAAAAAAGAAATTATTAAACATATGAATGAAATTCCGTATGTAGATAAAACCAATTGCATATATAAATATGGTGAATTTTTTCCAATTGAAATTTCTGTTTTTCCATATAATAATACTACAGCACAGGATTATTTTAATTTATCAAGAGAAGAAATTATTCAAAAAGGCTATAAATGGTCAGATAATATTGATAGAAATTTCGCTATAGATATGAAAGCTAGTGAGTTGGTAGATAACATTAATGATGTTTCTTTGGATATTACTAATAAAACTATTCAGTGTTTGAACATAAATGATAAAGATAAACATCCTAATTGTACAGGTGCTTTTAAGGTAATTTCAAGAGAATTATCTTTTTATAAAAGAGAAAAGATACCATTACCTAGATTTTGTCCCAATTGCCGACATTATGAAAGATTTAAACATAGAAATTCAACAAAACTTTGGCACGGAAAGTGTATGAAAGAAGGATGTTCTAATGAATTTGAAACTTCATACTCACCAGAGAGACCAGAAATAGTCTACTGTGAGAAGTGTTATCAACAAGAAGTATATTAATTTAATCTCAGCTATAGCGTAGATGTAAAATCACAATTATATGCAAGATAAATCAGAAAAAAGAATATGTCAGAATTGCAAAAATGACTTCACTATCGAGCCAGATGATTTTTTGTTTTATGAGAAGATTAAAGTTCCTCCACCTACTTTTTGTCCAGAGTGCAGGTATATTCGCCGACTTTTAGATAGAAATGAGTACAATTTATACAAAAGAAAATGTGATGCTACTGGAGAAAACATAATTTCTATTTATAGAGAGGATGTACCATTCCCCGTTTATAAACAAGATTATTGGAAATCTGATGCTTGGGATGCTGTAGAATATTATCGCGATTTTGATTTTTCTCGATCATTTTTTGAACAATTCGAAGAACTTAGAAAAGTTGTTCCACATCTTGCTATGGTTAATTCTAATAGTGTTAATAGTGAGTATACAAATCAGTCTCAAAATAATAAAGACTGCTATATGCTTTTTACAAGTGGGGATAATGAAAAGAGTATGTACGGAAGTTGGTGTCAAGATTCAGGTTATCTTTTGAGCGATTGTTATATGGCTCAAAGAAGTGAATTTTGTTATGAATCAATAAATATAAAAAAATGTTCGAGATGTATGTGGGTATATAATTGTTCGGATTGTGTTGATGTATGTTTTTCGAGAGATTGCCGTGGTTGTACTAATTGTTTTGGTTGTGTTGGTCTTCGAAGTAAACAGTATTATTTTTTTAATGAAAATCTTGGAAAAGATGAATATGAAAAAAGAATTAATAAATCTGTTTTGAATAGAAAATTTATTAAAGAGATGAAAGAAAAATCTTATAATTTTCATCTAAATATTCCCGTTAAGTTTTATCATGGTTTTCAGGTTCAGAATTCAACTGGTGATTATATTGAAAATTCGCAGAACATGATACTTTCATTTAATTGTCGTGATAATAAAGATACTGCATACATGCAGGATGTCTGGAAAGTAGAGGATTGTTTAGATTGCACAGAAATTATGATCGGACAACTTTGTTATGAGGCCCAAGGAATAGAAATACCCAATAGATCAATGTTCATTAGAAGTTGTTTTAATACTATAACAGATTCGTATTATTGTGATATGTGTTTCAATATTCAAGACTGTTTTGGGTGTTTTGGGATTCGTAGTAAGAAATATTGTATTTTAAATAAACAATATACTAAAGAAGAGTATTTAATATTGAAAGAAAAAATAATTGAACATATGCGAAGCACAAAAGAATGGGGGGAATATTTTCCAAGTTCATTTTCACCCTTTGCATATAATGAATCAATGGCTCAAGATTATTATCCTCTAAGTAAGGAAGAAGCCGTAAAAAGGGGATATAAATGGTATGATCATCCAGGGCGTGATTATGGGATTACACTTTATTCTGAAGATTTACCAGAAACTTATGATGAAACAAAAGACAGTATAATAAACGAAGTAATACAATGCTCCTCCCAAAATTCCATAGAAGAAAAGGAAAAATATACATTATGTACAATGGCTTATAAAATAACTTCTCTTGAGCTTACTTTATATAAAATACTTAATCTACCTATACCAGATAAATGCTTTTCTTGTCGGCGTCAAGATCGATTTAGCCTACGTAATCCAAGGAAATTATGGCACCGAACATGTATGAAGTCTGGTTGCTCAAATGAATTTGAAACATCATATGATCCAAATCGACCCGAGATTGTTTACTGTGAAAAATGTTACCAACAAGAAGTGTATTAATTTAATCTCAGCTATAGCGTAGATGTAAAATTACAATTATATGCAAGATAAAGCAGAAAAAAGAATATGTCAGAATTGTAAAAATGACTTTATTATCGAGCCAGATGATTTTTTGTTTTATGAGAAGATAAAAGTTCCTCCACCAACGTTTTGCTCGGAATGTCGTTTACAAAGAAGGTTAGTATGGATGAAAGGAATTGAACTTTATAAAAGAAAGTGTGATTTATGTGGAGAAATGAAATTATCTATGTATCACCCAAATGCACCATACGTTGTTTATTGTGATAGGTGTTGGTGGAGTGATAATTGGGACGCTAAGGATTTTTATGTTGATTATGATTCCAAAAGAACTTTTTTTGAACAATGGAATGAACTCTTACATAAAACACCGATATTGGGTCTTTCTATTGATTCAACTACCGGAGAATTATCTCCATATACTAATCATGTTGGTAATTCAAAAAATTGTTATTTAATTTATTATTCTGATTATGGGGAGGATTCTGCCTTTGGGTATCAATTTACACATGTAAAAAATGTATATAATAGTGGAAGTATTATGGAATGTGATACTGTTTATGACTCTTCTAATCTTTTTAAGTCTTATAATATAATAGGTGGGGCTAGTAATAATACTACTTCTTATGATTGTGCTTTTATTAGGGATTGTGAGGGAGCCCATCATTGTTTTATCGCAACAAACATTCGTAATCAATCATACATATATGAAGGACAAAAAATTACAAAGGAAGAATATGAAGAAAAATTAAAAGAAATTGACCTAGGTTCTTATAAGCAATATCAATTTTGGAAAAATAAAGCAAAAGATTATTTTAAGAATTCTATTCCTCGTCCTAATTGGGAAACTTTAGCTGTGAATTCTACTGGTAGTTATGTGTTTCAGTCAAAAAATTGTAAAGAGTGTTACGATGTAACTGATTGTGAAGATTCTAAGTTTTTAATGTTAATCAAGATTGGAAAGGTTAAAGACTCATATGATTATGTTGATTGGGGTGAAAACGCAGAACTTATTTATGAAGGAATTACAATTGGGAATGGTGCTAATAATGTTAAATTTTCTCACGAATCAGGTCATAATATAAGAGATATTGAATATTCGAAACTTTCAACTGGGGGATCTCATCATTTTGGATGTGTCTCTATTAAAAAAACTGAATATTGTATTTTAAACAAACAATATACTAAAGAAGAATATAAAAAATTAAGAAATGAAATTATAGAAGATATGAATAATAATCCCTATATTAATAATTTAGGACACATATATAAGTATGGTGAATTTTTTCCTTTAGAATTTTCTCCACATTTTTATAATGATACTTTTGCTTCCAAACTTTTTCCCTTACTCGAAGTAGAGGTTATTGATAGGGGATTAAGATGGTATGAACCAGAAGATAAAGAATATGCTATTACTATACCATCAAGTGATTTACCAGATCATATAAAAGATGTGTCAGATAGTATAAAAAATGAAATAATTGGTTGTTCTCAATGTAAAAGAGGTTTTCGAATTATAAATCAGGAATTACAATTTTTGCGTCAACATAATTTACCCTTATCACGATCGTGTCCTTTTTGCAGAATTTGGGACAAAGTTAATGTTCTGGCTTTAAATATGAAATTATTTAAGCGGACTTGTCATAAATGTAACAATCCTTTTAGTACCCATTACTCAAAAGAAAGAGCCCCAATAATATATTGCATGAAATGTTATAAGTCTGAGTTTTTATGATTACATATTTATTATGCTATCGCTCATAAAATATGTAAAATATTATCAGTTTGCTTATATTTATCATTTATTCTAATATCACTATATATGTCAGTCATTATCAAAACAGCGAAGGAAATAGAGATTATACGAGAAGGAGGCAGAAGGCTCGCTAGGGTGTTGGCAGAAACAGCTAAAATGGTTAAGCCTGGGATTTCGACTTATGAGCTTGATCAGTATGCTTATAAACTCATAAAAGAAGAAGGTGATATTCCTGCTTTTTTAAATTATAAACCAGAAGGTGCTCCAAAAGCTTTTCCAGCGACAATTTGTATTTCAGTAAACAATGAGATTGTTCACGGAATTCCGAGTAAAAAGAAAATACTTAAAGAAGGAGATATTGTATCACTTGATCTTGGTTTAAAACATAGAGGACTTTTTACTGATCATGCTGTAACTGTGCCTGTAGGCAAAATTTCAAAAAAAGATAAGGATTTACTCGATAGTACAAAAAAAGCGCTTGAAATAGGCATTTGGGCGGCTCGTGGAGGGGCTACAGTAGGCGACATAGGGCACGCCATAGAGTCTTTTGTAAATAGAAAATACGGTATTGTTCGAGAACTTGCTGGGCATGGGGTTGGAGTAAAAATTCACGAAGATCCTTATGTTCCTAATTATGGTAAGGCTGGAAAGGGGCAAAAACTCATACCCGGGATGATAATTGCGATTGAACCTATGTTGAATATAGGTAAAGATCATATAGTTACTGCAAATGATAATTGGACGATAAAAACAGCAGATGGTACACGAAGTGCTCATTTTGAACATACCATTTTAATCACAGAAGGTGATGCGGAGATTTTGACTTTAATATAAATATATATCTTCGCAAACTTTATCAATAAAAAAGTCCTCGGATGAGGGAGGACGAGGAGCCAGACATTTTTTCTTGAAAAAGTTTGCTATGATTTCAAAAACTATTTCTTTTATGTTTTAAGCAAATAAATTGCTATTTGTTTGCTTCTGCTCCTCGTTTGTTGTTATAATATTCTTATGGAAGGAATTAATCTAAATAATGTACCGAAATTTAAAACTCCTCAAGAAGAGTTGGATTTTTTGCGTGCACATATTGCCGAACGTGAAAGGCAAATTGGTGATAGGGGACAAGAAGTAAATAAAGAACAACTTGCACACAATGTGATATCTGAATACAGAAAATATGATCCAACAGATGTGATGCATAAAAGTGTTGTTGTTAAAAATAATGATATTGAAAAACTTGTACTTAGATTGAAACCAGAATCTCATGATAGTAAGATGGAAGAATTACTTGGTATTTTACTTGATAAAGGAATATCAAATACTTTGTCTATTATCAGCAAGATGGACAATCCTCATCTCGACAGTGATTTTCATCGTTTTATAGTTCAATATTTATACAACACACATAAAGTTCCTGGATTAAAAGAAGGTACTCCACTTTTTAAGTCGCTCGATATGAAACTTTTTGAGATTACACTTCCCGATGCTCAAGATAATGAAAAAGAAAAAAAGGGATTAAAGGAATTATTGTCAGCCATGGAACAATTTTATGCTGGTATGCATTCAGTGGGTGAAGGAAAAGAAAATTACAATCGTAATCATTTTACTCTTGAGATCGCTTTATCGGAAGGCAGTGATAGTTTTGTTTTTTATGTTTCTGTTCCATCTGATAAAGCAGAATTATTTGAAAAGCAATTGTTGGGAGTCCACCTAGATGCTAAAGTAACAGAAGTTCCTGATGATTATAATATTTTTTCTGAAAATGCATCTATTTCTGCATCTTATGCTACTCTTGCTCACCATGAAGTTTATCCAATCAAGCTTTATGATGCCATCGATCACGATCCACTCAATATAATTTTAAATGTTTTTACTAAACTTAAAAAAAGTGGAGAAGGAGCATCGATCCAATTTTCTATTTGTCCTGAAGATGAAGATATTATAAGGCGATTTCATATAATTCACGCAGATGTAAAAGATGGTATGTCTGTCCGTACGGCTTCAAGTATGACCCGCCAGGTTACAAAAGAATTCAAAAATTTAGCAAGTGAATTATTTTTTGGGTCTTCAAAAAAGAAAGAAGAAAAGAAAGTAAACGATAAAGCTGTTGAATATATTGGAGAAAAGTTGAAGAGTACAATTATGGCGACAAATATTCGTATCATAACTTCAGCTGAAACAGAAATACGCTCCAAGCAGATATTGTCTGAAATAGAATCATCTTTCAATCAATTTACTGAAGCCGATCGCAATGGATTTGATTTTAATCACCCAAAGGGTTCTGAGTTAGCCAATCTCATTCATGATTTTTCATATAGAACTTTCTCAGATAATTATTCTATGCCACTCAATCTGAAAGAACTTGCAACTATTTTCCATTTTCCAAATGGAGTTGTTTCTTCTCAGCTCAAGCAAGCAAAAGCTGGATTTGCTCCTGCTCCTCTTGAAATGGGTACGGAAGGGATACTTCTTGGTATAAATAGTTATAGAGGTAAAGATACTGAGATCAGGATGAGTCGTGAAGATAGAATGCGTCATATGTATGTGATCGGTCAGACCGGAACTGGTAAGACGACAATTTTGAAAAATATGATTGCTCAGGATATTAAAAATGGAGACGGATGTTGTTTTATTGATCCACACGGAAATGACATTCAAGATATATTGAGTTACGTGCCCAAAGAACGTATTGATGATGTTATTTATTTTGATCCTGCATATACAGCCCGTCCAATGGGACTCAACATGCTTGAGTTTGATCCTAAATATCCAGAGCAAAAAACTTTCGTTGTGAACGAACTTATGAGTATCTTCAATAAACTTTTCGATATGAAGACTGGAGGGGGAGCTATGTTTGAACAATATTTCAGAAATAGTGCTTTCTTGGTCATGGAAGACCCAGAATCAGGATGTACTTTACTTGAAATCACTAGAGTCCTTGGGGATAAAGCCTTTCGAGATATGAAACTTGCAAGATGTAAGAATCCAATTATTAAACAATTTTGGATAGGAGCCGAGCAGACAACTGGAGATCAATCTCTTGCAAACTTTGTGCCGTATATTTCTTCTAAATTTGATAATTTTATTTCAAACGATATTATGCGACCAGTTGTTCTTCAAGAAAAGTCCGTATTTAATTTTCGTGAAATAATGGATAATAAAAAAATATTACTCGTAAATCTTTCAAAAGGTAGACTTGGAGATATCAATGCGAATCTTATCGGACTTCTTCTCATCGGTAAAATTCAAATGGCAGCACTTTCTCGGGTAGATATGTATGGGCAAAAAATGAATGATTTTTATTTATATATTGATGAATTCCAAAATGTTACAACTGATTCTATTGCTTCTATTCTTTCTGAGGCTCGTAAATATCGTTTATCTTTGACAGTTGCTCACCAGTATATTTCACAACTTGAAGAAGGGATAAAAAATGCAGTTTTTGGAAACGTTGGTTCAATGGCAGTTTATCGAATCAGTTCTGAAGATGCTAATTTTGTAGAACAGAAATTCAAGCCAACATTTACTGCTTCAGATATCATGAAATTAGATAATTTTAATTCTTACGTTAGTATGCTTGTAAATGGTGTTCCTACAAAACCATTTAGTATGACTTCACACTGGAGCTTAACTCCTAAGGGTAATACAGAGATTGTAGATAAAATTAAAGAATTATCATATCTAAAATTTGGTCGCCCACGCGAAGAAGTTGAGGAAGAAATCATGGCGAAATATAAACAATCATAAAAAATAACAAATACTACCTAAAACAGATATTATTTGTTTAATAGAAGTTTTTCTGATATAGTATTCCTATTACAAACTAGTAAAAATCTTGCCCAGAAAGTTGGTAAGTAGCATTTATTTATATATGAAACATCCAAAAGAAGAAAGAACATATGTCATGGTTAAACCCGATGGAGTTAGAAAAGGTTTAATCGGAGAAGTAATTAAGCGTATAGAACAACGTGATCTAAAAATTGTTGCAATAGAGATGGCTTCACCATTACTTGATCAAATGGATAATCACTATCCTAAGAACGAGGAGTGGATTACTCGTCTTGGTACTAAAACTATGAAAACATACGAAAAATATGGATATGATGCCATGTTAGATTTTGGTACTACCGACCCAGCAACTATTGGGCCAGAAGTTCGTAAGTGGCTAATAAATTTTATGATGAGTGCTCCAGTTGTAAAAATGGTTGTCCAAGGATTACATGCTGTTGATATTGTCCGTAAACTTGCGGGTGATACACTTCCTTACCAGGCAACAGTCGGAACAATTCGTGGAGATTTCTCAATTGATAGTCCAGTTCTTGCGAACAAAGAAAAAAGAGCAGTTATGAATATTGTTCACTGTTCTGAGACACCAGAAGAAGCTGAGCACGAAATAAAACACTGGTTTGGAGATGCTGTAATACATGAATATAAACGTTTTGGAGTAGATGAATAGACCTATAAATAACAACCTCCTTCGGGAGGTTTTTATTTTTTCATATTTTTGTTTCAAATAGCTAATTTTTTAAAAACTATTCAAAATTTAATTTGTTAGACTGTCAAAAGTGTGCTATTTAATATAAATTTGCTTGCACCGTGTCTGGTTGTGAGTATACTTAAAGTAGGATTATTTGAAATGTGTTACCTAGAACAAATTTTTAGGGGATATAAAGTTTTGATAAAGAGCTGTGACATTATTACGTTAACAAATTTTTATCATCCTTAATCCCACCTTAGTTTATAGCTACGGTAATACTTCCTTCGATAGTCCTAATAAAGAATTCTTCCTAAAAGGAAGGATTTTTTATTTTCACTTATCTCATGTATAATAAAAACTATATGGAGAATGATAAAAATTTGAAGATTACTTTTTGTTCTGGGGCTGGTACTGTTACCGGCGCTAATTTTTTATTGGAAGGGAATGGCAAGAAGTTTTTGATTGACTGTGGTTTAATCCAAGGAGAAAAGTTTGTCGATGATTTAAATTGGACCAAATTTTCGTATGATGCTTCTACTATAGATATACTTTTTATAACCCATGGACATATTGACCATATTGGAAGAATTCCAAAGCTTATAAGTGAAGGTTTTAATGGAAAAATCGTATCTACTGTTCCAACTAAAGATATTACTGAAGTAATGCTTGCCGATACAGCCCATCTTTTGTCTCGTGATGTTGAAAATGAATTAGATAAAATATATACACCAGAAAATATAAAAAAAGCTCTCGATAATTGGGAGACTCTTGAATATGGTCAAAAGTTAAATGTAGATCATGGTTTTCAATTTTCATATAAAGATGCTGGGCATATTCTTGGTTCGGGAATGTTAGAAATAATTTATAATCATAAAAAAATTGTTTTCACTGGTGATCTTGGAAATTCTCCCTCGCCACTTCTTCCTGACACTGAAGAGATTAAAGATGCAGATTATATGATAATGGAATCATGTTATGGTGACAGAAATCATGAACATCGAGATGAAAGAAAGAAAAAACTTGAGGAAATTATTCGAGAAAATTATTCACACCAAGGAACACTTATTATTCCAACTTTTTCTCTTGAGCGTACACAAGAATTGCTTTATGAAATAAATTCCTTAGTTGAAAATAAAATCATTCCACAAATGCCAATTTTTTTGGACTCGCCACTTTCTATTAAACTAACTGATATTTATTTAAAGTATGATAAATATTTTAATAAAAAAGCACGAGATATAATCGCTACAGGAGATAAATTATTTGACTTCCCTGGGTTAAGAGAAACCCCAGAAACAGAAGATTCAAAAGCAATTTTGCACACACCATCGCCCAAAATAATTATTGCTGGAAGTGGAATGTCTAATGGTGGAAGAATCTTACATCATGAAAAAAATTATCTTCCAAATAAAAATGACACGATATTACTCACAGGTTATCAATCTGTTGGAACTTTAGGGCGTTTGATAAGTGATGGAGCAAACAAAGTTCATATAATGGGAGAAGAGGTTCATATAAAGGCAAATGTAGCTAAAATAAGTGGATATTCTGGGCATAAAGACTCTGATCATTTAGTAGAGTTTGTTGAAAATACGGCTCAGACTCTTAAAAAAGTTTTTGTAGTAATGGGTGAACCAAAATCTGCCATGTTTTTAGCTCAAAAATTACGTGATAATCTTGGAGTAAAAGCTTTTACTCCAACAGCTGGAGAAATTGTAGAAATAGAATGTTAAAAAATCACCCAGACTTTAGTCTGGGTGATTTTATATATTAAGCAATATTTTTTACTATCCTTTGGAATGTTTCTGGATTCTTTTGAGCTAAATCAGAAAGGATTTTTCGATCAATCATAATATTTTTTTTCTTAAGTCCATCCATGAATTTGCTGTAGGAAAGTCCAAGTGGGCGAACTGCAGCATTGATGCGTGTTGTCCATAGACTTCGTGCGTCAGCTTTCTTATCTTTACGGTGAGCAAAAGAATAATTTCCTGAGTGTTTTAGCGCTTCTTTGGCTTGAGCTACCTTTGTACTACGTCCAAAACGAAAACCTTTTGTCTGGGCTAGTAAATTCTTTTTTTTCTTATGTTTGATTGTTCCTCTTTTTACTCTTGTCATAAATTCTTAATTCTTAATTATTAATTCTTAATTATTCTTATGCGTTTGGTAAATAAGTTCTGGTTGTTTTGTTTGTAAAATTTTGTTGATTCATCTTTTTTCCCCCTAATTGCTTTGTTCGTGATTGTTTTGCGTTGAAGTGATTGAATCCTGGTGCACGTGATAAAATCTTACCATTCTTGGTAACTTTCAAACGCTTTGTTAAAGATTTATTTGTCTTGATACTCATAAATTATTATATGTTTTGAGGTGGTTGGGGAGCTATTGTTCCCTTATCCTTCTCTATTGTAATAGTTGGACCTTTTGGACCCTTTTTATAATCTTCTGCTACTTTATAATTTTCTGTTATAAGGTGAAGTACTCTATCGAGTCTTTCTCTTAAGAATGGGTCTGGCATGTACTTAGAACGTCCTGATAAGAATAGTTCTACTTTTATGCGATGACCTTCTTTGAGCCATTCCGAAGCTTTTCTAGCTTTTAGTGCAAGGTCATTATCTCCAGTCCCTATCTTTATTTGAATAGATTTAGTTTCTGTTGTTTTTGAACCTGCTTTAGCCTTCTTCTGCTTCTTATTTTGTTCGTATTTGTACTTACCGTAATCTGCGATTTTTGCTATTGGAGGATTAGTATTAGGAGAAATTTCAATCAAATCAAGACCCAAAGCACTTGCTTGGGATAGAGCTTCCTTAATACTCAAAACACCTAGATTAACTCCTTCGTTTGAGATTACACGAACCTCTGACGCTCGTATTTGATTGTTTATTCTTTCTCTCAATTTTGTGTCCGATAGAAAAATAGATTACCTACCTAAAGGGAATATTATCATATATATGATAATATGGCAATATGGAGAACAACATTAGGATTGTGAATAAAAAACCAGGGCAAACCCCTCTTGAATGTATAAATGAGATTAAAAAAACAGAGTCCAAACTGGCTCATTTACCTTTAACCTATGCTGGTAGACTTGATCCTCTTGCTGAGGGTGTACTTATAATCCTTATAGGAGATGAATGTTTAAAAAAGGATGAATATTTAAAACTTGGAAAAGTTTATGAAGTTGAAATTTTGTTTGGTTTTGCCACCGATACTTATGATGTGATGGGGTTAATCACAAGTGAAGTCGCTTCGTCATCATACAAATTTTTAGGTCCTCGGATGAGGGAGGACGAGGAGCCAGACCATAAAAATTTGCATGATGACTTCGCTCCAAAAATTCAAAATGTACTCTCAAAATTCACTGGCCGAATAAAACAATTTTATCCTCCATATTCTTCTCGAACCGTCGAGGGTAAGCCATTATACCAGTGGGCGCGGGAGGGGAAGCTTGAGAACATAACTATCCCATCGCATGATGTATTTGTTGAGAAGATAGAAATTATTAAAGATGGCTCTATTTTGGGAGATAAACTTTTAAAAAAAATTCAAAAAGATATATCTCAAGTTGGTGGAGATTTTCGGCAGAAAGAAATTCTAAATATTTGGCAGAATATTCTAAAAGACAAAAAAGAAGAGAATTTTAAAACAATTACATTGAAAATTGCTTGTGGAAGTGGTGTATATGTCCGCTTTATTGCTCATGAAATAGGACTAGCTCTTGGAATTCCAACATTAGCTCTACATATAAAGAGAACAGAAGTTGGTAATTATAAATTATAAAATAATGTTATATAATTATAATATGGAATCACAAACAAAAAATTGTCAGAATTGTAAAAATGACTTTACGATAGAGCCAGATGATTTTTTGTTTTATGAAAAAATTAAAGTCCCACCACCAACTTTTTGTCCGGAGTGTAGGATGAAGCGCCGAATGATTTGGCGCAATGTTAGAAATCTATATAGAACCAAGTGCTCAATAAAGGGTCATAGTGAAAATATTTTGTCTGTGTATTCTAATGATAAACCATTAAAAGTTTCTGATAAAGAATATTGGTGGTCCGATAAATTTAACCCTCTCGACTATGGTAGAGATTATGATTTTTCCCAGCCTTTTTTCCTTCAATTTTTTAATCTTCTTAAAGAAGTACCACTACCTAATGTTGGTGGAATAAATATGATAAACAGTGATTATACAAACATGACGATTGATTCAAAAAACTGTTATCTTATTTTTTCGGCAAATCGAAACGAGAATTGCTGTTATTCAGATGGTATAAATGATTGTAAAAATTATATAGATTTACTTTCTTCTCGCAATAGTGATTTATTGTATGAATGCATTGATTGCAATAATTGTTTTAGTGTTTCTTTAAGTTTAAAAGCAAGTTCTTGTATTGACTCTATCTTTTTATATAATTGTAAAAATTGCTCGAACTGTTTTGGCTGTTGGAATTTAAGGAATAAACAATATTATATTTTTAATGAAAAATTTACAAAAGAAGAATATCTAGAAAAAATTGAATCTTTTAAATTGAATTCATTTGAAAATCTTGAAAAGATAAAAGATATTTATAAAAATAAATTATTAAAATCAATTAGAAAGTTTGCCGATATTACAAACTCAGAAAATGTTTCTGGTAATAGTATAGAACACTCTCATAACTGTCACAATTCATTTGATGTTTATGAAACAAATAATTCTAAATACATCTGGCGCTTTTTAAAAGGAGGAGGGTCAGATAATTATGATATTACTACTGCTACCAATCCAGAACTTTGTTATGAATGCAATGGTCCAGGTTCAGCCAGTAATACAAAATTTGGAGTTGCAACCAGCAATACTTCAGATTCTTTTTTTGTTTATAGTTGTGTATCTAATTCAAGAAATCTCTTTGGTTGTGTGAGTCTTAACTCCAAACAATACTGCATCCTCAACCGCCAATATACCAAGGAAGAATACGAGGAACTAGTCCCTAAAATCATCAAACACATGAACGATATGCCATATATTGATAGTAAAGGTAGAGTATATAAGTACGGAGAATTCTTCCCAACAGAATTATCCCCATTTGCTTACAATGAAACCGTAGCCCAAGAGTACTTCCCATTAATAAAAGAAGAAGCTATACAACAAGGTTATAAATGGAAAGATAAAGAAGAAAGACATTACAGTATAGATATACATACAAATGATATCCCTGACAATATCAATGATATAAATGACGATATAACCACTAAAATCATTGAATGTGCCCATAAGGGAACATGCAATCAACAATGCACCGAAGCATTCAAGATAATACCCGAAGAACTATCCTTCTACAGACGTATGAATCTACCTATTCCACGACTTTGTCCTAACTGTCGCCACTATGAACGTCTATCTCAAAGAAACCCCATGAAATTATGGCATCGAACTTGTATGAAAGAAGGATGTATTAATGAATTTGAGACTTCGTATGCACCTGAAAGATCTGAGATTGTATATTGTGAGAAATGTTATCAGGAAGAGGTATATTAATATCAAAAATGGACACAAACTCTGCCATGGCAGAGTTTGTGTCCATTTTGGTGAGACTCTATGAAATTACTTTCTTTGTTTCTATAAATAATTCTTCAATCTTTTCTTTCGTTTTTGCTTCACCGTAGAGCCTAACTATTGGTTCAGTGTTTGATGGACGAAGGTGAACCCAAGAACTATCTGAGAAATCTAGACGAAGTCCATCGAGTTCATTTATTTCGCAATCAATAAAATGATTCTTCATTTTTAAATACATTTCTTCTAAACTTCCAACAACAGGAACTTTATCTTTTAGCATTTCGTATTTTGGAAGTGTTGCTATACACTCACTGACAGTTTGATTTCTTTCGGCGAGTAATTCTAGAATTAAAGCTAAACTTACAAAACTATCTCGAGCCATATTTATAGTAGGGTAGATGATACCACCACCACCTTCGCCTCCAATGATTGCATTATTTTCTATTATTCCAGCGACAACATTTGCCTCACCGACTTTTGTCCTAACACAAATCCCTCCGTATTTTTCGGCGATATCCTTATTCATTTGTGATGTCGACATATTTACCACAACTTTATCATTTATATTTTTAGAGAGTATCGCTTCAACCCCAAGAGCAAGGGTGTATTCTTCAGAAATTGCTACACCGTTTTCATTGATAACTATAAGCCTGTCGGCGTCTGGGTCATGAGCAAAACCAAGGTCACAACCTTTTTCCTTAACAAGATTTGTAATGTCACCTAGGTTTTCACGAAGCGGTTCTGGTTTGTGAGCAAAAATTCCATTTGGGGTATCATTAAGCGGGACAAGTTCTACTCCCAATTGTTCAAATAAATATGGGTCGAGTACACAAGCGGAAGCATTTATCATATCAACTGCTACTTTGAATTTTTGTGAGCGAATTTTTTCAATATTAATATTTTGAATTATTTGGTCAGCATGTTCTTTGGGTAGATTAGAATTTTCTGTATAGGTTGGGTTACTTTCTGGTATTAAATTATCAGAGCTCATATTTTTGTAATTTTCTTTTATAATTTCTACTTCTTTTTCACTTGTGAATAGAGCTTTATTTGTGACGAATTTCAATCCATTATATTCTCGAGGGTTGTGGCTTGCTGTAATAATTATTGCCCCACTATATTCATGTTTTTTTACTGCAAATAATACTGTCGGGGTAGGTAGAATATCACCATATACAGAATTTACACCCAAATTATTTAGGGTTTTTATGATTGTTTCTTTAATTTCAGGTCCACTTTCGCGACCATCGCGACCAAGAAGAATAGTTGGATTTTCATTAATATTTTCTCTAACGAATTTTATAAAAGCCCTTGTATAATTTGTAACAATTTCATTGTTTAGAGTTGTACCCCATACACCTCTATACCCAGAAACTGTTAATTTTGGTTTATTTTCCATATTTATGTATTTTATCACAAAAATTACTATTAAAAATTTATTTATTTGGTATAATATAAATGTAAAAGTTCTATGCGTCGAAATTATTAGTTAAAAAATTAAAAAATAATATGAAATCTCTACATTGTATCGCGCTTGTTTTGGTCATAGTAGGAGGTTTAAATTGGTTACTTGTTGGTTTAATTAGTTGGGATATTGGAAATATTTTTGGAGGACAAGGTGCTTTTATCTCAAAAATTGTTTACATCTTAGTTGGTCTATCCGCTATATATTTGATCACAACTCACAAGAAAGACTGCAAGGCTTGTGAAGTTGCCACTCCTACAAGTACACCAAGTAATCCTATGTAATTTGTTTTCTAAAAAACCTCAATCTATTTGTTGATTGAGGTTTTTTTATATATTGTCTCTTTTTTCCTTGTCGTAGAAATTTATTTCTAAACCAAGAAAAATTGCTGATAGTGTCAAAAAGAAATAACTAAATATCCCAAATGTGGCACTAATATCTTTAACTTCAAATATTCCATCTCTAATAAATTGTGATATTAGAAATAAAATTATTGTTAAAAATATAGAAACGATGGCTAATCCACCGTATAGTTTCCGCCTGAAACTATACTGATTTTTATCTTTCATAGTTTTTGTATTAATTTTGATGTTATTCTATACTTAAAATGTGATTTTGTGAAGCAGGTAGATTTTGATATAAAATTTAACTTTAGTATTATTAATGCATGCAAGAATTTTTAGGCTATACATCTGGAATACTAATGGTTCTATCAGTAATTCCCTATACTATTAGTATTTTTAAAAAAGAAACAAAACCACTATATATTTGTTTGATAAATTTTTTAATGGCGGGAATTATTTTAATAAGGAAAAGAAAAACTTGCTTTACATAATAGTTGAAAGTTTTAATATATTCTATTCTTGGATATTCAATAGGAACGGGAATAAGAATTTTCATAATGATTATTTTAAAATTAAAACACCACACAATGTGTGGTGTTTTATCGAGGGTGCGCCGTTTGTTCGCTATTCTCTGCCAAGCATTACAGCGTATTCTCATTTAGATATTTCTCAGGCGATGAAGCTCTAACTGATAGGTCGCTTTTTCGAAGTACCCAATTACTTTCCTCTTCGTTGACGTAATGCACTTGCAGCGACTGACTTCTCTTTGTTTCGAGGAAGGTCTTTCCTTAACAATTTTGATGCAAGTCCACCAACTTTTTTACTTGTTTTTGCCATAAATTTATTTCATTATTCTAATAATTATCGACCTTTATAAATATTAACCTACCTGCTTTACCCAATCATCTAGATACATTTTTATTCTATTTATATCTCGTTCTGTTAACGCATTATTGTGTGCAATCGCATTTCTTGATTGTTCTAAATCACCAATTCTAGTACGAACCCAATCTTGTGAAGGGAACAGATCTTCAAAATGTTCCCATTGATTACAGATTATGTTGGACATATCACCAAAGTCGGTATATGAAATTTCATCTAATGCACGCGGAGCATGCCATTTGTTTTTTGAATCTTTATTTTTTCTCCTTTTGACCTCATCTCTAATTTTTGTTGGAACAGATTTTTCCCACCAATCAGAACTTATTCTTTCTTTTAATCTTTCTTTGATTAAATCTCTCACGGAATTCTCAAAACAGTAAAATGCCATATATACACTTGCCATTTTAATTCCATTTAAACGAATCATTGGGCTAAAATCCTCAAGTGATATTGGATTACTTTCCTTAGATGATACTTCAAGTGATGGTGTTTCTTTGGTAACTATTCCAATTTCTTCTAAGGCCTCAAGTTCTGAATTTAATAACATTCCTTTAAAGATAAAATTTTGTGTTCTATCTATCATATAAGATGTTCTTTTATACTTTTAAAAATAGCATTATAAACAGAAATATCTTTCGTGACTGGAAGATGAATCTGTATATTATAATGAAATTCTGCCTCTGCTTTTTTATTATTTGTTGGTAGTGAAATTTCCTCTGTATCTATTTTTGTTTCTATTTTAATTTTTTGTTTAGTTACCCCGTCACCAAACTCTGCGATTGAAGCGAGGGCTTTAAATGTTAAGGCCATCTGTTGAACAACAGAATCCCCCTTACCAGTTTTTGTTGCAAATATACCTTTCAGTTTGTCAATCGAAAGATCATTAGCTTTTTCGTTCGCTAAAAATAAATCTTCATAATAAGTCTTGAGAGCTTGGCCTAATACAGATTTTGATTCTGACTTATTTTTGTACGCCTTATATCTTTCTGTTGGTGAACCAGAGTCATCTAAAAAACCTATACCTTTTATAACACTGATAAAAGCTCTGTCATTAGTACTTTTAAATCCAAGTGATTTAAGGAATTCATTTGTAAATCTTGAAGGAACACCAGCATCTTGTATTGCTGTCATCATATCGGGCAATCTCTTTGTTGCCATTAAATACGCTTCACTAATCATATTGTTTTAATTAATTAACTAATAATGTGGATAACGTGGACTTGTTTAGGTTATCTTTAGGTAGTATAATACTAGCATGAATATAAAGTCAAGTAATATAGGTATAGGAAGGCCATCAAAAAGACAGGCGGAGATTTTGGAGTTTTCTAGAGAATATCGTAAGGGAAACGGGTATTCTCCATCTTTAGTTGAAATAGCAAAACATTTTAATATTTCTGTTCCAACAGTACATGAACATGTTTACTCACTTCGCAAGAAGAATCTTCTAACTGTAGAAAAAGGTAAAAAAAGATCTATACAGGAACTTCGCAATCCTAAATTATTAATTGCCGAAATTCCTTTAATGGGCATCATTTCTGCTGGAGGACCAATTGAAGCAATTGTTGATCAAAAATCAATTGAAGTTCCGCGTAACATGCTTTCATCTGGAGCAAATTATTATGCATTAAAAGTTTCAGGACGAAGTATGATTGAAGAAGGAATATCAGATGGTGATATTGTGATAATACGAGAGCAGTCAACAGTTGATGATGGAGAAAAAGCAGTTGCATATATGCCAGATAGGAATGAGGTTACATTAAAAAAGATTTATAGGGAAAAAGATCGCATAAAACTTGTTCCCGCGAATCATTACATGAAACCTTTTTATGAAACAAATGTGGAAATACAAGGAAAGGTCGTGGGAGTACTTAGAAAAGAATTTTAATAAATAATAATATAATCTTATGACACCAATATTAGTATCAATATCAGAAGCATCAAAATGGGCAACAAATCTTCTTGAAAAAGAAGTTTTACCAACTAATATTTCATATTTAGTTCAGTATGGAAAAGTAAAAAAACATGGAGAGAATGGCTCTACTATGGTTGATTTAAATGATTTAAAGAAATATTACGATTCATATAATGGTAAAAGAGAAGTAAGCTGGAAAAAGAATTTAGGGGATGATTTAAACTGGACTCTTTCTTTTGATAATTTAAGAGAAGTAGATACCACAAAACACGTTCACAGGCTTCATCCATATAAAGGGAAATATATTCCGCAACTTGTTGAATATTTTATAGATAGTCATACTGATGATTTTAAAAAAGAAGCCTATTTTAAAAAAGGTGATATTATACTTGATCCATTTTTGGGTTCTGGTACAACAATTATTCAATCGATTGAAACGGGTATTCATTCTATTGGTATAGATGTTTCAGAATTTAATTGCATGATTTCTAGCTGTAAAGCAACTCATTATGATGATGAGTATTTACAAAAGGCAATTAAAAAATTGATGAACACTCTTGATTCTTTTGAATGTGATAATAAGATTCAAGAATTTGATAATGAACTCCTATCTGAACTTTCTAAGTTTAATACAACATACTTTCCGGGGTATGATTTCAAATATAAAATTAATCAGGGAAGTTTTAATGAAAAGAATTTTGCTATAGAAAAAGAGAAAGAATTTTTACCAATTTATCAAAAATTACTCAAAAAATATTCAATTAAAATTAAGCAGGACAAGTCTGATTCATTTCTTGATATTTGGTTTATGAATAACGTTCGTCTTGAAATCAATCATGTATTTGAAACAATAAAACAAGAAAAGGATATTAAAACACGAAAAATTCTTGCACTTATTTTAAGCCGAACGATTAGATCATGTCGTGCAACAACACACAGTGATTTGGCAACATTAAAAGAACCACAACTCACAACTTATTATTGTTATAAACATAAAAAGATTTGTAAGCCACTTTTTTCTATTAAAACAATGCTTAATCGTTATGCTCTTGATACATTAAATCGTATACGAGAATTTAATAAATTACGCAAACCAGTTCATTATTCAGTTATAACAGGAGATTCAAGGGCTGTAGATATTTTTGAAAAAATAGAAAAACAAAATCCAGAATTCTCTAAAATTTTACAGAAACAAAAATTAGCTGGTATTTTTTGTTCACCTCCATATGTAGGGCAAATTGATTATCATGAACAGCATGCCTATGCTTATGACTTACTAGGATTTAAACGAAAAGATGAATTAGAAATTGGTCCTTTATATAAAGGGCAAGGAATAGAAGCTCGACGATCCTATGTAGAGGGAATAGTAAATGTGTTAAATAATTGCAAGAAATACTTTAAAAAAGACTTTGATGTATTTCTTGTTGCTAATGATAAGTTTAATCTATACCCAGAAATTGCCGAAAAATCAGGAATGAAAATTGTGAATCAATTTAAAAGACCGGTTTTAAACAGAACGGAAAGAGATCGAAATCCGTATTCTGAAATTATTTTTCATTTTAAG
>JBAYHJ010000010.1:0-27839 GCA_041666225.1 Minisyncoccota bacterium | reverse complement strand
TTAATGTAAAACCTTTATTTTTTTTCATAATTTATTTTCCGCTTTGATGCGGATCCGCTTGAGCGGAAAATATTAATATTAAAACTGATAATAATTTGTCTTTAAAAAAGACGCGACCTTATTCTGATAATCTCATTATATCATAAAAACCAAAAACAAACACAATACTATACTATCTGTGGATATCTTTTTAATTTACTCCTCCTGCAATATTATAAATCGGCATTAAAATAGCCGAGAGTAAAACCCCAACTCCAAGCCCAAGCATAACTATCATTATGGGCTCTATCAATCCCACCATTGTGTCTACAGCTTCATTTACTTCTCTGGCATAAAAGTGCCCAAGGGTTTTCAAAATACTACCAATAGACCCCGTCTCCTCTCCAACTTTTATCATTCCAGACATTATGGAAGGAATCTCTTTGTGTCTTACAAATGCATCTGAAAGTGAACTTCCACTTTTTACATCTTCGGCTACATCTTTTAAAATATTTTCAAAGACACGATTCCCCACCACCGCACCAGTGAGTTCTATGGCTCTCACTATCGGAATACCCGAAGAGAGCATCGTATCCATATTGTCTGACATCCTTGAAAGATAAAGTTTGGTATAAATATTTTTAAAAACTGGAATTGAAATTTTTAAACTATCAAAATATAATTTTCCTGTTGCCGTTTTTAAATATTTAACAAGAAAGACTACAAGAATAATAACTCCTACCAACAAAAAGAGTCCATAGTTTACAAATAAATCACTAACTCCCATTATAATCTTGGTAAAAAATGGTATCGGCATTCCAGATTCAACAATGATAGCGGCAAGCTTAGGTACAATGAAAACAAACATCATGATCATAACTAAAACGAATACTCCGATGACAAAACTTGGATAAATAAGGGCATTTTTAGTCTTTGCGGTAAGCTGATATTGACGATCAAGGTACTCCGCTAGATATGAAAAAGTCTGAGTTAGCTTTCCTGTTTCCTCTCCGGCCTTAACCATATTTACATAGAAATCAGAAAAGACATTTTTATGTTTCCCTAATGCTTGTGAAATAGAAATTCCTCCTTTGATATCTTCCGCTACGGTATCTAAGACAGTAACTAATGCTTTATTTTCTGTATTGGAAGCAATCAGACTAAAAGCTTTCAGGGCCGACACTTGAGATTCAAACAAGGTTGAGATTTGTCGTGACATAATCACGATATCTTTCATGGCTACTTTTCCTTGTCCAAAAAAAGAAAGATTCATAAAACTATTTTTATTAACACTTTCTTTAATAGAAGAAATCATTAATCCACGACGTTGAATCGCAGCGATAGCCAAATCCTGAGAACTAGCATCAATGACTCCAGTTTTCTTCTCGTTGTTATTCGCAATGGCCTCGTAATTAAATAACATAAATTATAACATTTGCTCTAAAGTTTTAGGATTAATGGCATATTCATAAGCACTCTCTAGGCTTATCTCCCCTCTTTGGACTAGATCAATAAGACATCTGTTCATGTCTACCATGCCTTCGTGGGAAGAAGTTTCTATAACTGTATCGATTTCGTGAGTTCTTTTTTCACGAATAAGATTGGCAATGGCTTTATTATTTATGAGAAGTTCATAGGCAGGAATACGCCCTCCAGATATTCGAGGAATTAGACGTTGTGAAAAAACTCCAAGCAAACTAGCGGCTAATTGTAAACGAATTTGTCCTTGTTGTCCTGCGGGGAAAGAATCAATAATACGATCAATAGTTTGAGAAGCATTATTTGTATGTAAAGTTGAGAGAACCAGATGCCCCGTCTCAGCCGCAGTAACAGCGGCGGCGATAGTATCACTGTCACGCATTTCCCCTATCAAAATAACGTTTGCATCCTCTCTGAAAGTTGATTTGAGAGCCATAAGAAAATCTTCAGTATCTACTCCGATTTCCCGTTGGTCGATAATTGATTTATCTGGTTGATAAATAAATTCTATTGGGTCTTCTATGGTCATAATATGAGTTGAGGTTTCATTATTTATCATATTAATCATTGTAGATAAAGTGGTAGACTTACCTTGTCCAACAGGACCAACAACCAAAAAGAATCCTTGTTTTTTTCGAGTAAAATCTTTTAGTATCATTGGTAAATTTAAATCCTCAAATGATTTTGCTTTTGGAACCAATCTTATGGCGATACAAACCATCCCACGTTGAAAAAAAGCATTGCCACGCAATTGAACTTTACCATTGTTTAGATTACTTGAAAAATCAACTTCTTTTGTTTCTAAAAATTTTTTAACTCTTTCTGCTCCGATAAGTTCACCTAAAACTCCCAAAACTTCAACTTCGGTCATAGCATTATGGTTTACAAGGAAAACAAGCTGACCATTTATCCTTATAGCGGGCTTACGCCCTACCCCCAAATGCAAATCTGAGCCATCTTCATTTATTAGGTTTTCAAGTAATTCATGTAAATAAGTTTTATAATCCATACTATTATTTTTTTATATTATTAATTATATCAACTACTTTATTTATGACTTCGGCTGGGGTACTAGAAGCTTTCACTATGTAACCTGAAGCACCAAGACTTTCGGCTTGAGTTACATCAGATGATTGACCTCTATTTGAAAGAAAAATTACTATAGAATTTGAAGATAGATTTTCTTCTTTTATTTTAGTTAATAATTCAAATCCATCCATTACTGGCATCATTATATCGAGTAAAATTATTTCTGGATCAAGACCCGCTCGTAATTTATCAAGTGCAGACTCCGGACCAAGCGCAGTTGAAACTGTAAAATTAGATTTACTAAATTTCAAAGAATACATATCAAGGAGGAAACTATCATCATCAACTATTAAAATTTTCTTAGGTTCTTTTTCCATATATCAATTATTATAATATAATTATTAAAGTTTTACTACACCTTACACTAAAAGTTATAAATCTCTTTTATAGGGACATCCCCTTTTATACATTTGACAATAGCATCTTCACGAAGAGTAAGCATCCCCCTGGAGCGAGCGAGTTTATATATATCTTGTTCTTGAGGATGTTTGAGAATAACATTTTGCATTTCTTTGTCTATTTTAAACATTTCAAATAGAGGAACACGTCCACTTAAACCAGACACACTCTCAGGAGAAGGAACTGCTTCAAATACAGTACCTCCATTTATATTTAATTTCGACTTAAATTCATCTGGTAAATCAGCAAATTGCTTATCAAAAATTATGCGAGTTGATTCATCGATAGGGATTTCATGTTTAGATTTTGGATGAATTTTATGTGCTAGTCGTTGAGCAATACAAAGAATCAGAGTTGGGGCAATAAGATAAGGATCTATTCCCATATCAATGAGACGAGGAATTGCCCCAATGGAATTGTTGGTGTGAAGAGTAGATAAAACCAAGTGTCCTGTAAGAGCCGCTTGAATCGCAAGTTCAGCTGTTTCTTTGTCACGTATCTCTCCTACCAATATTATATCGGGGTCTTGACGAAGAATAGAACGTAACCCTGAAGCAAAAGTGTATCCTATTTCTGGCATAATTTGAGACTGATTCACTCCGTCAATCTTATATTCAACTGGGTCTTCCAATGAAACAATATTTTTATCATCCTTGTTTAATTCCGCTAACATTGAATACAGTGTAGTTGTTTTACCAGAACCAGTTGGACCTGTAATTAAAAGTAGACCATATGGGCGAGAAAGAGCTTCTCTTATGAGAATTAGATTATCTTCAGATAAAGAAAGATCGTTGAGTTTTTGAATACTTTTCTCTGAATCCAAAATACGCATAACAATCTTCTCCCCATAATACGATGGCATTGAAGAAACACGAAAATCTATTTTTCGATTATTTATCTTTGCTGAGAAACCACCATCTTGAGGTTTTCTTTTTTCATCGAGTCTTAATTTAGCTAGAATTTTAATACGAGCTATCACTCCATTGTAAGCATTCATTGGTAGAAATAAAGTCGTATGTAAAACTCCATCTACACGAAAACGAACTTTCACTTTATCCCCTGTATTTTCAATATGAATATCAGAAGCAAGTCCCTCCACAGCATTGCGGAGAATAACCGCAACTATTTTTATGATTGGAGCATCTTCAACAATTTTTTCTTCATCTCCTGGTTTAGAGTTATCTGTTTTTTTTAAATTTGATTCAATTGCAGAAGTTCCACTATTTGCTTCTTCGGCAATCTCGTAATCAAGTTCATTGAGAGCTTGGTCAACTTCACTACTACTTGTCCCTTCATATATATCTAGCAACTTGTTGTAAACTGAAGTAGCTATTAAAAATAATTTATAAGGTTTATTCAATTTCGCAGTGATGAAAGTAAGGGCGTCTATAGCTTGAATATTGTCTGGATCAATTATGCCAACTTCTAAAAAACTATCTGTGAGATTAAGTGGAACAAAATGATATATTTTTGCCGCATCAACTGGAATTAATTTAAAAACTGAAGGAGGAACATCTTTTGGATTAATATTTTTTATTGGTATACCAAAAATATCTCCTTTCGCTTCAAGGATTTTTTCTTCATCAAGATCAAAGTTAAGTAGAGCTTCGTCTATATTGCCATCATGTTTTTCATTTGCAATTTGGACAACTTCAGATACTTGCTCTTCTCTAAGAATGCCACGTTTTACAAGTTCTTCTAAAAGTATCATGAATTAATTTGTATTAAATGAAACTACTTCTCCACAAAGTGCAATATTATTTACTTTTGCACAAGCTTTATAAAAATAGTTCGTTTTAGGATTTAATCCTGAAACATTTTTAATAAATGTACCAACGAGAGATTGTTTAACTATTGTTGTAAGATTACCCAAACTTAGAGTTGGACCATATTCAAAGTAAGTATCAGTAACACCACTTGTTAGATTTACTGTCCCATTAAAAGTAACAGTTTTATCTGTAATTTGAGTTGGTTGGTCTGTAATAATCTTAGAAAGAGGAGCTGACGTATCATTGTTTATATAAATATCCATTGGAGCAAAAGGATTTATTCTTCCTGGCTCAACTGGCTCGATTTTAACTCCATTATTTTGAAGTGCATTAAAAGATATATTTGTGAAAAGTGATGTATCTATACTTATTCTTTTGAGAGCGACAAGTGAAGTTAAAAATGAGATATCTGAATTTATGTCGTTTGGTGCAGAAGTAGAAGCTGAGTCTGTGTTATTTGATGAGTCCAAAGAACTTCCGAAGGCTACCGGAACGATATTATTACTCTCCTCATTAGAAAAGTATAAATAAGATCCACTTACAAAGATTATAATCGTCAACACTATTAAAAATTTATTATATACTTTTTTCATATTATTCATTTGAGCCAATATGTCTCAACTTTTAATGTATAACTATAAATATTTGGATTATTTATATCAAGTGGTGAATTGCTTTTATTGGGAACTGTAAAAGAAATTGATTTGATATCAACTAAACGTAGATTATGCTCTAAATCATTTAAAAATAACATAAAAGTATCATATCTCCCTTCTATAACAAATTCCATGGGGAAAACTCCATAGGGGAGATTGCTACTAGGATCATTCTCCGCGATAACCATACCTTCTGTATTTGTTCCATTTTGATTGCCAAGATTTTTCGCCTCAAATTTAATATCTTTTATGGGCATTCCGTGTAAACTAGCAATTTTTTCTATTTCAAGAATTAAGCCAATATTGTTGATTGTATTGGGTAAAAAATGATCAAGACGTTCCTTATCTTCTTTTTTTATATTTTTATATACTTCAATTAAAGAATCTCTGGTTTTTTGTAATTCTGTTGAACTATCCAATGCTGTCTTGTAAGTAGATATATCTGTCTTTAATTGTTTTATTTCTCCATAAATAGGATTAGCAAATACAAAGAATATTATTCCTGCTATTACTATCAATGAAATTGGAAAAATAAATCTCATAAAATTATTGTGTTTTATTTTCTAAATTTTGTAATGGTGAATTATCAGGTAAAACAGGATTATTGGAAACCTGAGGTGCCAATAAACTATTTTTCTCATAAGAAAGTAAATTGGCATCAACATCAAATTCAAGATTGAAACTTATATTGCCGTTCTTATCTTTCGTTAATTTAGAAAAAACAACATTCTTAAAAGAAGAACCCTTAGAACTATTGAATATATCAGCTTGCAGAGCAATAGATCTATAATCACGAGCTAATCCTTCTATATTTACAGAAAATAATCCATTCTCATTTTTCTGTTCAAACTTTGTATATTGAACTTGAGAAATAGTTATATCCCCCAATAAAGTAAACATAGGGGACAAAACAATATGTTTATTTAAAACTTGCTTCGCTGCATCTGTTTTTTTGTTAAATGAATCTAATTCTTCTATTGTACTTTCTTCAAAACTATCACGAACAATCAACAAAGATGCTGATGCAGTTTCTTTTTGTTTTGTTAAATAATTTTTATATATAAATAATGAAGCAAGAAGAACCAAAGAAGCTACTAATATAAAAATTGATATCATAGAAAAAAAACTTTTTGGTTCTTTATCCGAAACAATAGAAGTTATTGGCTTCTTTGGGATAAATGATGTTTGAAATGAATTTTCCATATATATAATGTATTTGATTTATTAAAACAACCCGCAAGGTTATGATAATTGTCGTAGGGCTAAACCTACTGCGACTGAGAATTCGGGACCACTAACTTCTAGAATCGGTCCGAGAAAAGCTGGTGCTTCTATTTTGGAAAAAGGATTACTATAAATAACTTCTGTATGAAAATTTTCTTTAGCTTTTTTCAACAATCCTTTTAGAAGAGAACCTCCACCAACTAAAACAACTTTACTGATACTTTTATTATACCTTTTCTCATAAGCAAGCACAACACTATTGATATCAGAAAAGATATAATCTACAGATAAAAGAACTATGTTTTCTACTTTTCCATCCACGCTTGCCTCTAAACCAATGGTCCTTTTTAATTTTTCGGCTTCTTCAAAAGAAATACTAAGAGCTTGTGATATATTTCTACTTATATCTTGTGAACCACGATTGACAACATGAAAAACCCTTACAATCCCAGATTCCACAATAGAAATCTTGGTCTTTGAAGCTCCAAAATCAATCAATAATACAGGAGCTACATCATGACTAAAAGAAGATCTAATATTACTAAAAATCTCCATCTCAAAAGAATCTGAATGTAAATCTGTTTTCTTTAATATCTCTTGATATCTAGACAATGTTTCATTTTGTATCGCTACAACCAAAACTTCTATTTTTGATAACATTTGATTTTGATCATTTGAATCAGTTTCAAATGATTCAGCCTCTTGAGGAATTACAAACCAATCTAGAGTCACCTCTGTAATAGGAACAGGAATATATTTACGAGCTTCAATAGGAATAATTTTTGATAGCTGACTTTCTGAAACTTTATCTGGTAGAGATATTGTAAATATTAAACTTGCCAATGATGGAATAGAGATAACAGCTGACTTTGTTGTGACATTTGACTCTTTCATTACATCTATGAGGGCTTTAGCTAAATCTTCTGTTTGTAAGTTTGTAATAGAGCCTACATCGGTATCTGCGTATGGACCAAGAGAAAGAACTCCGTATGTTTCAAGTACAGCTTTTCCATTTCTCTTTTTTAGTTGCACAACTTTAATCGCCGAAGAACCAATATCCACACCCAAAACTTCTTTATTGGATTTATCAGAATTAAAAATATTTGATAAACTTGCAAGCCCTTCAGAAATTGTTTGTTTAAATGAATTATCCATATTTACTATATTAATTATACCATAATTATTGTAAAATAAGAAAATGAAAGTTTATTCATATATTAAACTTATTAAGAATTTCTTATTGAATACATTATTCCCTATCAAATGCCTTAACTGTCGCGCTAAAAATCAAATATTGTGCAATAACTGCATTTCTTTCATAGAACTAGCCGAAAGAGAGACCGAAAGAAATATAACAGCAGTATTTGATTATAGAAACCCATTAATTAAAAAAGCTATCTGGGAATTAAAATATCACAACAAACGATACCTCGGTCACAGACTTGGTGAGTTATTGTACGAATACTTAATTGAAGATATTTCCGAATTAAAAATTGATGTATCTGGAAGATCTATTCTTGTAATACCTGTACCTATTTCAGCTAAAAAAATTAAATTTCGTGGATACAATCAAGCTTATGCAATTGCAAAAGGATTCTGTGACTCAACTTCAAAAGAAGTTTTTGAATTAAAAAATAAAATTATCTTTAAAAAAATTGATAATATTCCTCAAGCTAAAATTACCAACAGAAAAAGACGACTTGAAAATGTGAAGAATGTGTTCGGAATCAAAAATGCAAAAATGATCAAGGGTAGAACCATTATAGTCGTAGATGATGTCACTACAACAGGAGGAACAATATCTGAAATAATGAAAATATTAAAATCTTCTGGAGCTAAAAAAGTTATAGGTTTTGCAGTTGCACACTAAATTTTCCATAGATAGTGTTTCGGGTGCTATCTAGGGAAAATTATATTCTTTGCGATAAAGTACAATTTTCTGGTATATTGAGTGGAGAAATATGAATAAACAAAAAACAAGTAAAAAAAAGTGTGTGGATTGCGGAGGAGCTCAAGTAAATCATCACATCGTTTACTTCTCTATATTATTAGGTGCTATCGTTGAACCTTGGACAAACTGGATGGGGAAAATAATACCTGAATCTTCATTTGATTGGATTGGCCCATATTTAACTAAAATTTTAGTTTTTTTTAAATTAGGAAAAATCACAAATGAACCAAATGATGATGACAGTGGAAGAACAAAAGTTCTATGGGAAGAAGCTACAAAAAGAGAAATAAAAATGTATGAATTTCGTTTATTTGGACTTGGCCACGATATCTTTGTCTCAGAGTACAAGGGGGATAAGAGATTTTTTGATGTTTTACCTCGCCCTAAAGACTACGACCCAAGGGGTTTGGAATGGATGGACAACAAAGGTGAAATGAAAAAACACTTTGAAAAAGCAGGTATCAAGGTGGCTCGGGGAGAAGTAATTCATTTAGTTAGAAATGCTTTGAAACTTTTCCAATCACTTGATAAACCAGTTATCACAAAACCAAATTTAGGCTCACGAAGTCGACACACTACTACTCACTTAAGTACAGAAGAAGAATTTATAAAAGCATTTAAGTTGGCGCGCCAACTTTCGCCATGGGTTATGATTGAGGAAGAACTTTCTGGTTACGTCTTTCGCGGAACTCTTATCGGGGGGAAATTAATTGCGGTTTTGCGTCGTGAACCTGCTTATGTGATTGGTGATGGAATTCACAATGTGAAAGAATTGATAGATCTTGAAAATAAAAATCAATTACGCCAAGGGCCGATTTTCCACCAACTTCACTTAGATGAAGAAGCACAAAAAGAACTGGCACATTGGCATAAAAATGAAAATACCATTCCTAAAAAAGATGAAGTTGTAACTTTGGGGCAAAAAACCAGTCGTGCGGTTGGCGGAGGAATCACCGATATGACCGACATCGTTCACCCCGATAACAAAGAAATGCTTGAGAAAGTAGCTCAAGTTCTAAATGACCCACTTATTGGTGTTGATTTTATAATGGATGATGTGTCTGTCTCATGGCGTGACCAACCACGATGCGGAGTTATTGAGTGTAACTCTGCTCCGTTTATTGACCTTCACCACTTCCCACTCGTAGGCCATCCTCACAATGTAGCTTCTGCTTTATGGGATATAGTTTACCCAGAATCAAAAATTAACAACTAGGTTCTAGCGACTATTCAATTTAAAATGCGTTAGACTTCGCCTAACGCATTTTAAATTATTAACTCGTAATTATTAATTTTTAATTACCCTTTAGCCCTTCATCTATAGTAATCTCTGACTCAGGCGCAATATTTAAATCTGGTCGTAAATGAGAAATATATTTTCTTTGAACAATATAATTACCTAAAAATTTTTTAAAATCATCAATGCGTGATTCTTCATTTATCTCCACGAAATGCTCAAAAGGTTTACTCTCTGGAGTAAATTCATAGTGCCCTCTTATCTCTCCATCTTTAAAAACACGAAGATGGTATTGCTCATCAAAACTTTCAAGTTTTCGCCATGACAAAACCTGACCATTGTCTTTCCATGCCACGAAATGATTACCAAAACCCCATTCATTATGAAGGTGTTTTTCGAGGTCTTTTAAGGTTTTCCCAGGCGCAAGCCAACCAATATGATAAGGCTGTCTACCCTTTTCATGCCAAGCCAAATGCCATTTTAAAAAGTGAGTCTGAACCCACGGAAAAATAGGATATATTCGTCGCCAAATATTTTTCTTTATTCTTTGACTTATTGTCAGTTGAATTTTATTTTTCATTTAGAAATTAATTTGACTTGTAAGTTGATCTTCGATCATTCTATCAGCAACATAACTTTCTAATTTTTTTGAAAGAAAAACAAACACAAGGATATTCATAATCACAATAAGTGAAATAAGTATCCAGTACTTATTAAACGTTGGTTTCATAGATATTATTATATCATAAAATAAAAAAGAAAAAACCGCCCAATTATATGACGGTTTTAAAATATTATAAAAACTAAGATACTAAACCACCTTTTTGTATACCGGTACAACAGGTTCCTTGGATTTTAGTTTGGCTTCCATGCTGAGTGTAGCATGGGGCACACTGCGCAGGCGCTCTTTAGAAATAAGTTTACCTGTCTCGCGACAAATGCCATAGGTTTTGTTTTTAATACGCGTCAATGCGTACTCAAGACATTGTATGAATTTTTCTTGACGACGAGCCAAGCGGGTATTTTCTTCCTTCATCTGTACATCCTGAGCATCATCAATTGTTTTAAAAGATGGAGATGTTCCTTGTGTACCATTCGGATTACCTGTCACTGCCTCATTTAGAAGATCAAGATCTTGATGTGCAATTACAAGTTTTTCGAGAATAATTTCGCGAAACTCGACCAATTCTTCATCAGAGTAATGGGTTCTTCCTTTTTCTTTTGTTGTAGGCATAGTCATAATTTTTTAAATTAAGTGGAACATTTGGTTAATTTCAAACAAACTATACACCTAAAATTAATAGGTGTCAAATTTTGGCGGAAGGTATGGGATTCGAACCCATGGGTCTCTTAATAAGGAAACCACGGTTTAGCAAACCGTTCCGTTAACCGCTCCGGCAACCTTCCTTTTATCCTTTGTAAATGTTTATCATTGTGAGAACCTATCTCTTTTATATATTTAAGCACATATTTATCATCTTCTATTCTTATATCTTTATGATTCTTGCTTATTCTTACATTAAATCCAAAATTAATCAAAATTTCCCTTACTGATAATATTAAAGGTACTGAGGCACTAGTAAAAGCAATTTTTAAATATGAATACCTTTTACCTCTTGCAATATAATTATGTGAAAAAAAACATCCATCTGTATCAAATAAACCTCTTATACATTCACGACTATATATCTTATTGTTTTTAATCCATATTGGTATATCTACTTGATGTTTTATTTTATTACCAATTTCAAAACCTACTTTTTGACAAAAATCCACTAGATTTTTTCTATTGACAGTAATGGTAACAGCATTGGATCTTTTGTGTTTATATACACTTGAAGTAACTCCAAACAATTCTTTAATAATTTTTTGAACATAATGAGAATATTTTTTTTCTTCCAAAGAAAGAGTAATACCAACATGATATGGAGAAATATTTCCATCTCCAAGCAAGATACCAACGAACTCAGCCAATAATTTACTTTTCCTAGGAATTCTTATTTTTATAAGAGCTTTAAAATCTGGCGGATTTTTCTTAAATTTACCAACTGTGTTCCACCACTTCTCCCACTTTTCTTTTCTATATCCTTCATTGCCCCCAACACTTCCATGTTTAAGAAATTTATTTTTTCCTCCAATTTTTCCAGCCTTTTGAAATCGCAATCTCCAATCAATAATTGTATAATTTTTAGGGATTGATATTCCTGATATTTTTGATAATTCTTGTGCCTTACTTTGTGATATTGTAATTTTTTCTCTAGTCCAATCATAGAGTGTCCTCTGACTAATCTTTAATTTTTGTGCTAATTTATATTGATTAATACCCAATGATTTTTGAGCCTTTAAAATAAAGTTTTTTTGTAAAGCTTTCTTCTTAAAATTCAATCTATTATTTTTATACGACTCTGACATACCTCTATTATATACTAAATTAAAAAAATAATGTATAGTAATTTACAAGGAGGCGTGGATATGAAATATGAACTTCTTCATATTTCATCCGTTCAGATCGTTTATCTGACAAGCTATGTGTAGAGCACCAGCTTGAGGGAAGGGCCCGGGAGGGCACGAAGACACGGCGACGAACGAAGTGAGGAGGCGTGGATGAGTGGTTTAAATCAACGGTTTACTAAACCGTCGTTCCTTAATCGGAACCGTGAGTTCGAATCTCACCGCCTCCGCAAAACAAAATAAAACTATGGTATAATATATCCCATGGAGGAAATAGAAAAACTTAAAAAAGAAAACGAGTTATTAAAAAAAATAAACGAAAATAAATCCGATATTATTTCTATCACCGCTCACCAACTTCGCACATCGTTATCCGCCCTTAAGTGGATTTTTAAAATGTTTATCGATGAAGACCTTGGTAAGTTAAACAACGAACAAAATGAATTAATTCAAAAAGCCTATAATAGTAATGAGAGAATGCTGACCTTAATAAATGATTTGTTGACCTTAAGTCATAGTGAGGATGCGTCTATAACATACAATTTCAAAAAAATAGACTTTTTATATTTAGTAGAACAAACTTTATTTGAATTCTCAGGAGAAACAAATAAAAAAGGTATAGAATTAATCTTTCTAAGACCAGAGACACCTCTACCTCTCATTAATTGCGATGAGGAAATGATTCGAGTTGTGATTCAAAATTTAGTCGAAAATTCTATAAAATATAGTAATACTGGTGGTAAAGTATTTGTTTCTCTTTCTCAAAAAGAAAATAATATACAAATTTCCATCCGAGATTCAGGAATAGGCATTAGCCAAAGAGATGAAAACAATATATTTCAAAAATTTTTCCGAGCTCCAAATGCAATAGAAAAAGATGTAATAGGGTCAGGATTGGGTCTATTTACAACAAAAAATATCATAGAGAAACATAATGGTAAAATATGGTTCGAAAATAAAGAGGGACAAGGCACAATATTTTTTGTTACATTACCTATTATTTAAATAATATAGTATAATATATAAGTATGAAAAAAGTATTAATAATTGAAGACGATAGTTTTCTACAAGGTCTTGAAGCTAGTAAAATTGAAAAAGAAGGTTATTCCATCATTACTGCTTCATCTGGAGAAGAAGCAATGAAAAAAATTTATGAACCGGGGATTGACATAGTTCTCCTTGATCTAATACTTCCAAATTTTGATGGGTTTGAAATATTAAAAAAAATTAAAGAAGTTGAAGAATTAAAAAATATACCAGTAATTGTCTTCTCAAATCTATCTGAAGAAAAATCAATAAAAAAATCAAAAGAATTAGGAGCAATAGACTTCATGGTAAAATCAAATTTCACTCTCGATGAATTAGTAAAACATATAAATACTATCTTAAAATAAAAACTGCCTTCGGGTGGTTTTTGTTTTAAGATAGTTATTGTTTGTATGTTATAATAAAGAAATATGAAAGAGGTTAGTAAGGGTCAAACAATAATACTTCTCATTATTTTTATCGCTATTGGCGGACTAATTCTCTATGGAGAAAATAAAAAAGATAACTTCTCTCCACTTGATTATGTACTTAAACAGTAAAATTGAGACACAATTTAAAATAGATATCAATCAAAAAAAAGCACTGGCGCGTTTAGGAATAAATACCGTCCGCGATCTTTTATATTACTTCCCCACTCGCTACACTGATATTAGTGAGTTTCGACATATCAACTCACTTAAAGATGGAGACCAAGCGACAATCATTGGAATCATTTCAAATTTAAAAACAAAAAAGGGTTTTAAAAGTAAAATTCCCATGGGTGAGGCTACAATTACCGATATTACAGGAAAAATAAATATTATTTGGTTTCATCAGCCATATATAGCAAAAATGTTAAAAGAAGGTTCTACTGTTCGTGTCACAGGGAAAATATCTGAAAATAAAACTTATGGCTTAACCTTAACTAATCCTGAGATAAATAAAGAAGATATTTTGCCAATTGATTTACATGACTCTCTGTTTCAGAAAAATGAACAAGGTGAGAAATTTGGCTATCCAATATACCCTGAATCAAAAGGAATTACTTCCAAGTGGATATATCATGCTATCGGTAAAATATTAAAAAATGATGAGGTTAAAAGTATTTCTGATTATTTAGATAAAGAAATATTAAATAAATATAAATTACCCTCTCTTCATACAGCATTAGTCTGGATACATTCTCCTATTAAAAAAGAGCATGCCGAAATAGCTCGTAAAAGATTTGCTTTCGAAGAAGTTTTTTTTATTCAGCTTGCTCGCCAACAAGAACGCAAAAAATTTGATGAATTATTTTCGTATAAACTTATAGTTAAAGATAGCGATATAGATGATTTTATTTCTCGTTTTCCATTCAAGCCTACACAAGCTCAGGATGATACAATAAAAACTATTTTGGAAGATTTAAAAAAAGACAAACCAATGTCTAGGCTTGTTGAGGGTGATGTGGGTAGTGGTAAAACTTTTGTGGCCGCAACTATCGCCTATGCTGTTATTAAAAATAGACCAGTGGGACAAAATTTTGGAAATCTCCAAGTAGCTTATATGGCCCCGACGGAGGTTCTTGCGACACAATTATTTGAAAACTTCACAAAATATTTTGAACACACTGGTATCTCTATTGCTCTAATTACATCATCTGGTTGCCGTAAATTTCCAAGTAAAAGTGCACGCTTCGAAAATGGAGCACAAATTAAAACTTGGACAAATATTGCAAAAAACCAACTTCTTAAATGGATTAAAAACGGAGAAATTCCGATAGTGATAGGAACTCATTCTTTGATATCAAATTCTGTGGAATTTGAAGATTTAGGATTAGTTGTAATAGACGAACAACATCGTTTTGGAACTAACCAGAGGATGAAATTAGCAAAAAAAGAAGGTCACTCACCTCATTATCTCTCGATGACTGCCACACCTATCCCCAGAACACTTGCACTTACTATATACGGAGATCTTGATCTTTCGATTATTAACCAAATGCCTGAAGGGCGTAAACAAGTTATAACTGAAATTGTTTCTGAAAATAAAAGAGGTCATGCTTATGAAAAAATAAAAAAAGAATTAGAAGTAGGAAGGCAACTATATGTCATTTGTCCTAAAATAGATGATACGCTTGATGAAGAGGATAAAATAAAGCTTGATGTAAAATCTGTCACAAGTGAAGCAAAAAGATTAAAAAAAGATATCTTCCCAAATTACAATATTGATATCATGCACAGCAAAATGACCAAACAAAAAAAGGAGAAGGTCATGCAAGATTTTGCCGAATATAAAATAGATATATTAGTTTCTACTTCTGTAATAGAAGTGGGAGTAAATATTCCAAATGCGACAGTGATTGTGATTGAGGGAGCAGAGAGATTCGGCCTTGCTCAATTACACCAACTTCGTGGACGTGTTATCCGTTCAACATATCAATCATATTGTTATTTATTCGCTGATGCTAAAACTGACAAAACTATAGATAGACTGAAAGCTCTCACAAAAGCAGCCAATGGATTCGAGCTTGCTGAACTTGATTTATCACTTCGTGGTGCTGGACTTCTCGGCGGTGACAAACAATGGGGCATTACAGACCTTGGAATGGAAGCAATGAAGAATATCAAAATGGTTGAAGCCGCCCGAAATGAAGCAATTCATTTAATAGAAAAAGATATTGATTTAAAATTATATCCCCTTTTAGCCCAAACGCTTAAAAATAAAAATATTAAATTACACTTCGAATAGAAATTACAATTTAGGAACGGCCGTTCCTAAATTGTAATTTCTATTCTTTACTTTTAGAAACAAATTTTTGAAATTCTTCTTCACTCATCTGATCTTTTCCTGAACCAATAATTCCCGATTTTTCTTCTGGTTGAACATAATCTGAATCCATTTCATCTGGACCATGTGTGATAATAGGATTATTTTCAGAATCAAATTTAGGTTTTGGATCTAAATTAAACTTCTGTTCAAACTGTTTTGTCATAATTAAAATATTTAATCTGATAATAAAACACTCAATCTCATTGTCGTCACAAGTATTTTTCTGCTGAAAAATCTCGCGACCCCGACTCAGCTCATCAGCCTCCGTCTCGGACAATTCAAAAAACACACATTTAGTGTGTTTTTTGAATTGTCCGCCTTCTAGGACTCGAACCTAGGACACGACGAGTATAAGTCGTCTGCTCTACCAACTGAGCTAAAGGCGGATATTTGGTTAAAATCAATAACATCCATATATTACAGAAAAATAACCCTATTTGCAAACAGCCCCGAAGCTTCGCTTCGGGGCTGTTTTACTTACTATTTACTACCTACTACTTTTTACTATATTACCTCTTTCTTCTTCGGGATAATCCCACTTGCAATTATGAGTTCGTTGTATTCTGCTTGTTCGAGGGTTTCTACATCTACAAGCTTCTTTGCGATAAGATCAAGTACACTGCGTTTCTCTGTCAAAATTTCCTTTGCCTTTGCAAAAGCATTATTCATTATTTTTGAGACCTCAGAATCAATAAGGGCACTAACTCTTTCTGAATATTCATGCTCATTTACTCCCTGGCCAAACATTGTCCTTCCACCATCACTCTCAAGTGCGATAGGGCCTATCTCTTCACTCATCCCCCATCGTGTCACCATGGCCCGAGCAAGATTTGTTGCTACCTGAAGGTCGTTTGATGGACCAGTTGTTATGTCCCCAAAAACCATTTCCTCGGCCACGTATCCACCGAGCGACATTGCGATATCATCGAGAAATTCTTTTTTGCTTTCCAATCTCTTTTCTTCAAGTGGAAGTTTTAGAGTGTAACCACCTGCACGCCCACGGGAAACAATCGAAACTTTGTGAACAGGATCAGCATACGGCAAACATGACGCAACCAAAGCATGGCCTGCTTCGTGATAGGCGGTGATTTCTTTTTCTTTTTTGGAAAGCAAATGACTTTTTCTCTCGGGTCCCATCATTACTTTTTCAATCGAGCGAATTAAATCAAATTGTGCAACCTTTTTCCTGTCTTCACGAGCAGCAAGTATTGCGCCTTCGTTCATAAGAGAATAAAGATCTGCACCAGAGAACCCAGGAGTACGCTCTGCTACAACTTTCAAATCTACATCTTCTGCGAAAGGTTTCTTTCTTGAATGAATTGTGAGTATTTCTAATCTATCTGCTCGATCTGGCAAATCAAGTATTACTCTTCTATCAAAACGCCCAGGGCGTAGAAGTGCAGGGTCAAGAACGTCAGATCTATTTGTTGCCGCCATAACAATAACTTTTTCATTTGGTTCAAATCCATCCATCTCAACAAGGATCTGGTTTAGAGTTTGTTCACGCTCATCATTTCCACCCCCTACCCCTGTACCGCGCACACGTCCGACTGCATCGATCTCGTCAATAAAGACAATAGAGGGGGCAGCCTTTTTAGCCATTTTAAATAAATCGCGGACACGTGATGCTCCAACTCCAACAAACATCTCTACGAATTCTGAGCCTGACAAATGAAAAAAAGGAACCGAAGCTTCTCCCGCAACCGCTCGAGCAAGTAGGGTCTTTCCTGTTCCAGGTTGACCTGTCAAAAGCACACCCTTTGGTATACGAGCACCTATGTCTAAAAACTTTTTAGGATTTTTCAAAAAATCTACAATTTCTTTTAATTCTTCTTTGGCTTCCTTGGCTCCAGCAACATCTTTAAAAGTAACTCTACTATTCTTATCATTTGGATCTGTGATGCGAGCTTTTGATTGGCCAAAAGTAAATGCTTGCATTCCTTGACCCTTAACTTGACGAGTCAGCATCCAGATAAAAAAAACAATAATTAAAACAGGAAGAAGAAATGGCAAAATATTTAACAGCCAATAAGAGAAACCTGATTCAGTTTTAATCTCAATTGAAGCTGCTGATAATTCTGCGGGAGTTACTCCATAGTTGAAAAGTGTTTCAGAAATGGAACTCTCAACTTCCTTTTTAGCCTTACCTTTTGTTTCATCCTTAAAAGTAACATTTACATCACTACCTGCAACTTCTATTTTACTAATCGTCCCAGAGGTTACACCTTGAGCTACGTCGGAAATAGTTAGGCTTTTAATGTCTTCTGGCTTTTTTGCAAGATAAGTGTAAATAAGCGTAATACTAATAAAAATAAATATGGCAATTACAATCTGATTTATAATATTTGGTTTCTTTGGTTGAACAATCTTATTTTTTAAATTTGGATTTATTTGGTTCATAGTCTTTGCATTATACACACACAATCAATAAAAATAAAGGGTAAAATTTTGATATTATTTTAGATAATTGATACGATGTAAGCATGGCGACATTTATAGATAACAGAAAAGTACACTTCAATTACACAATAGAAGATAAATATGAGGCTGGAATCGAACTTCTGGGTTCTGAAGTAAAGGCTATTAAAAATGGCTCGGGGAATATAAACTCGGCTTTTTGTATAATTCGTGGAGGAGAAGCTTTTATCGTCAATATGAATATCCCACCCTACCAACCTCATAATATTGATATAGGTTATAATCCAGAAAGAACCAGGCGTTTACTTTTGTCAAAGAAAGAAATAAAGGAATTGAGCGAAAAAGATGATATAAAAGGATTGACTTTAGTACCTATTTCGTTGTATAGTAAAGGACGCCATATTAAAGTTTCTATTGCTGTTGCTCGCGGTAAAAAAGTTTTTGATAAGCGAGAAACAATAAAGAAACGTGATGTGGATAGAGAAATAAGAAGGGAGTTTAAAACCAATTAATAATTAACAATTACTGATTACTAATTTAAAATTCATTTGGATTTAATTAGTCATTGGTAATCAGTAATTAGTAATTAAAATTTTCTTTGAAAATTTATTGGGGATGATCGGCTTCGACGAAGTGAATCATCTTATATATGCATGTAGAGTACGGAGGTATCTCTTTAAACTTCTTCCAAAAGACTAAGTGCAAACAAAGTCGCTTCAGTAAAATCTCCTTATACTTTTGTATTTGGAAATTTTGCTCCTGCTTTCGCCTAACTTTAGGTCCGGCAGGTGTCCGCTCTTTTGACATCCGATATAAAGAGTGGGCATAATTTATCGGGTTACGATTTTACATTAGCTTGGTGTAAAGTTCGACAACTTAAAGCTCGGTGTTTATCTTTTTTGTATGCCCTCTAGGATAAACATTTAAACCAAATGGACATACTAAACATGTAGATTTATACAAGAGTTCTCTTTGCACGCGGGTTCGATTCCCGCCATCTCCACATCGTGGGTATTTGAGGTAGCAAAGTCTTCAAATAACCTTATAACACTTGGGATTTGTGCGGTTCTATAGCCGTCTTTTTTTGAGTATAAAAGTTTCTCTTCAAAAATAAAATAAAACAGATTCTGTTGTTCTTTAGTTCCCAAAGTTATCCAAATACTATATGGGCTTTTTAATAGTCCCGTAGCCCTTTCTAGGGCGGTTCTGTAAGGGATATTAAGGTTTATGTTGTTTATGGGTGTGTTTATCTCTATAAGCTCTATTTCCTCACTTGCTGATTCAATTTGACGTTCATATGCACGTTTTACAGACTGCAGTTTAGCAGAAAGAATAAGGGTTGTAAGTTCACCTATTTTCTTTTCTAAATCCATTTTTTTAAACTTCAATTCATTTTGCAATTCCCCAATATTTTTAATTTCTTCAGCCCAGACTTCATCGAATATAACTTGTAAGATATTTAAAATATCTTTTTTCAAAGTAATTTTCTTTAGTAATTCAGTAAATTGAGATTCAATTGTTTCTTTCTTTATTACTTTCCAATTACTCTCACATTTTTTATTTTGACAATAATAATACGGGTGTCTTTTACTTCTTCCTTTAACCCAACAAGCTGTTAGATGGCGTCCACAATCAGCACAAACCAATAAACCTCGCAATGGAAAATCATCAGATATGTCTGTTCTAATGCGTTTTCCTAAATCAAGTTTACCCATTCTTTTCTGAATTAGCTCAAAAGTTTCTAATGAAATGATGCCTTTATGTTTTCCAAGACGGCGTGATACTTCCCAAGCAGGATATTCTACATATCCTGCATAAAAAGGGTCTCTTAAAATTTGTGTTAGTTTGTCAATATATTTTTCTGGTAATTGGTTCTTCCAAAACTTTTTTTCAACAAGGAATTTACACACATCAACCTTGTGTATAAAAGTTCCATCTGCAAATCCTTCAAGAGCAGGTTTGAGTATGTCTAGTCCTTCTTTATTGGGTATAGATATAGTTCCGTGTTCAGAGCTACGAGTCATCGTATAACCTTTTTTACTTCCAAAAGCCCAATAACCAAGTTCTAATCTAGCTTTTTGTTTTTGTATTACTTGTCTGCGATTTTGTTTTCTATCTAATTCATTCTTGCCAGCAAAGATTAATTCTGCAAATTCTCCTTCTTCACTTTCATCAAAATTATAATTTAAACATCTTAACACCACATCTCTTTTTCTAAATTCTGCTCTTAATTTTATGTGGAAGAATACATCACGGGCAAAACGAGACAAATCATCAAAAACTACTAGGAATTTTTTATGTGGATGAGCATCTATATATTCTAATAGTTCTTTCATTGCAGGTCTTCTCATAAAATCTCCACCACCACTAAAACTATCTAGAAATGTTTTTAAGTGTGGAATTTTAATTGAATTTAATTCTTGTATGCAACGCCCTTCTTGGCTGATAAGTCCTGACCCTTCTGTTTCTTGTCTTTTACTTGAAACTCTACAATAAACCAACCCTTCTCTATTTTCATAAGAATTTTGTTTTGGAACTCCATTCTCAAATTGTTTTTTTGCTTTGCTCATATAATTTTTCAATATCTAATTTAATAATATTTCTGCAAAGGGATTTCAGAAAATTTATTCTTTTTGTAATTTGTTCATCTGAACTTATTTCATCATTTAACATTCTTCGGTATTTCTCTTTAGAGAAAACACTTGTTTCTGATGAATATTCACTTTTTTTACCGATAACGTTGTTGATTACATCATCAACATTAATACTATTTCCAACAATGTTCATTTACCTCAAAACTCTTCAATCACAAGCTGTCTATACTAGGATTTCAAAAATTAATAATAAAAAAATCTTTTCCACATAGAAAAAGATTTACGACTGTATCTTTTCCCCTTTAAGGTTGGATTTAGCACCGTTGCCTTTCGAAGGGCTGGTTGCTGGGCGGATTATTGAGCCAAAACTCTACTCGCCACTCTTGATACCGATATTTAATTTTCACTCACATTATTATCATAGCACACGTTTAAAAATCCCCTGTGGATAACTTAATTTTGCTTTTATTTATTGTGTTTAGTAGACTTAAATTACAACTTAATAGATGTATCAAGAATGAGGCGAGAAAATTGGTTCTACGACCCTCTAGCAACCTGCAAAACGTAAGGTGCTTCCAATCCCAAAAGGGAGAGATGCAATAGTCGTGTAAACATTTTTCCTCAATTATTAGAGGAATTTTTTATTTTATGCACATATGTAAAACACCAAATGAAATTTATTCAAAAAATTATCCTTATTTAATTGTTAAGGTTAAGAATGGTATTTATATGCTGATGTATACAGATAAAGAATTAACAGTATCAGAACTTATGATTATTGGTTTAGAGATTTACGAGAAAAATAAATTAGAAAGCTGTATTGTATCTTCAAGCGACTGTTCGTTCTATGTTAAATCTTATAATTATGTTGAGGTTAAAAATGAATGTCCGAGTGGTGGAGTTTTAATTACTAACTCTGATTTTAAAGAAAAAATTGTCTACGAACACACAGACGAAGATATTGAGAAAATTAAAATGGCTATATCTCATAAATGGATATGGCAGAAGATGAATCAAGATAAAAATTCTTTCTATATTAGAAGATTTATTTCTAGTAATGGCACGTATTATCCAGACTCAGAATATGGTTAACAATAAGTCTAAATATTGGTATAGTGTATTTACAAATGAATATACCGACCTAAACCCTAGAAATTTCTAGGAAATGGTCATTAAGTCCAACCAAGATAAAAACCCCATCATAAGGGTCGTCTTGGTTGGCTACATTGGGAAACTGATGTAGGGAGCTTGCTCCCGTCCTTGTGGTGGGATTTTTGTTTCTCAACTGCAAGAAAGATTATTAGCCAACCAAGCAATCTTATGAAAAATAAAGAAATATTTATATTAATCGTTTCAGTTTTTGTTTTAGTTTACTTAGTAGGAGAATCAAATTTTGGATTCACTCCTATAACTGGATGGGGGTCAATTGGGAAGAATACTGTATCTGTGTTACTTTATGTAGAAATTATATGGATTACTAGTAAATTTATAAAAGTATTAATAAAAAAATATAAGAAAGATAATTCCGAAATAGAAAATAAAAAAGAAAAAACCCAATTCATTAGAAATAAAAAGAAATTATTAATACCATTGTTAGTTATTGCAGTAGTAATTATTTTTTACGCAGGAAGTAAATTTAATAAACAAAACCTAGAAAGACAACAACAGGCACGACAATTTGAGTTAGAAGTTAAATGTGCCGATAAAGCTGGAAATTTCTTCTACAAAGACCCGTCTTTCCAAGATTATAAAAATCAAGTAACTGATTCATATACCATATGGAATCCTCCTATGTTTCATTATAATAAAAAACTTCAGACTTGCTTAATGTCTTGGGAGATAACAAATACGATAGTTGGTGTTGAATTTAAGCACGGGGGTGTAATTGATGTTTTGTCCAACAAAGTGATTTTAAAGTCCGAAAGTAATCCTATGAATTATGATAGTTATATACCACAAAGAGATGTGTTAATGAATGAATAATTGTCATTTTATTTCTAAAACCTTAGCCGAATCTTAACATTCTCATAGATAAGATATGCTTATTTTTCAGTGTTTTATGTTTTTACATATGCTAAGGTGGCTATTCAAAAAATATCCTAAAATCTTGACCGAATCTTGATAAACCTCATCAGAATCTTACCAATGACTTCCTAATTAATCCTTATTTATCAATGATTTGTATTTTTGTCTATGGTAAGGTGGTATTTATGTGAGAATATTCTTTTTTTTATAAATAGTTTATTTCAGTTATATTTACTTTATTAAGTTCATTAATTAAACTATCTTTTATTTCTTCTATTTTTTTATATTTTTCAGCAATTTCTTTTTGAGTTGAAATATTAAAAACATTGTTTAAAACAGGGATACTTATTTCTATATCTTTGATTTTTCCCTTACCCGCTTTATTAGAAAAACCAAAATTATATCTGGCAAATTCATTTTGAATTGTGTATTTAAGAAAATTTAAATCCAAAACATTTTTAAATTCTTCTTTAATTATTAAAGGAATAACTTTTTCTGACAAAGAAAAACGACCCTCACGTAAATATACTTTACCAATAGAACCATCTATATTCCAAGTTAGACAGTCTTCAAAATATTTTACACCAGATAAATTATTCTTAACATATCCATAATCCACAGCATTAGAGAATTTTGATGCTGAATAAACTGGAATATCACCTTTATTTTTTTCAATAAATTTTTTTGTGAATTTACTATTATTAGTTTTCTGGTCTAAATTAAAAATGTCTTTTATTTTTAATGGTTTATAATTGTTTATTTGACTAATTTCGATTGTGATATTTTGTATTTGTTCTTTATACTCTTGAATTTTATTTTCAATATCAACCACTGACTGAATTTTACTTACAATTGCATTTTGTGATTTAACATCAATATCGCCATTCTCATCAACTGGTAATTGAAATTCGATATTTTCAATCATAAAAGGCGGTAATGCTGTATATTCATTTTTACCATCGGCACCAATTCTCCCTTTTTTGGCGTTTCTGAATATTGGTTCCAATATAGATTTGGCGTAAATTAAATTTAGGTTTTTATCTTTAGGAACTAAAACCCCCCTATGGTTTGTTGCTGAGAATTTTTCATTGTGAATCATAATATAACCTGCTAAGCCATCTATCACCCAACTTATGCAGGGTTTTTCATAATCAAAAGTATTTGTAAGAGAAAAAATGCCAAAAGTATTTCCAGAATAGACGGGAATTTCTCCTTTATGAGTGTCTAAATATCTTTTGGTATATTTACCATTACCTCTCTCTATGTCAAAAACATCTTTTATCTTAAAAGTCTGAAATTTCGAATTTATCTTTTTTTTTTCAGATAATTCCTTAATTTCATCTTGAAATCCTTTTATTGATACTGAAATATCCTCGATTAAAGCAGAAAATTCAAGTAAATCGATTTTATCTTTTTTCTCACTTATTCCAAGTTCTATTTTTTCTTCTTCACTCCACCATTTGTCGATAATCCAACTGTTTTCAATATTTTTTATAAAATCAAAAATTGGGAATATTTTACATCTCTTGTCTGTGTTGATTTTTTCAAAACTCGTCTTATTTCCCTTAAAGAAAGAATATAAAGTAGTTGCCTCTCTTAAATCATTTTGTTCAATATCAAAACGATAGACATCTCGACTTTCTCCAATTTCACTTACCAAATAAGAGAATACGGGGTCTTTTTGAGAATCTTTTTTATTTGCTTTTTTAGTTAAACAAAGAATATATGTTTTTTTATTTGTTGTGAAAAAAGTGTTAATAGGTAATGAGATGATACCATCAATATAACATTCATCAATTATAAACTGGCGAAGGTTTTTATCATTTTGACGATTAAAGATTCCGTCAGGAACAACAACAAATGCTTTTCCGTTTGGTTTTAATGCTCTTATTATCCATTCCATAAATAATCCTTCAACTCCGATGGCATTTATTTTGTAATAATTCATCAATTCCCCATCTTTTTTTATTTCATCCTTAAGATTACTACTACCACTTGTAACGTATGGAGGGTTAGTAAGAATTAGGTCATAATAATCTTTTGGTGTTTCAGAAAGAGTCCCCAAAATAGAATTGGTTTTAAGCTCAAAACTATCATTAAAAAGATTAGCAAATTCTTTTGTAAGTTCAGGATTTTCTTTAATTAAATCAGAAAAATATATCAACATATTAGCTTTTGCTAAAATGATTGTTCTTTGTTCGTCTTTATCAAAACCCTTATCATAACCGTGAATAGTGATTTTGGGAATTAATTTATTATTTTTTATCTCATAAAACTCGTGAAGCTTAGTTATTACAGGTTCAAGTAAGAATTTACCGACCCCACAAGCAGGGTCACATATTTTTGAACCAATCTTTATTTCGTCTTTCGCCATTTCTGTAATTGCACGAACTACTTTCAATGGTGTAAAAAATTGACCCCAATTCTTCTTACTAATACTCTCTTTTAAAAAACTCTCAAAGAGCTGACTTTTAAAATCATAATCTATATTTTCCAACTTACCATAGTCTTGAAATTTAAATAATACTTTTTTAAAAACATTGCTATATCCTGCAACTGCTTTTTGGTCTTTGCTGACAAAGATTGTTCCATTAATAATAGTAGTCCCATCTTTCCCCATAGGAAACAAATCTCTTTTTATTTTTGGACGAATATTTGTTGCATAATATTCTAACACATCATCCGCATTTCTTTTCTCATAAAGTTTTAAGAGAAAATCAAAATTTTCAGGTTCTTTTAATACTCCCAAATCACTTAAATATTTAAATATAAATAATTCAACGAAAGTATATAAACAATTTTCTGGAGTAGCTCCACTAACAGACCAAACATCTTGCCAAATCTGCTTAGCAAGGTTTGTTGGATTAACAAGCTCTTTTGGTTTTATTTGGTCGTTTAGTTCATTTATTGATGCTTTAATTTTTTCAATAAAACTAGGTAATTTCTCATCTTTTTGGTCAAAGTTTGTTATTATCTTTTTACCATTTTCATCTAAAATTCTATTACCTGTATAAACATTTACCCATATAGTGTCAATTGTATCAGTTGCAATTATAATATTTGCTCCTAATTTTCTAGCAACTTCTAATTCCTGATTTATCGCCTTATCTTTTTGTTCACTCGTTTTAAATTCTGATGGTTTTTTATACTCAATAATAACAATAACATTTTTATTGGAAACGATTAAAGCATCTACTTTTTTCTTTTCTACATCTCCATAATCAACATTACGAATAATCCCATTTTCTTTTAAAGATTTAACAGAAGTTGCACCAATATTATAAAAATCCCACCTTCCAATTTTTTCAGGATTCTTTAATAGGTCTCGTTGTAATAATTCCTCACTCATTATGTTTTATTATATCATCTTTTATATATTTGTCGTATCTAAAACATCCCTTATATTTAATACCCTTATTGTGGTATTCATATTAAACATTAACTAAGCATTTATAAGGATATTTTGTAACTTCTGGCTTGAATTATAGTATATCCAAAACCGTGCAAGGTAATCTTTTAGGCGATTCATCAAAATTCCCATCTTGTCCACATAAGAAAAAAGGCCATCTGGCGATGGTCTCTTTTTTCTACGTGTGGTGAAATCCTATCCTTTGCGCGAACTTATTTCGAAAAAAATGAAAGCTAATCTTACGCTCGACTTTTATATTTTCTTTAATCTCTCTACTACGCTCTACTAATGTATTAATTCTTAAACAAAGAATGCGGACTCGGTTTTGCGAAACTAATTTGCGGGAAAGGATTCGCAAAACCTCGACTATTCCCATTTTGCCTTGATTTGGATTTCGCCGTGCAGGAGGGTGCGGGAGGAATGCACGGCTGAATTTAATTTTTGAGCAAAATTTTATTTTTTATTAAAACGTTTGAAATAGTTATCAATTTCTTCTCTTAATTCAATACCAACTCTTTCAAAACAATCAAGTAAATCTTTATATGTATTTTTACCACCGAGAAAATCCCAAAATTCATCTGCCACCTTGAGTTCATTTTCTAAATCAAGCATTCCACGCATTGTCCAACGAGTATATGGTTCTGGTTCATAAGGATTATATGGAATAGCAATAAAAGTATTCACATCTGCATTTGGATTTTTAGCTAAAATAACGGCAACCCATTCCAAAAGTGTGCGTTTAAATTCTTTAAATCCACCAGCATTAGGTTTTGCTGTTTTAATATCAAACAAAAAATATGCACCTTCTTTTGATTCAAACATTAAATCAACTTTGGTCGGTTTAACTTTTATCATTTGACCTTTTTGACAAACTTTTCTTATTCTCTCAATCTCTTCTTTTTTGTTTGGTAAACTTGTTGCAGTATTAAGACTATCTAGGATTTTTTGAATTTCCATTTGGGCTTCACTACTAATTTGATCTCCTGCAGTTGCTTGTGAAGTTGCAAGTTTAAAACTCTTTTGTGCTAAAGCAAGACCTACTGGCTCAAAAATACTCGTACCAAAGTTTGTATTTAATGAATGAATAAATGAATATAATGCAAGTCTGTCTTTCCCTAATAATCTTGTATGAAAAGGCATTGATGCTGGTTCTGGACTATAATTTTGAAACTTATTACGTAAACTTACCTTTAAAACAGTTTCTACATTTGTTGTTTGTTCTTTAGATAGTGACATAAATTAAATTGACTTAAAATGAAAAATAATTTCAGAATACGGATTTCGATCTCTTTCCGTTCTGTTTAAAACTGGTCTTTTAAATT
>JBAYHJ010000009.1:0-29562 GCA_041666225.1 Minisyncoccota bacterium | reverse complement strand
AGAATTAATACATTAGTAGAGCGTAGTAAATTTATTAGAGAAAATTATAAACGTCGAGCGTAAGATTAATCCGCATCAGGATTCTGTTCGTAAAAAGTTCTGACTTTTTGCAGAATACACCACAAAAGAAACGCCTTGAAGGGCGTTTTTCTTTTTGTGGACCCTAAGCAAGCAAACTTCTTTGCTTGCGTCAGGACGAGAACAGCGGAGTCATATTTTCAAAGCTTTGAAAATAGACGAGCTGGTGCCCAGACAAAACTTTTTGACGAAAAAGTTTTAGTCAAGGGAGAGAAGCGTACTCGCGGTCCTGTAGTCGATAGTCCTGTTTTTAATCTTGACTTTTTGCCAAAATATGATAAAATATAAAAAATTGAATTTTAAAAAAGGTTTAATTAACCCAAATATTCACAACAACTAACTCCAAAAAAAAATGAAAAAAGAAGAAGTTGACCAGCCAGTAATAAAGGCAAGTGGTCTCACCTTGGCCTTAAATGGCGGTGGCGATGAAATGGATAATGCCACAATCCCTGTTAGATGGTTCCTCAGTGAGGAACTTGCCCGTAAAAGCCCGAAATATTTAGTCTTTATTGACTTAAAAGAGGGTGAATTTAATTTCTCTGACCGAGGAAAAAGATACGTCGAAAAAGTGGATAAATCAGTTAAGTTTATCCAATTACACTGTGCCGGGAAACATCGCCTAATTGTTTTAGCGATTGAAAATTTTGAAGAAGCCTTTTCTTACTTAGAAGAAAGTGGCAGGGCAGAATATAAAAAAGATGTCCACTTTGAATTAATTAAAAAGAACGGCAAATTTAACGACTGCTTAGCCGCAACTTATTCTGACTTTGTTGTTCCTGAAGAATTGTTTGCATCAGAACCAACAAGTAAAATCGGAAAATTTTTTTTCAATTACCTTAAATGGCCAGGAAAGAAATTGACAGATGAATGTGCTACTCGCCAGCAAGTTATACTGGCTATACCTAAATTGCCATTTTTTATCTTGTGGCAAATTCTCAAAGGAGTTGCTTTCTTGCTTTACATTGTTTATATGATTGTTGCTCCTCCAATATTATTCTTTTGCGGATATTGCCCAATATCTCTGAGTCATTGGTGGAGTAACATCAAAAATACATTCTACAAGGCATCAAATGCTACTTTGGACATAAGAGCAGAAGCATGGAACTACAAATACTTACGTTTATACAGCGGATATAAGAAAAAAGGCTACTACTCGTATGGAAAAAGAATGTTTATTTCTCCACTTATGGCAGTTTTAGGTTTAGGAATCATTTACCGTTTGGTTTTGGTTTCAAACCATTTATTTGAAATTAGTGGGGATAGAATGCTTATATTTGTTGCTTTGATTTCCATGTTTGCTATTCTTATTAATTTAGCTCTTGTTACTCGCTTTTTTGAAAGCAAAAAAGAAAAACAGGAAGTTGGAACGGCAATCTTTTTAATCACTGTATTTGTGCTCTGGATTATATCTTTAGTTTTTGTGATTCTAAATGGACCTGGTAAAAACGGCAGTGCTATTATAATTACAGTCGCTTTTATATTCATCTCAATCATTATCCTTGCATTAATTGTAATATATATTATTACAGGTTACTCAAAAAAAAGACAAGAGAAAATTAAAGCAAATGAAGAGAATGAAACAAAAAAGGAAAAGACCAAGCAAGAGTTGTATCAAGAGTATTTGCTTCTGAATTACACAAAAACAGAATCTAAGGTTAATTTAGATAACTTACCAAAAACTTTCGATGGAAATGAAACTGTCAAAAAGTTCAGAGTTAGTTTTTGGACATTAAAGGCAAAAATTTGCCGACCTTATCAAATAAAGTAAATTTTGAAAACATAATTAAAAGCCTGCAATAAAATGCAGGCTTTTTTAATATTAAACCACCCTATTCCTCCACCGTTCTTTGATTACTTTTCTCTAGCATATCTTTCGCTTCTCTAGCTTGGTCATTATAATCATTCCCCTATTCAATCATGTTCTTCTTATCTTTCTGACCACTAAATAAATCGGTTCGAACTACTATAAATATAATAATTACAACTCCAATCAAAAGCATTAATAACCCTATATATCACCCATTTAATGTTTTTTTATTTTCCATTTTATTCCTTAGCCGCCGGCAACGAAACTGTAAATTTGGCACCATGTCCTTCGACACTTTCTACTCTTATAGTTCCACCCATCTCATCAACAAGTTCTTTACAAAAATGAAGACCAAAGCCTGTTCCTTTTTCTTTGTTTGTTCCCGATTTACTTTCTCCTATTTTATCAAAAAGTTTATCCATTTCCTTTTCAGATAATCCAATCCCATCATCTATAACTGATATTTCAATATTATCCTTTACTTTCTGACTTGTAATAAAAATATTTCCTCCAGGGTTTGTAAATTTAATAGCATTTGCAGACAAATTTCTTATAATAATTTGTAACATTTTTGAATCAGCTAATACTTTAGCCTCTTCATTTGTACCATTCAGATTAAAAGTTATCTGTTTTTGTTTTGCGATATCTAAAAGAGAATCAATAGAAATTTCGATTTGTTCTAATAAGTTTAATTCTGATATTATAGGTTTTATTTCATTATTCTGATAATATGCAAATTCTATTAAATCTACAGTTAATCTATATATTTTATTAAAATCATTGGACAATAACGTCATTCCATTTAATTTTTCTTTGTCACTTAATTCCGAAAAATCTTCTATATAAAACTTTACCATTTCATTTGCTGTTCCTATTGGCCCTCTTAAATCATGACCAACCAAATGAAGTAATTTATTTGCAGTTTCTAATTTCTTTTTTAACTCTAAATTTTCTATTTTTAAATCTTTATTTTCTTCTAAATTAGATTGCTCAAGTGGTGTTACTTCCTTTTCAGTGGAAACTTGTACTGCTTCTATTTTTTTATTTCCTTCCATAATATATTTTATTATTAATTAAAAAACTTTTGAATCTTCTCCCAAGGAATTGCGACTAATAATGTTCCCAAAAATACAAAACCAAGACCAATTCCCATTTGGAGAGTTAGACCTTCTGATAAAATAATGGTAGCTAAAATGGCAGTGATAACAATCGATAATTTGTCTATGACCGTAACCGCAACGGTAGGACCGACTGAAAGAGCTTGATAAAAGAAAAGCCAAGATAACGCCCCTCCTAAAGCTGATAAAATGACAAAAATCCACTGTTTCTGAGAAAGTGAGTGTAATGCCGTCATTGATAACTTACCAAAGGATAAAGCTGCTATAGAGACAATAAGAGCCATTACAATACCACGAATAGCAGTAAGCAAATTGGCATCAACACCCTTTAATCCAAGTTTAGCAAATATAGTTCCAGCACTTGCCATAACTGCACCCAATAAAGCATAAATAATATACATAATTTAATTATTATAACAAAAATTATAAATCTTCCTAATTATCTTTATGATGTGATATATCGAGTACGATATATCAATGGCGTTCGGACATCAAGCAAATAAATTGATATTCATTTGCTTGTGCTCCTCATTTATTGATATAATAAAAAAATGAAACAATCAAGATTAGATCAATTGTCTGATGGCATATTTGCTATCGTTATGACTATTTTAGTATTTGAAATACGTGTACCAATTTACGCAGGAGTTGTAAGCGAACAAACACTTATAAATTCATTAATTAATATTTATCCATTGCTGTTGAGTTACATGTTAAGTTTTTCTCTTTTATTTACATATTGGAGATCTCACCACATAATAGCATCTGTCCTTGCTAAAAATATTGATGTTCAGTTTACTAATTTAAGTGGCATCTTTCTATTTCTCGTAGCTTTAGTTCCATTCTCTTCTGATTTCCTTGGTAGACATATCTACTCTAAAACTGGAGTTATATTTTTTGCTTTAAATATTATTTTAATTGGAATCTCATTATATAAAATGAGACAATATGCAATTAAATCTGAAACAATAGAAAACACCCCATTCACTAATATTGAAAATGAACATGCAAATATGCACATATTGTTTCCCATAATATCAGCCCTCGTATCAATCGTTGTAGCTTTTTACAGCACAAAAATTGCGATATTATTGTTTACAATATCAATCCTATTTAATTTATCAAAAAATGGGACTAGATATATGTTCTATATTATTAATATTTTTCGAAATAAGAAAGAGAAAGTTATTTAATATTTATTTCGCAGATACAAAAATCAATAAAATTGTAACTAGTATAATCAAAATTGCACTCATTACTAGATGTTTGGCGTGATGTTTTTGATATCTTTTAGAAAGCAAAAGTAGTGTAGAGATTAAAATGAGACCAAGAATAATTTTGTAGATTATTAATATTACATTGATAGGACTTACAATGAAACGCTCATACCAAGTAGACATCGGTTTAATTTCTGTATCACTTGGGATTGTTGAAATTATATTCTCTTGTACATTTTTATTTTTTATAATAATAAGCTCCTCTGTTGATTCAATTATTTTTATATTATTTTCTTCCGCACTATTTTCAGTAGAAGCTCCAGCAACACTTGGAGTAACTATCTTATCTATTTTACCAATAACCACTTCTTTTTTAATTACAGGAATCTCTTCTATTTTATCCATCGAAGGACTTCCAAAAAATTCAACAATAAAAGTGGTGTTTTTACCTTCAAAGATACCTTCAGCTGTTGCAATACCTATTTCTGTAAAGTTTGAATTTAATACATTTTCTCTGTGTTTAGGAGAATTGAGCCATGCGTTTTCTACATTTACAGACTCTGTAAAATCAATGGCTAGGTTTTCTCCAGCATAAATAAAATTATAATTAGTTTCTTTTAACCAAAACCACGGGGTGACTCCGGATGGACTTGTGTGTGCAAAATATCCATTTTGAACCATGTCTTCTGCTTTCATTTTTGCAGCTTTTTCTAAGGTTGTATTCCATGCGAGTCTACTTACTCCAGAATTCACCCGATCTTGGTTTGTAAGATCTGCAAGCACTGCTGGGTAAACCGTCGCTGTTAAGTTTAAATTTTTTAATAAGTTAAAATTATTTTGATTAAAATAAAACAATGTTCCAATAAAAATAATCAAAACAATCACAAATTCTTCTTGTAGAATATGTGGAATATTACCATTTTTTTTATGAGGGATTATTGTATGAACAATTTTTTCTAAAAATTTTTTCATAATATATAAGTATTATTATATCACAATTGTGTAAAAAAGCAATACTTTGTTAACAATAATCACCTCCTCTCTCGTGCTAATTTTATAATATGTTCTATAAATTCTGGTAAGTTTGATCCTACTGCAGTTAGTGCTTTTGGCATTAAAGATTCTCCAGTAAGACCTGGAAGAGTATTCACTTCAAGCGCATATATCCCCTTTTTAGGATGAATAATAAAATCACTCCGTGAATAATGACTAAGATTAAGTCCAGTGTGAATAAGGGCAGTTAAACTTTCTAATTCTTTTTTTTCTTCTTCAGTGAAATTACCAGGACAAATTTCTTGTGATTGACCGTTGTATTTAACGTCGTTATCAAAAAAAGTACTTGTCTTTGGTATTCTGATTTCAATAGGCGGAAGAGTGTAAACATTTTTACCTCTAAAATTATTTATAACCCCAACAGTAGCTTCTTTACCTTTTATAAATTCTTCTACAAGCACACTAACTTTTTGATCCATTCCTTCTTCAAAAGCATCAACTAAATCTTGAAAAGTTTTACAAACGTGAACACCCATCGAAGAACCGCCCGTAAGTGGTTTTACTATCCAAGGAGGAGCCATTTTCTCCCAAACTTCACGAGCTTTTTTTTCTGCATATCTGTCTTTTGGCCCATCAAAATCATCTTGATACACGGGGAAAAGGATATGTTTTGGGGTTTTAATTCCTAGTTTTTCAAATTCTTGTTTTGCTAAATATTTATTATAACCTATCGCTGAAGCAAAAGGTCCTGAACCAGTATAAGGAATATTCCATTGTTCTAATTCTTGTTGAACCTTTCCATCTTCTCCATAGTCGCCATGGAGTGCATTCACGATAACATCAACCTTACGAGCAATTTTATCTATAGTTGTTGGAATCCCATTTGTATGCCAAACTCCATCTCGATCAATAAATATATCAATAGCATGGTATTTATCTTTTAAAATATCACTTCTCAAATGAGAAAGAACCTGAGCCCCACTCGCAAGTGACACTTCGTACTCTCCACTTATTCCTCCACGAATAACTCCAACTTTAATCATATTGTAATTATATCAGAAAATTTTTATTACGTCGTTGTTTGTGAAAAGTTATTGCAAATCGATGAGACTCACTGTTTAATAAAAGAATTTGTTTTTTGTATTTTTTAATCAATGCTTCATCACCCATTATGGCTTTAGCTTTATGTTTATCATCCTTAACCACAGAAACAACTGGGATTTTAAATTGATATCTATTCAAAACTGACTTTGCAATATTGACTTGAGCTGTACTTCCATCCATAACAATCAAATTTGGCAAAACCCACTCTGTATGCCGAAATCGTCTAGAGAGCACTTCTTCGAGGGCTCCTGTATCATTTGAGCCCATCTGGGTGCGAATTATAAACTTCTTATATTCATTTTTTACCAATTCTTCGTCTTCTATAACGGTCATTACTCCAACCATATTTTTCCCTCCTAAGTGAGCAATGTCATAAGCCTCAATGCGAAATATTGGCGAAACAGAACCGTGAAAATTTTTATCGGCGTAGTGCCCCTTTGGGGTAAAGACAGAAAAATTTTCACGGTTCTGTGGAGCCAGATTGTCTTCTTTTATTAAAGCCACATCATTTATATGATTAATAGCAAAAATTCTTTTTTTAATAATATTTGCTTTTTCAAATTCTTTTTTCTTGGCAAAAGAAAGCATTTCTTTTTTTAAATTTATTATTATACTTTTTTTCTTTCCCTCAAAAAATAATTTTAGATTTTTTATATTATTTTTATATTCTAGCAACGAAGCAGAAAATTCCTTTTTAAAATGGTCTGGCCGAGCTTCCAAGAGAATTCGGTGAGGAGATCCGAGGACCTTTTGAAAAGGAATTTTCTGCGAAGTTATTCCTATTAAAGGAATCAAGCCAAGCTGTTTATAGAATTCTTTATTGTTTCTTTTACTTGATTGATCGTCTATATACGGGAAGATGGGGCGAATTATTTTCATCGCTTCTTTTAATTGCATACCATTTGGGAATGGGCCAAAAACAGATTGATATTTTTCTTTATTCAAATTCCTACCTCTAACAACTAAAACTTTTGGTAATTCTTCATTTGTTATACAAACATAATTAAAACTTTTATTGTCTTTCTCTTTTGTATTATATTTTGGTTGATATTTTTTAATTAGATTTGCTTCAAGAATGAGCGCTTCAAGAACACTGTCAGTCTCTTTCCATTTAATGGAAGTGGATTGAGTTACCATATCAAAAAGTAATGATCCTCGAGTGACAATTAAATCTTTTCCAAAATAACTTTTTACTCTGTCTCTTAGTGAAGTCGCTTTGCCAATATAAATAATCTCCTTTCCTTTATAAAAGAAATAAACACCAGGCTTTTTAGGTAATTTTATTTTTTTAAATTCTTGACTATTCATAAATTAAAAACGAATTTTATTTTTTCCTCAAAACTTTTTTCAAATACTTACCTGTGTAACTCGCTTGCGTGTTTGCTACTTCCTCAGGAGTCCCACGAGCTACAATATTTCCACCACCCAATCCCCCTTCTGGCCCAATATCAATAATATAATCAGAGTTTTTAATTATATCCATATTGTGTTCAATAAGAACAACAGAGTTTCCTTTATTTACCAATTTATTTAATACATCAAGAAGTTTAGAAACATCATCATAATGAAGCCCGACAGTTGGTTCATCTAAAAGATAAATTGTCTTTTCTAGGTGTGGCCTATATAGCTCAGAAGATATTTTAACACGTTGTGCCTCACCACCAGATAAAGTGGTAGCGGATTGTCCAAGCTTTATGTACCCTAAACCTACATCCATTAAAGCTTTGACTCTGTCGTAAACATTTGGAATATCCTCAAAAAAATCCAAACTTTCTTCTACTGTCATTTGTAAAACTTCATAAATATTTTTCTTTTTATATTTTATAGTAAGTGTTTCTTTGTCGAATCTCTTTCCGTTACAGACATCACAAGTCACATAAACTGTCGGCAAGAAATGCATCTCAACAGCTATCTCACCGTTACCCTCACAAGCTTCACAGCGCCCACCTTTTACATTAAAAGAAAATCGATTTGATTTCCACCCGCGTAGACGTGCTTCTTCTGTACTTGCAAAAAGCTCTCGAATAAATGTAAAACTTCCTGTATAGGTTGAAATATTTGAACGAGGGGTACGTCCGATTGGAGATTGATCAATAAGAATTACACGAGACAAGTATTCTGTACCAGTAAATGATGCACAGTTAAAAACTGTGGCAGTTCTGTATTTGCGTTCATATCTCCCTTGAAGATTTTTGTGAAGAATTTCGTACATTAAAGAACTTTTACCAGAGCCAGAAACCCCAGTAATTGTAACCAATTTACCTAGAGGAACTTCAACATTCATATTTTTGATATTGAATACTTTACCGCCAACTATTTTCAATGATCCCTTGTCTTGAGTTCGTCTTTTTTCAGGAATTTCAATTCGTAATTCATTTCGCAAATAACCCAAAGTTCTAGATTTTGAAGAATTTGTCGAAGCATCCAATAATTTTTGTAAATAATCAGAAACAATAACTTCCCCACCGTGAACTCCAGCCTTTGGCCCAATATCAATAATATAATCTGAGGCATAAATAGTATCTTCATCGTGTTCAACAACAATGATAGTATTCCCCAAATCACGAAGATTCTCGAGTGTTTTGATTAGGCGATCATTGTCACGTTGGTGTAGACCTATTGTTGGCTCATCGAGAACATATAGAGCTCCAACTAACCGTGAACCTAGCTGACTTGCTAATCGAATACGCTGTGCTTCACCTCCCGATAAAGTATTTGCTTTTCTATCGAGCGATAAATAATTTAATCCGACGTTTAGTAAAAATTGAATTCTGGATTCTATTTCTTTAATTATTACTTTCGAAATTTCTTTCTCTTGTTCATTTAATTGAAGCTCAATAAAATAATCAGCAACATCATTTATAGATAAATGAGTAAGATCAACAATATTTAAACGGGCTTTAGTTACACCTAAGAATACATTTAGGGCTTCATTTCTAAGTCGTGCCCCCTTACAATCATCACAAACTTCTGTGCCTCCAAAATATTTTGTTCCCAAACCATTACAAGTTGGACATGCACCATAAGGAGAATTGAAGGAAAAAAGTCTTGGTTCTATTTCTGGAAAAGCAAAACCATCACGTGGGCAAGAGAATTTTGAAGACATTAAAAATTCCTCTTCATTTATTTTTATAATTACCAAACCATCTGATTCAATAAGTGCTCTTTCTACAGCTTCTGATAATCGCATCCGAGCATCTGAATTTACAGAATCTTTTCCATTTGAAACAGATGCACCTCTAGAAAAAAATTCATGAATTTGAAAAGTATCAACAATAACTTCTATGTCGTGTTTTTTAGTTTTAGAAATATCAATTCTTTCTCTTAATTTTTTAATATTTCCGTCCATTCGTACTTCAGTAAAACCTTTATTGAGTAAATCATAAAGTAATTGATAGTACTCTCCTTTTCGTCCACGTACAACTGGTGACAATATGGAGATAGGGGTTTCATCCCATTCCACCCCTAAAACTTCACGATGTGAAGTTCGGGCGTTCAATCCTTCAGATTGATTTAGCCCCATGACTTTCTTTTTTTTAGAATCCCCGCCTGCTTTCTTGTGAGGACGGGCAGGTTTTCGAAATTCTTTTATCTTTTCGAGCGCAAAATTTATTATTTCTTCATTTGAAAGTTTTTTTATTTCATCTCCACACTCTGGGCAATGAGGGTGCCCAATACGAGCATAAAGAACACGGAGATAATCGTATATCTCTGTGATAGTTGCCACTGTCGAACGAGGATTATTTGAGCGGGATTTTTGGTCAATTGAAATCGCAGGAGAAAGACCTGTAATCTCGTCAACATCTGGCTTTGGCATTTGATTTAAAAACTGACGAGCATAAGCAGAAAGTGACTCAACATAACGACGTTGTCCTTCGGCAAAAATAGTATCAAAAGCAAGTGATGATTTTCCTGATCCTGACATACCAGTAATAACCACCATCTTATTTCGTGGCATTTCCACATTGATATTCTTTAAATTGTGGGTTCGGGCTCCTTTTATTATAATTCTTGCCCCGTTTGAATTTTCATCTTTTTTTATCATATTATTTTATTGTTGGAAGTCGGACTTCCAACAATTACATATTTTAAACACAAACGCCCTCCATAGTGCTCTACGTGGGGGTATGTCTATATTTAACTAGGTAAATATTAACATAATTAGAGTTTATATTAACCTTGACATTTATGCTTTTTTATGATATTATATAAAAATTCTTGGACTATTTGTTCACGAATTTCTAGTAATTTATGCATATGCGTAAATTACTAGAAATTCAAACATCTAATATAATAGATATAATATTTGAAATAATTTCTAATTTTATTAAATTTTATTTTCTATTAATCTCCACTTCTGGCATTCCTATCACATATGGACCGACTTGATATTCGGCAAAATATATTTTTACTTTATCATCCGTGAAAGTAAAGACACTAAAATTTTCAATTTTTGGCTCAGTACCACTCTCAATCATTGAGACCATATTATCAATATATTCTTGAACTGCCTCGGGAGTTGAATTGGCCTTGTCTTCGTCACTCATAGTTGCAAATTGTTTTTTTAAAGACTCGCGAGATATATTTGATATGGTGGTAAGATATTTTGAATCATTTGGGAACAAAGAATCTAACATTACAATCTTCTTCAAAGACATATCATAATTGAAAGAAGTTTCTGTTTCGTATCCGTGTGCTCCCCCACTAAATCCACCATATTTCAGGACAAAACTTATATAAATCGAATTACTTTGAACTATATTAAAATCAGAGAAAAAAGATAATTTATCTTCCTTACTTGGAACTTTTGAAATATTATCTCCTTTTATTTGTGTATCTAGACGTGCCTGCCAATATTCTTGACTTGCTTTTAAATGCTCATCCATTTTTGTTTTTACTAAATTTTCAATACTTGTATTAAAACTATCATCAGCTTTTATAAAAGAAGGATACTTCACATCAAAAGTTACATATAGATCATCGGGATTTAAAACTTTTGTTTCAAATGATTCAGCAACAATAGCATCTTCTGTCGTAATGACTGATTCTTCTCCTTTGGGTATTTCATTGTTTGATTTTGAATTTCTAAAAATAAGACCAATTGCAACAAGTGCAATTATTAAAAATACAATAATTGTAAGATTTTTTTTCATAATCTAAGTATATCACTTTTCCTTTTTAATCTCTATTTTGCCTTTTAATACAATAATTTCATCGCGTAATATCGCAGCCGTTTCAAAATCAAGCTCTTTCACTGCTTTATTCATTTCTTTTTCTTTTATCTTTATGATTTTTTCATAAATATTCTTATTCCTGTCTTCATCTGAAAGAAGCAGATTCTTTATTATTTCTTTTTCAGTCCCGCCTTTTCGGCGGGTCGCCGAGGAGGCGACTTTGGCAAAGGCTTTTTTAAATAATTCAACATCTAAATCAAGTTCAGCTCCGACGGCTTTCTCATGTTTATTTTCAAGCTCTTCTGTAATGTCATTAATTTTTTTAATAATAGTTTGGGGAGTAATATGATTCTTTTTGTTATAGGCAATCTGAATATCGCGACGGCGATTTGTCTCCCTGATTGCATTATTTAAGGCATCGTTCATAACATCTGCATATAAAATAACTCTCCCTTCTACGTTGCGAGCGGCTCGGCCAATAGTTTGAATGAGCGAAGTTTCTGAACGCAAAAATCCAGCCTTGTCTGCATCGAGAATTCCAATGAGCGCAAGCTCCGGTAAATCCAAACCTTCACGAAGAAGATTCACTCCTACTAAAATATCAATCTCCCCTTTTCGAAAAGAAGTTAGGATTTGAATTCTTTCAATTGTTTTTATTTCACTATGTAAATACTCGGCCTTTATGCCTTCATCTTTTAAGTAGATAGATAAATCTTCTGCCATTTTTTTTGTTAGAGTTGTGGCAATAACTCGGAAACCTTTTTTGATTGTTTTTTCTGCCTCAACTATAAAATCTTGAATTTGACCAGGATATTGCTGTAACAAAGGAGGAACTCTTTGCGATGGTCTGTCTCCTCGTCCTCCCTCATCCGAAGACCTCGCAAAGAGTTCCTCCTTTGTGGAAGCAGAAACAGGCCTAACTATAACATCAGGGTCAATCAATCCAGTTGGGCGAATAATTTGCTCTACTATTTGGTTACTCATTCCCTTTTCTTTTTCACTTGGAGTTGCTGAGACATATATTGTTTGTCCAACTCTTTCTTCAAATTCGTTTATCTTAAGTGGGCGATTATCTCGAGCTGAAGGAAGACGAAAACCAAATTCAATGAGAGTATTTTTTCTCGACGCATCACCAGCAAACATTCCCCCCAATTGAGGAAGGGTTACGTGTGATTCATCGATAATAGTTAAAAAGTCATTTTTAAAATACGAAAGGAGTGTTTCTGGTGGTTCCCCTTCTTTTTTCCCCGACATCAGTCTGGAATAATTTTCTATGCCGTTGCAATAACCTATCTCTTTTATCATTGCTAAATCATAACTTGTTCTTCTTTTTATTCTTTCAGCTTCAAGTAACTTACCCTCTTTTTCAAATTTTTTTAGTTGAGTCGCAAGCTCTATCTTAATATTTTTTATTGCTGTTTTTAGATGTTCACTATCTGTAATAAAATGCTTAGCTGGAAAAAGAAAAATATTATTTTCTTCCTTAATAATATGAGAAGAAACTGGATCAACTTTTGCAATTCGAGAAATTTTTCCTCCAGCAAATTCTATTTGATAAATAAAAGTTTCTGATATTGGCATCACTTCTACCTTCTGCCCAATTGATCGAAAAGTTCCTGGAGTAATATCGGCATTTGTACGTTCAAAGTGAATCGCCACCAATTTCTTCATTAACTCTAAACGATCAAACTTCATTTCAACTTCTAACTTCAAATTTACTTTTTCATATTCTTCAGGAGAACCTAAACCATAAATACAAGAAACCGAAGCGACAATAATTACATCCGAGCGGGTTAACAATGATTGTGTTGTAGCATGACGAAGACGATCGATCTCTTTGTTTATTTGAGCATCTTTTTCAATATAAGTATCGGTCGTTGGCATATAAGCCTCGGGTTGATAGTAATCATAATATGAAACAAAATAGTGCACTGCTGCATCGGGGAAAAATTCTCTAAATTCTTGAGCAAGCTGAGCTGCTAGAGTTTTATTGTGAGCTATCACAAGAGTTGGTTTGTTCCACTTTTCGATAACATTTGCAATTGTAAAAGTTTTACCTGTTCCAGTAGCACCAAGAAGAGTTTGCTTATGCATTCCTTTTTTAAGCCCAGTAAGCAATTCTGAAATAGCCTTGGGTTGATCCCCATCTGGTTTATAGTTACTTTTCAGTTTAAAAATCTTATCTGGCATATTTATTAATACAAACCCCCTAAATCCCCCTTATCAGGGGGACTTTAAATTCCACCTAATTTTAAATAATATTCTCTTTGTTTAACTTCATTTTTAAACATATTAATTACTTTTTCAATATCATTCAATACATCATTATTTTCGTATCTAATCACCTTTATATCATATTTGTAAAAAAGAATCTCAGACCTTTCTTTGTCTCTTTCTTTTAGTTCATTATGTATTCCTCCATCGATTTCAACAACTAATAAAAGTTTAGAACAATAAAAATCAGCAATAAAATCTCCAAGAGGTTTTTGTTGAGTAAATTTATAATTTATTACTTCTTTATTTTTCAAAACTTTATTCCAAAATATAATTTCTGCTTCTGTTCTCTCTTTTCTTAATTCTCTAGCTCTAGAAACTAATTTTTTATTATATAAAACAAATTTCATACACAAAAAATTATCTTTCCCATTCCTTAATATTAGGATGAAAATCTACTTGGTAATCTGGAATACCAAGTGAAAGCCCATATTTTTTTGCTTGATTATATTGTTCTATATTATCTCTTTTTATATAAAAAATTTTATTTGGGAAGATAATATAATGATGAGTTTTATTTCGATAATCAGCATACCAGCTAGTATGTTCTTTATCGAAAGATTTGCTTATTTCTAATGCAATATTTTCTGCTTCACTTTCAGGAATCAGGGCAAAGTGTAGCGTCCATTGTTTAAGCCAGGGAGTTTTATGTTTATCCGTAATACCTTCAACTTTCGTGCTCAAAATTTGCATTTTATTTAATACATCTTTATTGTCCAAACTTTCTTCAATTATAGTTCCTCGATAATCTTTCATAATATTAATTATATAACTATTTTAATGTATTTGCATTTCCTCCTCCCCTGATAAGGGGAGGTTGGGAGGGGTTTGTATTATTTTAAATATCCTGTTAAAAATTCCCCTTTAAATTCAAAAAATCTATCCTCCAATATACTTTGACGCATATCTGATACAAGTTTATTTATAAAATACACATTATGTATTGAAGCAAGCATTGCCCCGAGCATTTCCTTGGCACGGAATAAATGTGACAAATAAGCTCTCGTGTAATTTTTGCAAGTCTCACATTCACAGCCTTCATCAATAACTCCAAAATCTTTTACAAACCCCGCATTTAAAATATTTATCTTTCCGTTTTTTGTAAAAAGTGTTCCATTGCGAGCAATACGGGTTGGTCCAACACAATCAAAAAGATCCACTCCATTTTCTACTCCCATAAATAAATCTTCTGGTTCTCCGATTCCAAGTAAGTGACGAGGTTTTTCTTCTGGTAAAATTTCATTTACCCATTTCACGGCATTCGACATATCTTCTTTTGCAAATGAACCACCTATACCAAAACCATCAAAATCCATAGCTCCGATTACTTTTGCAGATTTTTTGCGAAGAATTTCTGAACGCCCACCTTGGACAATGCCAAACAGAGCCTGAGGTTTTAAAAGCGAAGGATATTGCTCCTGAAAATCGCTTATCCCTACCTCATCATTCGGATTCGGCGCGCGCCCACACCTACGATTTTCATTAGCAACATCCTCCGCTTTTTTAGATTCTAATTGTAAATGTTTTTCTAAACTTCTCTTCGCCCAAGCGTGCGTTCGAGAAAGAGCTTCTTCTTGGTATGTTTCGGTCTCTGTCGGTGAAGTACATTCATCGAATGCAAAAATAATATCCGCACCCAAATTGTGCTGTATCTCAATCGATTTCTCTGGAGTAATATAATGAAGTGATCCATCTATGTGAGAACGGAAAGAAACTCCATCGTTTCCTATTGTCGCAAGTCGAGGTACTCCATCATTGACACTCGAACGCTCTGATATCAATAAACTCGGATCAGTGATAGATACAACTTTAGAAATTTCTTTTCCATACGCTACCCCTAAAGAAAAAACTTGGAATCCTCCCGAATCAGTCATCATTGGTCCCTTCCAATTCATAAACTTATGCAAACCTCCTGCTTCATGAACAAGTTCATCACCGGGTTGTAAATATAAATGATAAGTATTTGCCAAAACAACTTGTGCTCCTAAATCTTTTGTTTGCTCTGGGGTTAATGCTTTCACGGTCCCCTTAGTTCCAACTACCACAAAAGACGGGGTCAAAATTTCTCCATGTGGGGTTGTAAGTACTCCCGCCCTTCCTAAAAAATCAGGAATTTTCTTTTCAATTTTAAAATTAAAAATATTCATTAGTTTATTTTCACTTCTACCCATTTTAGATTTTGAATATTTACAGGAGAACTAAGAATAACTTTTTTAAATGGATCTGATGGTTTTGAAATTATTTCATCTACTATCGCTATAACCAAAGAAGTACCCCCAGGGAGATAAACTATAACTCCTCTCTCTACCGACAATTCAATAGGTATAATCATTTCAAAATTTCCCCCTCCACGACCAGTAAGCATAACACTAGCATTTGAAATATCTATAAACCCTTCTGTTTTTTGTCCCGGATTTGAATAAAGTGAAACTAAAGATGCTTTTTCATATATTTCAGAAATCTTACCAATTGGTATATTGCCATTGGCATAAACTAAATCACCTTCTTTAATATTCATATTTTTCCCAATATCTATAATGATAGTATCATAAGGTGACTGATTTGGTTTCGTTAAAATATTACCTAAGACAAAATTATTTTTCATAGGAATTCTTCCTAATAACTCTTTAAGATCATCATTTTCTTTCTTTAAAATTTGATAATCAATCATAGTTAATCTAATATTAGAAATTTCTTCTATTAAATTATGATTTTCTTTTGTGATAGAAGCTTTCGTTCTAAAAAAATAGTTCATATTATAAAAGCCATCAGATATTGATTTTTCAATTTTCCAAATAGGATTACCTATAAAATATAGTGGCCTTTCTGACCATGATAAAATTCCTAAAACAGCAAGAATAAAAAAAACAAAAACAGCAATTGCGGTTCTGATTGTTTTTTTTCTTTTTACTATTTGTTTTTTATCTTGGAACTGATGTATCATCTGTATTTAATAAAACTTCTTTAAATGAATCAAAGTCGTCTAATATCACTCCTGTACCTCGAGCAACCGCAGTTAAAGGATCTTCTGCTACATAGATCGGTATTTTAATTGCATTCTGAATCATCACATCTAATCCTTTAAGTAATGCACCTCCACCAGAGAGGACCAATCCTCTGTGAATAATATCGGAAAGAAGTTCAGGCGGAGTTGTTTCAAGAACTTCTTTAATACCATCAACTAAACTAAGAACCGAAGGCATGATAGCTTCGCGTATATCAGAGTCTGTAACTATAACTTGCCGAGGTAAGCCTGTAACCAAATCTCTACCTCTTACTTCTGCTTCCATTGGAGCTTCTTCAATAACCCCTCCTATGGCGATTTTAATATTTTCAGCGGTTCGCTCTCCAATCAAAAGTTTAAATTCATCTTTCATGTAATTCGCAATATTTGTATTCAATAAATCTCCAGCGATTTTTAAATTTTTTGAACAGACAACACCAGACAAAGATATAACCGCGACATCTGTAGTTCCACCTCCAATATCAACAATAACTGACCCGATGGCTTCTTTGACTGGGAGACGTATACCGATAGCCGCAGACATTGGTTCTTCAATAATATAAACTTCACGAGCTCCAGCTGAACGAGCGGCATCTTCTACGGCTCGTATCTCTACGTTTGTGATTCCTGTGGGAACTCCAACAATAACTCTTGGTCGAATAAATTTTTTAGAGATTTTTTCTGTTTTATTTATTAAATAAGAAAGCATTTCTTCAGTAACTTCAAAGTCAGAAATAACTCCATCAACAATAGGTCTGACAGCACGAATGTGCCCTGGGGTACGGCCAAGCATTTGCTTTGCTTCTGCTCCAACCGCTACAATCTGGCCGGTTTTTTGATTGACAACAACTACACTTGGTTCATTTATAACGATTCCGTGCCCTTTTAGATACACGAGCGTATTTGCTGTGCCTAGGTCGATACCTATATCATTTGAAAACATTTTGTAGAAATTTTTAAACATAAAAAAATTAGATTCTAGTTTCTAGTTGCTAGATTCTAGCAAAATACTTAAAAGTTTATCTTTGGGAACGACTTGCCCTTTTTCTTCCGTTCGTTTCTTTAATTCAAGACCACCATTCTCAAGACTTCTTTTTGAAACAACAACACGATAAGGAATACCGATCAGATCAGAATCAGCAAACTTTTCACCGGCACTTACATCGTTTCTGTCATCATATAAAACTTCAATTCCTTTTGAGGTTAAATCAGAATAAATACTATCGGCTTCGTTTATTGTTTTTTCATCGTTACCAAGAGAAAGTAAATGAATCTTGAATGGAGAGACTGCTTCGGGCCAAATAATTCCTTTATCATCCGAAAGAACTTCAACAATAGTTCCCATTAGTCTTCCAAGCCCAATACCATAACTACCCATGACCACCAACTTTTCTTCTCCTGCCTCATTTTTATATTTTAAATCAAAAGGGGCTGAAAATTTTGTTCCGAGTGGAAAAATATTCCCTACTTCTATTGCTCTTTTTTCAACTAAATCTTCTTTCTTCACTCCTAAACTCTCAAGAACCTCATCGTTATAGACTTCCTGATTAATCGCGATGCCCTTATTTTCATCAATATAAATAGTATCCTCCCCAGCTCCAGTTAAGGTCTGAAATTCATGAGAGAATTTTGAAAAAGTTCCACCAGAAGCAAAAGTTAAATAGGTCAAATGCCCTATGCCAACTCTATTAAATATATTTTTATAAGCAAGTTTTGCACGTTCGTAAAATTCTTTGTGTTCTTCGTCGTTTTTTGAAAAAGAATACAAAGCTTTCCAATAAAATTCTCTACCTCTTAAAATTCCAGATTTACTTCTAGTTTCATTTCTAAAAATATCTTTAAAATCATAAGAATATATTGGTAAATCTTTATAAGAATTTATGTATTGTTTTAAAATATTGGCATGCGCTTCTTCGTTGGTAAAAGACAAACCAACTTCTCCTCCATTTTTTAATTTTGTTTTAAACCAATTATCCACCACTTCATCACTCCATCTACCAGATTTTTCCCAAATTTCTTTATTTTGGAATATTGAGGTTTTCATTTCTTGCCCACCAATAGCATTCATCTCTTGCCTGATGATATTTTCAATCTTTTTTATAACTCGAATCCCAAGCGGTAAATAAGAATAGACCCCTGCCATTTCTTTATTTATAAATCCCGCTTTTATGAGAAGCTCTGCGTTTAAGGAAACCTCATCTGCAGGTGATTCTTTCTTTGTTTTTGTGAACAAATGTGATTGTTTCATATATTGCCCATATTACCTTAAAAACCCCCTCTAGTCAAAAACAAAACCGACTAGGTCTTGCCTAGTCGGTTTTTAGGTATATAATATATTTATGTCTATTAGAAAAATAAACCTAACTAACAACGAGTATTATCACATCTATAATCGTGGTAATAGTAAACAGAAAATTTTTCATGATAATGAAGATTATTTTCGTTTTATGAGTCTCCTCTTCGCATGTAATTCTAAAAATAATTTCAGAATTTTTGGACTAAACACAAAAGAAAGTCCTTATGATTTTGAAAGAGGTGAACAAATTGTATCTATTGGAGCATATTGTTTAATGTCTAATCATTTTCACTTACTTATCACACAGAAAGAAGAAAATGGTATCAGTAAGTTTATGCAAAAATTAACAACTGCGTATGTAATGTATTATAATAAAAAATACAAAAGAACAGGTGGGCTATTTGAGGGTAAATTCAAATCTCAGCATTTAAACAATGAAATATATTTAAAGTATTTATTTTCATACATACATTTAAACCCAATAAAAATAATACAAAAAGACTGGAAAGAAGTTGGGGTTAAAAATAAAAAGGGCGTTATAGAATATTTATATAATTATCAATACGGAAGTTATATTGACTACTTAGGCGTAAAAAGAATTCAAAACAATATATTAAACATAGAGTCTTTTCCAAAATATTTTCCAAATAAAAAATTATTTACAAAAGAAATATTTGAATGGTTAAATTATATTAAAACCGACTAGGTCTTGCCTAGTCGGTTTAAGTTTGATTGTTTTGATCGTTATTATAATCCCACCCAGGATGATAATAAGTTTTACCAAAATCATTAGTTTGAGATATATCATTAAATATTTTTTCAAAATATTCCGGCTTAGTAATTTCAATAAAATGTGTAGACTCTTTAGACAATTTCCCTTCTTTATAAAATTGCATTAGTTTTATAAAAGTTTCTTGGGTAAACTTGTCTCCATATTTTTTTATCCCCAAGTTTTCCATCTCCATGTCTAGAGTTTTCTTTCTAGCATATTGTTCTTGTGGTCTACCGTAGTAATCATTTAAAAACTTCAGGGTCTTGTTTATGTCTTTCTCATTCTCATTGAAAAATTTAATAGATTCTTGAAAAGATGGTGTATTTTCATCAATTTTATTATATGAATTAATAAATAAATCTTTTGTTGATTGAGGTATACCATCTCTACCATAAACAGATTTATGCCCCAATATTTCATGATCAGCTGTATAGATATTACTATCAACTACAGTTTCAACTCCCCCACCATTGAAAGAATTTACCGTAAAGTGTGGGTCTTCATGTTTAGAATCTCTCAAACTATATGTACCATTTAATAAATTGCTTAATCTAACCAATTGATGTTTTTTGGCCTCTTCTTCTGTAATATTAAATTCGGTCATTAATTTATGAAGATAGTCTTCACTTTTAATCTGCTCTGCCATTCTTAAAACTTCAGTATCTATTTTATTGTAAATTTCTCTATTTCTTTGAACTTGTTCATTAATTTCCCCTATTTGCGCATCGGGATTAGCTAAAAACTCTTTATATTTTGCAGCATTTTTTTGTCCATCTACTGTATTTAAATTTAGTCGTATATTATCTATTTTATTTTTTAATAAAGACTCTGGGTCTGTTTGTATTTTTCTTTGAACAGAACTCCAATCCTTATAGTTCTTGGGAATTAAATAATCTTCAGGTAAGAGTGAATTATTAATATTTAAAGCAACTGTATCTTTATTGGCAATTGAAGATCCTTCGCTGTTAGAAATTTGAGCTTCTAGATTTTGAGCTCCCACGAACAAAGCAGAAGCCGTTGTGACTCCCCGAGCAATTTTACCAATCTTTGAATTTTTAATAACTTTCAGAATTCCACTATTTTTAATACTATTTTCAAGAATATCCTTCTTTTTATTCATACCTTGATTATCTATTGGTGGTTTTTCCATAAATTTATTATACCACCCAAAATAGATATTTAAAAATAAACCGACTAGGTCTTGCCTAGTAGAATTTAGAAGAATATTGAGTTGCAAAATAATGCTTTTTCTGGTATTATGTTTTTACGTTCCGTGAGGGATTTTTATTTTTAAATACCCTTGTAAATAAGCTGGAATGCTTAAAAACGGAGCATTATAAACACATCTCTGTCGAAAGAGATTAATTAATCATAAAAATATGAGTACACAAAATACAGTAGAAGAAATGTTTAAAGCAGGCGTTCATTATGGATATTCTAAAAGTCGTAGACATCCATCAGCATCACAATATGTTTTCACTACAAAGAACGGAGTAGATATTATAAATATTGAAAAAACTGAAGAGCTTTTAAATAAAGCTCTTGAAACAGTTGAAAAACTGGCAGCAAGTGGCAAGACAATTTTATTTGTCGGAACCAAACCAGAAGCTCGTCAGCAAATCGTTGAGACAGCTCTTTCTTTAAACATGCCTTACGTTTCTGAACGTTGGGTTGGAGGTGCATTAACAAACTTACCTGAAATAAAGAAAAGAATTATTAAACTTCTAGATCTTCGTGATCAAAAAGAAAAAGGTGGTCTTGATAAATATACAAAAAAAGAACAACTTCTAATTGAAAGAGAAATGAACGATATGACAAAAAACTTTCAAGGTTTAACAGGTATTACAAAAACTCCAGACGCAATGTTTGTTGTTGATCCTAAAAAAGAACATATTGCAGTTGTAGAAGCCCAAAAAATGAATCTGCCTATCATTTCATTATCAAACACAGACTGTAATCTAAAACAAGTTGAGTTCCCTATTGTTGCAAACGATGCATCAATTTCTAGTATCACTTTCTTCTTGTCAAAAATAAAGGAAGCATATACAAAAGGTTCAAATGGTCTTACTAAATAAATAATTAACATGCTCTTTGGGCAATTTAAAAAAATATGTCTATAAAAATAACAGCTGAATTAGTAAAAGATTTAAGAGATAAAACTGGTGTTTCTGTAATGCAATGTAAAAATGCGTTAGAAGAGGCAGAGGGAGATATGGAAAAGGCTCTTATAATACTTAAGAAAAAATCTAGTAGTATTGCAATGAAGAAATCAGACCGTAATGCAAAAGATGGAATGATTGTAGTAAGAGAGAAAGATGGCAAAGCCTTATTGCTTGTTTTACACACTGAGACAGACTTCGTAGCTAAGAATGCTGACTTTGTAAACTTGGCTAATAAACTAGCCGATATGGCAATTGGCGAAGGAGTAGAAGAAATGAAAACTAAATCACTAGACATGATAAACGAAGTTGTTCAGAAAATGGGAGAAAAAATAGAGCTTGGAAAAGTTGAAGAGATCTCAAGTTCTGTTATTGGTAGTTATATTCACAATAATAAAAGTGCTGTAATCGTTTCCCTAGAATCAGGAACAAAAGAATTGGCTCGTGATATAGCAATGCATATCGCAGCAATGAAGCCAGCCTTCACTTCGTCTGAAGAAATAACTGAAGAAGATAAAAAGAAAGTTATAGAAGTTTTTGAAAAAGAAGTAGCCGAATCAGATAAGCCCGAAGAGATAAAAAAGAAAATGCTTGAGGGAAAAATTTCTACATACTTTAAAGAACAAACTCTTATGGATCAAATGTTTATTAAAAATGGAGATATAACAGTTGGTAATTTACTAAAAAACAGTAACGCAAAATTAACTTCTTTCGTTTTCGAATCAATTAATTAATATGGGTATAATCATAATACTTTTCTTAATAGCGATAACGATGGCATTTATAATGCTATCGTTTCGCGCTTGGGAAATAAAAACTCTACGAGCAAATCCTGCTATATCCCCTCGTAAGCTTCTTCCAGAAGTTTATTTTCGACATATCGAAAAGATTATGCTATATTTAGCAAAACATATAATCCAATGGATTATAGTTATGGTTGTTAAATACTGGTTTATCGTTGTTACAAAGACAAGAAAGCTAACAAAAGAAAAATTACCAAAGGTTCATAATTTCTTTAGAAAAACAGAAAAAGAAATAACTGATCCTAAAAAATATACTTTCGTTCGTAGGGCTGTCCTTGAATCCAAAGCAAAGATTAGACGTGTTAAAGAAAAGGTTAGAAGAGAGCATGAATAGTATAGTTTCTTAATTTTGTTTTAAAGTTTTGAAAAATAAATAAGCCGGCATAGCTCAGTTGGTAGAGCGCCACTTTTGTAAAGTGGATGTCCGGGGTTCGAATCCTCGTGCCGGCTCAATACTTCCCTTTTATATAAATAAAAGTATTTTTAATAAATTTAAATAGAATATTGAACTAAAATAATTGCATGATATAATGTAAAATATGCAAGAGTATTTGCAAACAATTAAAAAAACAGTTGAGCAAATAGTTCCAAAGACTGGAGTTTCTTGTGATTACAGCAATCAGATTAATGGAATTGTTAGTTTTTATAAATTAGATTTAAATTTTCTTAAGAATATTCTAAGAGAAAAACCTTATCATATGAAAAGATATGAAGAAGTATATAAAGATTGTGGAAATATAATCACTGAAAAAAATAGAAACAGAATTAAAAGATTGGATGAATTAGCAGAGCAAATGAATGAAATTCTTAAGAATCCAGACTCTATCAATGAAATCAGTTTTGTAAAAACGTGTAACGAGATATATTTTCAAATTTATGGAGATGATATTATAAAAGTTTAAATTATTGTGATTTTGTAATTTTATTGACCCGTCTCCCCTTTCTTAATTAAATCCTTCACGGTACTGGTGGTCTTTGCTTTTACCGGCTCTTCTACTTTTATACTTTCGAGCTCTGGAAATGTCTTTTCTATCTCCTCCAAACTTTTAAATCCACTATATACTTTGCCATTTATAACAATGGCTGGTAAATCATCTGGAACTTTATAAATAGAAGTCATCGTTCTTATAGCCGACAGATCTAAGTTATAATCAAAAGAATAAACTCGTAATTCTGGATACTTCTCTCTGAGGCTCGTCAAAACATATCCTTGTTTTGTACAATCATCACAATTATCATTTTTATAGAAATAAAGAATAAAGATTGATTTTTCACCACAACGTTCTCTGATTTTCTTCATCAATAGATAATCTTTTATTTCAAGTAATGAATAATATTTCTTAAGACTCACTACATCAGTATCATCGGCACCAATATTGTTTTCACTGTAGGAAATCTTATCGGCAAGAGAATTTAATTCTGATGACAAAACTGTACTTGAAACGTCACGACAAGATTGTTCTTGAAGCAATGAAAATTGAGTTTCAGACGACATTAAGTCCAAAGATATTTTACCTTCAATATTTTTAAGTTGATCTATTTTTTTATTACTAAAATAATTGGAAAGCCAAAGCCCTGATATAAATATCGTTGAAGTTATAAAGAGCACAATAACATATTTTTTCCAATCATTGGGTTCGTGTTGATGCATAAATTTAATTTTGTGTTTTTGAGCGACGATCAATTTCTAATGTCCAACTTGATTCTTTGGATATAATCGCATTATATATCGCCCTTAGCATCCAAAATGGTGCTATTACACTATAAATAATAATAAAGTAAAAGATTGAAAAAGAAAAACCAGACTTCCCTTCTGCCATTTTCCTACCAATCATTACCGATATAACAACTAGTATATACAAAATAATAGATAAGAACAATACAGCTTTTGTATTGAGGAAAAACCAATCAAAATGATAGTGAAAAGAAAAAACGTTGTTCCAACCAACTGTTTGGATTTGAATCACCTTATTATAGATAAACTTAATGATATTACCAACGATATTAACAAAGAGGAATATAACCCCAACAATAGAGACAAGTCCAGACGGCAAAGTAAAGAGAGCGACAGTTCCATATTCCTTTTTAAATAATAGGCGCCTGTAGTCGATAAGATTCTTTATAAAGCCATATATCCATCGCAAACGCTGGCGGTAAAGTTTTGCAACCGAATCAGGAGTATTGGTATACACATAAGCATCAGGACAATGATCTATTTTGTAGCCATTTTCCTGCATACGTAAAGCAATTTCTTGGTCTTCAGTATTGTGGGCTTTCTTGTATGGACCCAATTCATCAAAAACTCTTTTTCTAAAAATTGAAAACGGTCCTGGAGCTACGTGAATCCCTCCCATAAAACCGAGCATTTTTTTAGTATAAACAGACATATCGTACTCTATACCTTGAGCATATTGAAGAATATTTTTAGGATTATAAACAATAATCGAAGGGGCGACCGCCATGGTTTTTGCATCAACTTCAAAATACTTCAAGATACGTTTTAATGCTTGTGGGTGGACAAGAGAATCTGAATCTAAGCAACCAAAAAATTCTGAATCTGTTTTTTCTAGAGCAAAATTAACAGCAGTATGTTTTCCCCCATTTTCTTTTTTCCAAAGAATAACACTTGGGTTATCTTTAAATTCTTGAACTATATTCCATGTATTATCACGACTACCATCATCAACAATAAAAATTTTAATTTTATCTTTAGGGTAATCAAGAGAGAGAAGAGATTTTACTGTTTTTACAATTGTTTTCTCCTCATTATAAACAGGTACAGAAATCGTAACAGTAGGATAATATTCAAGCTCTAAATCATTTGGATTATGAACAATGTGTCGCTTTTTCTCCAAAAAAGTCATCAAAAAAAATATCTGTACATAGACAGAAATGAAAGAAAACACATAAAATATAGCCGTATAAGCCGAATCCATAATATGTTTATAGTATACCATATTCTCAGTTTTTTTCAATATGAGAATTCTTTACCTCAAAAATTAAATTATGGTACAATAGCGGAATGGAAGATACAAAACAACAAAAAATTACAACACCTATGGCCATTGTCATAGCTGGAGTTCTCATTATGGTAGGTATTTTATTAACAAATGGTGGAGGTAACAAAGTCGCGAAAGAAAAAACATTATCAGAACAAGTTGGAGTGTCTAAAGAAAAGTTTACTCAATGTATGAATGAGACCAACCTGCAAACATTAAGCGAAACAACAAACGCTAATGCTGAAAAAGCAATGAAAGGAGTCCCTGCTAATGAGAGAGGTACTCCATACAGTGTGATTGTAGGTAAAAATGGTTCAAAAGCCGAGATAAGAGGTGCTTATCCAAAAGAAGCTGTCTTAAAATTAATTACTGAAGTTACAGATGGAAAAGTTACGACACCTTATACTGGTGAAATTGTAGGATATCAGGAAGGAGATCATATATTGGGAAACAAAGATGCTCCGATATTGATTGTTGAATACTCAGATCTTGAATGTCCTTATTGTAAGAAATTTAGTGGAACTATGAAAGAAATAGTTGCTGAATCAAATGGAAATGTGGCTTGGGTCTATCGTCATTGGGTAGTTCATCAAGGTGCTCTTCCTAAGGCTGCAGCTGCTGAGTGTGTAGCAAAACTGAAAGGAAATGACGCCTTCTGGCAATATGTCGATTTAGTGTTTGGATTGATGAAAACAGAAGAAGATACTTCTAACACAGACCAATTATAAAAGATTAAACAAAAAAGACTAGGCATTGCCTAGTCTTTTCTAATACACTTCTTGTTGATAGCACTTTTCACAATATATAATCTCGGGTCTTTCAGGTGAATAAGAAGTCTCGAACTCATTGGTGCAACCTTCTTTCATACAAGAACGATGCCATAGTTTCATTGGGTTGAGTTGGGAAGATCTTTCATAATGCCTGCAATTAGGACACAACCTGGGTATCGGCATATTTATTTGTCTATAAAATTTTAATTCTTGTTCTGTAATTTTAAAAGCTGTTGTACATCTTTGTTTACATTTACCATTATGTGCACAAGCAATAACATCTTCTAAAATAGAATCATCTACATCTTTTATATGGTCAGGTATTTCTTCAGTCTGTCTAGTAATTATATAATTTCTTTCTTTTTCATCTACATAACGATATCCTCTTCTAAGAGCTTCTTCTTTATTTAGTGGAATATATTCTTGAGCAAAAGTTTCATTATAAGCAAAAGGAGAAAGTTCTGCGGGGAAAAATTCCCCATATCTATATATTATTCCCTGTATATCTTTATAGGGCAATAAGTTCATTTGATTAATTATTTTATCTTTCAACTCATGATATTCTTCTTTTGAATATTGTTTATTTAAAATACAATAATTTTTACTACGCATACAAACACAACCAAAAAGATCCTGAGAGGACATGCATATATCGGAGTATGTTATATCACTAGAGAACCAACATGTAGTCGAAAAAAGTTTATTGTAATTTTTCTCAATATTGGCACTTTCATATAATAATTCAGAATTATCTGCATGACTATAATCATAGCTATCTTTGATATTAGAACAAAAGGCAGCATATTTTAAATTTTCAGATTTTCTTACAAAGAAACAATTGTGACAATTTTTTATTTCAACAAGTTCATCTCCTTCTGAATTTATAGACATAATTGTTTTAGCAAAACGGTGTGGTGTTTCTAATATTAACTTCTTAAAATCTTCCTTTAATTTTTCTAGAGTAGAATAAGAGCCAAGTTTTTCTCTTTTAATATTATATTCTTCTTCTGATATTGGTTGATTTAGATAGTAATACTTTTTATTTCTTAAATTAATACAACCAATACAATTACTAATATTTTTACAATCTACAGCTACACTGCTTTCAAGAGTATTTTCACAATTTTCAAGAAAATTAGACTTAAAACCCTTACTACTTTGAATATTTTCATAACAAAGATTAGATTCTTGTAACCCAAAGCAATCTTGTGAGTTTTTAGAATTAAATGTTCTATAAATATAGGAACAATCTTCATCTTTATCACAACCAACTGCAAAATAGCAATTTTTCAAACCACCAGAATAATTCACATAATTACAATTTACATTACTCTCTGCTATTAATTCGGGCCTAGGAACCGTCAACATAAGTTCATTCCATTGCATAAAAAATGGTTTTGACGGATCATAGTCTTTACCATAAGAACGAGAGTCCCATGCATCAGACCACCAACACTTATTACAATAAACTGGAAAAGGAGTTTCTGTAGGATATACAGATATTATATTTTCTTTGCATAAATCACATATACGCTTGTATAAATAACGTTCATTACGATAAGTCATTCGCCGTTGGAATCTGCATTCTGGACAAAAAGTTGGTGGTGGAACTTTTATTTTCTCATAAAATAAAAAATCATCGGGCTCAATTGTAAAGTCATTTTTGCAATTCTGACAATTTTTTGTTTCTGGATTCATATGTAAATTATACGTCAATCTTTATATTTATTCAAATTCTATTTTTTTACGCATATGCATAAATTAATAGAATACATAATAATCATATTATTAATACTTGTAATACTTAACTTAATACTTACTACTTATGAAAAACCTAATCAAAATAATTTCTTAATCTTGCAATCTTTTCATTATTGCGTAATTTTTCATGAACCTTGGCTTCAATCTGACGAATACGTTCACGAGTAACTCCAAACTCTTGCCCTACCTCTTCTAGGGTATGTTGTATTCCATCCATAAGCCCATATCGAAGCTCTAATATTTTTCTTTCTTTTGGATTTAAGGTATCAAGAACTTCTTTAATTTGGTCTGACAAAATTCTTCTTGAAGCATCTTGGTCTGGGCGAAGGATTTTATCATCTGGAATAAATTCTCCGCGAGTTGATTTCTCATCATCATCTCCTATTGGTTGTTCAAGAGAAACTGTATCTTGATTTATTTGTTCAATAATATGAATCTTTTCTACTTCCAAGTTCATCTCAGTTGCTATCTCTTCTATCAACGGCTCACGTCCAAGGTCTTGAGATAATCTTCGAACAACTTGCTTATACTTAGAAATAGTTTCCACCATATGAACAGGTATTCGAATCGTGCGTGATTGGTCAGCAAGCGCACGAGTTATTGATTGTCTTATCCACCAAGTCGCATATGTTGAGAATTTATAACCCTTAGTCCAATCAAATTTCTCAACAGCTTTAAACAATCCAAGATTTCCTTCTTGAATCAAATCCAGTAATGTTAAGTCAGAACTACGCCCTACGTATTTCTTAGCAATAGAAACAACCAGACGCAAGTTAGCACGAGCAAGTAAATTCTTGGCCTCCATATCACCTTTTTCAATACGATAAGCCAGATTCTTCTCCTCAGAAGCTGGAATAAGTGGATATTGACCAATCTCCTTTAAATACATTTGAATCGAATCGTAAGTCTGTGCATCTTTACTATATTTTAGAGCCAGTTTATCGGTGTCTTGATCAACATCTAGAAGATTTCCTCCTTCTAAAACATCAACGCCTGAGACTGATAATTTTTCGTATAATTCATCTAAAAAGATAATATTATTCTCAATATCAGGGAATATTTTAATAATCTCGTCATAAGTAATGAAGCCTCTTTTCTTCCCCTTCTCAATAATTTGATTTGACTTCTCTTCAAGTTCAATTATTTTTTTCTCTGTTGCAGATTGTTTATTTATTGACTTGGTTATAGAACTTTTCTTTATTGATGTTTTTTTAGTTTTTAATTTACTACTTT
>JBAYHJ010000008.1:0-30511 GCA_041666225.1 Minisyncoccota bacterium | reverse complement strand
TGATGTTTTTTTAGTTTTTAATTTACTACTTTTTGAAATAGATTTTCTTATTACTTTTTTTGTTTTCTTTTTGACTACTTTTTTAACTTGTTTAACTGCCTTTTTTACTATCTTCTTTTTTGAGACAGAAGCTTTTTTTACTTTCTTTACTTTTTTATTTTTTATTTTTTTTGTTTTTGACATAGAAATTATTTGGACCTTATTTTTTTAATATTTTCAATTTTTTCGACTAGTTTTTGATAATTGATTAAATCATTTTTGAGATCCTCTTTATTATTATTCTTTTCTTTCTCATTAATTTTTAATAATAATACACTTGCCTCTTCTTTGAATATTTCTTCTTCTAAATTAAGAATTATTTCTTTTAGGTCAAGCGTAAGAGAATTAATTTTATCACCATACCATATTTCTGCTTGGAATGCGAGATTGTCTGAAAATGGCTCATATTCTCCAAGGATCTTTTCATATCTATCTTTCCCTATATCTTCCTCAAAAGATAATCTGGATTTTTCTATTTCAATAAAATGAGAATCATTCTCCTTAATCCAAAAGATAATTCCAAATAATTTCTTTTCCAAATCAGTCCTTCTTGATTTATTACCTTTTTGGTTTTCTTGTTTATTTGTTAGTGCTGTATTTATATTTTGTGTTTTCTCAAATTTCTGATAGTCCTCTATTATCGCACTTTCTGATATTCCAGTTTTGGAATGTATTTCATTTATATATGCTGATTTTTCAATAGAACTATTTATCATTATCATAAATGGAAATATTATTTCTCTAATTTCTTTTCCTCTAATTCTGATATCATTTGAATTATTACAAATTCGATCTAAGTGAAAACTGATTATATTGATTGAATTTTTTACAATATCCTTCCATTTATCTTGATTATTACAAATAATATCAGCTGGGTCCATACCTTTTGGCATTACTGTGACTTTTACTTGCATATCGAGTGAAAGTGCAATCATAGCAGAACGGCTCGCAGCTCTTATTCCTGCACTGTCACCATCGTAAGCAAAAATTATATTTGAGGATAAGCGTCTGATTAAACCTAAGCTATTGATCTTTGAATCATTGTCGACTGTTGAATCCGTAAAAGCTGTCCCTGAAACTGCCACAGTATTTGTAAAACCAGCCTGATGCGAAAGTATTAAATCCATTTGCCCTTCAACCACAATACTAAAATCTCGACTTCGAATTGAAGTTTTTGCTTTATCTATTCCAAATAATATATTTGATTTATTAAAGAGCGGAGTTTCTGGACTATTTAAATATTTTGCCTCTTCGATACTAGACGTGCTATCTATCTTTTTAAATATTCTTCCCGAAAAAGCAATTATCCTACAACTTGAATCACTAATTGGAAACATTATTCGCCTTCTAAAACGGTCATAATACCTGTTGTCTTTCTTTTTAATCAAACCAACAATTTCTATATCTTCTTTTCTGTATCCTTTTTTGATCAGATGATCTAACACAGAAGTCCAAGACTCGGGAGCATAACCAATTCTAAAATTTTTCATCGAAGAATCATTTATCCCACGATTTAAAAGATAACTTCTTGCTTCATTATTTTTTGCAAAATTGTTTTCAAAAAAAGAGGTAGCCTCTTCCATTATCTCATAAAAAATACCAGTTTTGTCTTTTTCTTTATTTTTAAATTCCGATAATTCTACTCCAGCTTTCTCTGCCAAAATCTTTAAAGAGCCCAAGAAATCTGTTCCTTCAAAATGCTCCACAAATGAAAATATATCCCCCTTAGCACCACAACCAAAACAATAATAAGTCCCTCTGTCGGGAGAAATAAAAAATGATGGAGTTTTTTCATTATGAAAAGGACATCTGGCTTTATAATTTTTACCAGATACATCCACTTTCATGTAGGCAGAAATAACATCGACAATAGGAAGTCTCTCTTTAATTTTTAAAACGTTATTATTTGAATTCATTTGATTATCTTTCCAGCCCTAAGTCGGACTTAGGGCTAAATTAATACACCTCTTTCTGATAACAATCTTTGCAATACACTATCTCTTTCCTCTCTGGGGCATAAGTAGTCTCAAACTCATTTACACAACCTTCATGCATACAAGAACGATGGTATAGGACCATAGGGTTTCTAAGTGATAATCTTTCTTTGTATCTTTCGTCTGGGTGAAGATGTGGAATAGGTATATTCATTCTTTTATAGAATTGAAGCTCAAATGGAGTTATTTTAAATGCTTTACCAGAAATTTCACACTCAATAACTTCATCTAAAATAGAATCATCTATATCTTTAATATCATCTGGTATATCTTTGGTTTTTAAGGTAATTGTATATTTATTATCTATCTTTTCTTTATATGGGTATCCTTTCTCTAATATTTCTTCTTTGGTTAATGGGAAGTGATCATTAATAACACTCTCATTGTATCCAAATGGACATAATTCATATGGGAAGAATTCTCCGTATACATAGGACCGTCCTATGTGGTCAACATATGGCATATCGTTCATGTGTTTCTTTATTTTTTCTACCATTTTGAAATATTCTTCTTTTTTGTATTGTTTATTTAAGATGCAATACTGTTTGTTTTTGAGACCGATGCAGCCAAAAAGATTGGCCGAGGAATAACTGAAATCAGAATATTCTGAATCTCTTAAATTTATATTACCATTAGCAATAAATTTTACATTATATCCATCGGTAGCTCCCAGAGTATGTTCATAAACCAAATTCCCCCTTAAACTATGAGATGTGTCCATAGAATCTTTATTCCCAACATTTCTATATCCATATTTTACATTTTCTGCATCTATTACATTAAAAGATTTCTTTACATTTTTAGTATTCCTTAATTCATCTCCAGTAGATCCGATTGAATTTATTATATTAGCATACCTTCTTGGAAACTTTAGAGAAAACTGCCAAAATTCTTTAAAAGTTTTTTCAATAAATTTAAAACTTCCCATATTAAACTCCTTAATTTTTTCTTCATATTCCTCCTTTTTGTATTGAACATTTTTAATATAATATCTTTTATTCTGTAAATTTACACAACCAAAGCAATCTTGGCAATTATTACAATCTAAAATAAAATTACAATTTATACAATTTGATGACCAGTATGAATATTGAGAATTATAGTTTTTATTAGCTCCTATATTTTCATATAACAATTCAGAGTTCGTTATATTATATGAATCAACTATTTGTTTAGCAGAATCTACATTACTTGAATAATAAACAAATTCAGAATTCAAAATCACAGAAAATGCTAAATATACATCTTTTACTCCTGAAATAATATTAGTGAATTCACAATTTATATTTTCTCCATGGGTATAAAGTGAAACCCTAGGAATAATATTTAATAAATTTTTAAATTGTTCAAAGAATGATTTATGAAAATCATAATCTTGTCCATAAATAGACGCTTCCCATTTATCACTCCTGTAACATTCTGGACAATATACAGGAAAGTTAACAGTATCATCATACATAGCAATAATATTTTTATTACACATATCACATTTTCTTTTGTATAAAGACCTTTCGTTCCTCCAAATCATTCGGCGAACAAAACGACATTGTGGACAAAAGGTTGGTGGTGGAACTTTTATTTTTTCGTAAAATAGAAAATCCTCAGACTCTATTGTAAAGTCATTTTTACAATTCTGACAATTTTTTGTTTCGCTTTGCATAATTTTAAGGACTTACGCCCCGCCAGTCATAAGCCACGCTTATGACTGGCATTATTTACTAAGCAACACTACTTTCTTCGTTTATTTCTTCAATTTCTTCTTTGAAACGTTTTACTCCAAAACCAGTACCTGCTGGAATAAGATTACCAATGATAACATTTTCTTTGAGACCTCTTAGATTATCAATTCCACCGCGAATAGCATTATTTATTAATACTCTGTTTGTATTTTGGAAGGAAGCAGCAGATAACCAACTCTTTGTTGTAAGAGAGACCTCAGTAATTCCCAAAACGATAGTTGAGGCTTCAGCTTTTTTATTATTGACTTCTCCCTCTATTCTATTATTTTCTTCTATTAATTCAATAGTTTCAACAATTTCACCTGGTGAAAATGTAGTATCCCCTGCTTCTTTAATTCGTTTACGTGAAAACATTTGTCGTATAATTATCTCAATATGCTTTCTCGAGATTGAAGCACTTTGGAGATCATAAACTTTATTTATTTCATCTACAATGTATTCTTCTGCCATTTCTTTCCCACCATATTTTACAATTTCATTAATATCAGCAGATCCATCTGTGATTAAATTACCTTTCTTGACCTTAGAACCAATTTTAACTTGAATCTGGCGTCGTGGAGGAATTGTATACTCAATTTCATTTCCATTTTTACCACCAACTTTATTATCAACTTTCAAATCAGATAAAACTTTAATTATTTTTTCTTTTCCATTATCAATCACATCAATTACTTCTCCATCTGTTACGGAAATGATTGCTGGATTTTTAGGAATACGTCTTTCAAAAATTTCTTCAACACGAGGAAGACCTGTCGTAATATCAACTGTCGCAACTCCTCCGGCGTGGAAAGTACGAAGCGTGAGCTGTGTTCCTGGTTCACCAATAGCTTGAGCAGCAATAATTCCAACAGCTTGACCGAGCTCTATCATGCAATTTCTACCAAGATCAAGACCATAACAATTTCTACAAATTCCATGAACAGTCTCACAAGAAAGAGGTGTTCTGACAAATGCTTCTTTAATCCCTGCTTTCTCAAGCATCCTTGAGTCCTCTTTAGAAATTAGTGCTCCTTTTTTAAATAAAACTTTTCCACTCTCATCTTTTATATCAGCAAGTAAAACTCTTCCATTTATATATTTAGCAAAAACCCCATCAACAGCAACAATTTTCTTTCCATTTTTTGTGCCACAATCTTCTTCTGTAATAACTACATCTTGAGCCACATCAACTAGACGTCTTGTTAAGTAACCAGCCTTAGCGGTATTTAGAGCCGTATCAGCTGCTCCTTTACGAGATCCATGAGTAGTAATAAAATATTCAAGTGGAGAAAGTCCTTCAATATATGATGGAATAATTGGGAAATCAAGTGTATCACCTGAAGTATTCACAATCAAACCTTTCATTCCACACATCTGAACAAGAGAACCCATACTTCCTCGAGCACCAGATGTGATAAGGTCATAAGTAGAACTCTTTGAATCAAGTGTGCCTGGAATTATTTTTTCGATTTCTTTTTTAGCATGTTCCCATATTTCAATAACTTTTTGATATTGTTCATCTTCAGAAAGTAAACCATCGTTAAATTGTTCACGAACAATTTCTTCTTCTTTGCGGAATTTTGTTACGATATCACGCTTACCTTCTGGTACTTTCAAATTATCTATACCCCAAGTTACCCCAGAATAAGTTGCATACTGATAACCAAAATCTTTAATCTTATCAAGGAATTTAGGAGTAGAATCAACACCGTATTGAACGATAAGTTCATCAACAAGTAATGACATACGCTTGATATTGATCTCTTCATTTAAGAATGGGAAATCATCAGGGAAAATACTATTAAAGAATAACCTCCCAACAGTTGTTTCAAAAGCTTTATTTTCAAATCTATTATATCTAGCTTTCTCACTCCCTAATACTTTAATTTTCGCACGAAAAGTAATCACACCTAAATCAAAAGCGGTGATTGCCTGGTTTGGACTAGAAAAAGCCATTCCTTCTCCTTTTTCACCATCGACTGATTTTGTCATCCAATAACAACCTAAAACTATATCCATCTTTGGCATAACAATTGGAGATCCGTCTTGGGGTTTCAATAAATTTTTATTTGAAGCCATGTATTCTTTTGCTTCCATTTGAGCCATTTCTCCTAGTGGAACATACACGGCCATCTGGTCTCCATCGAAGTCAGCGTTGAAACCTGCACAGACAAGTGGGTGTACTTGAATAGCATTTCCTTCAATAAGGATTGGATTGAAAGCTTGAATTCCTAATCTGTGAAGAGTTGGGGCACGGTTTAATAATACATATTTACCTCTGATGACCTCTTCTAAAATCGCCCATACTTCCGGAATTCCTTCTTCTATTAAACGATTTGCTCCTCGAATATTGAAAGCAAGTTCCGTTTCTAAGACCTTTGAAATGACAAATGGTTTGAAAAGTTCAAGAGCCATGTGTTTTGGTAAACCACATTGGTTAAGCTTAAGACCTGGACCAACAACAATAACACTTCGTCCTGAATAGTCCACACGTTTACCCAAAAGATTTTGACGGAATAATCCTTGTTTTGATTTTAAATTATCTGACAATGATTTAAGAGCGCGCTTTTGTGAAGAAGAAACTGCTTGTGAATCGTTTTGTTTAGCAATTGAGTTATCAATAAGAGCATCTACTGCTTCTTGTAAAATACGTTTTTCATTACGAAGAATAACATCTGGCGCACCGATTTCTTTTAATTTCTTCAAACGATTGTTTCTATTTATAACTCTACGGTACAAATCATTTAGATCACTCGTTGCATGACGCCCACCATCAAGTGCCACCATCGGACGAAGAGCTGGAGGGATTATTGGAATAACCGTCAAGAACATCCACTCTGGACGAATACCAGAATGTATCATTGATCGAATAAGAGACAATCTTTTTTCTAATTTTTCTTTATCAATACTTGAAGCTTTTGGTAACATACTTTCAGTTTCAACTTTAAGTTTATTTAAGTCCATATTTTTGAAAAGAGTGAAGATTGCCTCTGCTCCAATACTCGCTTCAAAACAACTTCCATATTTAAGCCCAAAATGATGATATGCTATCTCATTTAAAACTTTACCCGGAATTATTTCATTTATTTCTTTTTTAGTACTTGATAATAATTCTTTTAATTTTTCTTTATCCTCATCGGTATTTGCACTTTTAAGTTTTGCTTTGAATTCACTTTCAAGATTTTTAATTATAGATTCTTTTTCTTCTGTATAAACATTTGTAATTATATATCCAGCGAAATAAATTACTTTTTCTAAATCACTAACTGGAATATTTAACAACACCGACATTCGAGATGGAACACCGCGTAAAAACCAAATATGAGCTACAGGGCTCAAAAGTTCTATGTGTCCCATACGTTCACGTCGAACTATAGAGCGAGTAACTTCAACTCCACATTTTTCACATATGATATCTTTATATCTTATTCTTCGATATTTTCCACAGTAACATTCATAATCTTTTTCTGGCCCAAAAATTCTTTCATCAAACAAACCACTTCTCTCTGAACGCCCTGTACGGTAGTTTATTGTTTCTGGTTTTGTCACTTCTCCGTATGACCATTCTTTAATGGTTTCGGGTGACGCGAGCTTTAGTATTATTGAGTCGAAATTTGTTGTATCAATTGTTTTCATATGATTTTGCAAAATCATGTCGCGCAATGTCCTTTAAAGCGCGACGCGATATTTAAGCTTTTAATTATTAATCATTCCCTAACCTTTTAAGGTCTACATCGAGTGCAAGTCCTCGAAGATAATTGAGGAGCACATTAAACGATGCTGGAACATTTGGTTCACCTATTGTGTGACCCTTAATAATGGCATCAAATGTCTGTGAACGACCAACAATATCATCAGACTTAATTGTTAACATTTCACGAAGTGTATAAGCAGCACCATGCCCTTCTAATGCCCACACCTCCATTTCTCCAAAACGTTGTCCTCCTCCTTGTGCTTTACCACCTAGAGGTTGTTGAGTGATGAGTGAGTATGGTCCGATCGAACGCATGTGTAATTTGTCTTCCACCATGTGGTGAAGTTTGAGCATATACATATAGCCAATAGCAATATCTTGATCAAAAGCATCTCCTGTTCGTCCATCATAAAGTGTGACCTTGCCACTCTCGGGAAGTCCAGCTTTTACAAGCTCAGCTTTTATCTCTGGGACTGTTGCTGAAGAGAATGGTGGAACAATAGCTTGGTAATCAAGAGTATTTGCCGCATAGCCCAAATGCATTTCCAAAATCTGTCCTAAGTTCATACGAGAAGGAACTCCAAGTGGAGTAAGAATTATGTCGATAGGTGTACCGTCGGCCATAAATGGCATTTCTTCTTCTGGCAATATTACTGATATAACACCCTTGTTTCCGTGACGTCCTGCTAATTTATCTCCAACTGAAATATTTCTAACTTGTGCGATTTCAACAACGATTCTTTTTATAATTCCAGATTCAAGGTTGTGACCTTGATCTCGAGAGAATATTTTAACTCCAATAATTCTACCTTGTTTACCGTGCTCCAAACGAAGTGATGTATCTTTAACATCACGAGCTTTTTCTGTAAAGATTGAGCGAAGAAGTCTTTCTTCTGGAGTAAGTTCTGTTTCTCCTTTTGGTGTAATTTTTCCAACCAAAATATCATTTTCTTTGACTTCCGCACCAACAACGATGATTCCATCTTCATCTAAATCTTTCAATTTATTTTCTCCAACATTTGGAATGTCACGAGTTGTTATTTCAGGTCCAAGCTTTGTATCACGAACATTACAAATAAATTCAGTAACATAAATACTTGTAAATTTACTCTGCTTAACTAATTTTTCAGACAAAATGATAGCATCTTCGTAGTTTGCTCCACCCCATGACATAAATCCCACAAGAACATTTTGTCCAAGCGCAATTTGCCCACGATCCGTAGTACTAGTATCTGCCAACACATCTCCTTTCTTTATTTTATCTCCAATAGAAACACTTGGACGTTGATGAAAGACTGAAAAGTTGTTCGTTCGAGAAAAATTAATAAGTGTGTATGTATGATCTTTATTTTTATCATCTTTAACTGTTATTTTTTTAGCATCAACATAAGAAACTACCCCATTTACTTCAGACACAACTAAACGCCCTGAATCACGTGAGGCCAATTCTTCCATTCCAGTCGCAACGAGTGGCGCTTCCGGAATAATACATGGAAGCGCCTGTTTCTGCATATTAGAGCCCATGAGTGTTCGGTGAGCATCATCGTGTTCTAAAAATGGAATCATTGAAGTGGCAACTGAGAAAGCTTGATTCGTAGCAACATCAATAAAATCTATTTCCTCTCTTGCTATCAATCCTGGTTTTGTTTTAAGACGAGCTTCAACTTTATCATCTTGTATATTTCCCTTCTCATCATAGTCAACTCCAGCGTGAGCAATGTTATATTTTTCTTCTTCAAGGGCATTCAAGTAAACAACCTCAGAAGTTATTTTGCCATTTTTCACTTTAATGTAAGGCGTTTCAATTATTCCAAATTCATTAATTTTGGCATAAGTAGAAAGGTGAAGAATCAAACCAATGTTTGGACCTTCAGGTGTATGAATTGGACAAACACGTCCGTAGTGAGAAGTATGCACGTCACGAACTTCTAATCCTGCGCGTTCTCGGGTTAAACCTCCTGGCCCAAGAGCAGAAAGAGTTCTTAGGTGTTCTACTTCTGCCATGACATTCTCTTGGTTCATAAATTGCGACAACTGATTGGCAGTAAAGAATTCTTTTATGCGAGCTTGAAGTGGACGTTGGTTTATGATTTGGATAGGAAGTGTCGTACCCACATCAATAGTAGACATACGGTCTTGAACATTTCTCTTGATCTGAGACATCCCCATACGGAATTTTTGCTGAATCATTTCCCCCACATATCGAACACGACGTTGACCCAAATGGTCAATGTCATCAGCTTTCGCATGGATGTTGTTATTTAATTCAACAATATGGTTTATGATAGTAACAACATCGTCGGCCGAAATAGTACGACGTTCCATCTCGTGTTCGTCCATACTTTTTTCAAAACGCTTGTTGAAACGGAAACGTCCAACAGGAGAAAGGTCGTATCTTTCACTTGAAAGTAAGGCTGTTATAAATTCTCGGGCGTTATCTGCTGTTGCTAGGTCACCATCGCGAAGACGTTTATATATTTCAATAAATGAATCGGAAGCAGTTTTGGCTGGATCTTTTTCAAGAGAAATTTTAATTGCCTTTATAGCTTCTTCGTTTTTACCAAAAGCTTTAAGAATAGCTTCTTCTTTATCAAGTCCAAGAACTCGAAGAAGTGAGACAACGGAGAATTTTCTTTTCTTGTCTACACGGACATAAATAGCGCCATCTGTATCTGATTCAACTTCTATCCAAACTCCACGAGCTGGGATTATTTTTGCCCCAAAATATCTTTTAGTCTTTAATTCTTGTTCTGTGAAAAATACTCCAAAACTTCGAGTCAATTGAGGAACGATTACACGTTCAACTCCATTGATAATAAATGTTCCATGTTTGGTCATTAGAGGAACATCTGCCATAAAAATTTCTTGCTCTTTGGAAGTACCAATACTTTTATTCAAAAGTTTAACACGAGCCTTGAGCCCACCTTCATAAGTAAGTTTATTTATCTTTGTATATTCTTCATCAAATTTTGGTTCTCCAAGAGAAAATGAAGTAAACTCAAGTTGAAATTTCTTTTCAGAATAATCATTGATTGGAGAGAATTCTTTAAAAACCTCTTTGAGTCCACTTTCAACTAACCAATTAAAAGATGTTAACTGGTTCTCAATTAAATTTGGAAATGGAACTAATGGCTTCTTATATCGAGCAAAATACTTCTTCTCACGAACAGCTTTCTTTTTCATAATAAAAATATAAAAACGTAAAAAACAATAAGGTGACCAAACCTTACTGCTGTGGCTTATTTATAATTACTGGCAATGATTTTTTTTAACACAAATTAAGTGTAAAAGCTTAATAAACGAGGATTGATTTGCCATGACTCAATCTATTCAATCTGGATGTTATCCTATACTATTTACTCCCTTTTGTCAAATTTTTCCAAGCCTCTATATCTTTATGGTTACCAGAAAGTAATACTTTGGGTACTTTATATTTTTTACCATTATGCTCAAAAATTTCAGGTCGGGTATAAACTTCACTAGAAGAAACTCTTTCTTCTTCACGGGAATTAAAATTACCCAATACTCCCTCTATTTGACGTGAAATAGAGTCAACCAAAATCATTGCTGGAATTTCACCACCAGTTAGAACATAATCCCCTATTGATAACTTTTTAGTTTTTAAAATCTTATCTATCCGAGCATCAATTCCTTCATACCTACCACAAATCATAATAATGTCTGTATACTTTTGACTAAAATTTTTTGCTATTTTTGTATCAAATTTTTCTGCTGTTGGAACAAAATTTATTGTTAAAATTCTAGGGCGTAGATTCTGAAAAGATTTTTGAAGTCTGGCTCCTCGTCCTCCCTCATCCGAGGACTTCAAAAATCTTTTCAGAATTGAAGCCTGTACAGATTCAACTGCTTTTATTATTGGCTCAGCCCGCATAACCATACCAGGACCTCCGGCATAAGGTTTATCATCTACTTGTTGAGAGATATTTCCATCAGGCCAAATTTTTTTATATTTACCGGTGACAAATTTACGAGGATTTAAAAAAATCACTTTTATTTTTTTTTCTTTAATAGCCCTTCCTAAAATAGACTCTTTCAGATATGAGTCGAACATTTCAGGAAACAAGGTTACTATGTAGAAATTCATAAGATTACTATATCATAAAATACAAAAGTTGCCTCGCCAGAGACGAGGCAACTTTTTTTAATTCGTAATTATTAATTTTTAATTCGTAATTATATTTATATCCCTTTTAAATCATCAAGTGCAGCATCAACTGATTTAGAAGCTTCGCTTGGAGTCGTTTGTTGTTCTTCCTCTGTAGCTTCAATTCTTCCACCTTCTGGCTCATTGATTTTAAGATTGACGCGAGCGTTATTCTTCATTCCGATTACTCGAAGTAAGGTTCTTATTGCTTTTGCAGTATTACCTTGACGTCCAATAATTTTACCCATATCAGCAGAATTAACGGTCATAGTTATAAGTACTCCCATTTCATCTACAGTGCGGTCAATTTTCACATCATTTGGATAATCAACCAATGCTTTCACAATATATTCTAAAAATGCTTTATCGTCTGCCATATATCTTTTAAGTATTATTCATAATTCTATTGCAGTGTACCGACTACAAACTGCTCTACTATGTATTGTATCATATAACGCTTTTTCTTTGCAATAATTAAAAAACCCTGACCTAAGTCAGGGTTTTTTAATTATGATTTTTTAAGTTCTTTTTTAGCTTTGGTCGGAGATTTCTTTGATAAAACATTTTTCTTCTTACCAACAATTAATTTTTGTTTAACAAGGAAATTGTGAACTGTATCTGAAACTTGAGCACCGTTACTCATCCAGTAACTTATGCGGTCTGCCTTAAATACAACCTCCCCACTTTTTAAATTATATGAGCCCAATATTTCTTTAAACTTGCCACTCTTAGCAGCATTTTTTGAATCAGTCAAAACGACCCGAAAAGCGGGATCATTCTTGCGACCTATTCTTTGTAGTCTTATCTTTAACATAACTGCCATATTACCACAGCCCAATATATTAATCAAGGTTTTATGTTATACTCCATAATATGAAAGAGCAGGCTAAAAACAAAAATTTTGATAGGCACATTGAGGGCATAATAAATATATCTCATAGAGGGACAGGTTCTGTTCGAATTATTGGGAATATAAATGTTATTGAAATTGAACATAGTTTTCTGAGAACAGCTTGTAATGGAGATACGGTGTCAGTATTACTACATCCTAAAAAAAGAGATGGAGCTCAAACTGGTGAAGTATTAAAAATAATTAACCGTTCCAAAAAGGGATATGCAGGGATTCTTGAAAAAGAAAATGATACATATTTTCTGATACCTTCTGACTTAAAAATGTATTCCGACATAATAATCCCTCAAAATAAATTATGTGGAGCAAAGATAGGACAAAAAGTATTTGTCACTATCACCGAATGGACCGATGCCAAAAAGGCACCAATTGGAGAGATTACAAAAGTTTTAGGTATGCCAATGGAGCACAATGCTGAGATGGAAGCTATCGCACTTGAGAAAGGATTCAATGCAACATTTCCAACTTTCATTTTAAAAGAAGCTCAAAAAATTTCTCATTTTGGTATTACAAAAGATGATCTAAAAAATCGTCGCGACATGAGAGCGATAACCACTTTCACGATTGATCCAAGTGACGCAAAAGACTTTGATGATGCTATTTCTTTTAAAAAAATGCCCAATGGACATTTTGAAATCGGTGTTCATATTGCTGATGTTTCTCATTATGTAAAACTAGATACCCCTTTGGATGCTGAAGCTCGTCGACGTGGAACTTCTGTATACCTTGTAGACCGTACAATACCCATGCTTCCAGAAGAACTTTCAAACGGACTTTGTAGTTTAAACCCAAATGTTGATAGATTAACTTTTGGAGCAATTTTCGAAATTGATAAAATGGGTCAAATTCATAAAGAATGGTTTGGGAGAACTATAATTCATTCTGATAAGAGATTTACATATGAAGAAGCTCAAAAAGTATTGGATGATAAAGAAGGAATTTTATTTGAAGAACTTTCTATTTTAAATAGTATTGCGAAAAAACTTCTAAAAAAACGTTTTGATGAAGGAGCAATATCACTTGAACAAGATGAGGTTAAATTCAAATTGGATATTAACGGTGTTCCCCTATCAGTATTTACCAAAGTTCGTGGAGACACAAATAAACTTATTGAAGAATTTATGCTTCTTGCCAATCGTCGCGTCGCCGAATTTATGTCAAAGAAAAAGAAAGACGGAACACAAGGAGTTTTTCTATATAGAATTCACGACTTCCCTAATAAAGAAAAAATCAAAGATTTAGCAGCTTTTCTTAAAAGATTGGGGCATAAGGTCACCTTAAAAAATGGAGTGATCCCAACAGAGGAAATAAATAAACTAATCATAAAACTAAAGCATAGTCCTATCCGTGATACTATCAATACTGCGATTATTCGCACAATGGCAAAAGCAATATATTCAACAAAAAATATCGGGCACTATGGTTTAGGTTTTAAATATTACACTCACTTTACTTCCCCCATTCGCAGATATCCAGACGTAATAGTTCACCGTTTGCTTTCTGATTTCTTGGAAAATAAAATTATTCCAAAAGAAAGGTGGTTTGAATATGAGCAAATGAGCCAAGATGCATCACTCCGAGAAAAAGAAGCTTCGGAAGCAGAACGTGCATCTATAAAATACAAACAAGTCGAATATATGTCTATGCGTATCGGTGAGAAATATGAAGGTATAATTACAGGAGTTACCGAATGGGGTTTATATGTGGAAGACAAAAAAACTAAATGCGAGGGCATGGTTCGAATGCGAGATCTAAAAGACGATTATTATACTTTTGATAAAGAAGGGATGAGTATTCGTGGAAAAAGAACTCATAAAAAATATACCCTCGGGGACAAAGTTAAATTTGTCGTTAAAAATGCTGACATGAATAGAAAAACTATTGACTATGAACTAAAATAACGAACAGGCCTTGCTTGTTAAAACAATGAAATATAAAAATATTAAAATTATCTCCACTGCTATAATTATTTCGATAATATTTTTTTCGATTGGAATTTTCTCCATCAATAAAATTCAAAATATTATTAACAAAAATCAAACTGCTCAAGCCATAATCCCAATACAAGAAACACCTAAAATAAAAAACACTACTCTGTATTTTGTTGGAGACATGATGCTTACTCGTGGGGTTAAAAGCTCCGTTCTCAAAAATTTTACTGGAGACTATAGCAAATTATTTAAAAATCTTTCTGAATTAAAAAATGCAGATATATTGTTTGGAAACTTAGAGGGAGATGTGTCAGATGGAGGAAATAATGTCGGAAGTAAATATTCTTTTAGAATGGACCCTGCTGTTTTACCTATAATAAAAGATGCTGGTTTTGATATTGTTTCTTTTGCAAATAACCATGTTGGAGACTGGAATGTAAGTGCTTTTAAAGATACTATCTCGAGATTAGAAGAAAATGGAATATTAAAAACAGGTGCAGGGCAAAACAAAGAAGATGCTATAAGTCCAACGATTATAGAGAAAAATGGAATTAAATTTGGATTTTTAGGTTTTTCAGATGTAGGGCCTGATTGGATAGAAGCTAAAGACAATACTGCTGGAATACTACTCGCCAGTGACCCAAATTTAAAAGAGATAATTGTAAATGCAAAGACTAAATGCGATGTACTTATTGTTTCCTTCCACTGGGGAATCGAATATAAAACAATACACAATACTCACCAAGAGGAACTCGCTCATACTGCCATAGACAGTGGCGCTGATATGATTATTGGACATCATCCACACGTGATGGAAGATATAGGAGAATACAAAGGCAAACCAATAATATATTCACTTGGTAATTTTATTTTCGACCAATATTTCTCAACTGACACAATGCGTGGCATGCTTTTTTCTGCAACTTTTGAGGGCACGAATTTAAAAGAAACAAGTCATAGAATAATTACTTTAAATAAAAAGTATCAACCAGAAGGAATATTTACAAAAGAAGAAGTAAAAGAAAAAGATGAATTATCGTCAAGTGTTTGTCCAACTCCAGTCAAAGAATATGATGATATGAAAATTTTAAACATCGGGCAAACAATAAAACTTCCAGACGTAACATATATCCCTTCTAATTTAAGAGAGTTGGGAACAATCTTTAGTACAAAAAAAAGAATATGTTTAACAAAAGAAGCTAGAGATGCTTTTGAACTTATGTCTGAAAAAGCCAAAGAAGATGGACTTACAATAAAAGTAAGTTCGGGGTTTAGAAGTTATGAATATCAAAAAACTTTATTTTCTAACGCTTCAAAAGTAAATAATAAAAACGCAATAATTTCTGTTGCCAAACCAGGATACTCTGAACACCAACTTGGAACAGCAGTAGATATTACGGGGTCTTCTATAAATTATTCTTCCGCAAGTGGAAATTTTGATAAGACAATAGAAGATAAATGGTTAAAAGAAAATGCTTATTTATTTGGTTTTATCCAAAGCTATCCAAAAGACAAAGAAGACATCACTGGTTACAAATATGAGCCATGGCACTATCGCTATGTAGGACTTGATAATGCAGAAAAAATAAAAAACTCAGACCTAACTATCACAGAATTTTTACAATAAAAAAACAGGCCATTTGCATAAAGCAAAATGACCTGTTTAGTAAATTAAAATTTACTAACAAGGACAATGGGTCCATAGTAAGTAAATTACATATACTGTTAATAAAACAGCATAAGGAAGAACAATTGTGAGTATTTTCTGGCATTTGGTTTTTAAATACCACCAGTTTTTTAACCATCTAAGCACTTTACTAAAAAATATCCAAATGTCCAGGATCAAAATCCACAACCATCTGAAAAATTTTTTTATTAAACTAAATATCCACTTTATAAAGAGAATAAACATTCTAAAAATGTAATCTCCTAAGAGTAGAAAAAAAAGTCCTATCATGCCTAAAAAGCTTAAGAATTCTTCCCAATACTTATAAATTAAGTATATTGCTAATACAATAGTAATAATAGAAAGAAGTAATAGCATCCATTTCCAGAAAGTTATGAAAATAGATAAAATTATAGCTCCTATAACAACATAGGATAGGATCCTAAATATAATCCATAGCGCTTCCCAAAATCCTTTCCAAGACCATTTTCCAAACTTCATCTTTAGACGACGGGATTTTGGTATCCTTAATCTCCATAGGTAGATTAATCCTAGTGAAAGTAGGAGTAGCCAGATTGGAGCAAAAATCGGCGCAGTTACTGTTGTTACTTTCAGTTTTTCGACATTTATAACTGCATCAACTTGTACATACCTCATCTTATTAAGGATTGTTTTATCCTTCATAGCCTGTTCAGCCTGCTGAATTGTGGAAAATTGCTTCTCACTAAATTTTACTATTTTAGCTTGAAAACCCATTTCCTTTAACAGATTTGAAGTACGAACTAACCTTTGTTTAGCTAATTCTGCATTTTCCGGTTCAAAATTCCCAGGTTTCATTGATTCAAATAACCCATACTTTCCAGCTTCAGGAGATGCAGTCCCAAATAGGCTCAACTTCACTTCGGGTTCAGATAATTTTAAACCATCAAGATTTAAATAACGACGAACTTCAGAAGAAGTACCGTCATAATCAAACATAAATCTTTCTTTGATTCTTTTTATTGAATCTGAAAGAATTAATTGGATCTGACTTGCAACTAAAATTTCGCCCTTATCCCCATCAATCGGATCAATAAGTTTAAATTTTGGAGCAATTGGGTAAGGAACCCTGAAAGAAAAAGTTACAATACCATTTGTTTTTTCCTGGTTTTCTGATTGCCAAGGTGAATGAAAGCTATTCCAATTGAATTTTTTTATGCCATTTTCATTTTTTGTAAAAAAACGGCCATAATTATTAACTTCTTTATTATCTTGCAGCGAATTATATAAACTCCAGCTAGCAAGGAAAAGGATAGAGGCAATAGTTAATGCCACGCAAATTAATGCAAACTTTTTCATAGTGTTATTGTGTTTGGTTGGTTAGTGAATTTAATTGATTAGTTATCTCAATCACTTTTAAAAAATGAAACTGGGATAACTAATCAAACTTAAATACAAACCATATTTCAAAGAACTACTATACTATTATATTATATCACAATTTATACCTACCGTCAAGCATATAAAAACCCTCATTTCTGAGGGTTTTTATTAGATTATTTAGCGTAAGTTGTAGCATCTTCGAGATGTATCGAGAGAAGCTTCGATGCCCCTTCAGAGCTCATTGTAACTCCATATAGAACCTGTGCTCGAGACATAGTTTCTCGATTGTGAGTCACCACTATAAGCTGTGAATACTTTGATAGATTCTCAAGCATATTTCCGTACTTTCTAGAATTGGCTTCATCGAGGGCGGCATCGGTCTCATCTAGAACCAAAAATGGTGGTGGATTAACTTGAGAAATTGCAAAAAGAAGCGCAATAGAAGTCAAAGATCTTTCACCTCCTGAGAGCATATGTAAATCTTTTACTTTTTTGTGTGGAAGGTTTACATTTATTTCAATACCACGCTCAAAACCGATTTCATTTTCTTCTTCATCAGATTCTCCTTCTTCTTCAATTGATTCATCACTATTTTTCTTTGGTTTTTTGTGTTCCATGGTAATAGCAAGGAATGCTCCTCCCCCACCAAACATCAAAGCAAAAAATTCCTGGAATTGTTTATTTATTTTTTCTACTCCGCCTTTGAATTCTGTGTCTAATTTTTCTTTTAATTCTTGAATTAAAATTTGGCAATCTTTAATACTTTTATTTAAGTCATCGATTTCTTTAGCTAAAAATGCATCTCTCTCGGTTGTCTCTTCAAATTCTTTCATAATATCTCCACCACTTCCACTCCCAGCATCTTCAATTTTAATTTTTATTCTTTCTATTTTTCGGCGCATATCATCTTGAGATTGACGAATAACTTCACCTTCGGCATCAGTTTGAGCAAAAGACATTATCTCTCTACCAATCAGAGCACCCGCTTCCATTAATTCCATTTCAAAGGCATTTTTTATAATTGAAATTTTTTCTTCTTCAAAAGAAAGAGAGTGCATACTTGAAGTAACTTCATTCTTCTGACTTAGAAGTTCATACAATACACGTTCCCCATCTCGAAATGCAACCTGACTTTCTTGCTCTTTTTGTTTAAGTCCAAATATAATATTTGATATTTCATTCTCTTCCTTCTGGATATTATCTATATCACTTACAATACTATTCTTAGTTCTGAGCATTTCTTGATACTCAGTGTTTTCTTCCAAAGGAATAGAATTGGCTGTATTTTCCTCTTTATTATCAAAAAATTCACTCAAATGAGCTTTAATATTTTTGAGAGCATCAACAATATTTTGTAAATCTTCTATTTTAATTGCTTCATCAATTTTGAAAGATATTTCATCAACAAAAGCTTTCCATTCAGACTCTCCTATTGTCTTATGCTTAACTTCCTTAACGCGAGAAAATTGTTGTTCTATTCCCTCAATAATTCCTTCAATTCGTCCCTGTTTTCGAATTAATTCATTTTTAGAATTACGCAAATTTGAAACCTTATTTTCATTTTCTTTAATATCATTCTCGTAAATATTTTCAATTTTATTTTCATCCTTCTGTTTTTGTAATTCTTCTATCCTAGAATCAAGGGATAAGCCTTTCTCTTCTAAGTCTTTACGCAATTGAGCCAAGCGTTTAGTTTCATTTTTAATATAAGTACCTTCATTTGAAAGATAGGTTTTATATAAATTACGTAATTCTTCTCGCATCTCACGAGCACGCTCAACTACTTGAACCTGTTTTTTAAGAAAAGCTAAATGTGGAGCAATTTCACGACGAAGAGCCCCAACCTCTTTGATATTTATAAGAGTTTTTTCTAACTTTCTCTCCGATTCTTTTATGCGGAATTGATAGACTTTCAGTCCAAGTGCATCTTCAATCATACTTCTGCGTTCTTTATTGGAAGCATTTAAAACACGGTCTGCTTCACCCTGAGAAATAATGTGGTGACCCGTACTTCCAATATTTACAGACGCAAGTAGGTCGACAATATCTTTAAGACGAACTTCAGTTTGATTGATTGAATATTTATTTGCTCCATCAGCAAAAACCTCACGGCCGATTGTTATCTCATCATAATCAAGTGACACCCCAAGCCCACTATTCGTAAAAGAAAATATTTTATCGGTATTATCAAAAGTTATGAGAACCTGCGCACGGCTCGATGAGGATAATGCTTTTGAACCCTTAAATATCAAATCAACTCCGCCTTTACCACGAAGAGACTTCATAGATTGTTCACCGAGAACAAAACGAATTGCTTCAACAATATTTGATTTACCAGAACCATTGGGTCCAACGATAGAAGTTATAGGCGTTGTAAAAGATACAATGCTTTTTTTACCAAATGATTTAAATCCTGTCAATTCAATAGATTTGAGAGTCATCTTAATCAAGCCAATCTTTAATTTTTAATGCGCCACGTGCAGCATCTTGCTCGGCTTCTTGTTTTGATTTTCCTTTTCCTTCCGCAATTAAATCATTTCCAAAAAAGATTCCGATTGTAAAATGCTTATCGTGATCTGGTCCTGCTTCATGAAGAACTTTATATGATGGAGTAACATTCAAAAATTCTTGGGATTTTTCTTGAACTAAACTTTTTGAGTCACGCCATAGTTTTTTGGCAACAATTGTATCTATTTTGTTGAATAAAGTTTTGGCAATAAAATCTCGAACTACTTCATAACCACGATCAAGATACACAGCTCCAACATACGCTTCATAAGTATTGGCTAGTATATAACCTCGAGCTTTACCAATATCCTTTGCTTCTCCTTTTGATAAAAGTAAATATTCATTCATACCGAGTGACAACGCAATCTCACCTATAATTATAGCGTTTACAAGTGATGATCTGTAGGCTGTTAAATCTCCTTCATCACGATCAGGATATTTGTTGTATAAATAATCAGTTACTATTAATTCAAGTACAGCATCTCCCAAAAACTCCAAACGTTCGTTGTGGCACAAATGAGAGCCAGTGTTTTCATTGATATAAGAACGGTGAATAAAGGCTTGTTCAAGGAGCTTTTTATCATTAAAAATTATATTTGTCTTTTTTTCGAATATTGAAAAATCAATCATAAATTTTATTTTTTATTAAGTATTTCTATGGCTTTAGTCAAAAGAGGGATCATATTGTCGTACATTTTTAGGTTTGGTATTTCACTAAGTGGAAACCAGCGAGCATCGTCTAACCCTCCAGTTCCTTTTTCAAGAACGATATCGGTATATTCTGATTCGGCTAAAAAGAAAACAACTTGTTTTCGGATTTTACCTTTTTCTGGATGACAAGCGATGTATTCATTGCGGCCCAGTAATTCTTTAATAGTTATATCAAGACCCATTTCTTCTTTTATTTCTCTCATGGCCCCTTTATCTTCTTCTATTCCCTCTTCTATTCCTCCTTTTGATAATGTCCAATAACCAAAAACATCATGAACAAAAGCAAAATAAATTTCACCATTGTTATATGCATAGACCACAGCTCCGGCCTTTTTTTCTATTGGAAATTTAGCTGGATCAGTTTCAAAAGCTTTATTTTTTTTCTTACCAACTTCATCTTTGCCTGGTTCTCCTATTTCTTTATAAACTCCACCTAAAACTCCATTGATAAATTTACTGGAATTCTCACCTCCAAAACTCTTTGCAAGTTCAATCGCTTCATTGATAGCAACTTTTGGTGGAACTTGAGTTCTATCACCAAATAAAAGCTCATATAAGCCTATCCGAAGAATATTTCGATCAACTATAGATATTTTATCGATTGGCCAATCAGGAGCCGCTTTTTCGATAATTTCATCGATTATTGCTTTTTTCTTTACAACGCCAAGAAATAACTCGGACATAAAGTCTCCGTCGTCGAGTCCAGGGCCAAATTCTTCAATATTTCGTTCAAGCATTTCTTCTGGAGTTATATCTGTTGAGACAGCAAAATCCCACTCGAAGAGTGTTTGAAGAACAATTGAACGTGAAAGGTGCCTGTTTGCCATAATGAATAAGTTAAAAGTTATAAAGTTTTTAAAGTTATAAAGTCAAAAATCTACCTTAATTTTACTTTACAAACTTTAGAACTTTCTACTTTATGAACTATTTTTTCTTAGCTTGTTTCTTTTCTACTTTTTTAACCACATCTAGAACTTTGCGTCCACGATAAAAACCACAGTGCTTACAAACGATATGAGTTTCCTTCTTCTCCTTACAATTTGTGCATGTAGTAAAAACAGTCGCCTTAAGCGCATGATGTGATCTACGATTCCCTGTGTGGGCTCGTGTATGTCGCATTCGTATTACCATATAGATAGTATAGCTATTTTTAGACAAAATGCAAATGATTTATGGTTTAATGGTATTTTTATACTTAAATAAATATGTTATGATATCTAAATGGAAAACGTTGAACATTTAGAACATATGCGCCATACTTTGGCTCACTTACTTGCTCAAGCAACAAAACAACATTATAAAGAAGCATTTTTAACACTCGGACCTGCGGTTGATAATGGTTTTTATTATGATATTGATTTTGGAACAGATAAAATTAATGATGACGATTTAGCTGTAATTGAAAAAACCATGAGGAAAAATTTACCTTCATGGAAAGAATTTACTCATAAAGAAGTGGACGGGGATGAAGCTAAAAAAATCTTTGAGGGCAATGTTTACAAACTTGAATTGATAGATGAGATAATTTCTCGTGGAGAAAAAATAACTCTTTACACTTGTGGAGATTTTACTGATTTATGCCGCGGTGGTCACACTGAACACCCAAGTAAAGAAATAGACCCTGATTCATTTAAACTCGATCGAGTGGCTGGAGCCTACTGGCGTGGAGATGAGAAAAACAAAATGCTAACTCGTATTTACGGATTGGCATTTGAAACCAAAAATGAACTCAATGTCTATATTTTACAACAAGAAGAAGCAAAAAAAAGAGATCACCGAAAGATAGGAAAAGAATTAAAATTATTTACTATTTCTAATTTAATTGGAGCAGGACTACCATTGATGCAACCAAAAGGAATGATCATCCGGAAAGAGATAGAAGATTATCTTTGGAGTCTACATAAGGGAAAGGGATATGATAGAGTTTGGACTCCACATATAACAAAAAAAGAATTATATGAAACTTCAGGACATGCGGCTAAATTTGGAAATGAACTTTTTAAAGTTTTCGGTGGTGAAGAAGAGTTTTTTATGAAGCCAATGAATTGCCCACACCACATGCAAATATTTACAGATAATCAATTCTCATATCGTGATATGCCAGTTCGATATTTTGAACCAGCAACTGTTTATCGTTACGAAAAAGCTGGGCAACTATCTGGTTTAACTCGAGTGAGAGCCATCACCCAAGATGATGGTCACCTATTCTGCAGAGTATCTCAAATTGGAGAGGAAGTTAGCTCAATAGTTTCTGTAATAAAATCTTTTTACACAACTATGGGTATGATGAATGAATATAGAGTTACACTCTCTGTCCGAGGTGATGATAAAAGTAAATATTTAGGTAGTGATGAAGTTTGGAATAAAGCTGAAGAAACGTTAGAGAATTCTGCAAAAGAAAATAAATTAAATTATAAAATTGCTCGAGATGAAGCAGCTTTCTATGGACCAAAACTAGATTTTATATTTAAAGATGCAATTGGTCGTGAATGGCAATTGGCCACAATACAGTGTGATTTTAATTTACCCGAAAGATTTGAGCTTAAATTCATAAATGAAAAAGGAGAAGAGGAAAGACCTGTGGTAATACACCGTGCTATTTCTGGATCACTTGAGCGTTTTATGGGAGTTATGATAGAACACTTTGCCGGAGCATTCCCTCTATGGCTTTCCCCTGTCCAAGTTGTCGTTCTACCAATCTCAGAACATCAAAAAGAATATGCTAATATGATATTTAAAAAATTAAAAGAATCTGATATTAGAGTTGAATTAGATGACTCAAATGAATCGCTTGGTAAAAGAATAAGAAATGCAAAGATGCAAAAAGTTCCATATCTTATAGTTGTTGGTGATAAAGAAAAAGATTCTAGTACTATAACAGTAGAAGGACGAGTGGAAAAACTCGAAGGTATTATACTTGAAAAATTCTTAGAGAAACTCCAAAAAGAAATCACTGAAAAAACTCTAAATTAAAAAATCAAAAACATTGAGCTTTATAATTTTTATATAAAATAAAAATCTTTATATCATATTACATTACCTTACACCATATTACATTTTAGTGACGGCCGTCACTAAAATGTAAATACTACAATTTAAAGATTTTTTTGAATCTAAAATCTTTTTCAAAAGAATTGGCTGTAATATATATTATTTCATCATCAAAATTAAAATTTGTTTTAATAATCGTGATAATTTCTTCACATGGATAAGGATATACCCATACACTTCCTTGTACTTGCAAAAAACCAATTTTTTTTAAATGAAATCTAATAATATTTCTTAATTTCCTTTTGTTCTCTGGTATGTCAAACATTACTAATCTCCATTTTCCATCCCATCTAATAGGTTTTTTAAACTGTTTATAATCTTGTAATAAAAAACTTCGAGCAACACTTTTACCTTTATTTGTTAAAATTATTCTTAATTCCCCTTCTCTATTAATGAAATTTATTAAACCTTTTTTCTCCATTCTTTTAATGGTTTCAGGATATGAATATTTTTGACGAGCAGTTTTAAAAATATCCGAAAATGATTCAGAATATCTCTTGGGTAATTCCTTATTTTTAATACCTAAAAGAAATTTTAGTAATTCTTTTTCAATTAAACCAACTCTGTACCCTTTATAATTCATAATTATATTATATAATGAAAATTATTATTTTACAATTTAGTGACGGGCGTTCGTAAATAGTAATAAATTTTTTGTATTTATTTATTACTATTTTATATATCGAGATTTGCCATTTTGGCATTTGAGGTAATGAATGTTTTTCGTGGTGGAACTTCCGAGCCCATCAACATATCAAATACTTTATTTGCAATTTCAGCGTCATGAACGGCAACTTGTTTTAGGATTCTCTTTGCTGGGTCCATGGTTGTTTCCCAAAGTTCTTCTGAGTTCATTTCTCCTAAACCTTTATATCTCTGAACGTGAACTTTATTTGCAGCTTTTTTAGTTTTTATTTCAGTTTCTTCTTCTGTATCTTCTGTCACAATTCCCTCTTCTTCATTTGCTGATTCAGACAACAATTCAGCAAGAGAAGCTGCATCTTTCCCAAGAATTCTATCTCTCTCTTCGTCTGAATATGCGTAAAGCACTTCTTTGCCTCTTTTAATTTTAAACAAAGGTGGTTGCGCAATATATACGTAACCAGCATCGAGCACTGGTCGGAAATAACGATACATGAGAGTCAAAATAAGAGTTCTAATATGAGCTCCATCCACATCGGCATCTGTCGCAATTATCAATTTATGATAACGCATTTTTTCTAAATCAAAAGTATCTCCGATTGAAGTTCCCATCGCAATCACAAGATTTTTAATCTGTTCACTTCCGAGCATTCTATCAAGACGAGCACGTTCAACGTTTAATATTTTTCCACGGAGTGGCAATATTGCTTGAGTTTTTCTATCTCTTCCCATTTTTGCAGTACCTCCAGCAGAATCTCCCTCCACAATAAATAATTCAGCAGATGCGGAATCTTTAACCTGACAATCAGCAAGCTTTCCTGGAAGAGTCATACCTTCAAGTGCTCCTTTTCGAAGAACAGAATCTTTCGCCGCTTTAGCCGCTTTGCGAGCCCGAAGAGCAAGAAGTGATTTACTTATGATAGATTTTGCTTCATCTGGATTTTCTTCAAGAAAATTGGCAAATGCATCTCCAAATACAGTCGCAACTGCTCCTTGTGCCTCAGTGGAACCGAGTTTAGCCTTTGTCTGACCTTCAAATTGAATCTCACGAAGTTTAACAGAAATAACACAAGTCAATCCTTCTAACACATCATCCCCCGTAAAACCTCCATCTGCTTCTTTGATTAGATTATTCTTTTTACCATAGGTATTTAAAATACGAGTAAGAGCAGTTTTAAAACCAGTAACATGAGACCCCCCTTCACCTGTATGTATATTGTTTGCAAAAGGAACGATATCAAAATTGATATCATCTACATATTGCAACGCAACTTCTACTCCTACATCATCTTGTTCTTTTTCAACATAGAAAACCGTTGGGTGAATAGGTTTTTCATTTTTATTATAAAATTTAACCAAAGAAACAAGTCCTCCTTCAAAATAAAATGTAGTGGATGGAATTTCAAGTTCAAGTTCTCTAAACCAAAAAATATCATCAGTATCTTTTTTACCCTTTCCGCCTGTTAGTGGATCCCATTCACGTGCGTCTAGTATGTCTATCCTTAAACCTTTTACAAGGTAGGCTTGTTGACGTAAATGATTTACAACTGTTTCTAAATCGAATTTAACCTGTTTAAAAATTTCTTCATCTGGTCGAAAAGATATAATAGTTCCATGTTGTTTAGATGATCCAATTTTTTTAACAGCAGACTTCCTCTTGCCTTGAGTATATTCTTGGACATGACGTCCTCCTTCAGTGTGAACTTCAGCCTTTGTATAAATAGAAAGTGCATTTACAACAGATGCTCCAACTCCATGAAGTCCGCCAGAAACTTTATAGCCACTATCATCTCCCCCAAATTTACCTCCAGCATGAAGTGTCGTCATAACAGTTTCAAGAGCCGAAACTTTTGTTTTTGGATGAATTCCAACTGGAATTCCACGCCCATTATCTACAACACGAACAGAATTATCTGGAAGAAGAACCACTTCGATGTGATCACAATATCCACCCATCGCCTCGTCGCGTGAGTTATCAAAAATTTCCCAAATCAAATGATGAAGTCCATCAATACCAGTTGAACCAATGTACATTCCAGGACGACGACGTACTGGCTCTAACCCTTCTAGAACTGATATTTGTTCCGCTCCATATTTTATTTCTTTAACTTTTTTTTCTTCTTTTTTAGGCATCTTCATTAGAAAATTATATAATAATAATTTTATTGGTTATTTTGTCTCATTAATTTCTAAATAAAGCACAATATTAATTTAAAATACCCTTATAATCTGGGTAAATTCTCCATATATTATAACAAAAAACTACACTAAATGCTAGCATATTTAGTGTAGTTTTTATCTTATAAATAAAGGTTATTATCTAACTTCCCATCCCAATGATGCGATTTTTTCAGTAATTTCTAACATAATTTTGTTAACCTCCTCGTCTGTTAAAGTCTGGTCATAAGCTTGAAAGACTAGGCGGTAAGCAAAAGAAGTTTTTGAGTCCCCGCCTTGCGTTGAGGCAGGTTTTGTAAATGAATCAAATAATTTTGGTTCTTTAATCAAAAGTTCTGTACCAAAATCTTTGTAAATATCTATCAATTTTTCTGGCATGATTCCTTCTGGAACCCATACAGCAATATCACGAGTGATATATGGATATATAGACCAGGGTTTAAAAATCTTTTGTTCTTCGGTATCTTGTCTTGATACATCCAGAGGTAAGACCTTTTCCCACAAAAGATTTGAAGTATCCACAAATTCATCAAGTGATAATTCTATAACATTTTTCTTATCACCATAAGCCACATGAATTTCCTCACCTTTTTTTGAGAATACTGTACCTATTTCAAATACTTTAACTTCATCACCACTTAAAAGTGGTAGATTTTTTTGATTTAAGGAAATACTTTCTTTTAAACTTTCAGTAAGATTAGTCTTCAAGAAATTCTTATCAGAAGCTGAAGCAAGAACTTCAAGCTCTCCCTTATCTCTGAAAACATAAGTCATAACTTCTCTATAACCATCATTTACCAGTTTTTGTTTTGCTAAATAAATTTTTATCCAAATAGGATTATCTTGGAGAATACTTTTGGAAATCGGAGGGAGAGTTGGATTTATTTTATCATATCCGTATGCTCTCCCGATCTCTTCCACAAAATCACGTGAACTTACTAAATCTAACCTCATTAATGGAATTTCTACTTCCCACATGTCTGACGTGTGGGAAAATTCATATTTATAATTTTTCAATATTTTTTCTATTTCTTCATTTTTTATATTTACTCCAAGCATTTTTGAAATATAATCTGACTGAAATGAAACTTTTTTAATTTCTTGTTTGGTTGGATAAATGTCAATCACATCTTCAAACAAAGCCTCGGGGCACATTTCAAGCATAAGAGCTGATATTTCATTCATTGCAAAGTCACAAAGGCTTGGAGATAAATCATTCTCATATCTCTTTGATGCCTCTGTTTGAATAGAAAGTCGGCGAGCAGTTTTGCGGACTTTTGTTGGATCAAAATTAGCAACCTCAATCAAAATATCTACAGTCTTATCTAATACCCCCGAATTAAGTCCTCCTTTCACTCCGGCAACTGCCAAATTCTTAATCCCATCAGTAATCACAATATCGTTTTCATCTAGAATTGCTGTTAATTTTTCAGAACCAACTAATTCAATTTTTTGATCTTTTTGAGCTTGTTTTACAACAATCTTACCGTCTAGAAGTTGCTGTAAATCAAAAGCGTGTATCGGTTGACCGCAATCAAACATTACAATATTTGTCGCATCGACAATGTTGTTTATGCTCCTTTGACCAATTGAAGTTAAATATTTAACCATCCATTCTGGCGATGGACCAATTTTTATTCCTCTAACAATTCGCCCCATGTAGCGACGACACCCGTCAGTTTCTATATTAATTTTTAATTCAGTCGGTTTCGACAATTCTGATAATTTATAATTTGGCAAAACAAAATCAAGCCCAAGTAACGAAGCTATTTCGCGAGCCACACCCTGGTGTGAGAGCAAGTCATGCGCTCGATCTGGTAAAATTTTAAAATCAAAAATAGTATCACCATTCGGTAATTTTTCTACATCTTCAATTTCACATAATTTAAATGTTACAAGATTTGCAACATCTTCTTCGGTGGGAATATCTGGAATATATGATTTTAACCAATTATAAGAAATTTTCATCCCAGTACTAAAATTTTACATTAACTATTAATTTTAATTCGTTTGTATTTTTCATAATTATTTTTATATTTTATATTATTTAATCAAAAATTTAATACGGGATAAATATATTAAAACTGATTCAATCTTAAATCTCCTTGATAAAGGGCTCTAATATCTGGAATTTTATATTTCATCATCGTTAATCGATCGAGACCAACCCCAAAAGCAAAGCCTTGATATTTTTTAGAATCAATTCCGCAATTTTCAAGTACTTTAGGGTGAACCATTCCAGCACCAAGTAATTCAAACCACTTTTCTCCTTTTTTTAAATCAATTTCAAAACCTGGTTCAACGAAAGGAAAAAAAGAAGGGCGAAGACGAATATCAACATTGTCACCAGCAAAAAATCTTTTAAAAAATTCATAAAGAACTCCTTTCATATGAGCAACTGAAATATCTTCTCCTATCATCAAACATTCTATCTGATAAAATTGCATTTCATGCCCAGAGTCAGTTGATTCATTACGAAAAACTTTTCCTGGAGAAACAATCGCAAACGGAGGTTTCCCTCCTGACTTCACAAGATTTTCCATAAAGCGAATCTGTGTATTTGAAGTATGCGTACGAAGAACCATTCCCTCTTTATGTTTAATAAAAAAGGTATCTTGCATATCCCGAGCGGGATGGTCCTTGGGTACATTGAGAGCATCAAAATTATGCCATTCATCTTCAAGTTCAGGTCCCAACTCAACAGAAAAACCTAAGTCTTTGAAAATAGAAACAGCCTCATTCATAATGAGGGTTAGTGGATGCAAACTTCCTTTTTGATATTCTTCTTCCATATATAAAATATAGCATTTTCACGTTTTTTTTCAAATATTATCAATCAACAATTTATTATGTTAAATTTTGTCTAGAACGAAGTTTATAGGTATCTCCATGTTCTAAAAGCCCCCGATAGGAAGAAATGGTTTGTGGTTTAGGATAACCTTTTAATTTCTTAATTATCTTTCTTTTTGTAGTAGTACGAATTTGTCTATGGTATGGAAAATGTACCCACCCTAAAAAATCAACACCTGATGAATAGGTTTTAATATAGACTTTGTCGGGATGAAGTTTTAATCTCAATTTTTCGTCTAAAAATTTTTCTATTTTAGGAAGTAGTTCTTCTAAATATTCTCTATCATCAGACATAATTGCAAAATCATCAGCGTAGCGAATATAATACTTCACTTGAAGTTCTTGTTTTATAAACATATCAAATTCGTGCATGTAAATATTTACAAAAAGCTGTGAAGTAAGATTTCCAAGGGGTAAACCAACTTCAACTTTTGTGGTATGGAAACTTGATACAACTTGTTTGATTAACCAATGCATCTCCTCGTCTTCTATGCGTCGACTTAAAATTGTATATAAAATATTATGATCAATACTCGCGAAAAACTTTCTGATATCACCTTTTAAAACATAACAAGTTCGTGTATTATTTTTTGATACTTTTCTTGCAAAAAATCTGAATCTGTCTAGTGCTTTATGTGTCCCTTTGTTTTTGCGACATGAATATGAATCATAAATAAAACGTTCATCAAAATACATATATAATTCTTTATAAATTAGATGATGAAGTAATCTATCTCTGACAGTTGCCTTATGAATATTTCTTGGTTTTGGGTCAGAAATATTAAATGCTGAATACTCTCCATGTATATATGTCCTTGATTGAAGAAAATCATGTAACTCTGTTATATTTTCTCCGAGTTTTGATTGAAATATCATTACATCTTTTTTATTTCTTTTTCCTCTCAGAAATCTCTCCCATGTCACAAGGAGATTTTCGATTGATATGATATTGTTATACTTATGAATAAACATAATAATATTGTAAATATACCCCCCCCCCCCCCCATCCGACAGGCATCTCTGTTTTCTGCTTCCATATAGTCATTATAAATAATATAAATATTTTTTTTTTTTTTATATTAATTATTAGTG
>JBAYHJ010000007.1:0-42524 GCA_041666225.1 Minisyncoccota bacterium | reverse complement strand
TGCTTACATTTCAAATACTCATGCTGGTACGACTTCAACTAACGTTGGACTTTATGCCACAGCAACAGGTGGAACGACAGCGAATTATGCAATAATAGTTCCTTCAGGAGGAGGCAGTGTGGGAATTGGGACATCTACTCCTGGGAAAATTTTAGATGTAAATGGAGATATCCTTGTAAATGGGATTACTGTTGGTAGAGGATCAGGGAATATATCTAGTAATCTAGCGATTGGTAATGGTAGTTTATCGGCCAATACGACAGGTCTTGGCAATGTAGCTATAGGTATCGGTACTATGAATGGTTCAACAACAAATTCATATTCAGTTGCCATAGGGGAAGCTGCTTTACAAACAGGAGCTGGTGATTCAGTTGCTATTGGGTCTAGTGCTTTAGCCTTTGCAACTGGAAGTTACAATACGGCTATAGGTAGAAGTGCTTTATATCAAGTAGGTATAGGTCATGATAATGTTTCTATGGGTTTTCAATCCAATCTGGGTTCTGACGAATCAAATAATATTACTATTGGTAATAATATTGGCTCTGTAGGTATTGGTGGAAATAGTAACACTATTATTGGTGACCAAGCATTACTTAGTGGTGCTGCAGGTTCACATAGTGTAATAATTGGAGATAGTGCTGGAAATGCAAATTCTTTATCTTCTGGGTATTCTACTGTCATAGGTTCATTTGCAGGAGCAAGTTCTACAAGTAATAATGCGATATTTTTAGGAAATTATGCAGGGGCATACGAAACAGCAGATAGTAAACTTATAATTGATAGTCTAAACAGAACAACGGAAGCCTTGGGCAGAAGTTCGGCATTGATATATGGAGTAGCAAACGCAACGCCTGCGAATCAGATTTTATCTTTAGGTGGGGGTGGAAAAGTCGGAGTGGGGACTATATCACCGACATACAAACTAACCGTAGCAGGAACAGCTGCAGCAGACGGTGTTCGCTCCGATATGGGTTTTGATGTTTATCAAGTTCCAGATCCAACAGCTCCGACGGGGGTTGTAAGTGCGGGAGGAAGTGTAGACACGGGTACTCACTGGTATTCTGTGACTTATACAACAGCTGTCGGAGAAACTCAATCCACTTATACTGCGGCTGTCATCACAACTACAGCAGGTAATAATACCGTCACTCTAACGATTCCTGTTTCGACAGATCCTCGGGTTACAGGTAGAAAGATTTATAGAAGTAAAGCAAACCAGCCCTCATATGCAGATTTCTTTGTGGCTGCTGTCGCAAATAATACAGCGACAAATTATGTGGATACTGCAGCAGATTCTACCTTGACTGGGTCTTCAAGTGCTGCCTTCTTTAGATCAAATACAACGTCAAAGGGTCTTACTGTTAATGGGACTAATGTTTTTAGTGTTGGTAAATCTATTTTGATTGGAACTGGAACTGGTGGATCTCTAACAACGGGAGGAAGAAATGTTTTGATTGGAGCTAGCACGACAACTGGTATCACTACAGGGAGTAGTAATACCGTTGTTGGATCAAATATCGGCGGACCAACAACTGGAAGTCAAAATACTTTAGTAGGAACTTTTGCAGGTTCAGCTATAAATGCAGGAACTAATAATACTTTGGTTGGAACTTATGCGATGGAATCTCTTAATGGAGCTACCAGAAACTCTGCCTTTGGACAAAGTGCTGGATTGTCTGTTACAAGTGGTACAGGTAATACTTTTATTGGAGATTCTGCTGGTAGCAATGCATCACAATTAACCAACCCTTCTAACTCAATGGCATTAGGTTATCAAGCTTATACTACAGCAAGTAATCAAGTTGTTATCGGTAGTACAAGTGTGACTCATACAGCATTAAATGGTGCAGTTGGGATAGGTCTAGGATTGACAGCTCCAACAGCAACAGCGCTTGATATCTTAAATACAACAACTACAGGTGATGTTGTGAGAATTGTAGATTCAGCAGCAATGACCGCAGGTGCTGGTCTTTTCGTCAATCTTTCAGGGTTGACTCAAGCAGGAGGAACAACGACCGCTGCTGGTATTGAGATTACTTTGACAGGAACAAGTTACAATACTCAACGCTTTATGCGTTTTACAAATACAGCTGGAACTGAAATCGGAAGTATAAACAATACCAATGCTACTACTGTGGCTTATGCCACTTCTTCTGACCGAAGATTGAAAAGTAATATTATAGAGACACATTTTGGTATAGAAGATTTGATGAAAGTAGGAGTTAGAGATTTTACTTGGAACACAGATGGTACACCAGACACTGGTTTTATTGCTCAAGATTTATATGAAATTTATCCAAATGCTGTTACAAAAGGGGATGATGGAATAGAGCCATATGTAGAAGGAGTCACAAATACATGGTCAATTGATTATGGTCGTATTACTCCACTCATTGTGAAATCTATTCAAGATATGAATTTGAAATTACAAGAATTGTCATCATTGGATGTATCTTCTCCGACATCACTTGGTTCATTGATACAAGATTTCTTGGCGAATGTAAGTAATGGAGTAACAGATTTATATGCGAGTGCAATTTACAGTAATGTAATTTATACAGATAAGATAGAAACACAAATGCTCTGTGTCGGAAGTACTTGTGTGACAGAAGAACAATTTTTGGAAATCGTAAATAAAAATGTCACAACAGTGACAAATGGTAATGGTGATTTAACAATTCCTCCTTTATTGGTAGATCCAACTTGTACAGATGGAATCTTAAATCAAGATGAGACTTCTATAGATACTGGTGGAGTTTGTGGAGTAATAAATTCTCTAGCGCCAGCGCCAACACCAGCACCTGATCCAACTCCAACTCCAGATCCAACACCAGCACCCGATCCAACTCCAACCCCCGCTCCCACTCCTGACCCAGCACCTACTTCGCCTGCTAGCTCAGCACCTACGGCTCCAACGCCTCCGACAATTCCCGCTCCAACATCTGATCCAGTAATCTAAAAAAGTATACACTCTCATTTTTAACTTTTAAAATTAAGGTATTGCTTTTTTATATGTATTATAGTAAAGTAATCTCACTAGTCATTTACGACTATTTTTGTTTTCAACTAAAAATTAGTATGCCTACAATAAATCAATTGGTTCGAAAGAGCCGTAAAACAATAAAAAGAAAGTCTAAAGCCGTAGCTCTTGCTCGCGGTTTTAATTCGATTAAAAATAAGCCAGTATTTTACCCAGCTCCATTTAAACGTGGTGTTTGTACAAAAGTTTCTACTACTACTCCCAAAAAGCCTAACTCAGCCCTCCGAAAGATTGCCCGTGTCAGGCTGACAAATGGAATGGAAGTTACTGCTTATATTCCAGGAGAAGGACACAATCTACAAGAGCACTCAGTTGTCATGATTCGTGGAGGACGTGTGAAAGACTTGATCGGAGTTCGTTATCACATTGTTCGTGGACGTCTTGATACAACAGGAGTTGAAAAACGTCGTCAATCAAGAAGTCTATATGGAACTAAAACTCCCAAGGCTGCGGTTAAAAAATAATTACTGATTACTAATTACTAATTACCAATTACTAAAAATGCGAAGAAAAATAAAAAATAGAAATATAGTAGATCCAGATATAATGTACAATTCACAAAAGCTTGCGAAGTTCATTAACAATATCATGCTTCATGGGAAGAAGGAGACTGCTCGTAAATCTGTTTACAAAGCTTTTGAAATAATCAAAGAGAAAACTGGTAATCCAAACCCTCTTGAAATATTTGATACAGCAATCAAAAATGCTGGTCCGATGGTTGAAGTTCGTTCACGACGTATCGGAGGTGCAAACTATCAAGTGCCTCGAGAAGTCCGCCCTGAACGTCGCACTGCTCTTGCAATGCGTTGGATCATTGGTGCGGCTCGTTCAAAGAAAGGTGCTCCAATCCACGTCAAACTCGCTGAAGAACTTATCCTTGCTTCAAAAAACGAAGGAATTGCCATTAAGAAAAGAGATGATACTCACAAAATGGCAGAATCAAACAAAGCATTTGCCCATTTTGCTTGGTAGAAAAAAGCTCCGAAAGGAGCTTTTCTTATACCAGTGCAAAATGGAGCATCCAGCTCTTAGTTTTATGAAATAAAACTTTAGAGTCGGAGTTCCCCATTTTGCTTGGTAGAAAAAAGCTTATATTAAAGCCAAAAATCCCCAATAGGGGATTTTTCTTTTAGTTTTGCCTATTTAAATCTAAGAATTACATCTACGCTATAGCGTAGATTGAATTTTAGTATTTTATAATAAAAAAGGAGATACAGTTATTCACATCTCAGCTATAGCGTAGATGTATAAATGAAGTATAATAATAGTATGGAAGGAAGAAAAAGAAGATTAAGATATAAAGGAGTGGAGGTAAACGCATTTGGTTTACCAATTTTGTATTCGAATGATGTTAAAAAACAAAATAGAATTGTTAAACGAAAATATCTTCAATCATTCATCTCTGATTTTAAAGTAAGTGACTCCAAAAATTTACTTTTGATTTACGATATCCCAGAGGTGATGAAAAAAGAACGGGATTGGTTTCGTCGCCAACTTATAACTTTTGGTTTTATTATGATTCAAAAAAGTGTTTGGGTTGGACCTTCTCCACTCCCAAAGGAATTTTTAGACTATTTAAGAAAAATCAAAATAGGGGATAATTTCAAGACTTTTAAATTAGAAAAAGGATACGAAAATAAAAAATAGGTAGATAATATACACCAAAATCCAACATCTACGCTATAGCGTAGATGAAAATTTTAAGTACACATATTTACGCTATCGCTGATATATGTAAAATTATTTGGTTTGGGTTTTAAAATCTTGACAAACTTCATAATTGATGTAGTCTTAAGACAAATATAGTAAAGAAAATACTAATCAAAATTAAATAATGTATGAAAAACACAGTCAATGCCCGTGAATTATTTTTGCTTTGTGCTTTAAGGAATGGAATCGTCAAAGCAAAAAATCTTAGTGTATACGATTGGACTTTAAGACACTTTTGGTTTGTTCAAGAAATGGTTCTTGAATTAAAAAAAGGTGAAAGTCTGAAAGTGGTACAAAATTTAGCAACTGATAAGGCTAGATTAGAGGTCCCTTCTCAGCAAGTAAAAGAAAGAAATTTCTATATAAGAGAAGGAGATTTCTCTACTTTATGTGATTATGATGAAGATCTTTCTTGGTATCAACCAAGCACATCAGTTTCTCCTTCAATTTCAGATTGGGAGTATAAAGGAAATTTTGAACTTTCTATACCCCTTACTGAGAAAGAGAAACATATCCTCACTTATTATGGAGGTAGGTAGTTGATTAATTAACTGAATTGTTAAGGCCGTCTAATTTGGGACGGCTTTTTTATTGCAAAAAATTGGTAAATGTTGTATATTCATATGACAAAAGACTTATTGTCTACCTGTAAAAATCAGGTAATTTTATTTTTAGCAACATAATTATATATATGGAAAGAGATTATCCACTAGAGAAAGTTAGAAACATAGGAATTATTGCCCACATTGATGCGGGGAAAACAACGACGACAGAGCGTGTGCTTTTTTACACTGGCGTATCACACAAAATAGGAGAAGTTCATGATGGGGAAACTACCACAGACTGGATGGAACAAGAACGTGAACGTGGTATTACTATTACTTCTGCTGCTGTTACTTGTTTTTGGACACCAACTTATACTTCAATAACTGATAAATCAAAAAAACATCGTTTTAATATTATTGATACACCTGGTCACATCGACTTCACAGTTGAAGTAAAGCGCTCACTTCGCGTTCTTGATGGAGCTGTTGTTGTCTTTGATGGCGTGGCTGGCGTTGAACCACAATCTGAAACAAACTGGCGTTATGCCGATGAAGCCAAAGTTCCTCGAATTTGTTTTATAAATAAATTAGATAGAATAGGCGCATCTTTTGAACATTCGTATCAAACAATCTTAGACCGTCTGACAAAAAAGGCGATTAGAATGCAAATTCCAATTGGTCTTGAAGAAAATCATGAAGGAGTTGTAGATCTTCTAAAAATGAAAGCGTATTATTTTGAAGGAGAAATGGGGAACAAAGTTATTGAAAAAGAAATACCGGAGAATTTACTTTCTGATGCTAAAAAGTACCATGCTGAATTGATTGAAAAAATCGTCGAGCAAGACGATAAAACCATGAATGAATATTTTGAAGGAAAAATTCCAGATATTGAAACATTAAAGAAATTAATGAGAAAAGGAGTAATTGCAAATGAAATTTTCCCAGTATTTGCAGGATCGGCACTAAAAAACAAAGGAGTTCAATTAGTCCTTGATGCCGTTATTGATTATCTTCCTTCTCCTCTTGATATTCCCGCAATCGGAGGTATTAATCCAGAAACTGATGAAGTTATTGAACGCAAGGCATCAGACTCTGAACCATTCTCAGCACTGGCTTTCAAGGTTGCCACCGACCCATTCGTAGGTCAGATTATTTTCTTCCGAGTTTACTCTGGATCTTTGTCTGCTGGAAGTTATATTTATAATCCTCGTACTCGCAATAAAGAACGTATTGGCCGAATCTTGCGTATGCATGCCAATGATCGTGAGGAAGTAAAGAAAGTTTACGCAGGGGAAATAGCCGCCGCTGTCGGTCTTAAAGATACTATCACTTCAGATACAATGTGTGATGAAGAGCACCCAATAGAACTTTACCGTATCGTCTTTCCAGAGCCAGTTATTTCTCTACGTGTTGAACCAAAAACAAAAGCAGACCAAGAGAAAATGGGCATGGCTCTTTCAAGACTTGCTCAAGAAGATCCAACTTTCCGAGTTACTACAGACGCTGAAACAAACGAGACAATTATTGCAGGAATGGGAGAACTTCACCTTGAAATTATTGTTGATCGCATGAGACGTGAATTTTCCGTTGAGACAAATGTTGGTAAACCTCAAGTTGCATATCGTGAGACTATTACTGGAGAAGCAGGAACTGAAGGTAAATATATTAAACAGTCAGGTGGCCGCGGTAACTATGGTCACGTCAAGATTAAAGTTAAACCAATGGATATGACCATTGACCCCGAAGATTTACCAAGAAATACAAAAAGAGAAAAAGGTTTTGAATTCATTAATACGATTAAAGGAGGAGCAATTCCACAAGAATATATTCCTGCCTGTGAAAAAGGATTTAAAGAAGGACTCGACAGAGGAGTTTTGGCTGGCTTTAAATTGGTAAATGTTTCAGTTGAACTTTGGGATGGATCATATCACGATGTTGACTCAAACGAAATGGCTTTCAAAATTGCGGCTTCGATGGCAATGCAAGATGCATGTAAAATGGCTCGCCCAGTGATTCTTGAACCTATGATGAAAGTTGAAGTTGTAACTCCAGATAAATTCATGGGAGACGTGACAGGAAGTTTGTCATCAAAACGTGGATTGATTGAAGGAATGGAAGCTCGTGGAATGAACCAAGCTGTGAAAGCTATTGTTCCTCTCTCTGAAATGTTTGGATACATGACAACTCTTCGTTCTATGACTGAAGGTAGAGCATCATTTACAATGGAATTCATCCGCTATGATATTGTTCCACAAAGTGTTGCTACAACAATTATTGAATCAAGAAAATAATATATGAATAAAATGCCCCGCGACGAAAGTCGCGGGGCATTTTACTATTTTTATTTTTTATATAAAAATGCTAAAATAGTATAATATTATTAATTAAACTTTCCTAAATATGAAAAATCAAAAGGAAAATATTGGGGTTGTTGTTTCTTTTATTGTTGTTGCTTGTGTTGTTGGTCTTGTTATTTATATTCTTATGAATAAAAAAGTAGATGTTGATTCTAAATCGGATAATAAAAATAGAATTACAGAAAACCAAAATACTAATCAAACAAAAAATGAGACAGATGCAACAAAAGAAGAATCAAATACCCCCACAAATAAAATGGAAACAAATTCAAAAATTTTAAATGATTTTACTCCAGTTTCAAAAGTATCAAAATTAGAGAAGATTGATTTAGTTGTTGGTAGTGGAGAAGAAGTCAAGACAGGAGCTACTGTTAGTGTTCATTATGTTGGGGCTATCGCAGCAACAGGTGACATTTTTCAAAGTTCAAAAGATTTTGGTCCTACTCCTGTAACATTTCCACTTAGTGGTGTGATAAAAGGTTGGACAGATGGTATCCCAGGAATGAAGGTTGGTGGTACCCGTAGATTAATGATACCCGCTGATCAAGCCTATGGAGCAAATCCTCCCGGAGGATCTGGAATTCCAGCTAATGCCGACTTGGTTTTTGATGTTGAGTTGAAGGCAATAAATTAATTATGAAAAGAATAAAAGATTTATTTTTAAATAAAATTCTTAAAAAGAAGCGGATTTGGATTCCGCTGGCTATTGTTATAATTGTTGGTCTTTTCTTTTTATTAAAACCAGATAATAATGCGAAAAATACAGTTACAGACATAGCTAAATATACTGATTTAAAGGAGACAGTTCTTGCTACAGGGCAAGTTGTTTCAAGTACAGATCTTGATTTATCTTTCAATACAAACGGAGTGGTTAAATCAATAAAAGTTAAAGTAGGTGATAAAGTAAAGAAAGGTCAGATTCTTGCAACTCTTGATCAATCATCAGCTCTTGCGACACTTACTTCTGCTCGTGGAGCGCTTGCTGCTGCAAATGCAAGATATAAGAGGACTCTTGAAGGTGCGACAACTGAAGAAATTACTTTATCTAAAATTATCCTTGATCAAACAAAAATAACTCAAGATACACTTATCGAAAATGCTTATCAAAATCTTTTAAATTCTACATTAGAAGTAACTTCTTATCCTTTCTCAAAAGATTTTACTCCGCCAGCTCTTAGTGGTAATTATAATTTAGGGAAAGAAGGTCAGATAATAATTTCAGTTGGATTAAATGGTAATACTTTCAAAACAAAAGGTTTAATTGAAACAGAAGGTGATGTTTCTATCACTACTCCTCAGAAAATAGGGAACTCAGGGGTCTATATTCAATTTCCAGAAGATATAAATTTAAATTACACTGATTGGATTATTGAAATACCAAACAAAAAAGCTGTAAATTATTTAACAAATTATAATGCATATCAGGCGGCACTTTCACAGGCCAAATCTGCCATAGATCAGAGAACCGCAGAACTTGCTTTAAAACAAGCCTCTGCTCGTCCTTCCGATATCGACTTGGCAAATGCCGATATTCTTTCAGCTGAAGGGCAATTTCAACAAGCTAGTGCTAGATACAATGATACTGTAATTATTGCACCTCAAGATGGCACTATTACTAGTATCGATATTAAACCAGGTGAGTTAGCTCAAGCACTCAAACAAGCTATTGTTCTTCAAGATGTTTCGAATATTTATTTAGAAGCAAATATAAATGAAGCCAATATTGCAAGTATTACACTTGGAATGCCAGTCGATATCAACTTCGATGCATTTGGTTCTGATAAAATTTTTAAAGGTAGTATTACAAAGATAAATCCATCTTCTACTTTGGTTTCAGGAGTTGTTAATTATAAAATTACAGCAAATGTAGATCAATCTATTGATGTACGTCCGGGAATGACAGCCAACATGACGATTAAAGCTCAAGAAAAAAATCATATTTTAGCTGTTCCGTCTCGTGCAATATTAACTGATACAAACGGAGCAAAAACAATTCGTATTGTAACTGATGCAAAAACCAAAAAATTTAAAGAAGTAAATATAACTACAGGGTTAGAAGGAGATGGAAGTTTGGTAGAAGTTATAAGTGGATTAAAAGAAAGTGATGAATTTGTGGTTTTAATTAAAACGAAATGATGTTAATAGAACTTAAAAATATCATAAAAGATTATAACAATGGAGGAGTCATTACTCATGTTCTCCATGATATAAATCTAAAAGTGGAAGAGGGTGAGTTCATGGCTATAATGGGGCCTTCTGGTTCAGGTAAGTCAACTCTTATGCATACGATTGGATTTTTAGATCGACCATCATCTGGCGATTATTTTTTTGATGGAGAAGATACAAAAGATTTTACCGATGATGAATTGGCTCGTATTAGAAATGAAAGAATTGGTTTTGTTTTTCAATCTTTTAATTTATTACCTCGTACAACTGTTCTCGACAATGTAATGTTGCCACTTCTATATAGTGGTTCTAAAAATAATCATGAAAAAAGAGCAAAAGATGCACTCGTTGCGGTAGACCTTGGAGAGCGATTGCACTTTATGAGTAATCAAATCTCTGGCGGGCAAAAACAACGCGTCGCGATTGCTCGGGCTCTTGTGTGTGATCCGAAAGTTATTTTTGCCGATGAGCCGACAGGGAATTTGGACTCAAAAAGTGGTAGTACAGTTATGCATATACTTGAAAAATTAAATCAAGAAGGTAAAACTATTATTCTGGTCACTCACGATGTCAATGTGGCTCTTCACGCAAAAAGAGTAGTTACAATTAGAGACGGTGAGATAGTTTCTGATAAAAAAGTAGAAGAAGGTGAAAGAAAACACTCAACAAAAGTGGAGACTGATTAAGTTATGAAGAACTTTTTATCTGAAATAAAAAATACCATAAAAAATTTACTTTCAAGAAAAGGTAGATCTTTTTTAACTATTTTAGGAATTGTTATAGGTGTTGCTGGAGTGATAATAATTATTTCACTTGGTGCTGGAGCTCAGTCTCTTGTGCTTGGACAAATTACAAAATTAGGGACTAATTTGGTTGGAGTCTTACCAGGACAAAGCAATGAGAATGGTCCACCTGCGGCTGTTTTTGGTATTCAAATAAAAACTTTATCGCAACGTGACCTAGAGGCTATTAAAGATAAAAATAAAGTTCCATACGCGACCGCTGTGGCAGCTTTTGTAAATGGTAGTGCGACAATAATATCAGGACATGAAAGTGTAGACACAAGCTTTGTAGCAACCGATGGAACTTATCCAAAAGTTCAAAATGTTGAAATGGATAAAGGGGAATTTTTTTCTGAAGAAGAAAGTAATACAGGTAGCAATGTCATAGTCCTTGGTTATGATGTTGCCGAGAGTCTTTTCCCTGACGGAGAACCACTTGGTCAAATTGTCAAAATTAAAATTCCAAATAATAATTCAATAATAAATGAAGAAGTAGGGAGTATTCCTTTTAGGGTAATTGGAGTTCAGAAAAAAATGGGAACGGTTGCTTTTCAAAATCAAGATGACCAAGTATTTATTCCTTTTTCTATTGGACAGCGTCAATTACTTGGAATTGATTACATTCAATTTATTCGTATAAAAGTTGATGACGCAACCAATGTAAAATCAACAATTTTAGATGTGACTCGTGTTCTTCGTGAACAACATAGAATTACAAATCCTACGGATGATGATTTTTCTGTTCGTGATTTAGCGGATGCTATAAAATTACTTACAGGAATTACGGGAACTTTGAGTTTGTTTTTGAGTTTGATGGCTGGCATATCTCTTGTCGTTGGTGGTATTGGAATAATGAATATTATGCTTGTGACTGTATCCGAGAGAACTCGTGAGATAGGGCTTCGAAAAGCAATTGGTGCAACTCGAAAAAATATTCGCAATCAATTTTTATTTGAGTCCATAGTTTTAACCTTATCAGGTGGAGTGCTTGGAATTATTTTAGGTATATTAATTTCTTATTTGATTGCTTTAGGAGCACGTTTTGCAGGTTATGATTGGGCTTTTATTATTTCTCCAGTTGCAATTATTTTAGCCGTAGCTGTTTCCATTATTACTGGAGTAGTTTTTGGTTTATATCCAGCACTTAAAGCCGCCAAATTAGACCCTATTGATGCACTTAGATATGAATAATAAATATTTCAAACAAGCTATACGTGGAGTCAGATCAAATCCTTCAAGGACATTTTTAACAACGCTTGGCATCATGATTGGTATTGGAACTGTTATTCTTGTTCTATCAGCGGGGGAAGGATTTAAGAGTTATATCAATGCACAAGTAGATGCTTTTGGTTCAAATGCTGTTATTATTCAAACTTCTCTTCCTGCTTCAACAAAAGCTCGATCAGGAGGGAACACTTCTACTTCAAGTGATCCAAATAGTCCAGCTTCGAATGCTGTTCCAATCACAACTCTTAAAATTCGTGATGTAGAAGATATAAAAAATATTCCAAATATTAAAAATGCTTATGGGGCTTCTATTGGTCAGCAAGTTGTTTCATATAAAAATGTTTCCAAAAATGTTTATATTTTTGGTGCATCTGCTGCTCGTTTTGATATTGATAAAGGAATCATCGAAAAAGGAAGAGGATATTCTGAACAAGAAGATAAAGCTCTCGCCCAAGTCGCTATTCTTGGCAATACTATTGCTACTGATTTATTTGGAGATGCTGATCCACTTGGAAAACTAATAAGAGTAGGTAATTATAATTTTGAAGTTATTGGAGTTTACGAAAGAAAAGGAAGTCTTGGTCCAATGAATGATGATCAACAAGTTTTTATCCCAGTTACAACTCTTCAGAAGAAAATTCAGGGTATTGATTATCTTATTTATTCAGTCGTAGAACTTGTAGACAATTCCAAAGCAGATACGACTTCACTTGATATTGTAGATGTACTTCGTAATAATCATTATATCACTGACCCATCTAAAGATGACTTTAAAGTTCAAACATCAAAAGAAAGTTTAGGAACCTTTGATACAATTCTAAGTGCGGTTACATTTTTACTTATTGCGATTGCTTCTATTTCACTTTTAGTTGGGGGAGTGGGAGTTATGAATATAATGTATGTTATCGTGACAGAGCGAATTGGAGAAATAGGATTGAAAAAAGCACTTGGAGCTCGTAACCGTGATATTCTCTATGAATTTTTAATTGAGTCAGCATTACTGACGATTATTGGTGGTGTTATTGGAATTATTGGGGGAGCTTTTGGGGCTTTTATTATTTCTAAAATTGCTCAAAGTTTTGGTTTAGACTGGGATTTTATAATACCACTTTGGGGGGTTATTTTAGCTGTCTCGGTCTCTGCAATTATTGGAATAGTTTTTGGAGTTTTTCCAGCACGAAATGCAGCTCGCTTAAATCCAATTGAAGCACTCAACAAAGAATAGTTTCCCATAGGTCAGACCTATGGGAAACTCTGATATTGTGTTAGAATATTATATATGTCTACTAGGGATAAAATTTTGGAGGCAAATGAATATTATCATTTATATAACCGTGGAAATGGAAAACACGAAATATTTTTAGACAAAAATGATTATGATCATTTTATAAAACTTTTATTTATTTGTAATTCAGAAAATAAATTTGTTTTCCGTGAGTCAATAGTAGAACCTAAAATAGATGCTTTTGATTATGAAAGGGGAGACCCAATGGTTTCTATCATTTCTTGGGTATTAATGCCGAACCATTTTCACATAGTTTTAATTTCCCATAGGTCTGACCTATGGGAAAAAGAAATTAATCCGATTACGGAGTTTATGAGGAAAGTTTCTACTGCTTATGTCATGTATTTTAATAAAAAATATAAAAGGACTGGCTCATTATTTGAAGGTAAATTTAAATCGAAACATATTGGGGAGGAAAATTATTTTAATTATATTTTTTCTTATATACATTTAAATCCCATAAAACTAATACAAAAAGATTGGAAAGAAAAAGGAATTTTAAATAAGAATAGGGCAGAGGATTTTTTAAAAAATTATGATTATTCCAGTTTCCATGATTATTTTGGAGAAAAAAGAAAACAAAACAATATTATTGAACAGAATTCTATTCCTGAGTATCTCCATTGCAATCACGTAAAAGAACTATTTAAATGGATTATAAACCCATAGGTCTGACCTATGGGAAACTGTGACTTTTAGGTGTCTGTAAATAGGTGATAAATTGGCTCTTTTTGGGTAGGGCATTTTTGTGATACAATAGGTAAATGGAAACATTTTTAAAAGACAAAAAAATAAGCATTTCGGTTTTTATATTATTAGTAGTGGTTTCATTATTCACTGTCGCAAAATTAGTTAATGAAGTTAAGTCGAGTTCTTATGTTGGTCGTGGTAATCAACCTGCCAATGTTATTTCGGTCAATGGTAGTGGAGATGTAGTTGCTGTTTCTGATATCGCATCTTTAAATGTAAATTTAACAAAAGATGGTGTAACAGCAAAAGAAGCACAAGATTTATTGAATGAATCAATAACAAAAACATTGACTTACCTTAAGGATCAAAAAATAGAAGAGAAAGATATTAAATCAGAATATGGTGGACTTTCTCCCAAATATTCATATGAGAGGTGCTATACATATCCATGTCCTACAAATGCAAAAATAATAGGTTATACTGCAACTCAATCAATCACAATTAAAGTTCGCGTAGTTGATAATGCAAGTTTGATTCGTACAGGACTTGCAGAGCTTGGAATTACTGACATCAGTGGTCCAACATTTTCAATTGATAACGAAGAAGGATTCAAAGATGAAGCTCGCTCAAAAGCTATTGCAGAAGCTCGAACAAAGGCAGAAATTCTCGCAAAGGAGCTCGGCGTTAAACTAGGTAAAGTTGTAAACTTCTCAGAAAATACTGGTGGAAATTATCCAATGTATGAATCAAAAGCTATGATGGCTGGTGACTCAGCTGATGTCTCAGCTCCTGTCTTGCCAAAAGGGGAGAATAAAATAACTTCAAATGTAACTATTTCATACGAGATAAGGTAAAAAAGGGTTAAATGCCCCGGGCCTTCGGCCCGGGGCATTTTGTTTTTAACCACAAAATCCACATTGACAATAAGTAGTATATTATGATATAATATAGGTATAAGTTAGATTATTAAGTTTTTAATATAAATATAAAATATGAAGAAATATTTAGGTTTTCTTATTGTTTTAACTCTCTTTGTTTTAGGAGCTTCAAATGCTCAAGCTACTTCTGTTCCAAGTGTATGTGCTTCAACAGCGACGCCATCAATAACAGTTCTTTCTCCAAATGGAGGAGAAGTATATCAATCTGGACAACAAATTACAGTTAAGTGGAAGAGTTGTAATTCTACTGTAGCTAATGTTCTTATTGGGCTTCGATCTACTGTTCTAAACGAAGGAGTTGAGATAACTACTACACAAAATGATGGAGAAGAAAAAGTAACCCTTCCCACATATATGGGGCAAGGAAATCAACCTTTAGTTTCAGGTAATTACTATAAAATTGGAATTGAATTAGGTGGAAATCCTAATTGGAGTGATAATTCTGATAATACCTTTACCATAAATTCTTTATCCACATCGACAATTCTTCCCGATGGATGTAATTCATCTGTGGGCTTTAGTGCTACAACAGGACTTCCTTGTTTTATAGATACAAATTCTACTACTGCCATAAGTAAAAATACTACGGTCTTAAACGGAAGACTAATTGCAAACGCTCCAACAGAAGTCTACTTTAAGTACAAAAAAGCAGGTAATGGAAATGAGACGTTATATACAACTAAAATAATTAAACAAACCAATGGAATTTTCTCTTATACACTTTCAAATTTATTATCAAATACCTCGTATGAATTTAGAGCATGTATGTATTATATGGGAGCTGAAAGATGTGCAAAACTGTTAACATTTAAAACTCTTCCTTCTTCTGATATTCAAACAGAAGAGACAGTTGATCAAGTGTCGGTATATCCATCTGGTTGTAACTCTTTGGTAGGGTATAGTTACACTACAGGGGTAAAATGTAGTAGTGTAAATTGTTCTCTTTCCCAATCAGGTTGTAGCGGAGTAATTGCACCTGCAAATACATCTGTAAGTACACCTGCAAGTACTCCAACAAAAGTATCTATGAATAGAATTCTAAAAGTTGGTACAAAAGGAGAAGATGTGAAAACTCTTCAATCATTTTTAAATCTTACTGCCGATGGAAGTTTTGGTCCAAAGACGATGAATGCCGTTAAATTATTTCAACAAAAAAATAGTTTAACTGCTGACGGAATCGTTGGTCCAAAGATGATATCGTTATTTAAATAAATATGCATGAAAAATCCCGCCTTGGCGGGATTTTTCATGCATACCCCCCCCGTATTGCGCTATTTATATAATAGTGGTATATTATATGTATTACACCCCCCGGGTGTTTTTTACTAAGACTTAAGAATAATTATCTATGAATAAAACTATTGAATACATAAAAGAAGTGATAGCCGAGGCAAAGCATGTGACGTGGCCAACACGTAAGCAAACAATATTTTTTACTATTGCAGTTTTAGCTGTTTCCATAATCATTGCTTACTACCTCGGGTTACTTGATTTCTTATTTAGTAATGGTCTTAAATTTTTAATTACTAACTTTTAAAACATTTTCTAATGGCTTTTTCTAATCACTAGAACCTAGCTACTAGAACCTAATCATATATATGGCAAAACAAGAACTAAGAGGAGAGAGAAATTGGTATGCGATTCACACATATGCAGGATATGAAAATGCAGTTATGCGTAATTTGAAGCAACGTATTGATTCACTTGGGATGAATGACAAAATTTTTTCAGTTATTGTTCCTGTTGAGAAAAAAATAAAAATCAAAGCCGGAAAGCGTGTTGAAGTTGAAGAAAAAGTCTACCCTGGTTACGTCCTTGTGGACATGATAGTAGATGACAATTCTTGGTACGTAGTCCGCAATACTCCACGTGTGACTGGTTTCGTCGGCGCAGGAGTTAACCCAGTGCCACTAAATAAAAATGAAGTCGATGAACTCTTTGGCCGAATGGACAAGGTAGACAGTAAGAATAAACATCAGATTGACATTGAAGTAGGGGAAATGGTTCGTATTGCCGATGGTCCATTTAAAGATTTGGAAGGTAAAGTAAACGATGTAGACCGTGAACGTGGAAAGATAAAAGTTTTGGTTTCAATGTTTGGCCGTGAGACACCAGTCGAATTAGACTTCTTGCAAATCAAGAAACTTTAATATAATATAAGTCTGTTACGCTTCGCTTCAAATTATTAAGTATTCTCTATAAATTAGTTTGATTTCGATTATTAATTAGTAATTGTTAATCATTAATTATAAAACTATGGCCGCAAAAAAAATTACAAAGAAAGTAAAATTACAAATCCCAGCCGCAAAGGCAACCCCAGCACCACCACTTGGACCGGCACTCGGACAAGCAGGAGTAAACATCGCAGAATTCTGTCAAAAGTTTAATGCGATGACCGCAAAAGATGCAGGAGAAATAGTTGGAGTTGTTATTTCAGTTTACGAAGATCGTACTTACGACATCAAAGTCAAAACTCCTCCAGTTGCAGGACTCATATTCAAAGCTGCTGGAATTGAAAAAGGTTCTGGTAAACCAAACACTTCAAAAGCTGGAAAGATAACAAAAGCTCAAGTTAAAGAAATTGCGATGAAAAAGATGGTTGACCTAAATGCTAAAAATATCGAAGGAGCAATGAAGATAGTAGAAGGTTCCGCTCGTTCAGCAGGTATCACAATCGAAGGATAATAAATCACTCTAAAAAACCTCCCGCTTGGGAGGTTTTTTAATAATAGCCCTAAGTCCGACTTAGGGTCATGTATTGACAATGTATACACATTGTATATACTATGAATATGACTACTATAAATATAAGAATCGATGAAAATATAAAGAATAAAGCAACAAAGACTTTTGCAAGTATGGGGCTCGATGTTTCTTCTGCTGTGAAGTTGTTTTTACATCAGTCTATTTTAGAACAAAGAATTCCTTTTGAGATTAGAACTGTGAATGGGTATACGATGGCAGAGGAAGATGAAATGTTAAGACAAGTTAATCAAGTCAAAGAAGATATTAGAACAGGGAAGGCAAAGGGTTATAAAAGTATAAAAGCTATGCACAGAGATATCTTATCTAAAAATGCTTAAAGCTATTTATACAAAGAAATATGAGAAATCTTTAAGAAAATATAAAGAATTACAAAAATTCTCTGTTTCAAAATTAGAAGATGTTTTAATAAAATTACAAAATCAAATTCCACTAGATAAAAAATTTCAAGACCATCCACTAAATGGAAAATTGTCTCACCAAAGAGAGTGTCATATTTATCCAGATATATTGCTGGTTTATGAAGTAGTAAAAGGGGAATTGATACTTGTATTAGTAAATTTAGGTTCTCATTCAGAATTGTTTAAATAAAATTTTCTAAAAATTCCCACATGTTAGACATGTGGTAATTTTTATGATTATAAGTAATTAATTGACAAAACGGTCTTTTTCCTATAAAAATAGGGCAAAGATAAATGTCACTTGAAATATAAACCCTTAAAACCCCCACAAAACATGAGAACTACAAAAAATTCCCCAAGACAGGCTCAGGTCATAATTGGTGAAAAGCTCAAGGCCATTTTATTAAAAGATAATGGTAAAAATCGCATTTCTTTTTCATATTGTGAAAAAGAAGAAGAGCACATAGGCCTAAAAATGGCTTGGACTAGCGATACGTATTTTTCCGCTTCTAAGACATTTTTATCTTTACATTTTCCCGGACTTTTGATTGGGGAAGGTAAAATGATGAATACCATTATTGTAAGTCTTCACCAAATTACTCATAGTTCAATTCATCAAGAAATACGATTCTATTACGATGAAAATTGTAATGGGGATAAAATCTCCATAAATCATGTTGATGAAATACTTGAAGAACTTAAGTTGAACGGTAAAACCAACGGAAATTTAAAGGAAGATAATGAAGATGAAAAAGTTGTTGAGCCGATTGAACAAATTTCTGCTTTGGACAAAAAAGATGAAAAATCTATGGTGAAAGAAAAGAAAGAACCAAAATTCTTACTGAAAAGTTTCTTCTCACATTTGCTTGATTTTGAAGCAAGCCTGGAAGTTCCAATTTTACAGAACTTACCAGAATTGTTTATTCTGGAAGTTAATGACAGGGTAAACCATTTAACTTGCCGGTATGATATTGTTGCCTCCAAATTAGAAACCGCAATTTGTTGGCATCTTAAGAGGACTTATAAAGTTGCTCCGGTTGTTGCGCGTGATGGGGATAAGGTTATGATTGATTATTCCTTGTCACAAAAAAAGGGGAAAGAAAGAATGATTACTAACCGAGCTTTTTGCTTAGCCCCAATTGAACAAACGACAATTTCTGACATGAAAAAACGCCTTCACCGGGTATATTTTTCAGCTGAGCCAATTGTGGAGAAGACTGATGGGTACTTTTGTATAAAGTATCAATCCAATCGTGCAGAGCAAGCCACAAAAACTGTCCACACAATTATTTCTGAGATGGGGTGGAGATCTAAAATTGATGAGGGTAATTTATTGGTTTTTCCAGGTTCAGTTTCGTCGGTCGTTCCATCTGAAATTCCAGCAGTTGAGCCAGTTGCTTCGATTGACCGGTCAGAAACACCAGCTTTACACACCAGTCGTGATGATTTCGACCTTAAGATATCACCACCCAAAACGCCATTTGTCATCACTGGAACAATAGAAGAAGTTCTGGCCGAGATTAAAACCCGGTATGAGGATAAGGAGTTTTATGATCTTCTTTCTGAAGAAACAAAAAATAAAGCTTATTTTGTTTCGGAAGAGTATCGTAAGAAAAACAACGCTGAGGATTACATGAGGGCGTTGCTTGATTACGTAGAAAAAAATAAATAATTTATGTTTAACTAATTTAAAAAATGCGAGCACTAGTGCTCGCATTTTCTTTTATCTATTTTTAGAAATTATAGAACCTAATCACTAGAAACTAGAACCTAATTATTTATTTCTGAACTCTTTCTACGTAATCACCAGTTTCAGTATTTACAATTACTTTGTCGCCCATTTCAATAAAGAAGGGGACTTGAAGCTTTACTCCATTTTCAAGTGTTGCGAGTTTTCCTCCACCTGATGCAGTACTACCTTTGATTGATGGAGGGCAATCTTTAATTGTAAATTCCATTTTTATAGGCAAAGATACTTTTATAATTTGGTCAACGCCGTCATTGTCCCAGACCATCGCTGTGGCGTTTTCATTGGCTTTTAAGAATTTTGCAGTATCACCGACAATTTTTTCATCGATTTTAAATCTATCTTTTGGATCAGTTGGATTTGAAAACCAGTATTCACCCTTACTTTCATATAAAAATTTCACCTCTTTTTTACTTATCTCAGCTTCATCGGCTTTATCGGAAGCATGAAAAACAGTATTCCAGGTACGGCCAGAAAGTAAACTTTTTAGTTTAACTTGGTTTTGAGGTTTACGTTGTTGAGTGCGAGCCACATGGTTTTCCATGACCTCACAAGGTTCATCTTCGTAAATTATTATTTTTCTTTCACGAATTTCACTATATTCAAGCATAAATAGTTTTAAAGTATTAAAGTTTATAAAGTTATAAAGACACCCGCAATATACCAAAAAGATATTATAAAGTCCACACTTTAGAAACTTTATAACTTTCTACTTGATAACTAGCCTATTCTCCAGAAGAGGCTACCTGTATTTCTCCAAAACGATTACGGACTTCTTTTAGGATTTCCTCGGAGAGTTTTTTGTTGTCACGGAGGAATGTGCGAGCAGCATCGTATCCACGTCCGAGTTTTATTTCTTCCACAGGGCCTTTTTCTTTTTGCTTCGCAGTTCCTAGGTAGGTGAATATTGCTCCGCTTGATTTACTAATGATTCCAAGTTTTTCTCCGAGAGCCATTATTTCTCCCTCACGAGAAATTCCTTCACCATAAAGTATATCGAATTCTGTTTGTTTAAATGGAGCAGCAACTTTATTTTTTACTACTTTCACACGAGTACGACTTCCCACAACTTCTTCACCTTTTTTGATTTGGGCAATACGACGAATATCTAGGCGGATTGTTGTATAGAATTTTAAAGCTTTTCCTCCTGGAGTTGTTTCAGGATTACCAAACATTATTCCTATTTGCATACGAATCTGATTTATAAATATCACAACTGTTTTTGAGTGGGCAACAATGGCGGTTAGTTTACGAAGAGCTTGCGACATCAACCTCGCTTGTTTACCGACATGTGATTGGCCCATATCTCCTTCGATTTCGTCTTTTGGGGTAAGTGCAGCCACAGAGTCAATAACCACGACATCAATTTTTCCAGAGCGAATTAAACTCTCTGTGATTTCAAGTCCTTGTTCACCATTATCTGGTTGAGAGATAAGAAGCTCTTTTATATTGACCCCAAGCTTTCCTGCGTAATCAGGATCCATGGCATGCTCAGCATCGATATACGCACAAACACCACCCTTTTTCTGGGCTTCAGCCACGATGTGAAGGGCAAGGGTAGTCTTTCCTGAGGACTCTGGTCCATAGATTTCTATCATACGGCCTCGAGGCACACCGCCTACTCCAAGAGCCATATCGAGCCCTATAGAACCAGTAGGGATGACATCGATGTCGACTTTAGGAGTATCGCCCAACTTCATGATTGCTCCTTCTCCAAACTTTGTCTGAATTGATTTTATTGTATCTTCGATCGCACCCCCCATTTCTTTTGGAGCTTTTTTTGCTTTTTTTTGCATAATTATTAATTCTTATTAATTCTTAATTATCTAACAATGCGATCGCCGGCGCATTTTCACTCTTTACTAACTCAAATTTTTTTATTGCAGTCTTACCAAATTTATCACGAGCATCTAGGGTTACGATTGAAAATCCTGGAAGTATAGCGATTGATTCAGAAAAATTACCTTCTTTATCAATAAATATTTCTCTACCGTTTAGAGTTATGTGTGTAGCTTTGGAAGCGATACCCTCAACTACAGCCAAAGAAGAATCATCTTTTTGTGTTATTGTTGCTTTGATCTCTACTCCTTTGACCAAGAAAAACATTTTTTCATAACTAAAAAATAAAATAAACGAAAACAATGCAACGCAAGATATTATTCCTAGCCACCATTTCATATTTTTATTTTTTATTATCCTCATTTGCATCAATTTTATTTTTTATTCGTAATTCTTTTACATTATACCTCCATACCTCCTGTATTATCAACTGCTTTCTCAAGTACGTCTCTTGGTTTTGCTCCATTGCCTGGTCCGATTACATTTCTTTCTTCGAGCATATCTATCAACTTTGCCGCCCGAGCATATCCAACTCCCAGTTTTCTTTGCAAGTATGAAGTTGAAGCTTTGCCTGCTTCTATGACTGTAAGCCTAGCATCTTCATAGAGATCATCATCTCCATCATCACTTCCGCCAATACTGTCACTAAACAGACTGCTACCTTTCTCTATATTACCAGATAATTCAATAGTATTGGGTATTTCGTCAATGTACGCCTTCCTTAGATATTCTACCACTTTTTTGACTTCATCTTCAGAAATAAAGGCACTCTGTAGTCGTTCTGGATGTGGGTTTTCAGCACAAGAATAAAGCATATCACCAGCTCCCAGTAATTTCTCGGCTCCTCCTTGGTCAAGAATTGTTCTTGAATCTATTTGTGAAGAAACTTGTAATGCAACTCGAGTTGGAATGTTGGCTTTAATTAATCCAGTGATAACATTTACCGAAGGTCTCTGAGTTGAGAGAATCAGGTGGATTCCAACAGCACGAGACATTTGAGCGAGGCGAACGATGGCGCTTTCAAGTTCTCTTGGGTAGGTCTGCATAATATCTGCGAGTTCGTCTATGACGATAACGATATAAGGCAATCTTTCCACAGATTCATCTTTCTTTGCTTTGGCATAAACATTTGAATGATATGATTCAATATTTTGGACAGATTCTGCTTGAAGTATGTCGTAACGTCGGTCCATTTCACGAGCGGCCCATTTGAGAGAAAGAATTGTTTTCTTTGCATCCGTTATAACAGGAGTAAGTAAATGGGGGATTTTGTTATATAGAGTAAGTTCTACACGTTTTGGGTCTACCATTATAAATCTCAAATCATCTGGTCCATTTCTGTAAAGGAGAGAGTTGATAAGAGAATGAATAGTCACAGATTTTCCAGATCCTGTTGTTCCTGCTACGAGCAAGTGTGGCATTTTTGCCAAATTACCAAATATGGCTTTACCCGAAAGTCCTCGTCCAAGGGCGACAGTGAGTGGCTTCGGAGAGTTTTGGAATTTTTCATCAGAGAGAAGTGTGGCAAGTCCAACTGTTGATTTTACTTTGTTTGGAATCTCGATACCGACAAGTGACTTACCGGGGATAGGTGCTTCGATACGAATAGTCTTTGCAGACAGAGCAAGAGCTAATTCATTTTGAAGTCCGACAATACGAGAGAGCTTCACACCTTGCGCAGGCTTTAGAGCATAACGAGTGACAGTTGGTCCGACAGTTACTTCATCCATCTCGACAGATACACCGAAAGTGAGAAGGGTTCTTTGAATTATATTCATGTTACCCTTCATGTCACCAGTATTTGGTTTACCTTTATCTTTCTCAAGAAGTGAAAGTGGGGGAGTAACGTAGTCTGTGTGCAACTTCTTTTCCTTAACTATCTTCTCCACAAATACTTCTTCTGTATTTATTTCTAATTCATCATTCGTTGGTAATTCGTCATTACTTTTATCTTCTTCCTTTTCTAATTGGTAATTGGTAATTGGTAATTGGTAATTATCTATATCTTCTTCTTTTGGTTTACGTAAATCACTTTTCAAGAAGTTCCAAAGTTTTCTAAATAGTTCCACTAGGTTTGGTCTCTCGTCACAGAGGATTATAAGAGAGGTGATAAGCAATGCACCGAGTAAAAGTATCGAGGCATAAATTCCGAAAAGTTTTACAAATGGCCAAGCGACAATACTTCCTAAGTATCCACCGAAAATAATATTGAGAGATTCTCCTTTTCCGTTACTTGCGATGTCCATGATACCAAGAGAGGAGAGTAATGTAAGTAGACCAAAAATAGCATGAGTTTGAGCTATTTGTGGTTTCTCTTTTTTTAAAAAAGAATAACCTATTACTACAAGTAGAATAGGTAATATGTAATATCCAAACCCAAAAAATGCACTGAGATTTGAGTAAACAAAATCTCCTACAACTCCCGCCATTTTAAAAACCGAAAGTGTTATGAGAATTCCAAGAACTATAAAACCAATACCCCAAATACTGTAGCGAGTCTCTTCTTTTAATTCAACTCTTTTACTATTTTTATTTCTCTTCTTTCCTCGCTTTGGAGCTTCACTGTCAATATCTTTTTCCGTGTCTTTTTTAGTCATAATAATATAATTTATGTATGCATTATATCATATTTAAAAATAATTAAGAATTAATAATTACGAATTAGGAATTAGAAAACAGGTTGTGGATAACTTTTTATAATTACCAATTACTGATTACTAATTAATAATTAAGATTTAGAAATACTTCTGCAAAAGCTTTGCTTTTGCAGAAGTATTTTAGTAATTAGTAATCAGTAATTGGTCATTAGTAATTACTCATTTTTCTCCTCTTGCGTCCAAGAAAAATGAGTGTATAATGGACACATTAAAGACAAATAAGCTCGTCTAGGGCAACAAAAAAGACAGATGAATAATCAAAAAGACACACAAAAGACAAACGTAAATATATATGAGCAGTCTGATGTCTCTGATAATAAATCATTGGCAAATATACCTGTTTATGAATTTGCTAACAAAAAGACAGAGAAGCTTGTCACAGCTCTGTATATGGTTTCTGACTGCATGGATACCGATGATGCCCTCAAAGGGAAGCTACGTTTACTAGGCGTAGAATTGCTGTCTGATATGTATAAACTTGCAACTCTTTCTCCTATGGATAAGCATATACACATCACCATTTCTTTAACTCATATTTATGAAATTTTATCTTTTATTGAGATAGCATATACAATCGGTTTTATTTCTGAGATGAATACAAATATATTAAAAAAAGAGTTTTCTTTCCTTGCTTCAGATCTCAAGTTAAGTCAAACAAAAGACAAACATTTTACTTTCACTCTAGATGAAAAAATGTTTGAATTACCAGAACTTCAAAGTAGCGGTGGTGTGAGGCAAGGTGGTGTGAGGCAAGGCCTCGCACAGATAAAGGACAACAATTTAGACAAAAGGACATCATTTAATACAATGTCCTTTATGAATAAGAAAAGTCCTTTACAAAATTCCGAACAAAAAAGGACACCAAATTCTACCTCCAATTTAGCTGATAGGCAGGATAGGTCAAATAAAATAATATCTCTCATAAAGGGCAAGAAAGATATTTCTATTAAAGATATTTCTTTGGCTTTTACCGACTGTTCTGAAAAGACAGTTCAGCGCGAACTCAATGCTCTAGTCTTAAAAGGACAACTCAAAAAAACTGGCGCTAAACGCTGGAGCCGATACGGGATAATTACGAATTAAGAATTAAGAATGAAATACAATACAAAGCCCCCAGAAAAGCGAAGCTTTTCTGGGGGCTTCTGGTTTAACCCAAATTCCTAATTCTTAATTATTAATTCTTAATTAGGGATAACTGGCGGGCCTTCGGCTCGCCAGTTATCCCCATATCTATTGCATATTTAAAAACCCGAGTATATAATGTATACGTATATTGTTGCTGGTATTTTTTTACCAGATATGGTAATATACATTATCCCTATGGACTTATTTTATAAGCACATTTGGGAAGAGACGATCATTGAAAATTTAATACTATGAATTGTTAATACCAAATGGTTCATAGCTGTAATTATTAATTAGGATTTTGCCTTGAAGGATTTATCCTTTAATTCTTAATTCTTAATTCTTAATTATTAATTGGATTCTCTCTGGTCAGATCCGTTTTGAGTTTTGAGTTTTTATTTTTCTTAGTCGCCCGATTGATAGAGATTGGGTGAGTCTTATTTTTTTGATAGAGAAATAAGGTTACCCTGTTGATAGAGGCGGGTGATAAAAGATAAATTAAAAATAAAAGAATTCAAGATGTGGTATCGGCCCTGTCGACAAGGCAGATATGCTTGTCTATTCTTTTCTTTACTCTCGAAAGAGAACCTTAGAAGGGTAAAGACAGGCAGAAGTTATTTAGTTTAGTTTACAATTCTAAAATTTTAAATTTATTTCATCGCAACTTTTTTTGATAGAGAAGAAGTTATGAAATTAAATTCATCATTTAGAAGTTTAGTAAAATTATTACTTTTTATTTATTTTCTTTTTACTGATTTTTTTTAAATTAGTAATTAGTAATTAGTAATCAGTAATTAAAGAAATACACACACATTGGTTTTTTCTTGAAGTACACATTATTCATTTATCAGTCGTACTTTAGGATTAGTCGAAATCAATCTAAACGTGTATAAATTATAAAAATATGTTAAAAAAATTTTTAATCGGAACATTCGCTTTAGCACTTATGCTTTCAGCATCAGTTGCTCTTGCTTATGATTTCGGACCTTCAACTTTAAAAGTTGGAAGTAAAGGAGAATTCGTGAAGACTCTTCAAACTCTTGTCGGAGCAGAAGCAGATGGATCTTTTGGTCCTATGACAGCTGCAAAGGTAAAAGTTTGGCAAGCTGCAAACGGCTTGACAGCTGATGGAGTTTTTGGAAACTTATCAAAAGCTAAAGCAAATGCAGGTGCAGGCGTAACATACGCACCAGGATGTTCAGCAGGAACACTATTCAGTTCAACAACTGGATTGGCATGTACTACTGTTACAACAGGACTACCAGCAGGTTGTACATCAACAGTTGGCTACAGTTCAACAACTGGAGATAAATGTGACGGTGTTGCAACAACACCAACTGGTCCTCTAGTAGGAACAGTAGGTTCAATCACTGTTACTCCAAGTTCATCTTATTCAGCTGAAAATGTTGGACAAGGTGATGTAGATGCCAAAGTTATGGCATTTAAAGTTGAAGCCGACAATGATTCTGACGTAAGTATCAGTTCAGTTAAAGTTGAATTAAAACAAACTGTATCAACAAATTCACGAAGAATTACGGATTATGTTAAAACAGTATCTGTTTTCCAAGGTTCAACAAAAGTAGGAGAAGTTAATGCTGCTGATTTTTCAGAAGCAAGTCACATCTATACAAAAACAGTTCCTTTAACAGGAGCAGTTGTTAGAGCTGGTAAAACAGAAACATTTAGTGTATCTGTTACATCTTTAAGTACTCTTGATTCAGGAGATATTGATGACGATTCATTCGGCGTTGATGTTCTTAATGTACGTTTCGTAGATGGACAAGGAGTAGTTACAACTGAAGATACTGATGCATCTGCATTGGATCAAACATTTGATTTTGATACATTTGCAACAGCAAACGCAGTTGAATTGAAAGTTTCTCTAAATGACAGTGATAAAGTTGCTATCAACGATGCTCATGTTATTGACGTAGAAACAGGTGCTGTTGACACTAAAGATGTTCCAGTTCTTTCATTTAAAATGAAGGCAGTTGGATCTGATATTAATGTCACAGAGATTCCAGTAACTCTTACAACTGCTGGAGATACTAATGAGGCTAACCTAGTTATAACTGCACGTCTTTTCCTAAATGGAGATGAAATTGATTCTGAAAGTGTAGTAGATGGTGGAGCTGTAACATTCAATGACCTTGATTTTAATATAACAGATGGAAGTACAGCTAACTTGAAAGTCTTAGTTGACTTACAAGATTTAACTGGAGCTCTAGATGTAGGTGATACAATCAAGGCAGAAGTAACAACTGCAAATGTTGATGCTATATTAGCTACTGATGAATCTGGAGAAGATTTAGCTGCTGGTGATTTAACTGGTGCAGCACTTGGAACAGCTTCAGAAGTTCGTGATGTCGGTATTAATCTAAAATTAGTATCTACTACTGCTGTTAAAACAGCAGGAGATGCAGCTGCAACAACACCTACTTCAGATGAAGGTGATTACTCAATTACATTTGATGTAACTGCTTTCGATGGAGATGTATGGTTAGATAATGGTGCTCCTGATGAGACTGGTACTCTTGTATCACAAGTTAGTGATAATGGAACAGGTACATTTACTGGAACATTAACATCAGCTAATAATCTTACTGGTACAGATGGATACAAGATCTTAGAAGGTACAACAGAAAGATTTACTCTAAGTGGCCACACATTGGCTACAGCAAGTGGATACTTTAAGTTGTCAATCACTGATCTTATCTATGCATTAACAGATGCAACAGGAGATATTGCTTACACATTTAATCTTGGTGATTTCCAGTCAAATCAATTGTATTTGACAGACAGATAATTTATTATCTGACTTAATCCTGGTTAATACGCCTTAAAATGTATTCAAAAAACACCCTCGGGATTAATTTCCCCTGGGTGTTTTTTTTTGAATAGCAAGGACTGTCCTTGGAGTAGCAAGAACCGTTCTAGAATAGCAAGAGAATAGCAAGGACTGTCCTTGCTACAGGTAAAATCTAAACAGAGGAATAGCAAGGACTGTCCTTGCTACAGGTAAAATCTAAACAGAAGGAAAACTGCGAACCAGAAAATCCCCCTAGCCGAAAGGCTAGGGGGATTTTTCTTTCCCTTTTCTCCTTATTTCTTTAAGTCTACCGAAGCAAGGCTTCGGTAGACTATTGTATTATAAGGATTAGAATAGCAAGGACAGTCCTTGCTAGTGGTGAAATAGAAATCAGTTATTCACTTTTTACAATAATTTGACTTCTTAATAATATATAAAGTATAATTATTGAATGTTAAATGATGAAGATATAAATAAACTTACCTCTGTTCTTGCAACAAAAAAAGATGTTGAAGAAATTAAAGGGGACTTGGGAGATTTAAAGGAACTTGTTCAAGGTCTTATTGTTTCGACTGATAATATTGCTAAATCAATAGGTAATTTAAGTACTGAATATGCAGCCATAGTAACCGAGCTTTCTCGTCATGAATTATGGATAAAACAGATTGCCGAAAAAGTTGGATTAAAGCTGTCTACTGATTAATACGCCTTCATATACCGAAGCAAGGCTTCGGTAGACTAGGGTGTTTTTTTGTTGTCATTCTATGATTAATCATATCACTTAATTGATTTAATCGTATCAAAATGATACGATTAGAAGAGTTAAATGATACGATTATATGGAAGAATTAAACAAAAGACAAATAGATATTTTAGAGAAAATCCCCACCAAAGAAGTAGTGTCTTCTTCTGATGTTTTTAAAATTCTTAATCAAGATATTTCACTAATAACTATTAAAAGAGATTTAGATAATTTAGTTTCTTTGACGTATTTAGAAAGAGAAGGAAAGGGTCGTTCTACTACTTATAAAAAGACAACCCTAGGGATGTTGCTGTCTCCAGTGGATGCTTCAAAATATAATAAGATAGAGCCTGATACAAGAAATGGAAATAGTGATTTTAATTTTTCTTTATTTGAAAAATTTCCAATTAATATATTTTCTGATAAAGAAAAATTTTTACTTGAAAATGCGACGCATGATTATAATAATAAAATAAAAGATATTACTCCTGTTGCTCAAGCAAAAGAGCTAGAGAGATTTATTATTGAATTATCTTGGAAATCTTCAAAGATTGAAGGGAATACATATACTTTATTAGATACAGAGAGACTTATTCGCGAAGGAATTCCAGCAGAAGGTCGTACTAAGAACGAAACAACAATGGTGATAAATCACAAAAAAGCTTTTTCTTTTATTATGGATAATTTAGAAAGCCTTAAAGAAAAAGGAATTACTTTAAATTTTGTAGAAAAAATTCATGAATTACTTACTTTAGATTTAGGGGTATCTCGTGGTGTTCGTAATGGATTGGTTGGGATTATAGGTACTAAATATAAACCTCTAGATAATAAATATCAAATCAGTGAAGCATTAGAATCTCTTTTTTTTGCAGTTAATAAAATGAAAGATTCTTATAATAAATCTATCGCTACTCTTGTTGGTATTTCTTATATTCAACCATTTGAAGATGGAAATAAAAGAACAGCTCGTCTACTTTGCAATGCTATTCTCTTGGCTTTCAATTGTGCTCCTTTGTCTTATCGTAGTGTTGACGAAAATAATTATAGAGAGTCTATATTGGTATTTTATGAGAAAAATTCTATAGTTCCTATGAAAAAAATATTCATAGATCAATATATTTTTTCAACTCAAAATTATTTAGTTTAATAAATCTCTGGTCAATACGCCTCCTGCCTGCCTGCCCGACACGCTTAAGCGAGTCATGAATAGCAAGTGAATAGCAAGGACTGTCCTTGCTACAGGTAAAATCTAAACAGAAGGAAAACTGCGAACCAGAAAATCCCCCTAGCCGAAAGGCTAGGGGGATTTTTCTTTCCCTTTTCTCCTTATTTCTTTTCTTTCCCTCTCTCCACCGATAGCAATATCTTACCGAAGCCTTGCTTCGGTAAACTATTATAATATTCTACTTGCATTGTTATCGTAATAAATGTATGATAATATCATATTATAATATAATACATTTTAAAATATATGACTACAATATCAGTACCGATTACTTCTAAATTAGAAGAATCAATAAATCATTTAATAGCAAGTGGTTATGGTTCAAATAAAGCCGATGTTGTTCGTCGTGCTATTACTAAACTTGCCGAAGATGAAGCGGTAGAAACTGTCTTGAGGGCTATGCAGGAACCAACTTTACGTGGAGACTTGAGAGAATTATCAAAGAAATTCGAGTAATTTTTATGGAGATATCATATAAAGCTACTTTTATAAAACAATATAATAAGCTAGACAAAGGTCTCCAAGAGGAGGTGTTAGAAAAAATAGAATTATTGAAAGATAAAAATAATCATACTTTATTAAAGGTTCACAAACTCCATGGTAGATTTAAAGAGAATTATAGTTTTTATGTGAATTATAAGATTCGTATTGTTTTTGTTTGGGAGAATAGTGAAGAGGTTATACTTCTTGCAATAGGTGACCATGATATTTACAAATAGGAGTTTAGTAATTAAATCCTTATTCTTTTAAAACTATTTCTGGAAGTCGGACTTCCAGAAATAGTTTTAAAAAAGTTATCCACAGGTTTGGGTAGTCTGATATTTACAGAATTCTTTTTCAGTTTTATAATTTTATTATGAAAAATTTAAGAAGTTGTTCTTTTTATTTTATTACTAGTTTTATTGCGAGGAAATATTTTTTAATTGTAGTTGTAATAATAGTATTTATTGCAACTTTCTTTTTTTCTAATAAAATATTTATTTCAGCGTATTTTGAGCATTTTTTTACTAATATAAATACAGTAGATACCACACTAGGGCAACTTCAAAATTCAGATACTCCTTTTATAGTTTCTTTTACTCCATTATTTACTCCTAACCCTGATGAGGTAGAGCCATATGGTATAAGTCCAGACTCTATCTGTAATCAATACAACGAATATTGGGAGTGTATAGACCAAGCCCCAGATCTTTGTCCTTATATTGCTCTCGCTCCTGAGGATGGGGAAGTTGCTGAAGCCGGCTTTATTCAAAGTCCAAATTGGCGCCAAGCCACAGGAGAGCTAACTACCCCTACAGACGAGACTGACAATTGGAATATAACTATCAAATCCCCGTGTTTTGAAGGTGAATGCCCAGTTGGTTATGATGAATTCCAAAATGGTGCTCCCTTAGCGCAATCACTAAAGGGTCAGACCTTCAAATGTAATCTGACCGTACAATCAAATAAACCACCTGTTCTTGTTAAAAATATTTTTGGTAACAATATCGCCTATGCAGATAATCCTACAAATATTATTGAAGTTAGAGCTGTGTTTACGGGGGAATTACCAGGTTGTACTGTCGATTGTTTTTCTAATGTTTTATTCTTGCCTGGGTTAATGGGTTCAAGATTATACGATCAGACAGGATCTGTAGAATGTGGTGGAGTTTTGATTGGACCTGATTGTTTTAAAGATGAAGAACTATGGGTTTCTAGTAGTGACTTATCTCACGAAAAACTTGCATTAGATAATCAGGGTAAAAGTATTAATAATATATATACTAAAAATGATACACAAAGACTAAGTGGGGATGGGGGTGAAACTGGAATTATAGATGATGTTTATATTTTTAATATATATAAATCATTTATTAATGATTTAAAAAAATGGAAAGAAGATGAAAAAATAATTAAAGATTATGCTTTTATACCATACGACTGGAGGCTTTCACTTGATGACATTATTAATAATGGGAATGTTACAACCAAAGATCAACTTTCTTATAATCAAACACAAAATTTTTCTGAATCTTTTATATTAAAGAAATTAGAAGAATTACAGAAAAGTTCCAAATCTGGAAAAGTTACTATTGTTGCTCACTCAAATGGCGGATTAGTCGCCAAGGCATTAATTCAAAAATTAAAGGATACCAATAATCCACTTTATGAAAAAATAGACAAAGTTATTTTAATTGCTGTACCTCAAATAGGGACACCAGAAGCATTTATTAATTTATTACATGGTACAGATATTGGTCCTGCAGGATTGATAATGTCTAATGAAAGATCTCGTCAGCTTGCAGAGAATATGCCTGCTGTCTATAATTTACTTCCATCTGCTTCATATTTTACAACCGTTGACCCTGCTTTTGCTATTGATAAGATAGCCTCATTTGAAGATAAACCATTTTTTAGTTCACAAATATCTCAATATGGAGTTGATATTTCAAATGAAGCTAAAATGAAAAGTTATATACTAGGTGGTGATAGTAGAACAAGTCCATTATTTAATGATACGGTACATCCCAATATTGGGAATTCTACTTTGTATGATCAGGCGCAAAGCGTTCACCAGATGCTTGATAACTGGACTACTCCATATCAAGACACAAAGGTAATCCAAGTAGCTGGTTGGGGAGAAGAAACACTTGCCGGTTTAGATTATAAATCATATATTAATTTTTTGGGTAATGAGAAATTATCTTTTAAGCCTCGTGATGTGATTGATGGTGATGGTACTGTTGTAGTACCAAGTGCTTTATGGATGTCTGATTCTAATCCTAATGTTGAGAGATGGTGGATAGATTTAAAAACATACAATGAACCATTTTTAGGAGTTAACAGAACACACAAAGATATTCTAGAAGTTCCAAATCTTCTCGACTTTGTTAAATCAAAAGTCAAAGATACTAGTTTTAGTGACTCAGATAAAATAGTTGTAGACAATACTTCTACTCTAGTTTCTATTGATATTAGTCGACTACATTACATTCTTCATTCACCGCTAACTCTTGGAGTTATGGATGGTCAAGGTAGATACACAGGTATGGATCCATTAACGAAGCAAATCAAAGAAGAAATACCAGACGTGCATTACAAAAAAATAGGGGACGTGCAATTCATTTCTATTCCAGACGATATTGCCCATACTGTAAAAATGCAAGGATACGAGGAAGGTTCTTTCTCTTTAGACATAGAGAAGCAAGAAGGCAATAATATATCGGAATCATCATCCCTACAAGGAATTCCTTCGTCAGTTTCTACGGTTGCAACAATACAAGTTGCACCAAACGCACCAGTAGGAGATTCAATACTTGCAATTGACCAAAACGGAGACGGGGTAGTGGATAAAACACTACAAGCCAAAGTCGGAGAAGTAGTTGTGTATGACGTAACTCCACCAGAATTAAAAGTAACTTTTGATTTAAACACTAAGAAGGTGGTTATGTCTGGTGAAGATAAAATAGATGCCAATCCTATAATATCTATTAGTAAAAAATTAGTGACTCTTACAGACAAGAGCAATAATATCACGACTATTCCACTAACTAAATACAAAAAAGAAGCAAAAGAATTTGATATATCATTTAAGGAAATAAATAGAAATAATATAAATACAAAAATACCTGAAACTCGTATAGAATATTCTTGGAAAGAAAAGAAGGGAACTATCATTGATTTAGATACAAAGATAACTATAAAGAATGGTAAAAAATATACTTTCAGTTATAATAAAGAAAAGGATATGACAATGATCAAAGAGAAAGAATACTTAAATAACAGAAAAGATAATGACAATGAGGATGATGATAACAATAATGAAGGTTGGAAAATTATTAAAAAAGTGAAAGGTTTTGTTTCTGTAGTGGTTGCTACAGAAGGTAGTGGTATTAAGGTTGATTATTGATTTAGTTAAGTAAAATTTTATGAATAAAATTATGAAATGGTTAACATTAAAACTAATATTAATTATTAGTTTGGTTAGTGCTGTTGGGTTTTTAATTATATTACCAAGACAATTTTTTTATGCATTATCTAATGCGCATTGTTTTTTATGTGTTTATATTGCAAAATATGCTGGATTATTTTTCATAATTGGAGCTACAACTTTAATTCCGTCAATAATCATGTTATTTAGTAAAAAACAACAGATATTTGAATCTTGGAAAAAAACCCTATTTATCTATTTATCTATTTATTTATTAATAATAATATTAGTTCCATGGTATACAAAGGGTGATTTTGTTCATCTCCAAAAAGATTTAGTTGCACTTGGTTTTTCAATTATCTATTTAGTATTTTCAATTATTTTTATTATTTATAAATCCTTTAAAAAAGAATAATATAAAGATATTTTGTAAGAAAGTTATTAATTAAATTTACAATATGACAAAAATACAAAAAATTTGGTTGGGAGGAATTTTATTTTTAGTTTTATTAGTTCCAATAGTTTTATATTTTGAAGGGAATGATATTTATATTAAAAATCAAAATCTTGTTTTTTTTGAATTAGTTATTGAGATTATTGGACTATTTATTTTATTGAATTTTAATAATAGATTTAATAAAATGAGATATAAAAATTTAATAAAAGGTTTATTGATTTTAATTATAATATTTGTATCATTTATATTATATTTTCTTTTTTCTTTACGTCACGGAATAGGATTTTAAAATTAAATATTTTAATTATGTTATACTACATACATGTTCAACAAACATTTATTTAAAGTATTAATTGCCTTTACTGCAGTTATAGCTTTTGGGCTTATTATGTTGGTTGTGATAGATTCAATGAAATAATAAATAGCCTTTGACAAATTGTTTATTTTTGCTATTATATTTTTGTAGCCGTAGAAAGTAGGCAAAAATAATTACCAATTACTAATTACAAATGACTAATTTTGAATTCTCATTATTAATCAGTAATTATCAATTAGTAATTGCGCGCAAGCGCTTTAAGTCCTGCCGAGGTCGAACAAAACTTCACAACTTGTGAAGCGATCTACGCAAACGGCCCGAAAGGGCTTTTTTAATTTTTAAAATTTATTATGCCAATTACATTAGACAAAAAGAAAGAATTAGTAGCATCTCTTGAAGGTGCTTTAAAAGGAGCAAATTCTGTTGTCTTCGTGAAATTTGATAAATTGAAAGTGGCTGACGTTAATGATCTTCGCAGAACTCTGCAAAAAGAAGAAGTCGGATACCAAGTATCAAAGAAAACTTTGCTAAAGCGTGCGCTTACTACTCATGGAATAACAGGTGACTTACCTGAGATTCCAGGGCAAGTAGCTATTGCTTATGGTACCGATTTATTGGCCCCAGCTCGTGAAGTTTTTGGTTTTCAAAAAAGTCACAAAGAAAATATTTCAATTGTCGGAGGAGTGTTTGAAGGGAAGTATATGAATGCGTCAGAAATGATGTCTATTGCAACTATTCCTCCACTTCAAACTCTACGCGCGATGTTTGTCAATCTTATCAATTCACCAATACAAAGGTTTGCAGTTGTGCTTGATCAAATAGCACAGACAAAAGTTTAGGGTTTTCCTCCCCTCCTTACTAAGGAGGGGAATGAGGGGAGGTCAATTAATTAAGAGACCCCTCCCCAGCCCTCCCCTTGGAGGGGAGGGGGAATTCAAAAATTATTAATTTTAATTTAAATAAATTTTATGGAAGAAACAAAAACAACAGTTCCTGCAAAATTCAAAGACCTTGTTTCAAAAATTGAAGAAATGTCAGTTATTGAATTACACGAACTCGTAAAAGTATTAGAAGAAAAGTTTGGAGTCTCAGCTGCTGCTGTAGCATCTGCTGGTCCTGCTGTGGCTACTGAAGCTGCAGAAGAGAAGAGTGCTTTCACTGTTGAGCTAACAGCTGCAGGAGAACAAAAAATTGCAGTTATGAAAGTTGTAAAAGAAGTTCTTGCTCTTGGACTTAAAGAAGCAAAAGATTTAGTGGACGGAGCTCCTTCCGTGCTTAAAGAAGGTATGAAAAAAGCCGACGCTGATGAATTTAAGAAGAAAATAGAAGAAGCCGGAGGAAAAGTTACTCTTAAATAGAGTTACTTAGTTTAAAAACACCCCCCTAGGCCTTGCCTAGGGGGTGTTTTTGTATGGGGTTGAAAGGATTTGAGACTTGGCGTATAATAGTCCCTATGGAAACTCTAGCAAAACTATTTGGTGGTCAGGCACGTGTTAGGATAATGCGACTTTTTTTATTAAATAATGAGCATAATTTTGAACTTGAAGAAGTTGTGTCTCGTAGTCGAGTCATGAAAAGTAATGCTCGAAAGGAAATCAATGCTCTTTCGGCTATGAACTTTATCAAACAGAAAACAATAACCAGAGAAGGTTATCGTGGGGCTAAAAAGAAAGTAACAGCTTGGATTTTAAACGGGGAATTTCAATATCTTCAATCTGTACGAGATATACTTATAGACCCTAGTCTACTTTTACAAGAAGATTTACCTCAACGTTTCAAGCAAATAGGAAAAATTAAATTGATGATAGTCTCAGGGGTATTTATTGGCAATAGTAAAAGTCGTGCCGATGTTCTGATTGTTGGTGATAAATTAAAAAAGAATATTTTACAACAAGTTGTAAAAGGACTAGAGGCAGAGATAGGGAAGGAGCTCGACTATGTTGTCTTTGATACAGAAGAATTTAAATATCGTTTAGATATGTACGACAAATTGGTTTGTGACATTATAGATTTACCTCATGAGAAGCTTATTGATAACGGACAGTTATCCACATATATTTCCAAAAAATAATTTATTTAAAATTCATACCATTAATAATGATTTTAAATTCTATGTACACATATATCTTTCATTTAGTATAATAAACCTATGAATAAACTTTCAAACATTAATTATTTTAAAGGTATCTTAGTCATAGTTTTTTCATTTCTCTTTATTTTTCCTTTCTCCTCCCATGCCTTTATCTCTTTCCCCAACAAGATAGATACTAAACAAGAGAGAATCAATATCCAAACTGTACTTAACCAAGTCATGTTTCCTTCACCAAACTTAAAAACAGACGGAGTTCTGGGTAGAAAATCAATCCAAGCCGTCCAAGCTTTTCAAGAATCACATGGTTTAATTTCAGATGGTAAGGTAGGAGCTATTACACGTCTTGCTCTTGAGAGTGCTCAAACAGGTACATATACTAATATCACCACATCTTCAATTCCAGGATGTCTCTCCGGTGCATTCTTTAATACTTTAAATGGTCAACCTTGTTCATCAGTTTCTACTTCTGGTCTACTACCACGAGGTTGTACTTCTACATTTGGCTTCAGCACTCTAACTGGAGCATCATGTAGTACTCAATCAACTCCAATACCTGTTCGTGGTGGTGGAGGTTCATCAGGAGGAGGTGGTGGTGGAGGAAGTAGTACTTCATCTGATACAACTAACCCAGTAGTCTCTCTTACTTCTCCACTAAACAATACAACTGTTTCAGGAACTATCACTATTAGTGCCACAGCAACAGACAATATAGCTATATCTAAGGTAGACTTTTATAAAGATAATGATATTACTCCTTTTGATTCAAAAATTTCTTCATATACAACATCATTGAACACTGCAATCCTAACTAATGGGACTCATACATTTAAAGCTATTGCATATGATACGAAAGGGAATACAACTACTTCCTCTATAATTACAACTACGGTTTCTAATATAGTTGTGACTTTGCTTCCAGCGGTAAATCCAAGTAATACAGTTCAAGGATTGGATTACAAATACTATGAAGGAACTAGCTATACTGTTCTCCCAAACTTCCCAACCTTAACCCCAGTAAAAACGGGAACAACTACAGACTTTGACATCACCTTAGCTGACAGACCAGAAGTATTTTCATTTAATTTTACTGGATATGTCACAGTTCCTACTGACGGTGATTATATTTTTTATACTTCATCAGATGATGGTAGTCGTATATATATAGATGATATTCTTATCGTTAATAATGATGGTCTTCATGATTTAATTGAACAATCGGGAACCATTGGATTAAGGGCTGGTAAGCACGCTATCTCAACTCAATATTTTAACCAATTAGGGGGTAAGTCTCTCTCAGTTAGATATGCTGGACCTGGTATTACGAAACAATTAATTCCTACAGCATCTTTATTTAGAGTCAATATTCCAGATGTTACTAAACCAGTAATTGCATCTTTCACTGTTCCAGCTACTGCGACATCAACCACTGTTTCTATTGCAACATTCACTGCAACTGACAATATATCTGTTACAGGATACAAATTAACTGAATCAGCAACTGCTCCATTGTCTGGTGATTCAGGCTGGACGGTATCTGCTCCAACTACATATACATTTGCATCAGAAGGTTCAAAAACACTCTATGCTTGGGTAAAAGATCAAGCCGGGAATGTATCCCTCTCTGTATCTGATACTGTCACAATTACAATTACAGCTAGTAATACTTTTTATGTCTCATATTCAACTGGTTTAGACACAAACGACGGAACTTCACCGTCTACTCCATGGAAGACTATTGCAAAGGTAAACTCTCAAACCTTTACTCCTGGTGCATCTATCCTCTTTAAAAAAGGAGATACCTGGACTGGAGAAACTATTACTATTAACTCTTCAGGTAATTCATCCAATCCTATTACTTATAGTTCATATAGTACAGGGAGTAACCCCGTTATTTCTGGGTTTACTACGATTAGTGGTTGGACAAATGAAGGAAGTGGAATTTATTCGAAAGTAATTTCTCCACAATCATCACCTAATATGGTGACAGTGAATGGAGTGAATAAACCTATTGGAAGATGGCCCAACACAGGTACAACCAATGGAGGATATTTAACTATTGACTCACATGTTGGGCGTACTTCGATTACTGACAATGATTTAGCTTCATCTCCTAATTGGACAGGAGCTGATCTTGTAATTAGAAAAAATCGTTACATTATTGATAGAAATTTAATTACTAATCATTCAGGAAATACAATTTCTTACAACCTTACATATCCTGTTGGAACATATTATGATGCTATTGATGGTTATGGATATTTTATTGAAAATGATTTAAAAACTCTCGATCAAACTGGAGAATGGTATTATAATAGTGGAACTGGAAAATTTTATATGTATTTTGCTGGGAATAATCCAACTTCTTATACTGTGAAAGTTAGTACAATAAATGAAAATGTAAACTCATCTGCCAAAAGTTATATTACAATTGATGGATTAGATTTTGAAGGAGCAAATACTACTGCGATAAGAATTGCCGCAGCGACAGCAGCAAGTCATACGATAATAAATAATTGCAATATTAATAATTCTGGATTTGATGGAATTAAAGCAGACGGAGGGACAAGTTATCTCACAATTAATAATTCTGTAATAAATAATACAAATAATCATGCTATTTATATGGTTGGTTGGGCTGGAGTAGCAACAACTGGTGTTATTACAAATAATTATATAAGTAATACAGGTATGATTCCTGGTATGGGCAATAGTGATGATGGATATAATTCTATCCTTGTTTCTTTAGACAATAGTCTTATTGAAAATAATGTTGTTGATATGACTGGATTCAATGGAATCAAATTCGTGGGAGAAAGAAGTAATATTACGGTTAGAAATAATTTCATAAATAATTCATGTCAGATAAAAGATGATTGTTCTGGTATATATATAACAACAAAAACATACAATAATCACCTTTCTCATCATGTTGAAAATAATATTGTCTTAAATAGTCTCGGGAATCACGACGGTGTCTCTGTCGCACATACAGCAGTAGTTTCTCATGGAATATATTTAGATGATAGTACTGAAAACACTGAAGTAGTAAATAATACTGCTGCAAATAATCAAGGTGGAGGATTCTTTCTAGGGTATGCCAATAAAAATAATATTTTAACTGGAAATATTTCTTATAATAATAAATATCAACTTTGGACAATACGTAGTACTGGAATTATTGATCCCGCTGACATTATTACTGGAAATGTATTTTTCGCTAAAGACCTTTCAAAGTATTTGGTTTATATTGATAATTCTAATCCAGCACTTTTGGGAACAGTAGATAATAATTATTATGAAAGACCTCTCAATGATAATAATGTTTTTTGGCTTTCTTACCCTTCATATCATTATGAAAATCTAACAGAGTGGAAAGCAAATCATAATATAGACGCAAACTCCCATACCTCTCCCGTCACCATCACAGACCCCAACGATATATTATTCGACTACAACGCAACCACTGGAAATAAGACGGTCTCTCTAGGCTCTAACACATACGTAGATGTAACAGGGGCAACTAAAACAGGTAGTGTCACTCTATTACCATATACATCTATAATTCTAATCAGAACAAATGTCCTCGGAGTCTCTACTTATCACTTTACAAAAGACTTAAAACTAGGCTCACGTGGTAACGAAGTAAAAGAATTACAGAAGATCTTGATTTCAAGCAACTATCTCTCAGGTATCCCCGATGGTATATATGGCAATCTAACCAAACAAGCTGTTATTAAATATCAAATCGCTCACAACATTAACCCTCTTGGTATTGTCGGCCATATGACAAGGGGGGAGTTGAATAAGTAGGTAATACTTATCCACATATATTTCCAAAAAATAGCAAATTTTGGTATAATAATATAGTACTTTAAAAGGGTCGAAGCTTTGTTAGTACCTTATTATTTATTATATAAATATATCTATTATATTATGATGTTATTACAAACTTGGGGTGAAGTTTTCAGTCAATCTTTAATAGGACTATGGTATGGATTTATTAGCTTTGTACCCGGGCTACTGGGCGCAATAATTCTTTTTGTTATTGGTTGGGCAGTTGGTTCTATCATAGGAAAAGCAATCGCACAATTGGTTTCAGTTCTTAAGGTTGATAAACTTTTTGAAAGTGCTGGCGCAAATGATTTCATGAATCGTGCTGGTCTTAAGATAACTGTTAGTAGATTTGTTGGGGGGCTTGTAAGATGGTTTATCATCGTAGTTTTCTTGATGGCATCTTTGCAAATTATTGGACTAACACAAGTCAATGATTTTCTTCGTGAGGCAGTTCTTTACTACTTACCAAAAGTAATCATTGCAGCACTTGTTTTGGTTATCGCTACAGTTCTTGCTGAAGCTATGAAGAAGCTTGTAAAAGCTTCAGCTCAAGCTGCAAATATTAGTTCAGCAAATATGCTTGGTTCAATCACAGTTTATGCAATTTGGATTTTTGCTTTTATTATTGCATTATCTGAACTTGGTATAGCAACAGCATTTATGCAAATTCTATTTACTGGATTCATCGCTGCTCTTGCTATCGCTCTAGGCCTTGCATTTGGTCTAGGAGGTAAAGAAGCCGCAGGACGTGCAGTTGAAAAAATTGCAAGTGATATGTCTTCAAAATAATCCTTTATTGTTTAAAATAAAGGATTAAAAAGAGCCCCGCAGACTTTGTCTGCGGGGCTCTTTTACCCCCTTGACTTCATATATTCAAAAGTATATACTATTGAATATGGATACAACAATTTTAATTAAAACTAAAAAGGACTTAAAATTACAAGCACAAGACTTAGCAAAAGATTTAGGGCTTTCTTTGGCTGATGTTGTGAATGCTTCACTCCGTCAATTTGTAATAAATCAGGGAATAACAATTTCTAAAATGCCCACAGAGAGCCTGGATTCTTATATTAATAAAAAGCAGATTATTTCCGCATATCAAGAATCTTTAAAAGAATTCAAATAATATATGATTCTTTTAAAAACCAAGAATTACAAGAAAAGCACTATTTCACTACCAAGGAAAGATAGAGTTCTGTTGTCTTTGCTAGAGAAACTTTTAGTAAAAAATATATTTAATTCTAAACTCCACACAAAGAAATTAAAAGGATTCCCAGATGAGCATGTTTATTCATTCCGAATCACTCGCTCATATAGAGGTATTTTTCGTTTGTCTGGTGACAGTATAGTTTTATTTGCAATAGGGCATCGGAAGGACATATATCAGTCGTTATAAAACCAAAGTTTTCAATATGTCTGACATATGGAAAAATCCTTGACTTTCTTTTTCGTTTCCTATAATATACAAATCACGATGTTAATTAATGAAAATCACCCAAAAATGCGGTTTAAGTAAGACCATTTGGTTTTCCTTGTCCGCCTGAAGGCGGTTTTTTCTTTTAAGACATTCGATATGATATTTGAAAACTGAATGCTGTTCCGATTCACTGTTATCCTTTATTTTAGAGGGTCTTTTCAATCGAATCGGAAACAGAACGCAATAATTAAAAAAGTTAATATTAGATGGAAGCGGTTCCGGACAATATTAATAATATCTGAAATCTATATCTGGAGAGGTGTAGACGAAGATGGTTTTCATATTTCCTAATAGGAAATATAAGAGTATATGGCGGATGCCTAGACTAAAAAAGGCGATGAAAGACGTAGCATGGCGGCGATACGTTTCGGGGAGGTGCCTAGCAACCTT
>JBAYHJ010000006.1:0-52013 GCA_041666225.1 Minisyncoccota bacterium | reverse complement strand
GATTGGGTATAACGACCCCAACAGTTATTATTCTGATGCTCTTAATATTCATATTCTTCCTAATCGAACAACATCATTAAAAGATAAATTAAAACTATTCCAAGAAGGTTTTAGAAGTATCGCTAAAATAGTTGATTCAAACGAAAAGATTAAAAAAATAGTCGGAGATTCTTGGATTGCACTAGAACATCCTGGTGTAGTAAAAAAACTTGGATTTAGTGCAGAAAAAAGTTTTAAAGATGAATTTAAAAGAATATTTATAGACAAAAACAAAAAGAAATCTGAGATTGTTTCTATGGGCAGAGAAGAATTTTTAGAAAAATATTTAATTTAATTTACATTATATGATTGAGAACTTTAAGCCAAAACAAAGTACTGACGATAATTCTTTAATAGAGTTAGAGACTACTAAGGAAGAAAAACAACCTGAGGAAATTTTGATTGGGAAAGGATGGAACCCAGAATCAAGTATGGGTTTTTCAAGTTGGATGTCGGTTATGAATAATATTTCTAATAAAATTAGTGAACATATTAATAAATGTTTAGAAAGTGTTAATTTTAATAAACGACAGATAGATTCTTTGGTTGTGACTAATACTATATCTAGAGGAGTTACTTTAAAGATATTATCTGAAGCACTTACTAAAAGTAATATAAATTGTGATATTGTTGCTTTAAACCTAGAAGGAGCAGGAAGAGATTCGCGGGAAGAAAGGAAAAATGAAATGGAAAATTTAATAGGAAGGAAAATTTATACACCATATAATTTTGAAACATCTTCAATCAATATGATGAATTACAAACATGATTCACATGGAGTTAAAAAATATCCTGGTGATATGGTTTCTCAAAAATTACCTGGTGTTCAAGAGCATATAAATCAGGCACGAAAAATGGTAGATAAAATTTCAGATGGAATAATCAAGCAAATTGAATTAAATGATCCATTGCCCAGCGGTGAAGAACGATTTAAGAAAAATGCTTTATATGTCGGGAAATATTGGGATTGGCACGTTCAAGATTAGAAAAAGTTATATGACGTTTGAAAACAAACAAAATAAAATCAGTGGCATAGAAAGTCTCAATAATACTGAGGTTGTTATTGGTGATAAAAAATATAATTTGAATATAGAAAAATCAAATTTTTCCTACCCAGAAAATATTCAGAAAGAAACCGGGATTATTGGTTATGAAAGGCAATCAATAGATTTTAAGAACCTACAACAATTAATCCAAGATAGTTTTAATGGGAAAAATAATTTAGTAATTGGGCATGATTATACAAGTAATCAAAAAATAGTTAACTTAGAATTTTATGAAAAAAATAAAAAATCTTTATCCACACCCACTATTATTGAGTCATACACTGATATAGAGCATTTGTTTCCGCCGATTTCTCAATCTGTAAGAGGTTTTTTAAAAGACAAAACTAAAAATATGACAGAAGAAGAATCGAGCAGATTTACAACGGAATATTTAAATAATTTGGAATTTTCAAACGAGATAATAGAGTCAATTGTAATTAGTCTTTGTGAATCTCTATCTCAAAAGGAATTTCCAGATCAGACCTATAATCATGTTGTGGGAGCTATGGGTAGAGGTTTTATAACAGAAGAACAAAAACAAAAATTATTTTCAGACAGGGTTTTTCTTCAAAAAATTTCACCAGGTAAAAGTGGGGATAGTTCATATAAATTGTTTTCCAATGAAACAGGTGAGGAAATTTTAGAAGAGGAAGATAAAAACAATTTAGATAATGAATTAACAAAAATAAATTTTCAAGGATTGTCTGTACAAGATTTTGGATTATGGGGTGGCCCGCATAATTTATTTAGAGCTCCTACTTTTGGATTTAGCCCAAACGATAGTTTGTTTAGTGAGTATTTACAAAAGACCAAAAAATTGTTTGAATCCTCAGGTGATATACAAAAAAATAAAAAGAAATATGCAACAAAAGATTTATATAATAATGAGTCTCATAGGGAAATAAAAAAATCTATTGATTATATTTTGGAACACCCTAAGGCTACAAAAGAGGAAAGAAAAAATAGATTATCAATATCAAATACTGGGGATATGGATGATCATCCCTGGGTTCCAATTGTTATGAATAACCCTAGTATTTCTGAACTTCGTTGGGGTTTTTGTAAATATGCTATTATACCAACAGAAAAAGGGCTTAATTTTATTAAAATGATTCACAACACAGAATCAAAATAGACATATTTTATGGAAAATTTCAACCACAAAGAATATAGAGATAATTTAGCAAAAGACCTAAAAGAAATTAGAAAAACAGATCCAGAAAAAGCAATAGTTACTTTAGCTGAAGAAAAAGAAACAGAAGAATATATTAAAGCTTTATCTAAGCACAAAGAAGACAAAACTCTTGAGAATATAAATATCGATAATCTACTTAAAGAAGCATCAATAAGTAAAATAGAAGTACCTAGCGATGCGAAAGATATTAATGACTTGCAAAATGGAGATAAAAATCTTATTCAATTTATTGTAAATAAATACAAAAAACTATACCCCACATCATTTTATGAATTACATGAAAAAAATATATTGCTCGAAAAAATTGATTTAAAAATTTTTTCATTAATTGAGAAAGAATTATTAGATTCTGAACAAAAAGCACCTAAGGGATGGTTAAATTTGGGTACTTCAAAGCCTAAACATTTTATGGATATTCTTAATAATTTAGCAGAAAAACAGCCTGATGAATATAAAATGTTTAAAATTTTCCAAGAAAATGATCTTCGTAACCCTTATGGAACAAAAGTCGGTGAATATTTAAAATATTATTCACCTAAAATAATTAATGAAACTAAGGAAATAATAGAAGCAAAAAAACACATAAAAAATAAGGGAGATTGGTATACAAAATACTCAGCAATAGCTGAGCTAGGTATTTCACTAGAAAGGATGAACGCATATATTATTGAATATGAAAAAAAAGAGCCAGATTATATTGTTGAAAATGAATTAGAAAAGAGAACTTACATATATAAAGAACTTGTGCTTGAAATTAAAGAAAGAATAAAGAACGGGGAAAAAGAAAAAATAATACCGAAAGATTGGCTTACCCTGCAAGAAATTACTGATGATAATTTGTTTAATATTAAAATACACAATCCCGTAGATGTTGTTCAATATTTATTGAAAGAAGACAACGAAATTAAAAAAATATTGAGTTTAGATATTAATCATTTTGATAAGATTCAACAAAACTCTAAGACAATAATAAAAAGGGGCAATGAGCTATATTTTAGTCCTTCTTTTGTTGAGTTGTTGAAAAGAAAAATTACTGAACTTGAACAAGTGAAAATTCCTTACGAGGCAGATGATGTATATTTTTTAAATCAGCACTGGTTAGAATTTGCCAAAATTTACAATATAGATGAATTAAAAGCAATAAAAATATATAAATCATTAAAAGAAGAATACAAAAATAAACAGATTACAAAAATTGAAGATGGAAAGTTATTAACTTTTTATCCATCTGAATTTAAAAAGGAGCTAGAGAAAAGACTTCTAGGACTTAAATAACAATATATTAAATTAGTCCTAATTGAGGCTGTATTAGTATACTCCTCATGCTAGCACGACCGTGTGATCCCGGCAGGATATCTTCCTCTACGAGGACAGTAGACCTTTTCTAAATTCTTTCAGAATTACAGAAAAGCTTTTCGCTTCCTGCATAGACGTGAAGCAGTTCACGTCTTCGGGAACACAAAAAGCGCCGAAACGCTTTATTGTGATCCCGGCAGGAATCGAACCTGCATCGCAACTTCCGCAAAGTTGCGTCCTATCCATTGAACGACGGGACCAATCTCTTACGAGTCTAATTTACACTATAAAAAGTATAATCGCAAGTAATATAATGTTATAATAATAGTATGTCAAAAGAATTTTTAATTAGATGTCGTGCAGTTATTTTTTATAAAGATAAAATTCTAGTTGTTAAACACAGAGAAAGTGATAATTTTTATGTGCTACCTGGTGGACATGTTGAATGGGGAGAAGATATAAAAGAATCTATGAGGAGAGAAATAGTTGAAGAATTGGGGGTTGAACCTCAGTTCGGTAAACTTTTGTATATAAATAATTTTAAAGAAGAAACTCAACAATCTATAGAATTCTTTTTTGAAATTACAAACGGAAAAGATTTTATTAATACAGAAAATCTTGGCGGCACACACAAATTTGAATTAGTAGATATTTGTTGGATGGGGAAAAATGATGACAAAAAAATATTACCGAAACAGATACAGGAATATTTAAATGCTGGGACAATAATATCCGATACTGTACGATTTTTATAAGATGAAACTAAAAAGCCCCGGCCGAAGGCCGGGGCTTTTTAGTTTGTTTTAGAATCCTAATTTTTCTGCAAAGACCATTGATTTTGATTCATCTATCTCTGTTCGAGGAAGTACTTTTAAAAGAGTTTCTTTTATTTGAGATTCTAATTCTTTAGGGAATGGGATGGTGTATATAGGAAGAAAGTGTTTGCTTGTTTCTATTAATAATTTTCCATATGGATCAGCTTCGTTATTTTTAACATTGAAACTTTTTATACTTTTCCAAGTGTGAAAATCTTTCCCCATTGTTAGGCCTTTTGTTTCAATAATGAAATTTGCATCTTGAGGATGGCGAAGAGTAAACATTATTAAACAACCACCAGAGATTAAAAGAAAAATCGCAAAGACATAATTGTGTAACCAAATAGCAATACCACAAGCAACAATAGTAATAAGACCCAAAGCCCAAAACCAATCATTTCCACGCTCTTTGTGATTGTACTCTGGAGCGGACCATTTGATTGTATTTATTATAATTTCATCCATAGGTATATTATACTCTGTTTATAAAGAAAAAGAAGAGACCGCGTTATAAACTGTCTTCATAACTCCACTATCGAACATACTCGGGATAACTCGCTCGGGAGTTGGGTTCTCTATCATACTGGCTAGTGCGATAGCTACAGTTATAAAAATTTTATTTTCAAATTGAGGAATTTTTTTATCAAGCATAGCTTTAAATGCCCCAGGGAAAACAAGTGAATTATTTATTTGATTTGGAAAATCAGAGCGACCAGTAGCAACAACATATGCCCCTGCACTACGTGCAACATCTGGCATTATTTCAGGGCTCGGATTGGCAAGAGCAAAAATAATTGGTTTTGAACTCATACTTTTAATCATATTTGGTGTTAGAACATTTGGTTTTGATAATCCAATAAAAACATCCGCGCCACTAATAGCGATTTCAAGAGAGCCTTCTTTTTCTATAACAGTACTTCCTTTTAATAATTCAATTTTCTCTTTAGTTAAATCTTCTCTTTTTGAGTTTATAATTCCTTTACTGTCGCAGAAAATTGTATTTGTAATACCGTACTCATGTAGGAGTCTGCCTGTAGCAACGCCTGCTGATCCAACACCTGAGAGTACGACCCGCGCATCTTTTTTATCAATTCCAATTATTTTAAGAGCATTGATTAAGGCGGCGAGTGTAACGGTTGCAGCACCCCATTGATCATCGTGCATGACAGGGATACTTAATTCTTTTCTTAATCGTTCTTCAATTTCGAAACAACGTGGAGCAGAAATATCTTCTAAATTTATTCCTCCAAAAACAGGAGCAATTTGTTTAACAGCTTTTATTATTTCCTCAGTATCTTTTGTATCTAAGCAAATAGGGAAGGCATCTACTCCACCAAATTCTTTAAAAATAGCAGCCTTTCCTTCCATGACAGGGATTGCAGCCAGAGGCCCTAAATCACCTAAACCTAAAATCGCCGAACCATCAGAAATAATCGCCACAGTATTTTTCTTCATTGTGTAGATGCTTGCGAGGTCTTTATCTTTGGCGATAGCAAGACAAACTCCAGCTACTCCAGGAGTATAGGCTAGTGATAAGTCTTCTTTATTTAAAAGAGGGACTTTACTTTTTGTCTCTAATTTTCCACCATTTTTCTTGTGCAATTCGATTGATTCTTCGTAAAGATTATTACTCATTTAAATATAATAGCATAAAAAATCCTCCATGAGGGAGGATTTTTTATGCCTGATATATTATTTCTTTTTTGAAGTTTTTGTTTTTTTACCCATAGCTTCTTTTTTTAGGACGTTCCAATGTTTCTTTATTTCTGCTACAACTTTATTTAAATCTTCTTGATCAACATTTTTTAATTTTGCGTATTTAGCTTGAACATTGTCGATGATTTCATGATAAACGGGCTCTGTTAATTCTTTAGCATTTTCAAACTTTTCAATAATTTCACCTTTCATTTTTACAGACCACCCGCGGATTATTTTACGATTCCTCTTGCCTTCTGGACCAAATAAAACATAGGCTGCGGCAGTAGCTGCTGCTATACCTGCTCCTATACCAATAATTGTCTTTGCACTAACTCCCTTTTTATTCTCTACTTTTTTTGCCATCCCATTAGAAATTATACTATTCTTACATATATTATGAATTTATATATAAAAGTAAATAACTATGATTATAATAATGCCCCACTATTTTTCTAACGGGACAAGTATTTTTTTAATAATAAAAACCACTAAATAACTTTTTTCGAACGTCTTTCTGGTTCTTTTTTAATTTTTTCTTTTCCAAAAAGAAAAGTAAAAATACTACTTTGCCTAATATGCTCACCCATTTCTCTCAATTCACTTTCTGTATCTTCTGCATAGTTTCTTAAAATTGAAGATATTTTATAAAAGTTTCTCAATATCTTTATAAAATAAAAAAGAGCAACTAAAAGAAATAATGTAAAGACAACGACCGAAATTGAAGTGATAAAAAAGAATATATCTGCCTTTAAAATTGATTCCATTTTTATATTTTAACATTAAATATATGTAAATGCATAGTGATAGGGGATATTGACATATACCCCCCGGGGGTATATATTGAATAAATATGAATAATAAACAAAAATTAATACGTCGATTAAAAATTATAGAAGGTCAAGTTCGTGGATTACAAGAGATGGTAGAGGGTGATATTTATTGTATAGATATAATCACTCAAACTTCTGCTGTTAAGCAGGCTCTTTCAGGAGTAGAAGATGTTCTTATGGAAGGACATTTAGGTACTTGTTTGGTTCATCAAATTCAGAAAGGGCAAACCCAAAAAGCCACAGCCGAAATATTAAAAGTTTATGGTCTTAAAAGAAAGTAATTTATTAATTTTAATTTAAATAATTATATGAATAAAATCTCAACATATCTCGCAGTATCATTAATAGTAATCAGTTTTATTGTTGGTATAGGAGCAGGGTATTCATTTACCTCTCAGTACTCTTTATCTATGTATGACAAAAATAGTATGGACCTCGGCCAAGCTGATAAGTGGGTAGATTTAAGATATATTAATGCAATGATTGCACACCACAACGGGGCAATTCTTCTTGCTAAACAAGCTGAAAAAAGTCAAAGGCTCGAAGTACAAAATCTTGCAAAAGAAATACAAAAAAACGAACCAACTGCAATTGCCGAACTTTATACCTGGAAAAAGAGTTTATATGGTGATTCCAAAAAAGTTTCAGATCCAGTAATTCCGAACCTTGGGAGTTATGATGATACTTTTGATTTGAGGTTTCTTAATGCTTTAATAACTCACCATCAAAATGGACTTGTCATGACAACTGATATAAAGACAAAATCAAGTCGAAGTGAAATATTAAATAATGCTAATGCCGTCGATAAGTTCCTAACCGAGAGTGGTGAAATACTCAAGGGGTGGAGAACGACTTGGTATAATATTTAAAATATATGGCAAATAAAATATTTAAAATTAAAGGGATGCATTGTGCTAGTTGTTCTCTGATAATAAGCAAAAAACTATCAAAACTAGATGGAATTAAAAATATTGATGTTAATTTTGCGACAGAAAAAGCAAATATTGATTTCGATATGGACAAAGTTAATTTAGAAAAAATGAATAATGAAATAGAAAAATTAGGATATACCATTTTAGATGGAACTGATATATCAAAAGAAAGTGGTATGTCCAATATGATACAAGAAGAGAATGCTCACATGTCTGGGGTAGATCATAGTGAACATTTAGGGTTGTCTTTATCTAAAAATGATAAAGAAAAAGAATTATCTGAGCAAAAAAATAAAACACAATTTGTTTTACCTCTAGCGCTATTTATATTTTTAATTATGATGTGGGATATTCTTTCTAAAACTTTTTTATTTATTCCTAATTTACCAATTCAAATGGAATTACTGAATATTATTTCAATGATTCTTTCAACGATTGTTATTTTTTGGATAGGTAAACCATTTATCTCTGGAGTTGTTAGGTTTATAAAATATAGAGTTGCAAATATGGATACACTCATAGGGATAGGAACCCTTACTGCCTATATTTACAGTACTGTTATTACTCTTTTTCCACAGATTAAAATAGTCATGAAACTACCAGAATATACTTATTTTGATGTGGTAATTGTGGTAATCGGTTTTATTACCCTGGGTAAATATCTTGAAGCACGATCAAAACAAAAAACCGGAGAAGCTATTGAAAAATTATTAGAACTTCAAGCTAAAACAGCGTTGGTAATACGAGATGGAAAAGAAGTAGAAATTTCTATTAATGAAGTAGTTATTGGTGACATTGTAATTGTAAAACCTGGAATGAAAATTCCTGTTGATGGAAAAATAACCGAAGGTCAAACTTCTATTGATGAATCTATGATAACCGGTGAATCAATTCCTGTTGATAAAAAAGTAGGGGATATAGTTATTGGGGCAACAATTAACAAACAAGGTAGTTTCCAATTTGAAGCTACAAAAGTTGGGGGAGAGACAATGCTTGCTCAAATAATCAGAATGGTAGAAGAGGCCCAGGGTTCACGTGCTCCAATTCAGGCAATGGCGGATAAAATTTCTTCAGTCTTTGTTCCTGTTGTCTTGGTCATTGCGCTGCTTTCTTTTCTTGTTTGGATTTTTGTTGGTATTCCAATAATAGGATCATCTTTAGCTATCTCATATGGAATATTATCTTTTGTTGGAATATTGGTTATTGCTTGTCCTTGTGCTCTTGGACTTGCGACACCGACAGCTATTATTGTTGGCGTAGGTAAAGGGGCAGAACATGGAATATTAATTAAGGATGCTGAGAGTTTAGAATTATTAAGTAAAGTAGACACAATAGTTCTCGATAAAACCGGAACTATCACAAAAGGAAAACCGGAAGTTACTAATGTTGTTATCCTCGATAAAATATTTTCCGAATTAGATATATTGAAAATAGCTGGAAGTGTGGAGAAATTATCTGAACATCCTCTTGCCCAATCAATAGCAGAAAGCGCTATTTCAAAAAATATTATTCTTGGAAACGCAACAGATTTTGTTGCTCTTGAAGGAGTAGGAGTGAGAGCAATTCTTGATAAGAAAAATATTTACGTTCATAAACCAGAGGTAAATGATTTAGGTGAAAATTTGAAAAAATTACAAGGTGAAGGTAAGACGGTAGTAGTGGTGGAAGTGGATGGTAAAAAAGTTGGGCTTATTGCACTTAGCGATACGATCAAAAACGGAGCTAAAGAAGCAATTGCTAAACTTCACAGAAGGGGAATAAAAGTAATAATGCTAACAGGAGATAATCATTTAGCTGCTTTGTATATAGCCAAACAAGTGGGTATTGATGACGTGATTTCAGAAGTATTACCCCATGAGAAGGCTGGAAAAATTGAATCTCTTCAAAAGGAAGGCAAAGTCGTGGCAATGGCTGGAGATGGCATAAATGACGCTCCTGCACTAGTACAGGCCAATGTTGGTATTGCTATGGCAACTGGTTCTGATATCGCCATTGAATCTGCTGGTATTGCTCTTCTTCATGGAGACATCCATAAGATTTCACAAGCAATTGATTTATCTAAGGCAACAATGAGAACTATTAAACAAAATCTTTTTTGGGCATTCATATATAATATTATTGGTATTCCTATTGCTGCTGGACTTCTCTATCCTATATGGGGGATAGTCCTTAATCCAATTTTTGCAGGTATGGCCATGGCATTATCAAGTGTTTCTGTCGTCGGAAATTCACTTAGATTAAAAACTAAAAAACTATAATTATGGAAAATACAAAACATACATTTCATGTAAATGGAACACATTGTGCATCGTGTAAAATATTGATAGAAGATATATTGGGTGAACAAGAATTTATTAAAATGGTAAAAGTTGATTTAAAAAAAGAACTTGTCGAGATAGAAACAGATAGTGATAAAAGTTTAGAAGAAATCGCAATGTCTTTAACAGAGAAAATAAAAACAAACGGTTATACTCTATCAGTTGAAAAAATAGTTAAAGAAACTGAGGCGAATAGTGTTATTTGGAAAGCGATACCTATTGGTCTTATATTTCTAATATTATTTTTTCTTTTACAAAAATCAGGAATTTTGAATCTTGGGATTGGAAGTCAAACGACCCCGATCACAAGTTTTATAATTGGAATTATTGCCTCACTTTCTAGTTGTTTGGCGATTGTTGGAGGATTAGTCTTGTCACTTTCCGCAAAGGTTACTCAAGATGGTGGATCAACCAAAAAGCCATTTATACTTTTTCATTTTGGGCGATTATTAGGGTTCGCTATACTAGGTGGAATTTTAGGATTAATTGGTGAAGCAATTGGAATAAATTTTTTGTTTTCTGCCATACTTGGGCTTTTAGCTTCAACAGTTATGATATTACTTGGTCTTAATTTAGTTGGAGTATTTGAGAAAAATAAAATAACACTTCCAAGTAATATATTTTCTTTTTTTCGAAAAGTAGAACATGCAACCTTTGCTCCACTATTGATTGGAATCGGAACTTTTTTTCTTCCTTGTGGCTTCACTCAATCAATGCAGATCTCGGCTCTTTCTAGTGGTTCTTTTGTGCAAGGTTTACTCATTATGTTTTCATTTGCCCTGGGGACACTACCAGTCTTAGCATTATTATCATTTGGATCAGTGTCATTTGCTCAATCAAAATATGCACCTCTTTTTTTCAAATCAGCAGGAGTTGTTGTGATTGGACTTGGTATATTTGCTCTTCTGTCAGGTCTTGCAGGAGTAGGCTTTATTAATCCTTTATTTAATTTATAATTATGAATAAAACAGCATTAATCATAATAACCTTAGGTCTTATTATTGGTGTCGGTATCATTTTTCTTGGCGGATCAAAAGTTAATAATACAAAGATAGATGATACTTCAGAGAATTCAGTTCAAAATTCTGAAATAAAAGATGGCATCCAATATATTACAATTGATGCCAAGGGTGGATATTCACCAAAATTATCTTCTGCTAAAGCTGGAATCCCAACTAAATTGATTGTAAAAACAAATGGCACGTATGACTGTTCGGCTGCCCTTCGGATAGGCTCGGTTGGTTATCAAAAAATTCTTCCAAAGACAGGAGAAGAAATTATTGATCTTGGAACTCCCAAAGCAGGAGAGCCAATAAGGGGAGTGTGTGGAATGGGGATGTATAGTTTTCTAATTAATTTTGATTAGGAATACATCTTTATTTTAAAAAGTGCTATAATTTCTATATGGATTTACGAAACAAGAAAATTTTATTGATTGACGACGATGATATGATTTTAAAATCATTGAGGGCGGTTTTTACTCCTGATGGATTTGATGTTATTACTGCCAACAATGGGAATACTGGTTTAGTAGAAGCATTAAATCAAGAACCAGATTTGATTATTACTGATATTGAGATGAAAGATGTTGATGGGATAGTTATACTTGATGAGATACGCAAATCAGGTCCATGGGGTGAAAAAGTTCCAATAATATTACTTACCAACTTTGATACAAATGAGAGAGTTTTGAAAGGAATTGTAGATAACCACCCATCACTTTATCTTCTAAAATCAAAAGTAAATCCCAAACAAATTCTAGTGAAAGTAAAAGAATTACTTCATTTTAATGATACAAAAAATGAACAACAAACCTTCAAATAAATTATTTTCTTGGTATTACACTACTATTATAGTTGTAGTCTTGATAACTGGAATTGTAGCGACTGTTTGGACATATAGATCAGTCTCTTATAATGCGAAAAAAAATCTATTGGTAAATATATCTTCTGTTGCAGGGGCTTTTGACCCAAGTGATTTTAAAAGTCTAACTGGGACAGAATCTGATTTAAAAAATACTTATTATATATCTTTAAAAAATAAATTAGAAAAAATTAGAAGGCTAAATGAAAATGTTCGATTTATTTATTTTTGGGGATATCGTGAAGATAAAATTTACTTTATGGTTGACTCAGAAACATCTTCCTCTGTTGATTACTCACCTCCTGGGCAGATATACGAAGAAGCAACTCAAGTCGAAAAACAAGTCTTACTTCGAGAGTTACCTTCAGCTATAGAATTTAATGAAGATAGGTGGGGTAGTTGGCTTACGGCTCTAGTCCCTATTGTAGATGGTGAAAAGGTTATTGCAGTTATGGGTGTTGATATGAGCTCAAGTAAATATTTTGAAAATGTTTATACTTACACTTTGATACCAATTATTTCTACTTTTTTTGTTTTATTACTTATAATTATTGGATTTATTTTACGCAAAAAAGAAGAAAAATATTTAAAATTAAAAGAAGATTTAATTTCAATAGCAACTCATGACTTGCGGGCGCCTCTGACAGGAATATCATGGCTTGTAGATACAATACTAGATAATAAGGAAAGTGTAAAAAACGAAGAAAGGACGAACTTAGAAGATGTTAATAAGAAAATAAAAAGTCTTATAGATAGTGTCAATAAAATCCTTGCTTTACCAAATAAGAAAGATAAAGAAAAATAAAACCCCACTTGTTTTATTATGGAGTACGTCTATTCTGCTCGTCATGAAGAGTAAGAATACCACTTTGTTTATCATTCTTTAGATAGCTTGACCACATTTCTAATTTAGGAATCTCTATTCTGATTGGAGTTTCTGGTTGATTGAAAGCAATAATAGTATAAAATTTTTCAATAGATATATTATTTTTAAAATTACATTCATCTATGTCACCAGATAAAATTACTTTTTGATTTTCAAGACAAGTGTTAAATATTTCTTCATTAAATATTTCAATATTTTTTACAAATATTACTCTTTCATCTAAATCAGGAATTAATTTAATTGCATTTAGAAATAATGTAGCATTTCCACTTTCTATTATTATGGCATCTTTGTCTAGTGATTCTTCTAAACTTTCTAGTGAATCAACGAAGGCGACCCTAGAGGTATCTTCTTCTATTTGGTTTAAAAAATTATCACGAGCCATAGGATAAGCGGTAAGGAATAAAATCTTTGAGCCTTGTAAAAATAAGTTTGCGATAAGAACAATAGATAAATGAGAACCGCCCATATGTTTACCATATGTTATTAGACAGGGAAGATTATCTTCTTTTAGTGTATATGGTTCCCAATTTAATAAAACTTTATCTAACATGTATATATTTTACCGCGAACAAAAGGAAGAAAACAAGATAGTTATGCACTGAAAAACAACTTTCTTAAACTTGTATTTTGGTATTTTTTATGTAATATTAAGGCAAAACATATATTTTGAACCTCTAAAAAGATAAAATTATGTCAGAAGAAAAACAAATGACTTATGCAGGGGCTGGCGTCAATTATGAAAGCATGGACCCGTTTAAAATTGCTTGTCAAAAAAGGGCAAGTTTAACTTCTCAGAACGCCGAAAGACTAGGCATTACTTCTTTGGAATGGACTCGTGGAGAGAGTGTTTTTTTATCAAATCTGGGTGGTCATTATCTTGGCCATGTAGAAGAAGGATTGGGTACTAAAAATCTTGTTGCTGATGCAATGGCAAAAATCACAGGTAAGTCATATTATGACAAAATTGCTCAAGATACAGTTGCTATGATTGTTAATGATGCGATTACTTTGGGAATTTTTCCAGCAACAATTGCGATGCATTTAGCTGTAGAAGACTCGAGTTGGTTTGATGATGAAAAGCGAGTACATAGCCTCATCAAAGGATGGGGAGATGCTTGTGATTTAGCAGGGTGCATTTGGTCTGGAGGAGAAACACCAACACTAAAAGACATTATTGTTCCAGGGGCTTCATTATTGTCTGGATCTGCAGTGGGTATTTGTAGGAGCAACATTAATCCTTCTAAAATAACAGATGGAGATGTAATAGTTATTCTTGAATCTTCTGGTATTCATGCAAACGGTTTATCTCTTGCAAGAAAAATTGCTGGTAAAATTTTTCATGGATACGAGTCTTTACTTCCAGACGAGAGAACTTATGGTGAGACGCTCCTCGACCCAACTCACATTTATTGTGATTTTATTGAAGAGTGTGTTCATTGTGGAATTGATATTCATTACAGTGTTAACATTACCGGACATGGGTGGAGAAAATTTATGCGGGCTAATCAACTTTTTTCTTATGTAATTCAACAACTACCGACACAGTTACCAATTTTCGATTTTATTCAGGAATTTGGCCCAGTGTCAGATGAGGAAGCATATGGAAATCTTAATATGGGGGCAGGTTTTGTTTTGTACATCTCACAAAAAGATGTTGAAAAACTCCCAACAAGTCCACGTTTTAAAAGTTTTGTTGCCGGGTATGTTGAGAAATTCCCCGTAAAAAGAGTAATAATTGAGCCCAAAAATATTGTTTTTGAAGCCGAAACTTTGGCGGTTAGATGATATATAATATTGAGGTAAATAAAAAAAGCTTAGATACAATTTATCTGAGCTTTTTATTTTTAAACAGTGCGACCGTGAATATACTTTCGGCTATTACATAGTCAGGTACTTTTATAGTTTTGTAAACAAAACACAGAAAAATCTTTCGAATCTTCCTCTCGGTACGATCTACTGATCGCACACGCAAATGAAACAGTTCATTTACTTGTTTCCGCTTAACAAAAAAGACCCTAATGGGTCATTTTTGAACAAGCGGAAGCGGTGAGATTCGAACTCACGAGGAGCTTTCACCCCTGACAGTTTTCAAGACTGTTCCTTTAGACCGCTCAGGCACGCTTCCGAGTACTACGTTACCCCATTTTCATTTTTTTTTCAAGTTTTATTACTTAATTAAAAATAGACCCCAGTGGTCTATTTTTATAATCAAATTAAATTTTGGATTTAATCAATTTGATTAAATCTTTTGGATTTTTCTTTACAACATAAAAGAGATAAAAAATCTCTAAAATTGCAAAGGTATTTAAAACTAAGAGAGCTATAAACCATCTCTTATTTTTGGTTTGTGATGCAGTCCAAAGAGCATAACCCTTCCAAGGTAAAACCCAGATTAGAGAAATAATAACAAGCCACAAATTATCATTAATAAATGTTTCCATGTATTAAAGTATAACAATAATATCTTTTTGGAGCAATTATGGTAATATTTAAATATGCGATATTTAGGCATCGATTATGGAAGTAAAAGGGTTGGTTTATCTTTATCTGACGAAGAGGGTGAATTTGCTTTTCCTTATAAAATAATAGGAAATAATCTTGAACTTGTTGACACTATTCATAATATTTGTGGGCAAGAGGAAGTTTCGGCGATTGTTTTAGGAGAATCTCATGATTTGTCAGGCAAGCCTAATAAAATAATGGGAAGTATAGAAGAGTTTAAGAGAAACTTGGAAGGGGAGCTTGAATTACCGATATCTTTTGAAAAAGAATTTATGACATCAATTTTTGCGAGAGGTAATGATGGTAAAAAAGAAAATAATGCCAGAAAAGTCGCCTCTTCGGCGACCCGCCGAGAATGCTGGAATAAAAAGACTGAAAGTAAAAAGATAGATGACTCCGCCGCCGCATTAATACTTCAGAGGTATTTAGATAGAAAGAATCAAAAGTAGAAGGTAGTATGTAGCAAGTAGTAATGGGTAATTAAAAATTACAATGATGATTGAGACAATAACAATTGAGATTGATAAATTTATTTTTAAATTAGATGCACAAACACAAGCAAGGGTTTTACGGTACATAGGACTTTTAGAAAAATATGGGAATAAACTTGAAATGCCATATAGTAAAAGTTTACATGGAGGTTTATTTGAATTAAGAATAAAGGGAAATAAACAGGTTAGAATCATCTATTGTTTTTATAAAGGTAAAATATATTTACTTAATGCTTTTATAAAAAAGACAAATAAAATACCAAAGAAGGAAATTGACCTTGTGGTTAAAAGATTTAAAATGCTTGCATAACGTATATGTTATATGTTAATATATAAATATGACTAATTTTAAAACAATTAAAAAACAAGCACTAAAAAATAAGAAGGTAATGAAAGCTTATAAGGATTTGGATTTAGAGTTTTCAATTATAGATCAAATTATTGATAAGAGAATAAAAAAGGGAATGTCTCAAAAAGATTTGGCTTTAAAAATAGGAACAAAACAGCCTTCTATCGCCAGATTTGAGTCAGGAGATTACAATCCAACTATTTCTTTTTTAAAGAAAATTTCTAAGGCATTAGATAGTAAATTAGAGATTAAAATTTAAAAATATATGGAAACAAAAAACTGTCAGAATTGTAAGAAAGATTTTAATATTGAGCCGGATGATTTTTCTTTTTATGAAAAAATAAAGGTTCCACCACCGACTTTTTGTCCAGAATGTAGATCAATTAGAAGAATGATCGGTGCGAATGAAAGAGTACTTTATAAAAGAAAATGTGATCTTACTGATAAACAAATTTTTAGTATGTATCCAGATGAAACTATATTCCCGGTCTATGAGGTGACTGAATGGTATAGTGATAAGTGGGACACTAATCAATATGGAGTGGACTATGATTTTTCTAAATCATTTTTTAACCAATTCCAAGTGTTATTTAACAAAGTTCCACGAATGTCTCTCGTCAGACAAGGTAATTCTATAAATAGTGAATATACTCATAGGGTTAATGACATGAAAAATTCTTTTATGGTTTTTAGAGGTAACAAAAGCATTGATTCAATGTATATATACACCGCTAATGATATCTTAAATTGTGTAGATAATTTTTCTATAAATTTTTGTGAATTATGTTATGAGTGTATAGATTGTAATAAATGTTATAAAACATTATTTTCTCAGGAATCAAATGAATGCAGAGACTCGATGTTTTTATATTCTTGTCGTAATTGTTCTAGTTGTATCGGTTGTGTGAATTTAGTAAATAAACAATATTGCATTTTTAATCAACAGCTTTCAAAAGAAGATTATGAAAAGACAAAAAAAGAATTAAAATTAAATTCAGTTTTCGGGTTAGGGGAAATGGATAAAAGGTTTGATCTTTTTAGAAAAGAATTTCCCCAAAGATCTATCATGTCTTTAAAATCAGAAAAAGTATCTGGAAACTGGTTTTTGAATTGTAAAAATGTAAAAAACTCATTTTCATCTACAAACGCAAAAGATTGTCGGTATATTTATTTTGCTTTTGATATTCAAGACTGTTTAGATTATTTTCAGTGGGGTGGTTCCTCAGAACTCATTTATGATACAGCTAATTGTGGAATAAATTGTTCCAGAATTAATTTTAGCTCTCAGTGTTGGATGGGAGCACATGATTTAGAGTATTGTGATTCTTGCCCGGGAGCAAGTAATTGTTTTGGTTGTATAGGTTTGAAAAAGGGAGAATATTGTATTTTAAACAAACAATATTCTAAAGAGGAATATTTTGAAATGGTAGAAAAAATTAAAAAACATATGAATGATATTCCATACATTGATAAAAAGAACAATATTTATAAATATGGTGAGTTTTTCCCAACAGATCTTTCTCCTTTTGCTTATAATGAAACAGCTGCACAAGAATATTACCCATTAACTAAGGACGAAGCAGGAGCACAAGGATATAAATGGAAAGAAAAAGAGAAGAAAAATTATGATACTACTATTGATAGTAGTTTACTCCCTGAAACTATTTCAGAGGTTGACGATTCTATTTTAAATGAAATAATTTCTTGTGCTGAAAAAGACCAGCTTTATTCTACTGGCGCTTATAGGATAATAGAAGATGAGTTGAATTTTTATCGCAGAATGGATTTGCCAATTCCCAGAGTATGTTTCGATGTGAGACATAGACGTAGATCCTTAAAACGTCCACCACTTAAATTGATTAAGAGAAATTGCACAAAATGTAATACCGAAGTCGATACAGCTTACACGGAAACATATGCTCCAATATTATATTGTGAAAAATGTTACCAACAAGAAGTATTTTAAATGGAAACTAGTATTGATATGATATACTAAAAATATGCAAGAATTTGTATCATACGAAGAATTTAAAAAAATGGATATGAGGATCGGGACAATTAGGGAAGTGGAAGCTGTGCCTGAGACCGATAAGCTTTTAAAGTGCATGGTTGATTTTAATGAAGTTGATGAAGAAGGGAATAAGGTCTTGAGACAAATCGTTTCAGGAATAAAAGAATATTATCCAGATGTGAATATATTAATCAATAAACAAGTTTTATATATCGTAAACTTAGAGCCAAGAAAAATTAAAGGATTTGAAAGTACTGGTATGCTAATGGCTATGGATGGAATCGATGGTAAGCCGGTTTTACTTATCCCTGAAGTCGAAGTAAGTCCAGGAAGTAAGGTTCGATAATTGCTTCGGGTCCACTTGAGGAAAGACCTTCTAAAATTCTTAATTCGTAATTATTAATTCTTAATTATAAATATGCTTGATGTAACTACAATTATTGAGACCGTTGGTTTGATGGGAATTATTTTTATTGTCTTTGCTGAGACAGGATTATTTTTTGGTTTCTTTTTCCCGGGAGATTCACTTTTATTTACGGCAGGGATTTTAGCCTCGCAAGGAATTTTTAATATTTATATTTTGTTGGTTTTTTGTATGATCGCTGCGGTGCTGGGGGACAGTGTTGGATATTGGTCAGGCAAAAAATATGGGAGGAAACTTTTTGAACGTGATGCAGGTTTTTTCTTCAAGAAAAAAAGAATATATGATGCTGAAAAATTTTATGAGAAGTATGGAAAATATACGATTATAATCGCACGTTTTGTTCCTATTGTTCGGACATTTGCTCCGATTGTTGCTGGTATTGGAAAAATGAATTACCCAACTTTTCTTTCTTATAATATTTTCGGTGGAATTTTATGGGTTTTTTCTGTTACCTTAATTGGTTTTGTTTTTGGTGGGATGGTTATAAATCCAGATACTTATATAATACCTATTGCCCTACTTATAATTTTTATTTCTTTTATTCCAATAATTATTAAAACGATTCGAGTTAGATTAAATAGACACAATTAACCCCTTTTATATAATCAGAGAGTATCGTATAATAAAATTGTAATGAAAAGATTATATAATCATTATTTTCCTACACCAAAATATTTGGCCATGAGTTCTTGTGCGATTGATATTTCTGATCAATCAATAAAATATGGTGAGCTAGTAGCTACATCTTCCGGTCTTCGACTTTCCAAATATGGTAAAGAAAAAATTCCAGAAGGAGTTGTTGTTTCTGGTAAGATTGAAAAAGAAGATGAGTTGCTGATTATTTTAAAGAAAATTAGAGATAAAGAAAATATTAAGTTCATTCGAGTTTCACTGCCTGAGGAACAGATGTATTTATTTACTTTATCTATACCAAAAACTACCAATGAAAAAATCAGAGATGTTATTCTTCTGCAAATTGAAGAGTACATACCTCTTAAGGCTCTCGATTCTATTTTTGATTATGATGTTGTCTCAGATGATGGTCAAAATATTTTAATTGAAGTTGTGGCAATTGCAGTTACAACTATTGAGGGATATTTATCTGTCTTTAGTAAGGCTGACCTTGTTCCAATTTCTTTTGAAATAGAAGCACAAGCTCTTGCTAGGGCAGTGATACCAAGCAATGACCCGAGTCCTATCATGATAGTTGATTTTGGTGATTCTAGAACTGGAGTTTCTATTTCTAAAAATGGTCGTATTTTCTTGACGACGACGCTGTCTATTGGAGGGATTGATCTGACAAATATGATTGCCAAGAATTTTTCTTTATCTTTTGAAGAAGCAGAAAAAATGAAACATGAATATGGTTTAACACAAGTTTCAAAAGCTCAAAATATTTTCCCTGCTATTTTAAATGGAATTTCTGTTTTGCGAGATGAATTAAATAAACAATATACTTATTGGGAAACACACAATAACAACAATGCAAAACATGAACAAATAAATCATATAATACTTTGTGGAGGAGATGCCAATCTTGCTGGGTTGTCTGACTATTTAGAATTGAGTATGAATATAAAAGTAGAAAATGCCAATGTTTGGGTTAATATTTTAAATACCGAAGATTCAGTTCCAGAAATGTCTTTTGAAGAATCACTCAGCTACGCTACTGTATTGGGGTTATCTCTTGGTGGGTATGTATATAAATCTCAGCCAGTTATAAATGTTTTGCCATACGAAAAAAAGAAGATTCTTCATAGAGAGTATTGGATGAGGTTTTTCACAATATTGTTTAATCTTATTGCATTGTCTTGTATGGTTGCAGCTCTTTTATTTTTTCCATCGTTTTTCTTTTCTCAATCCAAGGAAAAGTTGGTTGAAAATAAATTGGAAGTCTTTAATAGGGAAAATCCAGATCTTACAAGTAGTAATATAGATAAAATAATAGGAGATATTAATTCAAAATTAGATATTTTAGATAAAGCAAAAGAGCCTTACCAAGTCAGTGACAGAGTTCTCAATAGTATTTTATCTACCAAGACCGCAGGTATAACTTTTTCACAAATACTTTTTAATAAGGATGTGATAAAAACAACAGACCCGACCAAAAAAGGAGATATCTCTGTTGTAGAAATTCATGGGGTTGCTTCTAATCGAGATTCATTAAGAAATTTTAAAACAGCTCTTGATAATAATCCAAATTTTTCTGAAGTAAATCTTCCGATCTCTAATTTTCTCGAAAAATCAGATCTTATTTTTACGATATCAATAAAAATGAAATAATTAAAATGAAAAAAACTCACACAATTTTTAAACTCATATTTTCAATTTTTGTTACAATACTAACAGTTTTTCTATTTGTTTTTTTCTTAAAAATTATAAAAAATAAAGACCAACATATTTCTGTTGTTCTTACAACCTTACAGAAAAAAATCGGGGAGAAAGAAAATGCAGCAAAATTTGCTGAAAAAGTAACAGAAATAAAATCACTACAAGATTCTGTGAACAGTCTTTTTGTAGATCCCAATAAAATTGATACATTTGTTGATTATTTAGAAGAAATTGGTTCTAACCTCGGATCCAAGGTGATAGTTCAGGGTATTGAAATGCCCCCAAAAACTAAAAATATCATAGCAATTAAAATATCGATAACGGGAACATTTCAAGAGGTTATGAGGACAGTTTCTTTTGTAGAGAATATTCCATATCAAGTCAATATTACACAAGTTTATTTAAATAAAGATATAAAACAAATAAGAGGCGGAGATGTTATAGAAGTTACAGGAAACAAAGAAGTCAAACAACCAAAAGTTTTAGAAGTATCAAAATGGCAAGCAGATGTATCTTTTAATATTTTAAGTTTAAATTAATTTTATGAAAGAATTTCTATTCAAAATTAAAAATAATATAAAAAATTTTGCTCCTTTTAAAAAGATAAATCCACATATATATTGGAACAATTTGTTATATATTTTTTCTATTATTCTTGCACTATTGGTACTTTTTAGTTTTTATCTTTTATATAAAATAAAAAATCAACAAATATTTCAAATTACACCTATATCAGTAGAATCACAGGTTTTTATTAATGAAAAAATATTAGATAAGGTTACTAAATCTTTTGATATTAAAGCAATTAAAGAAAAAGAAGCAAAGGAGGGTTTGTATTTATATAAAGATCCAAGTATTTAATAATTTGATTGTGCATTTATTCTACCAAATCAGAACCTATTTTCAAAATAAAGTATCATAGCGTTCCCCGCTGTGCTAAAGCACCTCTGTGCAGTAGCACAGAGCTTTTCCAAAGGAAAAGGACAGAATGTGCGAATACAATGCGGACTCGGTTTTGCGAAAATATATTCTGGGAGAATGATTCGCAAAACCTCGACTAATCCTTTTCTGAAATTCGCCAAGATTTTGGGTTGGGTTTCCGCGGGCAGGAAGATCCGCGGGAGGAATGCGGGGCGGGGGCTGACACTATTCTTTATTCTTAATAAAATAATTTTTCACAAATTCAATAATTTCTTCTTGTCTAGGCATATTGGGATTTTTTTCTCTATTTACACCCCAATATTTATTTGGTTCTTTACCACCAACCCAACCACTAAAATTTTTTTCTAATTCATTAATAAGATTTATTTTATTAATAGCGCTATAGTTTATCTCTTCTTTGTCTTTTGAAATTACTAAAATGTTTTGTCCCTTTTTAGAATATTGATCACTAAATAGACGATCTGTGACAGTTGCAATTTTACTATGATTCATTCTTAAAATAATTAAGTCATCTAAATCTTCAAAACGCTCCATATGTTTTATCGCTTCCATACCTTCTTTTTCTTCCTCCTGAGTAATACCTTGAGAGATACGATCAATTTCTCGAAGTGCTTCAATTTCTTCCTCTGTTGCACCTTTTTCTATGAGACCACCAATATATTCAGCATCATTAATACCAAGTAAAACTTCTTTACGGTAAATAATACCGAAAATTGATTGTATAATAGCTGGATCATTCCCCGAAAAATCACCATGATGATCAATATTTATTGAATTTAAAATATCTTTAGCCCCTTCAAGTTCAACAAGTACTGGGATATATCCATTAGCAACACATTTTATAATTTCTTTATCATAATCAATGACTTTAGCTCCCCACGCTAAATTTTTTGAATTTCTTCTATAGTAGCACCAAATTTTAATAATCCGTGAGAAAATCCAACATCATTTATTGCCACTAATTGAATATTTCGATCTGGTTGTATTCCTAATAATTCACACACTTGTAATATTGAAGCAGGTGCAGTGGCAGATTGTTCATTATGATGATCGACATCAATTAAATCCTCAACTCCGTCTATGCCACCTGTCAGTTCAATTTTGACGGGGGTATATCCTTCTGCTGTTTTAGTTTTTATTTCATTTTCAAATTCGTTAGCTTTTGCTCCCCAGCCTGTTGAAGTTTGCAAGTAAGGTATTTTATGACTGTTTAACAAATTTTTTATTGCGTGCATTTCTAAATCTTCTCCACCCAGAAAAAAATAATATTTTTTTAGTTGTTCTTTTTTTTCAATTGGACTTTCCATACTCATATAATCATTATAACATATATACTTTTTATATTAAATAGTGTCAGCCCCCGCCCCGCATTCCTCCCGCACCTTTCCGAAAAAACAATCCACACCGCCGAAGGCGGTGCCGAATTCCGAACCCAGAATTCATTGGCGAAAACGGGCGAAACAGCGTGGGCGTTGCTTCGCAACGCCCACTCCTTATCCTCTTCAAAATCATTTAGTTCGTTTAAGGTGCCCTCGGCAGGAATCGAACCTGCAATAACGGCTTAGAAGTCCGCAGTTATATCCATTTAACTACAAGGGCAGGGGGTTATTTTAGACACTGTGCGCGATGAGGGACTTGAACCCCCGACCTTCTCAGTGTAAATGAGTTGCTCTACCAACTGAGCTAATCGCGCATTATTATTGGATATTTAATATAATAGCATATTTATAATATATTTCAACTATATGTTAAGATGTAGTTATGAAAATTCAAATTTTATTTGAAGACAAAAATGTCTTGGTGATAGATAAACCAGCTGGAGTAATGGTTCACGGAGATGGTAAAACTAAAGCCGATACTATTTCCGATTGGATAATTTTAAACTACCCAAGTATTAAAAATATTGGGGAGCCTTTTGTTATTGAACGTGCTGGCGGGAAAAAGGAAAAAATACCTCGCCCCGGAATAGTTCACAGACTAGACAAAGAAACATCTGGGGCCTTAATTATTGCAAAAAATCAAAAAACATTTCTTTCTTTAAAAGAACAATTTCAAAATCATAAAATTAAAAAAGTTTATAGAGCTTTTGTATATGGTTATGTATCTGATCCCAAAGCTTCACTTGCCACAGGTAAAAGGGGGATTATAAATGTGCCAATTGGTCGTTCCCAAAAAGATATTAGAGCTTATACGGCTGGCCGAGGTGCACGTGAACCACTTAAAGATGCTGTAACCGAGTATATTATTTTAAATAAATTTACAGATACAAAAAATTCTGAAAAGGAAAAAGAAGTTGATCATCAATACACATATATAGAAGCTTACCCTAAGACTGGTCGTACTCACCAGATTCGTGTGCATATGCGTTATATAAATCACCCAGTTGTTTCTGACCCTATATATCGAGGAGCGAAAGATTTATCACTTGGGATGAAAAGATTGGCCCTTCATGCATATTCTATAACTTTTACACAACCAAGTGGAGAATTAAAGACCATAGAGTCACCCCTACCAACTGATTTTAAGAAAACAATAAAGACTTATATTGAAAACAAGTAAAATCTTGCTTAAAATGACTATATATGATAAAGTAAACCCCATGGAAATAACGAAAAAACAATTTACTCCCGTTATACAAGAAGACCGCAAAAAGCTTGATTTTAAAGCTGGCGATACTGTTCGTGTATGGAGTAAGATTTTAGAAAAAGGAAAAACTCGCTTACAGGCATTTGAAGGTCTTGTTCTTTGTAGAAAACATGGGACAGAATCTGGAGCAACATTTACAATCAGAAAAGTTGCCTCAGGTGTTGGGGTAGAACGTATTTTCCCACTTTACTCTCCAAATGTTGATAAAATTGAAGTTATCCGAAAATCAAAAACTCGCCGAAGTAAATTATATTTTATAAGAACAAAAGCAGTAAAAGAAGTTAAGAAGAGATTAAAGAGTATCACTCTTTCTGCTAAAAAAGAACCAAAGGAAGTTGTCGCTGAAGAAGTTAAATCAGAAGAATAAAATTAAAAATCCACCTCGCGGTGGATTTTTAATTTGAAAAAAGTAAGAAAATAAACTATACTCAAATTGTATTTTTAATGCGCGGGTGTTGAAACTGGTAGACAAGCATCCTTGAGGTGGATGTGCCCGTAAGGGTGTGGAGGTTCAAATCCTCTCCCGCGCACAAAATTATAATGAATTTTATAGTATAATAATACTATGCTTAATTTTTTAATTTATGTGTCTCAAATTGTTTTGTTAATATTTTTAATTATTATAATTGTTTTGTTTGTAATGTGGGCAATTGGAAATTTTAAAAACAAAGCTCCCTTCGTAACTTCTTCAATTGCAGTTTTAAAGGATATCACAAAAGCGATGGAGGTTAAAGATGGAAGTGTCGTTTATGACCTTGGGTGTGGAGATGGGCGAGTTTTATTTTATTTATCCAAGATCTGTCCTGGGGCAAAATATATTGGAATAGAAAATGGAATGTTCCCATTTTTGTTGGCAAAGGCGGAATCATATTTAAATAAAAAGAGAACGAGTAATAGTGTCGATATACTTAGGGCAGATTTTTTTAAAAAAGATTTATCAAATGCCACACATATTTTTACATATTTATATCCAGATGTGATGGATGATTTGCTTGCAAAATTTGATAAAGAATTAAAACCTGGGACTAAACTCGTATCTCTTTCTTTTAAATTCACGAATAAACCTCCTCTTTTTGAGGTAGATCTCGGCAGAAGTAAATATAAACTTGGTCGCAAATTGTACGTGTATCAATTTTAAGCCCTATTTACTCTAGTAATGCTTTTTTAAATTTTCTCTATGGGGTATAATATAAATGTATGACAACTAGTGAATTGATTTCTTATATAAAAAAACAAATTGGAAATAATGTATCAAAAGATTTAATTATATCTAAGCTTATTAATGCTGGTTGGCATAAGGGAGATATCGATGAAGCTTTTTCTATTATTGAATTAGAATTTAAAGCAGAAGTTATTGTTCCTAAAATTAATGAAACCGTAGTTGCTGTTGTCCCAGAAAAAATTGAAGTCAAAAAAGAAGATCATTATCATGATTCTTTTTCTGCCGATATTAATGTTGATGAGAAAATTGAATTATCACAAGCTGATACTATAAAAATAGAAATACCCAAAGAAGAAAAAGAAGTAAGTAAGGTTTGGATACCTAAAAATGTTCCTGTGATAAAAAATGAAGAAATAGTAAATCAAAAAATAAACACCCCTTTGGATAAAGAAGAGACCAAAGACACCTTTATTGAAGTTATTAAAAAAGAAGAATTAATTCCAGCCTTGATACCTAAGGTTGCAATTGACTCTTTTGGTTCTGTCGTTTCAAAAGATAATTCAATACCTATAGCTACAAAGGAAACAACTGATAATGTCATCAAAAATTATCCTGTAAAAAATTTATCTCAGATAGCGATGTTGTCTTCATATGAAAAAGATATGTCATCTGTAGATAAAACAAAATATGAAGTAGTCAATAAAAAAAATAATAATACAGTTAAATGGATCATTGCTCTAATAATTGTACTCCTTCTTTCTGGTGGGGTATGGGTTTTTGCTGGGGGGTATATAAGTCTTAAAAATTTTAATATTCCTTTTATTAAAAAAGATCCCAAAATATTATTATTGAATAATTCAAAAGTTTTATCTTCTTTAAAATCATATAAAACAGAAACAAGTGTAGAAGTGTCTTCTCCGTCTTTTTCAAATATCTCATCTGGGTTGGTTAGTGGGGAAACTGTTTCTTCGCAAGATAAAGATTCTATCTCTATCAATATTATGGGCATTATAAATCAAAATGGAGAGGATCTTTTTTCTGATAGTTTTATAACTTTAAAAGGTTCTCTTTTGCCAAACTACATTACCACAGATGTAAAAAGTAATGGCTCAAGTTTATTTATATCTATTCCTGATTTAAGTCAGATAATGAAAGATGGAGCTCCAGGTTCTGTTGTTATTAAAGTGAATGAGAATGAAGCGGGTTTGTTGTCATCACTGTTTTCTGGATGGTTAAAACCAAAAGTTGAAAAGATTGATATATATAAAGTTTTGTCCAATGGGATTGCTTCTTATTTAGATGATGAAACACTCAGTGTATACGATGAATTTATAAATAATGCAGAAGTTATAGAAAAGGGAGAAGATAGTATAAAAGGGGTAGATACTTATCATTATCAAATAACTCCAGACCGACAGTTAACCAAAAAATTATTAAGTAAAATTTCAGATAATTTTTTATTAAACATTTCTGATGAGGAAAAAGATAGTTCATCAAAAATATTAGGTTCTGTGATGGTAGATTCTTTTGAAGTTTGGGTTGGAAAGGGAGATAATAATATATATCAATACAATGTAAATTTGAGTGTTCCTCTTTCGAAGATTATAGGTTTTGAAGATAAAAGTATAGGTGATAATAAGGTAAATATTTCATTAAAAACAACTTATTACGATTTTGATATTGCTAATAATATATTTATGCCAGAGAAGTCTATTTTAATGACAGATTTTATAAATGATACAGAAGTGGCAAAAATTAAAAATGATACATCTTCATTTAAGCAACTTGCCACTAACTTATTTAATGTAGAGAGGGTTTATGGAAGTAAATCAAACGCAGATGGAAGTTGTATGAATCCAAGTTCAGGGTCTTTATTTTCACCTATTGGTCATACAAAAAAAGCAACCACTGAAGTTAGTTCTATTTCAGAGTTATTAAACAAAATATTAAAAACAACGAATGGGGTTGGTTTTTGTTATGGAACATCAAAAGATTGGTCATTTGCAATTCCTATCTATAACAATTATGATTCCTCAGCTCAAATTCCCGAAGAATATAAATATTTATATTGTGTAGATAGTACAGGTGCTGCGAAAGAATTAACTGCTCCACCAACTGGGACAGTTTGTAAATAAATCTAATCAATATAAGACCCTAGATTTATAGGAGTTTTTCTGGTATAAAGATGTAGTCACTCTAATATTTAAATAGAGTAAGTTATGGAGGTATTAGTGTAGTAGTAACACAGCTCTCTGTGGAAGAGCTATCATGGGTGCAAATCCCATATACCTCCCAATATTAATAAATACTTTTAAGTAGTAGAGAAATCTATCTCTTTTAAACATAATAGTTGAAGCTCTGCGAGTATAGGACCCAGTAGTCAGCGACTAAAAAATAGACCTATACAGTCTAGGTTTTTTAGAAAATGCTAGAATTTTGGTTCTAGACCTTGAAGGTTTAAAATTCAATAATATTCTTTATTATCAATCTAAAACTTAAAAACTCCAAAGTTCTAATCCCTAGAGGTAGGGATTACTAGGTGTCCCGAAAGGGTTGGTTATTTTTTCATAAAGAATATATAATAAAAAAATGGAACAATATTTAGAATTTGCAAAAAAGTTAGCAAAAGAAGCAGAAGAAATTGCCTTAAGATATTTTAGTTTTGAGGTTGATAGTACATGGAAAGAGGACAATACACCTCTTACAAAAGCAGACACAGAAATAAATGATTTAGTAATTAAAAAAATAAACGAAATTTATCCAGAACATAGTATTTATGGAGAAGAAAAAAGTGAGATAAAAGAAAACTCTAAATATATTTGGGTTTGTGATCCAATAGATGGGACAATGGCTTTTTCCTGTGGAATACCAACATTTGTTTTTTCAATTGCATTAGTAGACCAATCAAATGGTTTACCTATTTTAGGATTGATAAATGACCCAATAATGAAAAACATGTATTGGGCTTATAAAGATGGTGGAGCTTATAGAAACGGTAAAAAGATATCTGTAGCAAATAATTCCATATTAAAAAATACATATTTAAATACAGCAGCTTCAGGATGGTCTGTTGGTTTTTCAAACCTACCACTTATTAAAACTTTAAGTGAAAAGAAATGTGCCGTCATGAAATTTCCATCCTTTATCTATGGCGGTATCCAAGTAGCAAATGGTAAATATATTGGAGCTGTATTTTTTAAAGAATATGGTCATGATGTCGCCGCTTTAAAAATTATTACTGAAGAAGCAGGAGGAAAAGTTACTGATTTAAATGGAGAGGAGAGAAGATATGATCAGGACGGTATTGGTTGCATAGTTTCAAATGGAATTTTACATAAAGAATTATTAGATATTGTACAAATGGGTAAATTATAATATATGAAAATTCCTACAAAAAAACTTAAAACAGGATTTGAAATGCCAGTATTTGGTTTTGGAACTTGGCAGATGGGAGGTCGTAATGAACATGATATTTCTAATGATGATGAAGCTGATATTTTAGGTATTAGATCAGCATTAGATTCAGGAGTAACTCATATTGATACCGCTGAAATATATGCAGATGGATACACAGAAATATTGGTTGGTAAGGCAATAAAAGGATATGATAGATCTGAAATTTTTCTCGTATCAAAAGTACAACAGAAAAACTTAGGGTACGAAGATATTTTAAAATCTTGTAAGCAGAGCCTCGAAAGACTCCAAACAGATTACCTTGATTTATATTTATTACATCGATATAACAAAGATATTCCATTGAAAGATTCGATGAGAGCTTTAGATAAACTTGTGGAAGATGGTTTTATTAAACATATTGGAGTATGTAATTTTACAAAAGAGCACCTAGCGGAAGCTCAGAGTTATACTAAAAATAAAATTGTATGTGATCAAGTTCATTATAATTTTATCTTTCGTGAACCCGAAAGAAAGGGTCTTATTGAATATTGTCAAAACAATGATGTTTTTATTAGTGCTTGGAGACCAGTACAAAAAGGATTACTTCTAGAAAATATACCACCAATTTTAAAAGAAATGTGTGATAAATATAACAAGACACCTGCACAGGTTGCTATTAATTGGCTTATTTCTCAACCGTATGTAATTACACTCTCAAAAACACGCAGTGTTGATCATCTTAATGAAAATCTAAGCTCTCTTGGTTGGCAGATGGAAGAGGAGGATATTGAAAGATTAAAAAATGAATATCCAGACCAGCAAGATGTTTCTGATGCAGTTCCTCTTGAATAATGTGTTATTATTAAAAGGTATATTATTAGACCCTTTCTCAGCGACCGAGACGGTTCGAATCGCGGAAGGTTATTCTATTAAAAACCTTTTTTACAGAGAGTGCTTGGGGCACTATCTGGGGGATTTCTTAATATATAATTTATATTTCTATTAATTCTCGCATATGTATAAAAAAATAGAATTTAAAATATATTGAATAAATAGGTAGATTAGCATATAATTTATATATGAATTCAGAAACAAGAAATTGCCAGAATTGCAAAAATGACTTCACTATTGAGCCAGATGATTTTTCTTTCTATGAAAAGATCAAAGTTCCTCCACCAACATTTTGCCCTGATTGTCGACTTAAAAGGCGTCTATATCACTATAATAAACGTGCTTTGTATAAAAGAGTTTGCGGACTTTGTAAAAAGGAAACTTTCAGTATGTATCACGATAGTGAACCAATAACCATATATTGTAATACTTGTTGGTGGAGTGATGGCTGGGACCCTTTTTCTTATGCTCGCGATTATGATTTTTCTAAACCATTTTTTGAGCAGATGAAAGAAATACTTGGACAAGTACCATGGATGTCTTTGGGTGTAGAGCAACCTTCAATGGTGAATAGTCCATATTGTAATGGAGCAGGGAGGCTAAAAAATGCTTATTTAGTATTTTACGCAGACCGAGTTGAAGATTCATCTTATTGTGATACCAGTGCAGATGTCAAGAATTGTTTTGATTGCTATATGATTTACGAAAGTGAACATTGTTATGAATGTGTTAATGTAAAAAAATGTTATCGAGCTTTTTATTCTATTGACTGTGAGGATTCTTTCGATATTTATTTCTCCAAAAATCTTGTAGGGTGCTCTAATTGTTTTAAGTGTACTAACTTAAGAAATAAACAAAACTGTATTGAAAATGTTCAATACACAAAAGAAGAATACATTAAAAAAATTATTGAACTCACAGATTTTTCTTCTAAAGATGTTGATATTATTTTAAAAGAAATTTATGAGGCTTCTATTAAATATCCTCAAAAATACATACACGGGAAGCAAAATATTGAGGTGACTGGTGACTATGTTAATCATTCTAAAAATTCAAAAATGATTTATCAATCCAACGGGGTTGAAGATTCAAAATATTGTTTTCTTACCTATCTTCCAACCACAAAAGATTGTTATGATTATTCATTTTATGGTGAAAATTCAATTGAAGTATATGAGACTGTAAAAAGTGGGACGAACCTCAATCATGTTCTCTTTTCAAATGGATGTTTTCCTGAAGGCCGTTCTCTTGAGTATTGTCACTATTCGGTAGGTTGTCATGATATCTTTGGTTGTATAGGTCTTCGCAATAAGGAATATTGTATTTTTAATAAACAATATACGAAAGAAGAATATTTTAAATTACGAGAAAAGATAATAAAACATATGAATGATATGCCATATATTAACGAAAGGGGTATTGAATATAAATATGGAGAATTTTTTCCGATAGAATTTTCTCCTTTTGCTTATAATGAATCAATCATTCAAGAAGTATTTCCTCTTTCAAAAGAAGAAGCCTTAGACTTGGGATATCGTTGGAGGGAAAGAGATGAAAGAAATTATAAAATTACAATGAAAAATAATGAAATCCCTAAAAACATAAATGAAGCTACTGATTCTATTTTAGATCAAATTATTGAGTGTGGTCACTTTTCAGATACTTGTACAAGTGCATTTAAAATAACAAAAACAGAATTCCAATTTTATAAACAAATGAATTTATCCTTACCAAGGTACTGTCCAAATTGTCGCCATGAAAGCAGACTCAAAAAACGTAACCCAATGAAGCTCTGGCATAGATCTTGTATGTGTAAGAATCCTGGCCACCGCCATGAGGGCGGGGTAAATTGTACTAACGAATTTGAAACATCATACTCTCCAGAAAGACCTGAGATTGTTTATTGTGAAAAATGTTATCAGCAAGAAGTATATTAAACAATAGTGTTACAAGGGTCTTGGGGTATTCTTAATATAAAACATAACATAATTTACGTTTCTATAAATTTACGCATATGCGTAAATTTATAGAATTTTAAAACATAAGGTTAAAACATATGTCTAAATTCAGATACACATTGAATAAATGGGTAAATTGGAATATAATTTACATATGAATTCACAAACAAAGAATTGCCAAAACTGTCACCAAGATTTCACTATTGAGCCAGATGATTTTTCTTTTTATGAGAACATGAATGTTCCAGCTCCAACTTTTTGTTATTTGTGTCGTGCACAGAGAAGAATGGCATGGAGAAATGAAAATAGTTTATTTAAAAGAAAAAGTGATTTTTCTGGCAAGGATATATTTTCAGCTTTTTCACCTGACTCTCCAGTAAAAGTATATGAAAAAGATGTTTGGCTTTCTGATAAATGGGATTCGATGGAATATGGGCGAGATTATGATTTTTTTAAAAACTTTTTTGAACAATTTAGTGATTTGCTTTATTCTGTACCACTAAAAAATTTGAACTTAGTAAATGGAGTAAATAGTGATTATTGTAATAATTTTACTGACCCTAAAAATTGTTATTTATCTTTCAATGGAAAGAATGGAGAAGATTGCATGTATTGCAATGGAGTGACCTTTTTAAAGGAATGTATTGATACTTCTCATTGTGGGAAAAGTGAGAAATGTTATGAAGGTTTTTGGCTTACTTCTTGTTCTAATATCATTTTTTCTTCACACTGCGAGAGTTCTTTTAATTTAGCTTTTTGCTTGAATTGTGTGGGTTGTCATGATTGTTTTGGTTGTGTTGGTTTAAGAAAGAAAGAATATTATATAAACAATAAACAATATACAAAAGAAGAATATAAAGAAAAAATAAAAGAATATAACCTATCTTCATTTTTAGGTCTTGAAAAAATCAAGAAAGAAACAAAAACATTTTGGCAAAAATTTCCTAGAAAATTTATTGAAGGCTATCAAAATGTGGATGTAAGTGGTAATTATATTAGCCACTCAAAAAATATTAAAAATTCAGATCTTGTCAGAGAAGGAGAAAATATTAAATATTGTCAATATTTACAAGAATTGCCTGGTTGCAAGGATTGCTATGATTATACTTCATGGGGCGATTCTGCTCGATTTGTCTATGAGTGTTCGGCTTGTGGGATAGGAGTAAATAATATTAAGTTTTGTTATAATGTTCAAGAAAATGTTCACGATATTGAGTATTCTTATATGTGTAGTGGGTCATCTGACCTGTTTGGTTGTGTAGGATTAAAGAAAAAACAATATTGCATTTTCAATAAACAATATAAAAAAGAAGAATATTTTGAACTTGTTAATAAAATAAAAAAACATATGGATGAGATGCCTTATGTCAGTAAAAAGGGAATTATCTATAAATATGGAGAATTTTTTCCAGCCGAATTTTCACCTTTTGCTTATAATGAAACTATTGCAATAGAATATTTCACCTTAAGTAAAGAAGAAGCAATAAAAGAAAATTATTTATGGAGAGATTCAAAAGATAGAAATTATTTAATAACATTAAAATCTGAAGATTTGCCAGATGACATAAAGGATGTGAATAATGATATAACTTCAGAGACCATTTCATGTATGTGTAATGGCAATTGTTCCCACCAATGTACTACTGCTTTTAAAATAATTCCCGAAGAATTGCAGTTTTATCGGAAGTTGAATTTACCGTTACCAAGATATTGTTTTAAATGTAGAAGTGGTGAGCGTCTTAAACAAAGAACTTTGTTACAAACAGTAAAAAGAAAATGTCAGTGTACGGGTGATGGCACAGATAATAATTCTTATAAAAATAATACTGTTCATTCCCATGAAAGTAAACATTGTAATGTAGAATTTGAGACAAATTACATAAATGAAAATGATTTATTATATTGTGAGAAGTGCTATCAGCAAGAAGTATATTAAATAATAGTGTTACAAGGGCTTGGGATATTTCTTTTAAATATAAAAGTCTAAGTTCTGTTAATATCAAATCAAACAAATAAAAATCATCATGAATGATTTTTATTTGTGGTATAATATACTTATGAAAGAAAACTCCTTTGAACAAAAAAATATCCCAAAAATAATTGAAACAATCAAAGGTCCTTTTGAGAGCGAGGCTTCTTTTTGTCCTTCTCGGGGTGGAATCATAAACTCAATGAAATTAAACGGAAAAGAAGTTCTTTATTTAGATGAAGAGACTTTTAAGGATAAAAATACAAATGTTAAAGGTGGAATTCCAATTCTTTTTCCAAACGCTGGTCCTTTGACTGAAAATTCTTTATACCCAGATTTGGAACAACATGGTTTCGCACGAAAACTAGAATGGCAAGGTCAAAAAATGGGAGATGGGTTTAAGGAAACATTATCTTCTAATGAAGAAACAAAAAAGATGTACCCTTATAATTTTCGTCTTTCAATAACAGGGAATTTAGAAAAAGATGGCTCTTTTACTTTAGGGCAAGAAATAGAAAATAAAGAAAATGAAAAAGAGATGCCCGTATCAATGGGATTGCATCCATATTTTAAAGTCTCCAATGATGAGAAAAAAAATATTAAATTTGATTTTGAAGGTGGTAATCAAGCTGAAGATCAAATAGAAAAATGGGCAAATGGAGAAGGTGTTTCTATTGATAATCCAAAATTAAAAGATCCAAATGCTGTTATAAAAATAATTATTCCTTCTTTAGGAACAATGATAATTGATTCACCGATAGAATATAAAAAAATTTGGGTTTGGTCTATGCCAGGCAAAGATTTTTTTTGTGTAGAGCCGGTAATGAGAGATATAAATGGTTTGATTAATAATCCTAAAATGATTAAATCTAAAGAAATATTTAAAACTAGTGTCAATTTTAAATTGGAGTAATTCTTGTTATAATTGATATATTAATAATTTTAAATTAATAAAATTTTATGAAAGGATTTAAGCAGTTTATACTTCGTGGAAATGTGGTGGATCTGGCTGTTGGAGTTGTTATTGGTGCTTCTTTTGGAACAGTCGTTAATTCTCTAGTTAAAGATATTCTAACTCCATTAATTAGTGCAATGTTTAAAGCTCCAGATTTTTCAGGATTACTTTTTACTATTAATGGTAGCAGTTTTATGTATGGTAATTTTATAAACGCATTAATTGCTTTTGTGATTGTAGCCGCCGCTGTCTATTTTTTTGTAGTTACACCCATAAATACTCTAATCTCAAAAACTCGGAAAGAAAAACCTCTTGATCCTACGACCAAGAAATGTAGAGAATGTTTAAGCGAAATACCAATTGATGCTAAAAAATGTGCTTATTGTACATCTATATTGAGTTAAATGATATAATAATATTAATGAAAAATGGTAAAGTAAAATCAAAAAAAGTAGTAGTTATGGTTAGTGGGGGTTTTGACCCTATACACATTGGCCATGTGCGATTGTTTAATGAGGCGAAGAAATTAGGGGATAAATTAGTGGTGGTAATAAATAATGATAATTGGAAAAGACAAAAAAGAAAACATGTGTTTATGCCTGATCATGAGCGTAAAGAAATAATCGAAGCGCTCTCTGCTGTTGATAAAGTATTTATAAGTGAACATGGAGAAAATCCAGAAGGACCGAGGGAAATGAGTGTAAGTAGGGAATTGTTAAAAATAAAACCACACATTTTTGCCAATGGAGGAGATAGGAACGAAGAAGATGCGAAGAACCCAAATTCTTCTTTGTATTACGACATAGAAACATGTAAAAATTTAGGAATAGAAATGGTTTTTAATGTCGGGCATGGTGGTAAAGTTCAAAGTTCTTCTTGGTTGGTAGAAAAAAGTATTTTAGCAAAAATTAAAGATAAAAAACATAAAAAATAATATGAATTTTTTTAAAATTAATATTTCTAAATCCATAATTCTTCTTATTGCACTTTCTGTAGTGTTAAATATTTTACGTATTCTTATTTGGAATAAAGTCTCGTTTGTTTATATTTTATGGAATATATTTTTAGCATTGCTTCCTTTTATTATAAGTTCATTGCTTCTAAGGGCTAATAATATTAAAAAATTAAACCAAACAATTTTTTTGATAGGTGGAATTTTTTGGTTAATTCTTATTCCTAACTCGCCATACATAATTACAGACCTTATACATATTGGAGAAGTGCGAGCAGTGCCTGCCCTATACGATTCTTTTTTGCTTTTTAGTTCTGCTTGGGTTGGTCTTCTTTTGGGAATGTACTCAATTAATCATATGGAACAAATTTTAATAACAAAATACTCAAAAAAAATGACCTCAATTGTTCTTGTGTTTGTGATTCTTTTTACTAGTTTTGGTATGTATTTAGGGCGATTTTTACGCTTTAATAGTTGGGATGTTTTTGCAAAACCGATTTCTTTTTTAAATGGAATAAGGGAAATTTTTACGAGTAATCATAATTTAACTGAAGCATTATTATATACAATACTCTTTTTCTTTTTTATTTTAATTTCTTATCTTTCATGGAAATCAACACAAACAAAATGATAAATTTATCAAAAAAAATTATAGCATTTGATTTAGATGGTACTTTGACAGAAAGTAAACAAGCACTTAGTCCTAGTATGACAAGTGTTTTGTGTGAATTAGTCAAAGAAAAAAAAGTTGCAATTATTTCAGGAGGTTCTTTTGATCAATTTAAAAAACAATTTTTGCCATATTTTTCTCCTCGTAAAGAGGATGAAAATTTAATTTATGGAAATTTAATATTACTTCCAACAAGTGGAAGTAGACGTTATCAATATGATTTAACTCAAAATGAATGGGTAATGACAGATGAAGAGGGTATGTCACCTATGACAAAAGAAAAAACATTATCAATTCTTAGAGAATTTGTTGCTTCTGGTCAGTATGGAATTGGCCATGTAGTGGAGGGTGATGAAGTTGTCGAAGATAGAATAACTCAAATTTCAATGTCAGCTTTGGGGCAGAATGCTTCAATTGATAAAAAAAGTACATGGGACCCAGATCAAAAAAAGAGAAAAGAAATAATAGAAATATTGAAACCTAAGTTGCCAGAAGTTGAGATAAATATAGGAGGGATGACTACTCTCGATTTTTTGCCAAAAGGTTTTAATAAAGCAAAGGGATTAATTAGATTACTTAATAAATTTGAAATGGTCATAGGGGATATGGTCTTTGTGGGAGATGCAATATTTCCTGGGGGTAATGATTATTCTCCATATGAAGCAGGTATAGAGTGTATAAAAGTTTCTGGACCAACAGAAACAAGAGAAATTATAAAAAAGTGGATAGCCTAACATATTGTGTTATAATAAAAAAATGACAATTAAAGACAACCTTAATATTTACGAAGAAGAAAGACCGTGGGGTTTTTTTCGAAAATTTACAGACAATAAAGCTTCAACAGTAAAGATTGTATCTATCAATTCAAACGAAGAACTCAGTTTGCAAAGTCACAGTAAGAGAGAAGAGTTTTGGAGAGTGATTAGTGGAGATGGGATTTTTGAGGTCGGAGATAAAAAGATTATAGTTGAAGTAGGGAGTGAACAATATGTACCTTTGAAGACAAAGCATAAAATAAAAGCGGGGATGGATGGTATTGAGATTCTTGAGATTTCTTTTGGAGAGTTTGATGAAGGAGATATAGTTAGATATGAAGATAAATATGGGAGAGTTTAATTGTTATGATTGAGAAAAAGAAAAAAATTAAAAAAGCAGTAAAAAAAGTAAACTTAAATAAAAAACCTAAGGTTGTTAAGGTTGCTAAAAAAGAAACAAAAAAAACTTCTTCTAAAAAAATAGTAAAGAAATCAAAAGTTTTAATTAAAAAGAAAAAAATAGTAAAGAAAGAAGGAGAAACAATTAGACTAAAAAAACTCGCTCATAACCCAATTATTAGTCCGAGTAATTATCCATGGGAATCAAAGGCCACTTTTAATCCAACTGCTTTTGAGCATGATGGTATTGTTCATATTATTTATAGAGCAGTAGGCGAGGATGATTCATCTGTTTTGGGTTATGCCTATACACATGATGGTTTAAATATCGACGGTAGACCAACTTATCATGTCTATAAAAGATTTTTTAATTATAATGAGAATTTACCTAAAATTGATTATCTCTCAGGTGGTGGTTGGAGTGGTGGGTGTGAAGACCCAAGAGTTGTATTGATAGACGATACTGTTTATATGATTTTCACAGCATTTGATGGATGGGGATCTGTCCGACTTGCTTTAACCTCAATAAAACTTGAAGATTTTAAAAAGAAAAAGTGGAATTGGAAAAAAGCTGTCATGATTTCTCCTCCAGGAGAAATTAATAAAAACTGGGTTCTTTTTCCAGAACGTATAAATGGTAAATTTGCTATTATTCATAGTTTTTACCCCCACATATTAGTGGATTATTTTGATAATTTAGATGAGTTTGATGGGAAAAAATTTATAAAAAGTAATAATACAAGACCAATTGATCCAAGTAGAAGTTGGGATAGTTGGTTCCGTGGTATTGGCCCTTCCCCTATAAAAACAAAAGAAGGTTGGCTTCTTCTTTATCATGCAATGGATCATAAAAATCCTGATAGATATAGAATGGGTGCAATTTTGCTTGACTTGAAAGACCCTACAAAAATTTTATATAGATCAAAAAGTCCAATACTTGAACCTGAAGAAGATTATGAAAACAATGGACATAAATGGGGAGTAATTTACTCTTGTGGTGCTGTTGTTAAAAAAGGAGAACTGATTGTTTATTATGGTGGAGCTGATAAATTTGTCTGTGTTGCCTCAATGAAATTAAAAGAATTAATTGATGATCTAAAGAAGGATAAAGAATTTAAATTAATCAAAAATAATAAAAGAGAAATTGAATAATATATGTATGTATTAAAAAGGTCAGAACACAATCCGATTCTTATTCCCAATAAAGATCATTATTGGGAAGAGTTTGCGACTTTTAATATGTGTCCTATCAAAAAAGGTAAAACAATTTATGGATTTTATAGAGCCATATCTGCTGTCGATAAAATAGTAGTCCAACAACAGACCTCAATAATTGGGGTTGGAAAAAGTAAAGATGGAATTCATTTTGAAGAAAGAGCTCCATTTATTGTTCCTACTGAATCTTGGGATATTCATGGGTGTGAAGATCCAAGAGTGACTTATTTTGAAGGGAAATATTATATTTTTTATACTGCCCTATCAGGGTATCCTTTTAATGCTGATAATATCAAAGTTGCTGTTGCTATTTCAAAAGATTTAAAAAATGCGGATGAACGTCACTTGGTAACTCCTTTTAATGCAAAAGCGATGACTCTTTTTCCAGAACGAATAAATGGAAAGATAACAGTTATTTTCTCGGTTCATACAGATATGCCACCATCTAAAATGGCAATTGCGCAGTTTGATAGGATAGAACAATTATGGGACGAATCTTTTTGGAAAGAGTGGACAAAGAATATAGAAACTCACTCTGTAGATTTTCGACGCAATTCTTACGATCACCTAGAAGTTGGGACACCTCCAGTTAAAACTAAATATGGTTGGCTCCTTATATATTCACATATACAAAATTATTTTCAGTCCCCAGAAAATCTAGATCGCATTTTTGGAATAGAAGCACTATTACTTGATGCAAGTGATCCAACAAAAATAATTGGAAGGACAAGGGGCCCAATATTAGCTCCAGAAGAATCTTATGAATTATCCGGATATATTTCTAACGTCATTTTTCCAACAGGAGCACTAGTCGAAAAAGATACCCTAAGTATTTATTATGGGGCAGCAGATACCACTACTTGTGTTGCTTATATTAGTTTAAAAGATTTAATTTCAAGCATGTATGTTGAAACTTCTGATGATTGGAGATTCAAGCGTGGTTTAACAAATCCTATAATAACTCCCAAGGAGGATAATGTGTGGGAATCAAAAGCAACTTTCAATCCAGCAGCTATTTATCTTAAAAATAAAATACATATTTTATATCGCACTCTTTCTGATGATGATACTTCATATATTGGGTATGCAACGAGCAATGATGGATTTAGTATTTCTGAAAGGTTGCCTGACCCGATTTATATTCCTAGAGAAGATTTTGAAATGAAAAAAGTTCCAGGTAATTCTGGATGTGAAGATCCACGAATGGTTTTGATAGGCAAAAATATTTATATTTGTTACACCGCATATGATGGTATAGGGCCTCCTCGAGTTGCTGTCTCTTCTATATCGTCTAATGATTTTCTCTCTCATAAGTGGAACTGGAGTAAACCGTCACTTATCACACCTCCTGGATTCGACGATAAAGATACTTGTATTTTCCCAGAAAAACTAAAAGATGGATACTTTGTTGCTCATAGAGTTGGAAATGAAATTTGTGGTGATTATCTTTCTTCTCTTGATTTTAATAGCGATGTTATTAAAAAATGTATTCGGATTATTGGTCCACGGGTAAATTCATGGGATAGTTCAAAAGTGGGGATATCAGCTCCACCTATTAAAACAAAATATGGCTGGCTGTTACTTTATCATGGAGTTTCAAAGAGTCATAATACTTATAGGGTGGGAGTTTTGTTGCTTGACCTAAAAGACCCCGCAATTGTACTTGCTCGTTCGTCTGATGCTATCTTTGAACCCGAAGAAGAATATGAAAAAGTTGGAATAGTAAACAATGTTGTTTTTCCTTGTGGAATGATATTGAAAGGGGATTTATTATATATTTATTATGGAGGGGGAGATAAGGTTGTTGGAGTTGCGACAATGAAACTATCTATTTTACTCGGATCTTTAGTTAGGGGATTTAAACTTAGCGAAATGTAACAAATTTGAAAATTCACACTAGTATGGTATAATTACAAAAGGGCTGAAAAGCCCTTTGTTTTATGGATAAAGAAAAAGACTATTCAAATTTACATAGAGGGCTTGTAATTAAATATTATTGGCAAGTGATGAAGCGATTTAAAATATCGTTTTTTGTTGTTATATTTTTTTCAATAATTACTTCTGGTCTTGATGTCTATATTCCACTCCAGTTTCTTAAGCTTTGGAATGTGTTAAGTTCAAATAATTTTGATTTTGTTGTTAAGGCTCAGCAGATAATTGTAATGGTTTTTGTTTTAGGTTTTATTCAATGGGTAAGTAGAAGAATTGTTGGATTTTTTAATTCATATTTTGAAGCTAACGTTATGGCAGGGCTTCGAGAGCAAGCTTTCTCTTATATGATAGGGCATTCACATTCATTCTTTGCTGATAATTTTGGAGGTTCACTTACACAGAAAATAAATAAATATGCTAGAGCTTTTGAGAGATTAATGGAAAAATTAGTAAATGATGGACTGCCTCTTGTTGTTAGATCTATAGGAACTGTGATAGCTATATATACTCTTGTACCTAAATATGCATACATACTAGCCATTTTTTGTTTTGTGTTTTTATTAACAGCTTTAATTTACACAAAGCTTAAATTAAAATATGATGTGATAGCTGCATTTTCTGATACCAAAACTACAGGTGCATTAGCTGATTCAATAGGTAATCATTCCTCTGTTCAACTTTTTGCTGGTAATGAACATGAAAAGATAAAAATTGGAGGAGTAATACAAGAACAAAAAAGAGCCACTGTTTTTAATTGGTATTTATGGGAAGGACTTGGATCAATTCAGAGTTTTTATTTTTTAGTTATGGAATTTATTGTTTTTTGGACTGCAATCGGTGACTGGAAATTGGGTCTTATGACTTTGCCAATTATAGTTTTGATTCAAGGATATTTGGGTCGTTTAACTCAACTTCTTTGGAGTTTTGCTGGACTTATTCGTGCTTTCTATGATGTTTTTGCTGATGCACAAGAAATGGCCTTAATAATGAATATTCCTTATAGTGTGGATGATATAAAAGATATACAAATTTTAAAGAATACTAAAGGAGAAGTAATATTTGATAGCGTAACTTATATTTATGATAAGAATAATACAAAAGTATTTGATGACTTTTCTCTAACTATTCCCGCAGGACAAAAGCTTGCGATAGTTGGAACTTCTGGGGCAGGAAAGTCGACCTTTGTGAATCTCCTTATGAGATTGTTCAACTTAACTTCAGGAAAAATACTGATTGATGGGGTAGATATAAGTAATATCTCTCAAAAGAATCTACGAGAAGAGATAGGCTTTGTACCTCAAGATCCAGCGCTCTTTCATAGAACACTTCTAGAAAATATTCGTTATGGTAGACGTGATGCGACAGATGAAGAAGTAAAGGAAGCAAGTCAACTTGCTAATTGTGATAAATTTATAGACAAACTACCACTTGGCTATGGTACTTATGTAGGAGAACGTGGAATAAAGCTCTCAGGTGGAGAGCGTCAGCGTGTAGCTATTGCTCGTGCGATTTTAAAAAATGCACCGATATTAGTGCTTGATGAAGCGACTTCGGCTCTAGATTCTGAATCGGAAATGCTCATTCAAGAAGCTTTGCAAAACTTGATAAAGAACAAGACAACGATAGTCATAGCTCACAGACTTTCGACTGTTCGTGCGATGGATAGAATCATCGTGATAGAAGATGGAAAGATAGTAGAAGACGACAATCACGAAGAACTTCTAAATAATAAAAATGGTATATATAAAAGGCTTTGGGATATACAGTCAGGAGGATTTGATGAGAACTTAAAGTCTATTTAATTTTTAGAACTATAATTTCTGGTGTTGTTTCAATTCTAATTGGTATTATAGATGTGCCAACTCCAGCACTTGTTAAAGAAGCGGTCTTATCTGTATAAGATACTCCGTGGCTGTATTTTTTATAAATACTATTTACAAGAGTTGTAAATGGGAAGAATTGCCCACTATGTGTATGACCAGATAATACTAAAGAAACTTCCATTTTTGAAAGATCTTCTGTGTTTTTTGGATCATGCATTAATATAATGCTTGGTTGATTTTTATCATATCTCAAATATTCTAACTCTTTATTTATTTCATCTGGGGATTTACTTTCTTTATAATCAAGTCCTATTATTTGAGTATTATTAATGATAACTTTTTTGTCAGTTAAATTATTTATTGAAGATGGAAGTTGAGATTTAAATTTATCATATTCCTGACTATATTTTTCATGATTACCTTCAACATATAAAATCCCAAATTGTGGTTTTAAAACAGAAAATTCTTTAAACCATTTTTCATAGGGGAATGATGGTCCATCTATTAAATCACCCAGTATAAAGACAACGTCCGGATTTTCATTTTCGATTTTACTTATTATTTTCTTTAAAAATCCTTCTTTTCTTATTGACCCTAAATGAACATCTGAAATTATTACAATTTTTTTATCGCTCCAGTTTTGAGACAATTTTTCGGAAACGACAGTCCACCTTACAATTCTGGGGTTACTAGCATTAATAACGCCGTAAGTAATTAATGAAATTATAAAAACAAGTAGTATGTTTGAAATTATTTTTATTGGTATTTGTAAATCAAAATAAAGATTAAGCATGATTAATAAGAAAACAATCAATGAGGCAATAAAAACATAAAGTATTATACCGAGCCAGACTGAGCTTATGGAATTAATCCATGAATTAAATAGGGAATAGTGCTTATAACTATACAACATTGAATATATGAATATGATAGGCAAAATAACTCCCAATAACATAAGAAGCACTTCTAATTTTGAAGATTTTATAATTCCAGCATAATGTAAAGATGCATATGCAACATATTCACTAACTAGAATTATTATAAATAAGACAATAGAAACAATTAAGAATCTTGTATTCATGTAATTAAATTTTTCTTGTTTTTATTAACAGACTTAACAACAAAGAAACCTATTATTGCAAATGTAAGAAGAGGAGAGATGTAATATGGTATCTCTATCCCAAAAGAATCTGAAATCATAATAAGCCCTAGAATAAAAATAGAATACATTGCTCCATTTTTTAGATAAGCATATTTTTTAATTCTATCTATATTACTAATAGTTAATTTTCTAAGGACAAATGCACCAAGCCCGTTACCCAATATAATAAGTGGCACAGATAAAGTGAAAGCGAAGGCTCCCAAAACTCCGTCAATAGAAAATGTCATATCTATAATTTCTAAATATAAAATTTTACTGATATCAGACATCTTGTTGTCTGACGACAATAATGCCTTTTCGCCCTTTTCAGCATTTTCTTTAAACCCATGAGTAATAAAAAAAGCTGTTGATCCAATAACGGCAGAGAATGCAAGCATTGGGTTTATTTTTAATGAATACCAAACAACAGTAGCGAGGATTACTGAAACTACGGCGAAGAACCAGACACCATTTTGGAAAAAGAATCTTTCATGACGAAGACCAAAGTTTTTTGTTTCAAGGAATAGCCAATGGAAAAAGAGAAAGATTAAGAAAATCCCTCCACCCAAAAGAAGGATAGGGGATGCGGATTCTACTGCACTATGGACACTAGGATTATTTGAGAATGCTGCTGTAAAAGACCCGATTGGTCCTAATGATGGCATTGTTGCCCAAATAATAGCCCATGGTAGTAATCCTCGAACTACAAATACTGCGAAAAAGAAACCGTAAAGAAGAAACCATCTCCTAGAACGCTTACCCATAGTTCCTAAGACTTCAGCGTTAATGACTGCGTTATCAATACTGCTTATTATTTCAAATAAACAAAGCCCTAAAACTGTAATTATTATTGTGCTGATTTGCATATTCATTATTATACATATTTTTTGTAACTTTTAGAAGTTATTTAAAATTATTTATTTAATATTCTTATTTTTAACAGTATTCTGTAAATTCTCGCATATGCGTAAAAAAATAGAATTTGAATAAATATAAAGATTGACGTATAATTTATAGTGTAAAAGGACAAGACTATAATGTATGAAAAATGAGACAAAACAATGCCAAAATTGTAAAAATGACTTCACTATCGAGCCAGATGATTTTTTGTTTTATGAGAAGATTAAAGTTCCTCCGCCAACTTTTTGCCCGCACTGTCGTTTTGCCCGTCGGATGATATGGAGAAATGAAAGGTCTTTATACAAAAGAAAATGTGATATGTGTAAGAAAAATATAATCTCTATGTATGATGATAAAGTTTCTTTTCCGGTCTACTGCCCTGAATGTTGGAAGAGTGATAATTGGGAAGCAACCTCGTACGGATATGAATGTGATTTTTTAAAAACATGTTTTAATCAATTTAAAAAATTATTTGACGAAGTTCCAAGACAAAGTATTCGGCACTTAGGTGAATGTATAAATTCAGAATATGCAAACTTTGTTGATAGCTCTAAAAATGTTTATTTGTCTTACTCAATATTGTGGGATAGTGAAGACGTATATTATTCTAATAATGTAGATAAATCTAAACAAATTGTTGATTCTTTTAATGCTACTGAAAGTGAAATGATTTATCAAAGTATTAATGTACTTAAAAATTATAAATGTAAATACGCATACTGGTCCTTAAATTGTATAAATTGTAACTTCATTTTAGATTGTAATAATTGCCAAGATTGTTTTGGTTGTGTAAATCTTCAAAATAAAACTCATTGTATTTGGAATAAACAATATTCAAAAGAGGAATATGATAAAAAAATTAACGAATTAAATTTTGGGAGTAGTATTTTTATTGAAAAAACTATTAAAGAATTTTGGGAAATCTCACTAAGTTATCCTAGAAAATATGGAAGAATTGTAAATTGCCCTAAAACCACTGGTGATGTTATTAGAGATAGCAGTAATTGTAAATCATTGTTTAATAGTTACGGTTCAGAAAATGTTAATTATGGTTATAGAGTAGTCAAATCAAAAGATGGAATGGATGTTAGTTATATGAAAGCTGAACTTGCCTATGAGCATGCGCATGGTGGTTCTGAAAATAGTCAAAATATAAAATTTATTATTGAAGGTAAGCCTGCCTTAGATACAGTTGAATATAGTGATTTATGTCAATCCTCCTCAAACCTATTTTTGTGTATTGGTTTAAAAAATAAACAATACTGTATTTTAAATAAACAATATACCAAAGAAGAGTATGAAGAATTAATTCCTAAAATTAAACAGCACATGAACGATATGCCATATATAGATAACAAAGGTAGAGTATATAAATATGGAGAATTTTTCCCGTATGAATTATCCCCATTTGGATATAATGAAACAGTCGCGAATGATCATTTTCCACTAACTAGAGAAGAAATATTAGAGAGAGGATATAATTATAAAGAAAAAATTAATAATAAATATACGATTACTCTAAAAGCTAAAGATATACCAGATGATATTAAAGATATAGATGATTCTATTTTAGGTGAAGTTATTGAGTGTGAGATTTCTGGGAGAGCTTTTAAAATAACCCCATCAGAACTTCAATTTTATAAAAAGATGAATATACCAATTCCAAGATGCCATCCTGATGAAAGATATAAGAATCGATTGAAATTAAGAAATCCTATGGTACTATATCATCGTAAATGTATGAAAGATGGCTGTACAAATGAATTTGAGACAACCTACGCTCCCAAAAGACCAGAAATTATATACTGTAAAGAGTGTTATCAGAAAGAAGTGTATTAATTACATCTCAGCTATAGCGTAGATGTAAAATTATAATTATATGCAAGATAAAGTAGAAAACAAAAACTGTCAGAATTGCAAAAACGACTTCACTATCGAGCCAGATGATTTTTTGTTTTATGAGAAGATTAAAGTTCCTCCACCAACCTTTTGTCCTGATTGTAGGTTGCAGCGACGATTTATTTGGCGAAATGAAGGAATCTTGAATAGAAGAAAATGTGATTTATGTAATAAAAATATAATAACGAATAATTCTACTTTTAATAAATTTCCTATATATTGTCATGATTGCTGGTATGGTGATAAATGGGACGGGTTAAATTATGGAAGAGATTATGATTTTTCAAAAAACTTTTTTATTCAATGGAAAGAATTATTGGACGTAACACCGAACATAAATTTGTGGGGGCTTGGGAATACAAATTCTGAATATACTAACTATACTGGTTATTCAAAAAATATTTATCTTTCTAATGCAACACACTGTGAAGATGTGTCTTACTCAAGACTTGTTGATAAGAGTAAAAATCTTGTTGATTGTTATTATGTTTATAATTCTGAATTTTGTTATGAAAATTTTATAACTAGAAAGATTTATAATTCCCATTTTTTAAATAATTGTAGTGATTGTTTAGATTCATATTTTCTTTTTGATTGTCGAAATTGTAGTAATTGTTTTATGTGTTCGAATTTAAGGAATAAAAATTATTACATTAGAAATATTAAATATTCAAAAGAAGAATATTTTAAAATAATTGATACTTTTAATATGGGGTCTTATTCTTTTATTAATAATTCTAAAAATGAGTTTCAAGAATTAATTAAACAAAAAATTCATCGATTCGCCAATATTATAAATAGCATAGAATCAACTGGGGACAATATAGTCAATTCTAAAAATGCAAAAAATTGTTTTATGGTTGAAGGAGAAAATATTAAATATTGTTGGAGAATGTTTAATGGTGCGAAGGATTGTTATGATATATCTGGTGGTTTAAACAATGAACTTATTTATGAATCTTCTCTAGCCGCTGATGGGGGATATATGACAAAATTTTTTTCTCACTGTAAAGGAAACAAAAATTCTGAACTAATTCATTTGTGTGTTAATTGTTCTGACTGCTTTGCTTGTATAAGTTTACATGGCAAGAAGTATTGTATCCTTAATAAACAATACACAAAAGAACAATACGAAGAATTAGTACCTAAAATCATCCAGCACATGAACGATATGCCCTACATAGACAGTAAGGGAAGGGTATATAAGTACGGAGAGTTCTTCCCAAGTGAATTAAGTCCATTCTGTTACAACGAAACCATTGCTCAAGAGTACTTCCCCTTAACTAAAGAAGAAGCCATATCTCAAGGCTACAAATGGAAAGACAAAGAAGAAAGAAACTACCAAATAGACATTAAAAATGAAGATATTCCAGACAATATCAAGGATATAAATGATGATATCTTAGGTAAGATTATAGAATGTGGACATCAAAGAACATGTAATCACCAGTGTACTCGGGCTTTTAAGATGATTCCAGAGGAATTCCAGTTTTATAAGAGAATGATCTTCCTATCCCTAGGTTTTGTTCTAATTGTAGGCACGAAGAAAGAATTATACAACGTAATCCCATGAAATTATGGCACAGATCTTGCATGAAGTCCGGTTGCTCCAATGAATTTGAAACATCCTATGCACCCGAGAGACCGGAGATTGTGTATTGCGAGAGATGTTATCAACAGGAAGTATATTAAAAGATAAAAATTTTGATAATTTGCCCCCGAAAATTGTAATTTTCGGGGGCAAATTAATTTTGTTTTAGCAAGAAATTTTTAAGAGAGAAATACCCTTTAATAGTAGTCTTTTTGTGGTGTATTTTTACTTCTTTTTAAAAAATATTTGACGTATTCTTAAAATTTTTTCATAGTGTTTATTTTTGGAAATTTTGCTTGGCTTTAGAGTTCAGGTAGGGGTATAATATAAACCCGAAAACATCTGGGGACCATTATCAACTAAAATTTAAAAAGTATGTCCACAAAAAAGAAAGTATCCAGTGCTAAAAATAAAAGTTCTGTCCGAAAAGTTGTAAAAAAAGTTAGTAAGAATTATTTTATTAAAGGCGTTCAAAAAAGGGATGGAGAAGTTGTTCCTTTTGATGTTGAAAAAATTGCGAATGCTATTAATAAAGCAATGCTTGCAGGTGGTGAAGGCGGTCAGGATGAAGCTTTAGTTGTTGCCAAAAAAGTTGCAGTAGAAGTAGAGGCAATGGCAATGGGTAATCGCGATTTTTTACCTACAGTTGAGATAATTCAAGACACCGTAGAGAAGCAGTTGATGCTTTCTGACTATGTGGTAACATCAAAAAATTATATTCTCTACCGACAAGAAAGAGCTCGACTACGTGCTCATGGTTATTCTGTGCCTGAACACGTAAAAAAATTAACTGATGAGAGTAAAAAATATTTTAGAAACCCACTTTCTGAATTTGTTTATTATCGATCATATGCAAAATGGATTGAAGAAGAGGGAAGAAGAGAAACTTGGATTGAGACGATTGATCGTTATATGAATTTCATGAAAGGCAAGATGGGTGACATGCTAAAAGATAATGAGTATACTGAAATTCGTGAAGCAATTTTAAAACAAGAAGCTATGCCTTCGATGCGACTTTTGCAATTTGCTGGTAATGCGGCAGAAAAAACAAATGTCTGTGCTTATAATTGTTCTTTTGTTGCACCTTCAACTTTTCAAGATTTTGGAGATATAATTTATATTTCAATGTGTGGAACTGGAGTTGGTTTTTCTGTTGAGAGTAATAATATTCAATCACTTCCACAAATTAAAATTCAATCAAATAAAAAATTACCAACTTATGTTATCCCTGATACAAAAGAAGGTTGGGCCGATGCGTTTGTTCATGGAATGAAAACATGGTTTAACGGGGAAGATGTTGATTTTGATTTTTCACTTCTTCGTCCAGCAGGAGCTCGACTTAAAATAATGGGAGGAAAATCATCAGGACCTCAACCACTTATAAATTTACTTGGATTTACACGTGAGAGAATTTTGCGTCGACAAGGAAGACATCTTCGCAATATCGATGCTCATGACATTATTTGTAAAATAGGTGAGTGTGTGGTTTCAGGTGGAGTTCGCCGAAGTGCCCTTATTTCACTATCTGATTTAGACGATCAAGATATGCGTGATTCAAAGAATGGCCAGTTTTGGGTCAATGAAGGTCAACGTATGCTTGCCAATAATTCTGCTGTCTACAACACAAAACCAACCGAAACTCAATTCTTAAAAGAATGGATATCGCTTATGGAATCAGGAAGTGGCGAAAGAGGTATATTTAATCGTGGCTCTTTATATACATCTCTTCCTAAACGTCGCATTGAAGTATCAAAAGATTATATTGGAGAAATGGGTACAAACCCTTGTGGAGAAATTATTTTAAGATCAAGACAATTTTGTAATTTATCCGAAGTTGTTGCTCGGTCTGAAGATACAGAAGAAGATCTTTTAAGAAAAGTCCGCGTTGCTACTATCTTGGGTACATATCAATCAACTCTTACAAAATTTGGATACTTAGGAAAGGAGTGGAAAAAGAATTGTGAGGAGGAAAGATTACTAGGAGTTTCTGTAACAGGACAATGGGATTCAAAACTTTCTCGAGATGGAGCTATGTTGACAAAACTTCGTCTCGAATCAATTCGAGTAAATAAAATATATGCAAAAAGATTTGGTATAAGTGAATCTACTTGTATCACAGCAGTGAAGCCATCTGGAACTGTTTCTCAAACAGTAGACTGTGCTTCAGGTATGCATCCACGCCATGCACCATACTATATTCGCCGTATTCGTATTTCCGCGACTGATTCACTTTTTAAAATGATGAAAGATCAAGGAGTACCTTATTATCCTGAAGTAGGGCAGACTAATGATGATGCAAATACTTTTGTTCTAGAATTTCCAATGAAAGCTCCAGAGGGTGCAATTTGTAAAGATGATATTTCTGCTATTGATCAATTGGAACATTGGAAAATTGTTAAAGTAAATTATACTGAGCATAATCCATCGGTAACTATTTCAGTAGGGGAAAATGAATGGATACAAGTTGCTCACTGGCTTTACCAAAATTGGGATATTGTAGGAGGTTTATCTTTCTTACCAAGAAGTAACCACGTTTATCAACTTGCTCCATATGAAGCGATTGATGAAAAGAAATATAAAGAACTTATAAGTAAGATGCCTGATTTTGATTTCTCAAAAATTATTACTTATGAAATAAAAGATGAGACAGAAGTCAAAAGAGAGCTTGCTTGTGTTTCTGGTGTTTGTGATATAGTGTAAAATAATTACGAATTAATAATTAAGAATTACGAATGAAAAGTAAGACCAAATATATTGTTGTTTTTTTATCTGTCTTTTTATTTAGGCTTATACCTTTTCGTGCACCGAATGTGGAGCCTATAATGGCTACAATCATGCCATTTGGTAAGGTTTATGGTAAATTGGTAACTTTTGCTTTCGGATTCCTAAGTATTGTCTTGTTTGATTCTGTGACCTCAGGACTAGGTATATGGACTATTATTACAGCTCTTGCTTATGGAGCAGTTGGACTAGGAGCCTCATATTACTTTAAGAATCGTTCTGGTTGGAAAAGTTATGCATCTTACGCTCTGGTTGCCACAATTATTTATGATGCTGTAACCGGACTAACGATTGGACCACTATTTTTTCATCAATCTTTTATGGTGTCAGTGATAGGGCAGATTCCATTCACCCTTCTTCACTTGCTAGGAAATGTATCTTTTGCTATAGTGCTCTCACCAGCAATCGAAAAATGGGTACTTAAAGCAGAAAAGAAAGTTGTGGTTGCAGAGAAAGTTGTATTGGTCGCTTAGTTGTCTTTTTAAAATTTAAACCAATGTATTTGGAAGTGAGGTGAGATTCCTCCACTGTGCCGCAACGGTAATACTCGAAAGAGGTAAGTCCGGTCTTAATACAATGGTGTTTCCCGAGCAGGAAGATTTATATATCTTTTTAATTAAAAATTCCTGCTTTCGGCAGGAATTTTTAATTTTATGTCAAAAAAATATATTAAAATTTTAATAAGTATCTCAGTAATTCTAATCATAGCTATTTTTTGTTTTGTAAAATTTACGAATGTACAAACCCTTGATTATTCTGAAAGTTTAAATTTATCCCAAAATATTTCCGTAGAAGAAAAAGAAATAGGCAATCAGACCATTGAGTCTAAAATAAAATTAAATTCCACATTAGAGGTGAGTGTTAGTTTGAAAGTTTTAAATAGCGTTTATTCTACAAAAATAGAAGAAGGTTCGAGTGTTTACGATGTAATGATAAAAATAAAAAATGAAAATACAGATTTTGATTTTAAATACAAAGAATATCCATCATTAGGAATTTTCATTGAT
>JBAYHJ010000005.1:0-68903 GCA_041666225.1 Minisyncoccota bacterium | reverse complement strand
TTTGAATATTTATTGGATTTGCTGAACCACCAATATCAGTAGAGCTTGGAAGTGGAATATACGCAGAAGAAAAATGTATTGGAATTAACAAAGAGAACAAGAACACTAAAACTATTTTATTTCGCATGAGATTTTTTCTTCTGTTTTTATTAGTAAATCCCAATAGTGAGCAACGAAAAATCCCGCTACCAGGTGGAACCTTGCGGTTCCCACATAAGTTTCCCTATGTGACGCACGATACGTAGCCCTGCTAACGGGGTTTTTAGTATCGTGCGATTTTTCATCATGCCAAATATTGCTATCTGGTTTAGATTACTGATTCAGTTTTTCGAACACCTCTATTATAACATCTATAATCAAAATCAAAAACAACCCCAAAAAAGCTAAAAATTTTCTGCGGAATTTTTGAGGTCATTGATTTTCAATTCCAGAATAAAACCAAAAAACATAGATGGATTCCTTTACCCTAGGTGTGGCATTTATTATCAGTACCTAAATCGTCTGCCCCCCATACCCCTTTATTTAAATACACGAATCTAAACATCAAAACTACGTAGTTGAAAGGTTTAGGTCGATGAAATCTTTCATCATATGAGTAGTCGCTCATAAAATATTATTTATTAAATTATTTATTAACATGACAGTACAATCAATAAAAGAAGTGCTTCAAAAAGGTCCTAAGGTTAGTAATTGGCAGAATAGCGAAAAGACGCGTGATGCAATAGCTCAACAAATTTCGGAACGCTGGGGTCCTAGTGAAGTTAAAAATTACGATCCTGAGAGAAATTGTTTACCATTTGTTACTTGGTTAAATTTGGGATTTAAGCCAAAACCCAAAAGTAAGGCCCTTAAAAGTGTTACTTATATAGAACGCAAAGATGCAGATGGAAATGTTATTAGTAAGTTTCCTAGGACTGTCTGTCTCTTCTACTATAGAGATGTGATGGAACTTAACCCTACTGATAGCCATGCATAAAACAATGACGGTCTCTTATCAAAATAGACAAGGAAAAACGAGAGACCTTGTTAGTGTTCCGAAGATTATTCTCGCAAACCACATATTAAAAAAGATATGTGGTTTTGCTATTGGCGATAAGGTGAGTGTTGAATACTCATTAAGTAAAATCATTATTAAAAAATTAAATAAAATAAAATAAAATGAATACAAATAAAAGTTTAGCTGATGAAGAAATTAAAGAATGTGTTGGAAATTATAACTTTAGTGTAAAGGTTGAAGCTGATACTGAAACCTTAACTGCGTTGGAGAATTCTCCTTTTATTATTTCCTTGAAAGCCACAATCTTACAAAACAAGAAGGTCTTAGGTATTGGAAGAGCAAATTCTATATTAAGTCCAAAAAACAAATATATAAAGAACGCTGTAATTTATTGCTTTAACGCAGCAATCGTGGATGGATTTTCTAAGGCCGTCAAAATACTGGATAATTTACCAATAAAAGCAGACGCTCAAAAAGAAAGTTTAGATGAAGAGCCAGACCTAGAAGGTAGAGATAGACAAGCATATTTTACAAATGACGATAATCTTAAATATGCTAGCGACAAGCAAAGAAACTTTCTTAAAAAATTAGTCTCTAAATGTAAAGATTCAAACAAAAGAGAATATGAACATAAATTGGAATCCCCATACCTATCTAGTTTTGAGGCATCTACTATTATTAAAAACTTATTAACAAAATAATCATATGATTACTAAAATAAAAAATATTAGAAGATCTAGACAAAATTATATTTCTGATTTTGATTATGAAGGTGATGGAATAATAATAACGAACAGGCAAAAGGAACGCCTTATTAGTTTGTACAATTACAATATTCAAGATGACGATGATCGTTATAATAGAATTGAAGAATTAAGTAATTTAACCTCAACTGAGGCCGAAGACATAATATTTCAGTTTGAATCTGCTACTTGGCATTAAATAAGAATAATATTAAACGGCGAAGCTTTATTTCTTAAGGCTTCGCCGTTTTTTATTTAGCTAATTATGGTCTAGTAAACCTATAGATAATAAATTACTAAATTCTACTTTTATCTCTTCATACTTTTCTTCACATAAAAGAAAGCCTTCATTTTTTAAAATAATTTTATTACAATCACCAAAATCTCTATTTTCTCCATTTGCTAAGCCTAATATCATTTGATGATTAATTGGGCGTTCTTTAGTTATAAAATTATATATTCTATCAACATTATTTGGATCTTGATCTTGCTGATTAGGAGAATCAATAATTATTGGAGGTAATACATTACTATAAAAATTACTTATCGTTTTAATTAACGAAAAAACATGAGCGAGAAATGCTCTTGGTTTATCACTTCCTGCCTCTGGTACATTACCAGAATACATATCTTTATAATCATCCAGCATTAAGTTTTTTACATTTAATTCTTCTAAGCTTTTTTTCATTGAAATTATAAAGAATTGCTCAACCATAATCTTTTGATCTTTTACTTGTTTTTTAAGCTTTCTCTCGTTTTTATTAAGTTCTATTATTTTTAAATTAATACTATCAATAACAGTAGAAATATCATTTGATTTTATACGTAAAAATTCCTTGAAATGTTTTTCTCCTTCCTTCTTAATTATTTCATTTATAGTTACTTTATGATTTTTTTTATTTAAAATATCATTTAATTTATTTATTTCTTTTGAATTATCAATATCTATATTTTTAATTTCCAATATATTATTATTAATTTTATTAAGGTCCTCTCTTAAATCAACCAATAATTCTTGTGCAGTATATAAATCTTGAGCTATGTTGAACTTATCAATAAAAGAATTTTCATACTCAGCACCACAGGTGGGACATTCTAATATATGATCTTTTATTTTATTAATTAAATTGTGTTCTTTGTTTAAAGAGTTTATAGACGATTCAACTATATTAACTTGATTTTCGAGAATAACCTTTTTGTTTGACAAATTTCTTATTGATTCTTTATATTCAAATTCTTTTTTTTGCAAACCATCTAGTTTTATTATTAATTCATCAATTTCTTTTTTATAATTATCAAAATTAATATTAAAATTTAAATTAACAATTTCCTCTTCGGTGTTTTCAAAGGTCTTATTAAATAAATCTTGCCTATTCTCGAACTCTTTTAATCTCATTTTCTCCTCACTAATACTGTTTTTTGTTTTTTGTAGTTCTAAAGATAAAATATTTGTAAAAGTATCAAGCAACGGTCTTCTCCAGTTCGAAAACATTTGAAGATTCTTAAAACTTTGCCATAAATTTGTCCAGCCACTATCTTGATCAACATAAAAAGGTGAAAAATAGTAGGCTGGTGTAAGCTGTGTTAATTTTTTCTCTCCTTCCTTTAATGGAAGCTTCAAATCAAAATCAAATAATTCTGATAAAAAAGGAGATAATTCTTTAGTTATACTACTAACAGATTGATTAATTAAATTATTTTCATCATCAAAAACTAAGAAAGTTTTATTTGTCCTTAATATTTTATAACGCACTTTATTAATTGAAAATTTAACAATAACACTTATATCAGCTTTTATCCAATTGGGATGTAAAGTTGATGGTTCAGCCCCAAAAGCCCACGGAATACTTTTTATCAAATGAGACTTCCCAACACCATTCTGCCCAGTTATAACATTAAATCCTTTATCAAAGATAAAATTATTTGCTCTTTGTTCTTTCTGTGATATTAGTTTTATTTCTTCCAATACGAATTTTTTCATGTTCTTTTTTACTTAAACTTTTTACTAATTTTCTAAGGTTTTTATGCGATGATCTAAGGTTCTCCATAATATTAATGCTTTTATATAATAATCTTCTCTATTTTCAATAATATCATAATAATTATCTTTTAGTTCTTTTAAAATAATATCGGTGATATCACTATATTTTTTATAATTTAAATTAAATTTTACAATCAAAGTATCTAACACTGTTATTAGTTTACCATTAAAATATTCCTTATCGCTAAAATTATCTATTTCCATTTGCCGCCACCCTTCTCCTAGTTTAATGATCTTTTCTGGACCCCAACCCTCTTTACTTAATTCCTGTTCTATCATTCTTAATTGTTGTTTAAGATCAGGAGTTATTTCTTTTAGTATACCATCTAACCATTTTTTTGTAATAGCTTTACTTTTTATTGTTTCATCGTATCCATCAATTTTCTCTGATTCACATCTATTCTCAATTTCAACCAATAACTGATTATAAAAAGGTGTAACATCAAAAAATTCTTTAAATTTTGTCTTAAAAAAGTCTTGGAGCATATCTCTTATTTGTCTATATGGTTCATCAAAAGATATAGGAGATTTTATTAAAAATGTAATATTTAATAATTTCTGTATTTCTAAATTTTGTATTCCAGATTGCTTTGATAGTTCATCAATTTTTTTACTTTTTAACTCAGATCTATAATGATCTCCTACTGATATTTCAGAGCTAGTAGATGAATGAAATTTAGTTTTGCATTGATAAGATGAGTTTGATACAATAAACATTTTTTCAACAATGTTATTTAATTCTTTTGGCAATTGCACCTTAGTTAAAAATAATTTTGCTAAAATTGATTTTTCTTGTTTAGTTTTTTGACATAATTTTGAAAGAGTTACAGGGGTTTGGTTTTGGGTACTTTTAACTTGATAAATATCAATTTTACTAGGATTTGATTCACTATCAAGAACACTTACATCATCATATACTTCAAATAAAACAACATAATCTTTTTCGGAGGTATGTAATTCTATAATTTTCTTAATCGCCCAATGATTTTGATATGAGAAACCTTTACTGGCTCTTGTGCCACCAAGATTTTGAATTTTATATGACCCTATACTGTCTCGAATTGACATATTGGTATTGTATCACTTAAATACATTTTAATAAATCATTAATTTAGTGATATTATTTACGATAATTTTTTAATGTTTCATCAAATAAAACATCAAAAGCTTTATCTATCCTTTCCTTATTATTATGAGAATTTTGATGTTTGTAAACAGCCTCCATTAAAGTTATAAGTTTTGTTGCACTTTCAAATAATTGTTTATTAGTCATTTTATTAAATTCATCCTCTCCAAATTCTTCTTTAAAGATTTCTTTAAATCTAACGAATTTTTCATCTGGGATATGCATAATTTTATTTTTCAACTTCACTAACTGCTTTCCTATAATTACACAAATCACATTCAGAATCTGGCTCTGGCATAGGTCCATCAAGGCATTCTTTAATCTCATTAAGTGTTCCTTCCACCCATGAATCATCTCCTGTGTATGGCAATAGATCAATATCAAATTCTAGCTTTCCATCAAATGCTTCTCTATCAGTCTTTCCATTACAATATACAAAGTAACCAGTATTTGAAACTTTTAATCCATTGTGACGAAGTAGCCATTGATATATTTCCATTTGTCTTTTGTATCCATCCTGCCAATCAGCATCAAGTGTAACCTGCGAAGTTTTGCTTGTAGCTTTATAGTCTGCTACAATAATTTCTCCATTTTCATCTTGCCATAAATCATCCACTGCTCCAGTAACGATAAAATTAGTAGGCTTGTGAAGATACTGCACTCCTTTAAAATTCTCCCTCCATTCATCTATCATTTCATGACTAAAAGGCACCTCATTGAGTCCATACGCCTTCATTAGAGGATGTGTCTTGTGTTTGGCTCTATGTATATCAAATTCTTTCTTAAGCAAGGTATCCACAGCGGTGTTTAAATTAAAAGGATATCCTGGTGGTTGTCCAATTCCTAATCTACGGTCCAAGTAAAAGCATTTTTTACAATGCATAAAGTTCTCTATCTTTGAACGAGATAGTTTAAAAGGCTCCTTGCTTTTAGGGTCATATATATTTCTTGTTCTATTTGGATTATAAAATTCAGACATCTAATTACTATTTATTTTTATACCTATATTCTCTAACAAATTTTGCTAAATTATTTTCCCATCCATTTTTATGTTCTATACGATCAAATCCTTCTCTTGGTCCACTTAATAACTCTGTTCTACTCTTCTTACTTAACTTCTCCCAAGAATCATACATTATATATAAAGCATTTCCATATTTTATATTTTCAAAAACAACAAAATCCTCTCCAAACTTTGCACCAAAATACCTTAAAAAACCAGTCATACCTTTTATATATACAGTAGGTTTCAATTTTGCCATAACAGCTATTCTTTCTCTCGTTATTTTTATCTGATCAGGTGTAATACTTCCTGTTCTTTGATTTTTTAATAAAGCTTCTATGATTTCATCAACAGTTCCAGGTGGTAATATTTCCCAATCTATATAAACGGTCTTTGCATAATCTGCTAGGGTAGCAATACTTGGAAATACATCTATCATCCCAACATTTTCTTGTAATAAATTTAGGTTATAAAGCAGTTCTTTCTCAAAATTTGGAGTACGACGATTGATTACTTGTTCTATGGAAAATTTAATTTTAAAACCATTCTCTCTTTTTTCTACTTGTTCAATTTTTAGTTCAACTTCTTTTGGTGGATAAAAATCTTTTTGAAATACTTCTCGTGTGTGAGAAACCTCATGAGTCCCATACCCACCCCAATTGGGAGCATCAAAACTAAAATCTTTTGAAATTTTTGGTAAATCTGTTCTTTTCTTTTCAAATCCCTCTAAATTAGCACGAGAGAATTTTCCAGCATTAGGATCTGGGGTATCTGAAGGAGGAACAATAAGTTCTCCATTAATGTATTGTATGTTTAAGTGTTTATATTTATTAATTTCTTCATTAGGAATATATTTTACACAAGCTACAACAACATCATCCTGACTAAATGTTTCTAATTGCTCTTTTATCTTATTTGGTATTTTTATAATATTTTTATGTGCCATATAATTATAGATATGATTTACAAAATTCTTCACCTGTATTTAATAAATTATTTAAAAGTCTTTTCATATTTTCTTCGTTTGATTTAACTATAAATTCATCTAAGGGTTTATTATTCAATTTCCATTCAGTTGGCGGTGATTCATCCTTTCCTATATTAAGATAAATCTTTCTTCCTGGTGCTGTTCTGTGAGTAAGAATATTTCTAGTATTCCTAATATTTTCAAATTCTGGATCAGAAGTTAACTCTATTAACGTTTTAGTAATTTGCTCATCTGGAAATGCACCTTGAAAGATTCTCTTAGTTGTCTCTGGGGATATTTTTCGTTGATCTACTGGATCAATAATAGAAAAATATTCTGGTTTAATAATAGACCCTATAGCAAAAAATCCATAGCATATTGATTCAAAAACAGAAAAGCAAGAGCTGAAGTGATCAAAAAGAGCTTTTTCTTGTAGATATCTTTTTTCTGGTTGTGGTGCTGTTCCATGTAATTTGAATAATTCAATGAAATCTTGTCCGTGATCAACAGCAGCTTTATATCTGTACGCCACAGCATTCCAAGCTCCTGCAAAATGCTCATATTCTTTTCTTTCTGCATACTTACTACTTAAAATTGAATGAATGGCCTCATACTCCTTTTGTGGAAAATTTTGAATTATTAAGCCATTTGTTTTAAGTGGGTTCATATTTGTTATTTAACGGTTACTTGTCCGTTCATTAGCATTGGAAGGAGCCAATCTCGTTGTTCTGAGAGTTCTCTGTTTTCTTTTTTATTTCTTATTATTTGTTCAAAAATAGGGATGATAATTTTTGAAAAATCATTTAATATATTTTGTGAAGGTATAATGAAAAAATCTTTTACTGCATTTATTGGGCTTAAATTTGACTGTGAGCTTCCACCAGCTATTTTTTCTAACCTCTTTTGATTTTCTGGTCTCTTAAAAAATAAATAAGTATAAATTATAAATTCTTTTTCTCCAAGCAACTTACCAACTCTTTGGTTTAGAAGTAGATTTTCTTTATCCACAAAACACATCCTTCCAACATTGCCTGTAAGAGACATTAAGACATCACCAATTTCCAATACACAAAAATCTGATATATTATCAGGAATAAGGTCAATTTTATCTACTGTTGAAGTATCTAAATATCCATCTTGTACGTTCTTAATTGTTATAATTTGATATTTTCCATTTTCGCAATAATCATCAGAATTAAAAGGAAAGCCTGATTCGATTTTAATCTTTTTATTTATTCTATCAACTTCCCATCCTTCAGGGATTTCTTTTTTTAATTCATTACTGTAAATCATTTTACCCCCACTATTTTTATAAGGTTTATTATTTTTATTTGGAAAATCAAATTGTATAAACCAGTAATCATATAAGGTTTTTGCCATTACTTCTAGTTCAGCGTTGATTTTGTTGTTTACTATAATTTTTTTTGATATTGCTCTAAAAATTTTTATAGCATCTCTTTGCTCTTTTAAACTTGGAACTTCAACTAAATATTCATTTAATGAATCAATAGTGAGAGCTTTTTGTGCAGCTCCAATTGCTTTATCTGTAAATTGTTTAAAAAAATAATTTGTATTCATCCACCAAAACAAATACTCACTGTCTAATTTTGATGAAAAGTTTCTAAACCAAATAACATTTCCATCTTTAAAATAAAATTCAAAATCCAAATTAACCCAATAAGGGATTCCGAGATTAGCTCCTATTGCAGAAAGTAAAATATCTCCATTTTTAGGAATGTTAAATTTTTTCTTTATCTCATTATATCTTTCTTCACTAATGAATAATGGCTCATCTATTTTTTGTTCATTAGCTAATTCAATAATTTCTTTACTTCGAAAAAATGATATACCTTTTTCTACGTATTCATGTGCAAATATTCGCTTACTTGAAGTAATTTCACATAATTCTTTTAATTTATATTTCTTATTCATATTTTAACAATTCCAACTGTTTTTTAATTTCTTGTTCTAACTCATGAGATTGTTTGAAATATTCTGCAAGGTTTAATTTATATCTGCTCATTTTTGTTCCAAATTCTTTTTGAGTTATATTAATATACTCAATTTTTACCTCAAAATATTGCCCAGCACTAAAAGAATAGCCCTTCTCTTTTATCTGGTCATACGAAACAACCACAGAAAAATCTTCTTCTACTTTACGTTTATTAAAAGTACTAATAATCAATTGTTCTTCTTCTGGGGAAAGTAATGTTTTTTTATTTTTACCCTCTTTTACACTCGTTCCTAAACTAGAAGCATCCATGAGAATTACATCACCATCTGTATTAGTTTTATCAATAAATAAAATAGATACATTTGTACCAGTAGTCGCAAATATATTACTCGGCATAGAAACTACTCCTCGTAACATTTTTTTATTAATTAATTTCTCTCTAATTTTCATTTCAATACCACTTTGTGCAGTGATAAATCCAGTAGGAACAACAATAGCGGCTTTCCCATTAGAAGCTAAAGAAAACATAATATGCTGAATAAAAAGCAAATAAATTGCCATCTTGTCTGGATTTTTAGGTGTAACCTTAGGAACTCCTGCAAAAAAACGACCATAACTCTGTTTAGACTCGATATCATCTCTTTCTTTACTAAAATCTAGTTTGAATGGGGGGTTCGAGACTATATAATCAAAGGTCATTAGTTTATCACCAGTTTTATGATATGGAGCAAGTAAAGTATCACCTTGAATAATATTTTGAATAGAATGTACTAGATTATTTAAAATTAGATTAAGACGAAGTAAACTAGATGACTTCTGTGAAATATCTTGCGAGTAAATAGTACAACGATCCACACCGATAGCATGTGCTAAATTCATAAGGAGAGTTCCAGAACCAGCAGATGGATCATAACAAGTTACATTTTTTACAGGACTATCTACTAAAATAGAAGCCATTATTTTTGATACTACATGAGGAGTGTAATACTCAGCATATTTTCCTCCACCATCTTTATTGTAATCTTTAATAAGATATTCAAATATTGTAGAAAAGAAATCAAACTTTTGATTAAATGTTTTCTCAAAACTGAAATTAATAAGTTGATTAATAAGTGCTCTTGCAAAATCATCTCTCTTTGAACTATCTGTAATAAAATTACTTAATTCATCAAAAAGTTTTATTTTAGCTCCAGTCTCAGTCTTAACAGAGAAGATATCTTTATTGAAAATAGAAATATCAAGCAATGTATCATCAAATATTTTAGCAAACTCCTCATCGTTTTGTCTGTTATGAAGACTAGATAAAAAATGCTCTCTTTTAAGTTTAGCACTATCTGGATTCATTTTTAGAAGTAACATATCATACTCCTTGTTAGTATATTTAGATATTTCTTGTTCCCAGTTTTCAGCCTTTTGCAATCTATTATCAATCTGTTTTACTTCATACCCAAACTTATCGTTCATAAACTTATACAAGAACACTTGAGTAATGATTTTAAATTCATTACCATCATTTCCTAAACCATAAGAGGAACAAATACCCTTAAGGTTATCAATTAATTGTTTTGTTTGAATTGTAAAATCTTGTGTCATATATTATGCTATTGTGCCTTGAAATTCATTAATGTACTCACTTACGACGCATTTATTTATATATTTAGCTGACTCAGAATCAAGTTTAATATTTGTTTTCTCAAAACCTCCAATTACCATTTGCATCATTAATCCATCAAAGTAACTTTCATTGTTTAATAATTTAGCGTTAAGTAATACCTTCTCATCAGCTTGTTTCTTAATATCTAAAAGAGTTTCTCCTATTTCACTCTCTCGTGTAGTAATGTTTCCTTTTTCTAATATTCGCTTATGAATTCGAGCATACTTCGCATCATTCTCATATTTTGCTTTTAATAAATTATTCCTGCGGTTTAGTTCTGTTACTTTGTCGTAGATTTGCTGTAATGAACCAATATTTTGAGTCATCTCTTCTTGTGTAATTTCATCTAGATTCTTTTTATTAAATAATCTTTTTAATTCATCATATAAAGAAACAAAGTGTGGGTCCTTTGGATCAAAATTTCCACCAAGTGCTTCACGAGTTTTTCGAAGCATGTTTTTAAGTTGATCTGCAATTATAAGTTCTTCTTCTGATACCTTACGAAACATGAAAACTATGTCTTCAAGTGCAATATTTAAAAGATTTGTTGTATCAGTACTATTTGCAAGAGAATCCTTAAGATTAAGTAAATCTAAACGATGAGAAGTTTCACTATAAAGCTGATTGAGTTTTTTAAAATCAATTTTTTCTAATAATTCATAGTTTCCTTGTAAGCGAATGATATTATATAAATTTCTTGCTTTTTCTAAGGCCTTTTTTAGCTCTAATATAACACTACGATCTTCTATTTGATTGATTTGTTGAGAGAAAGTTTCAGCATTATTTAAGTCATAGTGATACAACATTTCTTTAATATCTTGTATATCTTGCTCAATTTCTTCTTGGGAAGCAAACAATCCAGAGTATGTCTTCATCTCATCTCCAAGTTCTAGTTGCAGTTCATCAAAATATGCCTTATTTGTAGAATCAAATTCCTTACGAATATCTGCAAAATCTACAACATATCCATATCTAAATTCTTTATATGGTCTGTTTACTCTAGTAAGTGTTTGGAGTAAGTTATGGTCTTTGATTATTCTACCTATATAAAGTTTTTTAAGTCGTTTAGCATCAAATCCTGTAAGTAACATATTGTATACAAACAAGAGGTCTATTTTACCAGCTTTAAAATCTTCAATTTCTTTTTTTCTTTCTTCCTTGTCTCCAACATCATGGAGAATAAGAGCTGATGTTAAATTTTTATCAGTGTCTTTATATTTTCTTTCGAAAATTTCAGACATCTTCTTAGCTTGATCAGAACTATCACAGACAACCATTCCACCAATATTATTGTCAGCAAATCTTATTCTACTTTTAATAAAATCTTCAACTATATATTCAAGCATCGGCTCTACAAATTTTTCATGTGAATATATAACTCGTTTTTCTACATCTCCACTCATCACTTCAACCTCTTTTAAGGTTTTTTCGAGTTGAATTTTATAATTATTTTCTATACCTTCTCTAATTAATTTTAAAGTATATCCATCTGCAATAGACGAATTGTAATAATATTTATGAATGTAGTCTCCAAAGATTTCTCTGGAGAATCTATCTTTTGTTATAAGTGGAGTTCCTGTTAACCCTATCATGATAGCTTTGCGATCTGAATTAAAAAGGTTAGCCAAGAAACTTCCTGTAGGATTGTAACTTCTATGTACTTCGTCTAAGAAATAAACTCTCTGTGTATTTATATTATAATCAATTGTTTTTAATACATCCGTATCATCCTTAAACTTTTGAATATTAACAACAGTAATTTCTCTTTTGCCTGAGAGGTTATGAATTGCTGTTAATAAATTAAAGTCTTTCGTAAGCTCTTCCTTAGAATTAACTATATGCACGGTAAGACCACGATTTACAAACTCGTTCTTAGCTTGAATCATTAGATCAATTCTATCTACAATGAAATAGAATTTTGGGATTATTTCTTTCTTCTGATAATAGTCAGTTAAATAATTTACATTATAATAAGCAAGTGCTGTTTTGCCACTACCTTGTGTGTGCCAAATGATACCTTTAGTTATTCCATTTTCTAGTTTATTTTCAATTGCCTTTGTTGCAAACAATTGAGGATAACGCATTATGTGTTTTTCAAGTCCGTTCTTTTCTTGAACATAAGCAATACTGTATCTCAAAAGCAATGCTATTCTTTCTTTGCTAAATAACGAAGTTAAAATCCGATTTGTGGGAGTATTGTTATCTTTATTAGTAATAAATTCTTGGGAATGTTTTATTGTCAATAAATTGTTATCTTTCAATACAATATTCTCAATATCTTCATCTTCTTCTTTTAAAATCCTAGCTAAATCAATTTTTTCTTCTTCTCTAAAACAATTAAAGTTCGCATTTTGATATGATGGTGTCCCATAAAATGCTCCTTGGATAGGAACGATTGATTCAGAGTCGTATTCCATGTTATTGGAAAATACCAAGATCTGAGAAATGTTTATAAACTTTTTAAACTTCTTATTCTTAAATCTTACATTTATTCTATTTCTTTCTGCGAGTATTCCTTCTTGATTATTAGGTTTTTTAACTTCTATAAATACAAGAGGCATACCGTTAATAAGAAGCGTAATGTCTGGACGGAATTCATCATCTCCATTCTTGTAGGTAAGTTCAGTGACTACATTAAAGGTGTTATTACTAAAATCTTTAAAATCAATAAGTTTTATTCCAGATGTTGCTATCAACTTATTATAAAATTCTTGTCCGAGATCATCATTATCAAGAGTAAGAGAAACTTCATCAAAAGTTTTCTTTATATCATGTTCTTCAACATCTTTATTTATTTTTAAAAGACTCTCTCTAAATATATCAGTGAAGATATTTGTATTCTCATCTATCTTTGCATTTGAAAGAGAAATATAATCATATCCTAATTTGGATAGATGTAATATTGCTGGAATCTTTACTCTTGTATTTTCATTGAAAGCCATAAATTTATTTTAATTATTATAAGTTTTTTATTGGTTCAGTAAATGCTTTCTTCATTCTTTCTAGTCCGTCAATCAAGAAGTCATTCATTTTCTTATGATCTGCTTCTTCAAAGATGCTAACACTATCTAATTGCCACTTAATTCTACAAGTAACCTTATCATCCATTCTTGCCCAATCTAGGGGTGCTCCAAAGTCTTTTTCTATCTGCTCCTTCTGTTTAAAGAAATAATCAAACACTTCTTTATTTTGAGCTACTCCTTTATTTATATATATTTCTACTCTAGCGTAGGACCTAGTAACAACTAAGTTTATATTTATTCCACTTACTCCAGAACCTATGCCAATCCAAGCATCTTTGCTAGGACTTAAGTTTGCACATAAACTATTCTTTTTATTTACTTCTTTTAAGAATTCTGTCCAAAAATCATATCTAACTGAATATCTATTTTCTAGTTCTTCTTGATTACCAATTTCTTCTCTATTCTTTGATGCAACTTTTATAATATAATCTTCAGCTTCTTTAATAGGAATAATCTGAGAAAAATCTAAAAGAAACTTTTCTCCTAGCTTGTAAGGTGTAACTTTAAAACATTGAACTCTCAATCCAAAGTTAAGGAGCCATAAAACAGTTGAGGTTACTTCTTTTCTAAATTCGTGAGCAACCATTATTAGTCTTTGACTATTTCCAGTATTTAATTTCTCTTTAAAATCTTCATCATCAAAGAAGTCTTCTAGTAACTGTTTAGCACTTTCTTTTATTCCATTCTTTTTTAAATACTCATCAAAAATATCTTCAATACCTTCACTAGTTAAGCTTGAACAATATGAAGCATACTTTAGTGATTGCCATACGACATTCCTACCTGTATCATCTAGCTTGTTTTCAATAACTACTAAATTGCCTTTTTTATCTAAAGCCAGAAGATCAAGTCTTTCATTTGTATCATCAAAACCAGCAAATTCTTTTTGAATAATTAGAAAATCCTCACCTAGTGATAAAGGATTCTTTGCTATCCATTCTTGGAGATGTTGTCGTTCTTTAAAACCTGCTGATTTAAAAGTTACTTCTTCAAGCTGTTCAATGTCATTCTTGTCTTTATTAATTAAATACATGGGTTATTTGTGTAATATTATAGGTTATTTTAACTAGTCACTTGATAAGTATAAACTGTCAAAAGTATACCACTTAAAACTGAATTTTAGAAGATGCTTAATAAGTAGGGATTGGAATCCTAATATTGGGTTATAAAGTATATTTTTGATATAATCCAACCATGCCAAGGACAAAACTAACAGAAGTAAAAGCTACTACACTACATAATTTCTCACAGTGTGCTTTTGATATTTTACAAATAGTAAAAATAATTATTAAGTATCCAGGAGAATACAAAGAACTTAATCAAAAATATAATATTTTACTTAATTTATTAGGAGAATTAAAAATACCCGCTGGAAATTTAAATTTTAAAGATAAGGGATATTTGATCCCCTTGGATATTATTTATCTTCCATATAGAGAAGAAAAAGATAAAAAAGTTTTATATAAAGCAGAAACCAATCTTCGGTATTTAGTGTCTAAAGCAGAACAAAAGAGAGCTGAATTGCTGGGAGATGAATACAAACCAAACACTGGAATAAGAGATCTTGAGTTAAAACAAATGCTTGAAGATGTAACAAGTAGTAATACTGCTCAATCACCAATAACAGACATTAAGCATCTCAAAAGTTCAAATACAGAAAAAAGAACGGGTATGAATAATAATAATAATAATGAAACTCTTTTACAAACTGCAAACGGAGGAAGACTACTAAATTTTGGTTCAAAAAGCGTTGAGATAGGTGCAATTGATAATGTTGCAAGTAAATTATATGAATGCCTTTTGCCAATCGAAGTACCAAAGAGAATTGAGTTTGTTTTTGATCAAACAACTCCTAAAACAAGTAAATTAAAGAATGACCATTATCTAACAGTGCCTAGAAAAAAAGAAATATTAAAAGATAGATTAAAAGAATTACAACGCAAAACTTCAAAAAAAGGGTTGAGTATATCACTTGAATTTACTGATGGAAATCAAAGTGTTTATATGAAAATAAGAGAAAAGAGTGGGAGTTAGTGGAAGAAATTTCCGAAATTTTAGTGGAAATTTAAAAAGAGTCCTTAAAAATAGGGCTCTTTTTTTTATGTTTTCCACTAATTCAAAAAAAATCAAAGTCTGAAAAGAGGATTTGAAATAATAGAAGGAATCCTCAGTCGAGAGGAAGATTAATAGCCTAACTATAAAAACACATGTTAAAAAAGAAAACAAAAGAGCCCAAGGTGCTCAAAGAAGAAATAGATAACTTCTGTGAAGAAGTTGTGACAATGGATGATGTATGCCAAGTGATTATGAAAAATGCTTTCGAATCTCTTGATATTCTTCGAAGTCTTACATTTTGTGAGAAATGTAATCGTAAAAACTAAATAGTGCCCCCCCATGTGGGATAACCTTGCTTACGAAATAGTAAGCAAGGAACATCCTGCAATTATTAAATAATATATTAAAAAATATGAGTAAAAAAAATAGCCCTAAAAAGGCAAAAGTAGGAGTTGAAAACATTATGATAGGACACAAATATACGAACTTTGCTGATAAGTATTCAAAGGAGGATCTTCTGATGGCATTGACGTTAGTATTATCCTCAAAATTTATTTCAGCTAAAGATGTTGAAAAGTCGGTAAATCGTATTGTGGATAATGAAAAATGTCTCGAAGGTGCATTTAAGTTATCAGAAATGTTCTTAAAATTTGTAACTAGAAATTTTTCGAAGACCGAATAAATATGAGTATAGAAGAAGAATTAGTAAAAACAGAAAAAAAAGAAGATGAAAACATACTTGCATCAACCTTTGGCGAACAAAAGTGCTGGGTTAATTGGAGGTATGAAGAAACAGGAGAAGATGGTCGAGTTACAAAGTTGCCAATTGGTTTAGATGGAAGAACTGCATCAACAGATAACCCATCAACTTGGAACATGTATGAAGAAGTAGTAAATGTATCGCAAGGTATTGGAATAGTCTTTACGCCAGACCAACTACTTCTTGGAATTGATATAGATCATTGTTTAGATGGTAATGAAATCATGCATGAAGAAAGAGAGAATATTCTTAAGCTTATTAAGGAAGCAGGAACTTACACAGAGATTAGTCCGTCTGAAAGTGGACTGCATCTTTATTTATCGCTTACAGCACCGCTTAAGCTTATAGCAAATAGGAAAGGCCCATTTGAAGCTTATACATCAGGTCGTTATTTCACTGTGACAAATAACCCTCTTGAAGAAGCGTTACCTGTCCGCACAGTTACTCCAGAGGAAGCAATAGCACTACTCTCAATTATTGGTTATCCATGGGGCAAGCAAGGAGTGCAACAAACCGCCATATTTCCAGTTGCTATTCCATCAATTGACGATGAGATCATTCTTTCCAAAATGTTCGCATCTAAAATAGGAGATAAAATTAAATTACTGTATAACGGTGATACAACTGCACATAATAACGATGACTCTGTGGCTGATTTAGCTTTATGTTCGCACCTAGCTTATTGGACAGATTGCAACGCAGAACAAATGGAACGTCTATGGCTTAGTTCACCACTTGGGGCAAGAGTTAAAACACAGATAAGAAAGGATTATAGAGAACACACAATTATGGTTGCTATTCAATCCCAGCAGGAAAAGAAGAAAGATCTAGTACTAAAAATATCGGAAGATGTAAATTTCAAGAGTAACTTCTTGAATCACCCTAAAGAAACATCATATGAAATTGCCAAATATCTCATTAAGAAATATCACATTAAAACCATCGGGGAAAGAATACGCGATATTTACATCTACAAAGATGGCATCTACGTTTTAGGCTTAAATAATATAAAGGCAGAAATTCAAGAAATATTAGAAGAGCTTACGACAACTACTAACAAGAATAATATCATTGAAATGATTAAGGATTCAACCTTGGCAGATTTAGAAGATTTTAATGTTAATAAGAATTTCATTAATCTTAATAATGGAATATTTAACATTAAAAATAAAGAATTTATGCCACATAGTCCTGAATACTTATTCTTCACTAAGGTTCCTGTTAATTACAATGTGAATGCAATGTGTCCAGTAATTAGTAACTTTCTGAATGAGATTTTGCCAGAGGATCAAAAAATAATTCTAGAATGGTTCGGGTTTTGTCTCTACAGAAATTACTTCATTAAGAAAGCCATTATCTTTGTAGGAGAGAAAGATACAGGAAAATCTACCTTAATAAAATTGTTCGAAAGATTTATAGGGAAAGAAAATGTCTCAGGAATTAGTCTACAAAAGATAGTCTCTGACAAATTTGCATCTTCTCACTTATATAACAAACATATAAATGTATATGATGATCTTTCTTTCAGCGATATTAATGACAATGGATTGTTTAAGATAGCTACTGGTGGTGGAATTATTAGCGGTGAAAAGAAGTTTGGAGAACAATTTCAGTTTCAGAACTTCGCTAAATTAACATTTGCTTGTAATAAGATTCCAGACGTAAAAGATACCAATGACGATGCCTATTTCAGCAGATGGATCATTGTTCCGTTCCTAGCGGAAATTACAAGAGTGGATAAATTCCTTACAGATAAAATGACAACTAAAGAAGAATTATCTGGATTATTGAATTTATCACTGTTTGGATTAAGTGAAATCTTACAAAAGCAAGATTTTAGCTATGGTAAAACTCCAGAAGAAGTAAAGAAAGAAATGTTACTTTCTGGCTCTATGGTAGCTAACTTTGTTAAAGATTGCCTAGAAGAAGAAACGAGTGCTTGGGTAAGTAAAGATGCGATGTACGAAGAGTGCGCGCGATACGCGAAATTCTATAATTTGCCAATTGTTGATAAGAAATTTTTAGGTAGAAAATTGCCTAATCATAGTGGTTATATCATTGACGGAACTAAAGCAATAGACAAGAAACAGATTCAGGGCTGGAGAAATGTGAAGATTAAAGGCAGAAAAGAAGAAACTGAATAAGATGGATAAGAAGGTAATTTTAAACTACTATATACAATAATTAAATATTTTATATATAAATATAAAAATTCTGACATATGAATAGAAATTTACCCTCTTATCCCCCCTGTGTTTTCTTCGAACGAATACCTCCTTAACGTAAAAGGGGGTATTTTCGTATTCATATTGTGTTTAGTGGATGTTTACTCATCTGTGCCCTTAAATGCTCTACAGAGGCATATAAATAGATTGTAGTCGTCTTTATATCACTATGGCCCATTAGTCGAGAAATACTATAAATATCTGACCCATTTTCTAAAAGGAGCGTAGCAAAAGTATGACGAAGTTTATGACATGCGAAGTTAATTCCAGATGCTTCTCTTATTTGTTTTACTAATCGCCTGAGTCCATTATTTGTATATCCCATGTTACGATTTAGAGAACAAAAGAACTCTGGGCATGTTTTGTTTAATCTTTTGCGTTCCACTAAATATCTTTTTAAGGTTTCAGTAAGAGTAAAGTTCATTGGAATAATCCTGTCCTTGTTGCCCTTTCCTAGAGATATATAGATAGTCTGATTCTCAATATCGATATTCGTTAATTTCAATTTTAATAACTCAGCCCTTCTAAGTCCAGCAAATAAAAAAAGTGAGAAAATTGCGTAATTCCTATATCTTAAATATTCATAATCATAAGGATAATTAAAAACTACTTCCAATAATTTTGATGACTCTTGTTTTGTTAACTTTAGTGGTAATCGTTTCTCTAGCTTGGGCAACTCCAAACACTTCATAGGATTATTTTTGATATGTCCTTCCTTGATACACCAGTCAAAAAACACCTTAAGTGCCTTGTAGTTGCAAATAAAAGTTCCTGAGCACCACTTCCTCTCTGTGCGACCATAAAAAAACATCTGTCTTATGTTTTTTTCTGAAACCTGTTCTATTTCTGATATATTAGAATATTCACAATACGGATCTATAATACTTTTATATCTATTTACCGTATTCTTAGAGAAACCACGGATGTGTAACGAGTGATTATAAAACCTCTCTGCTAACATTTTAATGTCCATAAACACTCCTATTTTATGTAGTGTTTTTTTAAATTTTTAACGAATTTTGAGCTGAGCCGCGGAACACTGTTCTGCGGAAGTGTGTCCTATCTCCCTTTTAATGTTTAGAAACGCCTTTGTTCGCAACGGTATTTGGAATCGGACCAAGGACCTCTGTCTTATCAGGACAGCGTTCTACCACTGAACTACACACGCATATGGTTATACGTAATAATACAGATAGACTATATCAAAAATATTGAGTTATTGCAATTAAAAAACTCCCTTTTGGGGAGTTTTTTAATTTAATTAAGATAGATTATCTTTGGAAACTACCACGTGGGCGTTCTTCCATTGGACGAGCTTCATTTACAGTAAGATTGCGACCATCGTAATCTTTACCATCAAACATTGAGATAGCAGTTGTTGCATCAGCATCGTTTTCCATTTCTACGAAACCGAAACCTTTAGAACGACCTGTCATCTTATCCATGATAATTGTTGCTGAAGCAACCGCTCCTGCAGCACTGAAATGAGCTTTGAGCTCATCGTTTGTAGTCTTATAAGGAAGACCACCAACATATAACTTTTTTGCCATATATGACAATTGTGCTTCTTTTAGCGATACTTTCATATCCACTAATTGAAGAAAACTAATTTATAAATGTAATCGCAAAGCTCGATTTCATTTACATACCTCAATGTTTAACACAACGAAGGATGAAATTAATACCAAAACATAAGCTAACTACTGGCGAAATTATAACAGATATATAAATATAATGCAAGAAAAATTTTCCTCTGAATTTGAATGGAAGTTCGAATGAGTATTTTAGATAAATAAAAATGGGAGACTTTTATGAGTCTCCCATTGTTTATTAATTAGTGGTATTTATTTTATTATCCTGCAAACTCCCAGCAAACGATCATTTTCGCTTAAATATGTTGAGAGGTTCGTTAATCCTACTTCATTTAACTGTATAAACGGGTAGACATAATATTGTCTCCTGTTTTTAAATACAGACCCATACGCATATATATGAAATTGCCTATGGTATTCAGATATATTTAATGAAATAAGTTCAATAATACTTGCGGGATGATACCCGTCTTCTTTCATTCTCTCTATCATTTGAGAACAACTTTCCCCCGCATCTTTTCGGGCGAATAGTTTAGTTAGGATTACAACTTCTCCTTTTAATGATTGCTCACTTGGAAAATTTTCGTCATTAATATCCACGTCGTTTATCCGGAGTCTTTTTCCATGAATCGTTTGAAGTAATGATTTATCATAGTTAATTACTGCAGATGATTTTTCAGAAAATTCTTTTATCAAATTAATGACTTCTTGTTCTGTTAGGGCTTTTTCTGTTATTACATTTTCTAACTTTTCCATTTTTCTAAGTATTAATTGTTTATAAATTATTTATTAGGTTTTCTCAATTTCCATAAAGAAACTAAGAAAACCTAATAAAATTAAACAATCAAATCAAAATATTAAAGAACCCTAACTTCTCATCTGAATCCGAACACTTTGATATAATAAACAAATGAAAAAAACAAAAAGTTCTCGCATCTTTCTAAAAGTGAAAGGGATGAAATATTCCTGTTAAAAGAAAAAGGATATTCTTTAAGAGACATCTCGAAAACACTCGGACGAAGTGTTTCAAGTATCAGTGATGAATTAAAGAGAAATTCAATTGAAGGAATATATGATGCTAGGAAAGCAAATCATAAGGCATATGTTAGAAGAAAGGATAGTAAGTATCAAGGAATGAAGATAGTATCGAATAAAGAGATACAATCCTTTGTAGATAACAAATTGTATGATGATCAATCACCAGAAGTAATTGCTGGAAGAATTAACACTCAAGAGTCATTTGATATATCAGTTTCTAAAGATAGTATCTATCGATATATTAATAGTATATATGGAAGAAAAATTGAGGTATATAGACAGAAGAAGAAACAAAGAAGACGGAAGAGAATTGTAATTCATCCAACACTACTTGATCGAGTTTTCATTGATGAAAGACCTAAATATATCAATGATAGAATTAGATTTGGTGATATGGAAGCAGACTTTGTTGTTTCAGGGAAAGGAGGTAGTGGAATTCTACTTGTAGTGGTTGATAGGAGGAGTCGAATGGCATTTTTGGCATTAATTAAAGTTGTAAATATTTTAAATGTTCATGATGCATTAATGGGGATACAGAAACAATATCCATATATGAAAAGTATAACTCTTGATAATGATATATTATTTAGAAAACATAAAGAACTTTCTAATCTTTTAAATGTTCCTTTGTATTTCTGTCATCCATATCATTCATGGGAGAAAGGAACGGTTGAGAATGCGAATAAATACATTCGTCGAGATATTCCTAAGGGTAAAGACCTTTCTAAATATTCCGATGAACAAATTCATTCCTTAGAAGAGAAACTTAATAGAAGATCTATGAAATGCTTGAATTACAAGACCCCATATGAAGTACTACAAGAGTATTTAAAACAAAAAAAACTCCTTAATGGAGAAATGTGAGTGTTCGGATTGAGCCCGTCCTGTAGGAACTATACTACTCTATATAGTATAGCATATTACAACATATTTGTCAATATTTGCTGGGGTAGATTCAACGTTAAATCGTGAGGTCTTGCCTCACGATGTTATTCTTCCTCTTCCCCCATTACTCCAGAAGAAAGTGCTTCAATGATTTTATTTATGTTCCCTTCCATTATGATTGGGATATTTGACCAAGACTGTTTAATACGATGATCAGTGATTCTATCTTGGGGAAAATTATAGGTACGGATTTTTTCACTTCGGTCGTTTGTGCCGATTTGCGCCTTTCTATCGCCTGAATATTTCTTTGCATCTTCTTCATCTTTAATCATTTGAAGTTTTGAAGTGAGCATCATCATGGCTTTTTCTCTATTACCAAGTTGAGTTCTTTCTGTGGTACAGCGAACATCCTCACCTGTTGGTTTATGAATAAGACGAACAGCTGTTTCGACTTTATTCACATTTTGGCCACCAGCTCCACCTGAACGTGAGTATTCTATTTCTAAATCTGCAGGATTTATAATAATTGTAGTTTTCTTTTTTAAAGGAAGTACTGCGACAGAAGCTGTCGAAGTATGAATTCTGCCATTTTTTTCTGTAGCAGGAATACGTTGAACCCGATGAACACCTGTCTCATATCTGAGAAGTTTGTAAACATCTTTCCCTTTTATTTCGATTGAAGCTTCTTTGTAACCACCAGCACTACTTAGAGATTCATTTAGTATTTTCCAGTTCCATTTATTTTTTTCTGCAAATCTTTCATACATATGTGCGAGTTCCCATGCAAAGAGAGATGCTTCATCGCCTCCTGCACCAGCACGAACTTCAAGAATAATTTCATTTGGAAATTCCTCTTCTTCCTCTTCTCTTTTTGACATTTCTTCTAATTGTCTTTCGATGGCTTCTTTTTGAAATTTTATATTTTGAATTTCTTCTTCTGCTAGATCTCGTAAACTTTCGTCTTCAGTTAGCATATCATTAACTTTTTTCTCTTCACTCAAAAGACGCTCGTACTCCATAGCAAAGTAACTAGTTTTGTGGTCTTTTTTTAATTGTTCTAAGTCTAGTTGCATAAAAATATTATAGCACAAGGTTTGTATTCCCCCTCCCCTTAACAAGGGGAGGGGGTCTCTTAATTAATTGACCTCCCCTCATTCCCCTCCTTGGTAAGGAGGGGAGGAATTAATCCAAAAAACCTCCCCCCTTAAAAGGAGGAGGTTTTGTGAAAGTTATTTCTTTGCTTTTGCACCTGCTGCGGCACGCTTTTTGAAGCGATCAACACGTCCGGCTGTATCTAGAACTTTTTCATTTCCGGTATAGAAAGGATGACATTGACTGCATATTTCAACATTAATTTTATCCATTGTTGAACCAACTGGGAAAGTTGCTCCACATGCGCAAGTTACTTCTGATTTATTATTATATTTTGGGTGTATATCTTTTTTCATATGTTTTGTGATATTATCATGAATTTATTAATCTTGCAATAGATCTATATTATTTTGAATTCCAATCTTTAATTTCATCACACTGTTACTATAAGAACAAGTAGAGCCTCCTGTTCCGTAATATTTACACGCTGCTATGTGTTGTACACTTGCATTATTACCAATAGCTCCCTTGTCTGTAAGAAGCATTGCTGAAGCCATAAATGCATCTTTTGGATTCCATGGGTCTGCATCGTGCCCCAATAGAGATTTTAATCTACTCTTATATCCACCCCAAGTAGAAGGAATGAATTGGGCGGGCCCCATAGCTCCACCATAACCTCCTACTCCAGCAATAGGACAAGATACCCTGGTTTTAAATGGATCTCTTCCTAGTGCTGTTGTTATTGCAAAGAAATCATCGATATCACCTTTTCTTCCTGCCAGTCCCATTGGCTTCATCACATTTGGAAATGCTTTACCAGTATTCATACCAACTCCTGCCCCAGTCTTTATATCAGTAAGATAACATTGACCAACATTAGAACCAAGATTTGTCTCTTGAGTTAATATTGCAAGCAAAAATGCTGGATCAATACCAAATAGTTTTTGAGCTTCTTTTGCATAGATAAGTGCAGTTTCAAAATTGATTTTTGTTGAGCCCCCCACAAGATTGAATATTGCAGCAAGTATTTCAGTACGCCTTTTTGCTTTTTCGGTCAGAACTTTTTGGTATTCTGATTCTTTGTTTTTACTAATACTTAAAAGTGTCTTTTTTTCTGCTTCACTAAGTTCTACTTTTGCCTTAGCACTTTCAAGTTCATATTTAGTATCTGTTTCCTGATTCCTTTTTTCTTCAAGATTTTTTCTCTCTGATTGTGTAAGAACTCTAACTCCACGAATTTCATTAACTGAATCTTGAATACCTTGCTTGATAGAGGCAAAAGTATCAATATCTCCATAAGCATCTGAAATGTTGTCTTGAGATAAAATCAAGGAAAGAATAGACTTATCATCTATTTGTCTTTCTTTTCTTATTAATTGAGCTAATGATTCCTTTTCTCTATCTATTTTAGTAGATAATGCTTCAATTTTTTTACTTTTTGCATTAATCTCACCTCCTAATTTTTGAATTACTAAATTTTTTGCCTTAATATCTAGTTTAGATTTTTGAATTTGAGCAGTGAGGATAGAAATATCTCGAGAAATCGAAACAGATTTACCTTTTTGACCCTCTAATTCTTTTTGCTTTGCAGCTATTTCTTGTTCTAATTTAGATAATTCTGCTTCAAGTCTAGCCTTATCTGCTTGAGCATTATCCAATACAACATCGGCCCTGATCACTGGTATATGATAGGATATAGCTCCAAGTATAAAGATGGCAATAATTACAATCGAAAAACCTTTTTTAAAATGAAAACTCATAAACTCTATTGTATCATAAAAGCCCCATTCTGATAAATCAGAATGGGGCTTTTATTTAATATATTTTAATATTAAGCAGCTTTTTCTTCATCCACTACTTCATCTTTCTTTCCTTTCTTTTCTACTTCAATAGCAGAAAGATCTACAGGAGCGGTTTCAACAACTTCTTCTTTAATAGCAGAAATAAGAGCAATAACTTCTTCTCCATCTGTTATCATTTTTACTCCTTTTGGTAGTTTGATATCTTTAATGTGAATTTGAGCATCTAAAACTTCAAGTATAGATACATCTATTGTTACATTATGAGGAAGATCTTTTGGAAGAGCTTCAATTTCAATTTCGTGCATAACTTTTACTAATACTCCAAGACTATTTTTCTCAGCAGGAGCAACTCCAATAAATTCTACTGGAATAGTTACTTCAACTGGCTTATTCATATCAATAGCAAGGAAGTCAACGTGAATTGGAAATCCTTTTATTGGGTCGACTTGCATATCGTGAATAAGAACATCTATCTTTTGAACAGCTTCTTTTTTTGTCTCATCGCCTTTTAATTCAAGAATTATTGTACTTGATTCACCTGCGATTTTTAATATTTTTACGAAGTCTACACTCGGCACGGAAATCATAGTGTTTTCCACACGAGCGCCATAGACAACAGCTGGTACCATACCGTTACTTCGTACGGATGCAAGCTTATCTGCCTTACTTCGCTTTATTGCGGTTAATGTATTCATGGGTGAAATAATAACACCAAAAAGCCAAATTTGCAAGTAGAAATAACCCTATTTTCACAGCACTTAATTTTGTCCCAAACTTGGGATGATGTTCGGATGGAAATAATAAATAATTAAAATGATGTGATATAATAAAAATGTGGAAAATATTGAAACAAATAATATAGCTTTTATAGATGGTCAAAATTTACATTTAGGAACAACCTTAAGTGATAATTCATGGAAAGTAAATTTATTTAAATTCAAGGTTTATTTAGAGAAAAAATATAGAGTAAAAGAAGCTTATTATTTTCTAGGTTATGTACAGGAAGTAAATCAAGAAATATATTCAGAAATTCAAAAAGCCGGGTTTATTTTAGTCTTTAAACAGCACAACCCAGCGATGCTCGGCAAAAAGAAAGGTAATGTTGATACTGATATTGTTTTTGAGATAATGAAAAAAATATATAGAAAAAATGATTTTAATAAAATAGTTTTAGTTTCGGGAGATGGTGATTATAAATTATTAGTTGATTTTTTAATAGAAGAAAACAAACTTAAAAAAATACTATTTCCAAATAAAAAATTTGCTTCATCTCTATACAAAAGTCTAGGAGGAGAGTTGTTTGATTATCTCGATAATAAAGACATAAAAAATAAGATCTCCATATAAAAGAAAAGGGCTCCTTAGGTAGTTAACCGTTCGGATCCCTTTTCGTATTTATGTTTATATTATATCGTAAACTACACAAAAAAGTCAATAGGTTCGAGATATTGGATATTGGATATTGGGGTCAGGATATTGGGGTCAGCCACCATTTTTAGGTCTTCCAACTTTCCTTAGTGTTTGTTCTAATCCAAATTTCTTTACAGTATTATTAACCCAAACATCTTCTCCAAAAGGGATACTCTTAATGATAGATTTTTCAATAATTTCTCCTTTTTCTTGTGGTAAAATTGTATTTAACCAAGATAAATAATCTTTTGGTCTAAATACTGGCCATGCTGATAAAATTTCTTTCTGTTTAATTGTTCCATTTTCTCTTCTCCAGACACTAGACCATTCCCAATCTTCTGCTTTTTTAACTAGATTAGCCTTCATTGCATTTTGTTCAACATATTTAACTAAAGTGAGAAAATGATTATCATCCTGACAAATAAATGATTTATATCTTCCTTGATAGAGATGGCCTTGTCCCACAGTTCCCTTTTTTGTATGCCATCTTCTTGTGTGGGTGTTTGTAAGCCATCCCATAAACATAGATAGATCACCTTCATTTTCTGGATACAAAACCATATGCCAGTGGTTTGGCATAATACAATAAGCTAAAATCTTTACATTAAATTTCTTAATAGCTTCTTCTAAAATATTTTCAAAAAGTTTATAATCTTCTTTGTTATCAAAAATTTGTACACGAGCGTTTGCTCTATTTAAAACATGATATATATATCCTCCAACATTAATTCTTTTTATTCTTGGCATAGTAATATTATATCATTAATAGTGGCTGACCCCAATTCTCTGACCCCAATTCTCCTTCATAGTTTTTCCTTTCTTCAATTCCTGCAGCTTTAACTGCATGAAGAAAAATTACTTTTCTTGCTTTGCTTATTAGAGCTCTCATAATTATATTGTTTAATGGTTACCACAAGAGACAAAAGTATTGTCTGCTCTGATAACCACTAAAACACATGTCGAAAAATGAAGATTTACCTTTGAAGCAGAACACTTGTAAAATAGAATTATGAGAATATATATGCATTTGTGTTTCGGCGATAGAAAGAAAATTGAAAGATTTTTGAGACAAAGAAAAAGCTTGCGAGAGATTGCAAGAGTATTAAAAAGAAGTGTTTCAAATATATCAAATGAGGTTAAGAACAATAGTGTAAGTGGAATCTACAATGCAAAAAAAGCACAGCATAAGGCAGATGTAAAAAGAGAGAAATCTAAGAGAGATTGCTTGAAGGTAGCAATGAATAAAGAATTACAAAAGTTTGTTGTAGATAATATAAAAGATCATCAGTCTCCTGAAGGTATATCTGGAAGATTAAAATATGTAGAAAAAGGAATTGAATATGCCAGTTCTAAGGCAATATACAAGTTCGTAGAAAGTCCTCATGGAAGACAGATAGAGAAGTGTTTGTATAGTAATGCTGTTAAGAAAAAGACTGGAAAGAAAAGAGGAACAAGTGTAGGAATAGATGGAAGAGTATTCATTGATAAAAGACCAAAACATATTGAAAAACGAATAGAATTTGGTCATTTCGAGGGTGATTTCATTGAAAGCGGGAAAGATGGTAAAGGATCACTTCTTGTGCTTGTAGAGAGGAAAACAAGATATCCATTCCTTGTATATTTAGAGGATAGGAGTAATAGAAATGTGAATAGATTGATAGAAGAATTACTATTTGATATTCCAGTTAAAAGTTTGACGTTAGATAATGATATTTCGTTTCAAAAACATCAAGAACTTTCTGAATTATTGGATGCAACAGTGTATTTCTGTCATCCTCAATCACCTAATGAAAAAGGTACAGTCGAGAACAGAAACAAAGCTATACGAAGATATGTTAAGAAAAAATCTGATTTGTCTTCCTTTCCACTATCTCATTTTAAAATGGTTGAAGAGAAACTTAGAAACAAATACATGACCTGTCTTAATTTTAAAACACCACAAGAAGAATTTGATAGAGAGTTACAAAAACAAAAAAGACCACAAAGTGTGGTATTATTAAGGGAGTCATTATTAACTAGTTAGTGTTCTGCTTGGGGGCTCTTAATAGGAAACTATTATTATGTTTACAATAACATATAAATATAGATTTGTCTAGTTGGCTCCGAACTTCATTTACCCAAATGAACTACTGGGTGGGATGAAGTTTGAATAAGTATTGTGGGGAAATAAAAAAGCCACCTTTATTCAGTGGCTCATGTGTTGGTTCTTTAATTCAGGTAAATCAACTTAACCTGTCACCTTCATACGTGATTTTGAAATCTCATAAACTTTTTGAGCTAACGTACCCTTCTTCGTCTTGGTGAAATGTTATTGTTCTCACTCTGCCGAAAAATCCATGGTACTCATACTGATTTAATACACCAGAAATTGCACCATAAACATTCTTGGCCAACTGATCAAGGACATTCTTTGTTCTGTCGGGTTTCTTTTTGAGAATTATTTCAGCTTCAAATAATCCTTCGGGGAAAACTGGATCGTTGTGAGTATACACAACATTAATAAATATGGCTTGATCTTTCCCTTGTAGGTTTAATTCCTTCACATGAATGAACGCTGATCGTATTTCTGTAATCAATTTCTGACTCATAATACCATCTTCGACGAATTGAAGTTTCAGTGTAATGCTTGGCATGGCTATATAATTTTAATTGGTTCCCACAAAAGACAATAATTTATCTTCTCTGAGAACCAATAAAACCAGATGTCAAAAAAACTATTATTGTTCATACAATAACATATAAATGTAGATTTGTCTATATGGCTCCTCCACTAGGGTTCGAACTTTTTATAGATTATTAAATAGTTTTAATCTTTGTTCCACTACTTTCTCTATAGCTTCTACTGCTGGTTTGAGAATTTTATACGGAGCAACTTCATTTGGATTTTCTTTTAAATACTTCTCGAGTGCTTTTTTATAAGCTACACGGATTTCTGTATTAATATGGATAATTGAAATTCCAGCTTTAATTGCATTAACAAAATCCTCATCAGCGATTCCAGAGCCACCGTGTAGTACTAATGGCACACCAGAAGCAAGGCGAACTTCTTTAATTCTATTTATATCTAGTCTTGGGTTCCCTCCTTTTACCATTCCATGAATGTTGCCCACAGATGGAGCAAGCAAGTTGATTCCAGTTTGTTCTACAAAAGTTTTTGCATCGTCTGGTTTGGTCATTGTAGCCTCACTAATACCTTCTGGGATAACATCAAGAAGTTTTGATGATTGGCCGATAAAACCAAGCTCTGCTTCAATTAGAATATCTCTTCCCTCTTTTTCACCTAATTCTTTTGCATAGTCAACACATTTCTTTGTAAGGGCAATATTTTCTTCAAGTGGTAATTTAACAGCATCTATAATTGCAGCATCATATCCTGCGTCGAGTGCACCTTTAACAGATTCAAATGTATAATGATGATCAGCATTTAAGAAAATAGGATAATTATCTTTCTCACGAATCATTTTTACAAGTGAGGCTACTTCATTTCTACCGATAAATTCTTCCTCACCTTCAGAAACTCCAATAATAATAGGAAGATTTAATTTTTTTGCTGCATCATAGATACCATGAAGTGCTTCAATATTAGAAATATTAAAATGTCCAATAGCAACACCTTTCTCTTCTGCTTCTTTTATATATTCACGTAATGTTTTCATAAAAATATTATATCATGATATAATAAGTAAATGAAACAAATCGATATTTTAGCTATAGGTGACATAGCAACAGACGTTTTTATTAAAATTAAAGATGCTGAAGAAAAATGTGATTTAGAAGGCAATCACTGCAAACTATGTCTTAATTATGGCGGTAAAATTCCTTATGAATCAGCTGAAATTTGTCATGCTACCGGGAACAGTTCCAATGTGGCAGTTTCTGCAAGTAGGCTTGGGCTTAAATCAGCACTGATGACAAATATTGGTGATGATCAGATTGGAATTGATTGTTTGAATGTATTACAAAAAGAAAATGTTGACACTAATTTTATAAAGATAGAATTAGGTAAGCCTACAAATTATCATTATGTTCTTTGGTATGAAAAAGAACGTACTATTTTAGTAAAACATGAAAAATATAATTATGAATGGACAAAGACTGAAGAATCAAAAGAATATCAATCCCCTGCTTGGATTTATTTAAGTTCACTTGGAGAGAATTCATTACGTTTTCATGATGAAATAGTTAATTATTTAAAAAGACATATAAAAGTTAAGCTTGCTTTTCAGCCAGGAACTTTTCAGATTAAGTTAGGACACGAGCAACTTAAAGATATTTATAATCGGACCGATGTATTTTTATGTAACCACGAGGAAGCTAGAAAGATATTAGAAACAGAAGAAAAAGATATTTCTAAATTATTAAAGATGATATACGATTTAGGTCCCAAAATGGTAATAATTACTGATGATATAAATGGTTCTTATTTATATGATGGAGAGCAAACTTTATTTATGAAAGCTGTTATTAAAAATTCTATAGAAAGCACAGGAGCTGGAGATGCATTTTCATCTGCTTTTATATCGGCTTTATCTTTAGAGAAAGAACCTTCTGTTGCGCTAATGTGGGGAGCAATAAATTCAATGTCAGTAGTGTCAGAAGTTGGCCCACATAAAGGTTTATTAAACAGAGAACAAATTGAAGAATTGGTAAAAAATTTACCTGAGGATTATAAGCCAAGTAAAATAAATTGAATATATATGGAAGACTTTAATAAAATTGGAAAAAATGAGCCAGAAAATAACATTCCTAAGGGGCTCGAAGTGAAAAAAGTATTTAATAAAGTAAGTTTTGAGGAATATAAGAAAATGCTTGAGAACAAACCTGAAAATGCTTTTTTCTATATTTCTGAACTAGAAAAAAAAGAAAAAGAAAAAATTAATTTGATTGATTCTCTTAATGATTATACTAGCCAAAAAGATACAATAGATATCTCGTTCGAAATATTAGAGGTTGAAAGATCAATACAAATTCTAAAAGATAAAATTGCAAAAATTAAGAAAGAAAATTAATTTTAGACTTTTCTTTTAATTACTTTCTTAACACTCTCAATTATATTTAAATCATCAATTTTATAATATTTTTCTAATTCCTCGGGCTTTCCTGATTGGCCAAATTTATCTTTTACTCCAACAAATTCTATTGGTATAGGATAATTTTGTGCGATACATTCTGCAACAGCACTTCCCATACCTCCAGCAATTTGGTGGTCTTCTACTGTCACTATGGCTCTAGTTTCTTTTGCTAGTGCTATTACAGCATCATTATCTAATGGTTTAATAGTCGACAAATTCATAACCTTGACCTTAATTCCCTTCTTTTCTAATTCACGTGCAGCTACAATCGCTTTATATAATATTGGGCCTGTGGCAATTATTCCAACATGAGCAAGACCTATTTCAGGAATAAAAACTATTTGAGCTTTTCCTATCTCAAATGGAGTTTCATTCGTAGTTATTATGGGCGTATTATTTCTAGTTAAACGAATGTAAGTAGGATCTTTTGTTAAAGAGCATGCTATTGTTGCTTTTTTTGCTTCAATGGCGTCACAAGGTGATATTACAACCATATTTGGTATCACGCGGGTTATAGCTATGTCTTCCAATGCTTGATGGCTTCCTCCATCGGGTCCTACAGAAAGGCCGGTGTGTGAACCAATAATTTTTACTGGTTGATTGTTGTAACAAATAGTTGTACGAATTTGTTCCCAGTTTCTACCTGGACTAAATATTCCATAAGAAGCAATAAACGGAATTTTTCTCATAGAAGCCATTCCACTTGCAACTGATGCTAAATTTTGTTCTGCTACGCCTAGCTCAATAAATCTATCAGGAAATTTCTCAGCGAAAATATTTACTTTTGTTGATTCTTCTAAGTCTGCACTTAACACAACAATATTTTCATTTTCACTTCCTGCTTTAAGTAACCCCTCACCAAAACCTTGGCGTGTTGAAATTTTTTCCAAATCAGTATTGAATATTTTTGTATTAAGTTTTAAATTTTGATTTAACATGTATTTTTATTGTTATATAGAAACCAATCACTATAAACTAGCTCCTAATCCGCGCAATGCCATTTCTGCTTCTTCTTTATTAGGAGCTTTACCATGCCAACGGTAATCATTTTCCCATTCTCGGACTCCTTTCCCTGGTATTGTATGTGCAATTATTACAGATGGTTTGTCTTTATTTTTTTTAGCATTATAAATCGCATTATTAATTTCCCAAAAATCATGACCGTCCACTTCAAAAATATTCCATCCAAATGATTGGTATTTTTCTTTTAAATTACCAAGAGGCATAACCTTTTCTGTATTTCCACCTATTTGAATACTATTTCTATCAACGATTACGATTAAGTTTGAAAGTTTTTCTTTATTGGCAAGCATTATTGCTTCCCAAGTATTTCCTTCATCATGTTCCCCATCAGATAATAGTGCGTATATTGTTTTATCTCCACCATATATTTTATCTGCGATAGCCATTCCAACAGCTTGTGAAAGTCCAGATCCGAGTGGTCCCGAGGAAGTTTCTAACCATGGCATAAATTCACGATGTGGATGTCCTTGTAGACGCGAGCCAAATTGTCTTAAAGTTTTTAATTCTTCCTTTGGAAAATAGGAAGCTTCAGCCATGGATGCATATAAAACAGGGCAAATATGACCATTTGAAAGGACTAATCTATCACGATTTACCCATAGTGGTTCTTTGGGTTTATGTTTTAGTATATGAAAATAAAGTGAAGTAAAAATATCTGCCATTCCCAATGCTCCTGCTGTGTGACCAGAACCTGCCTCAAGAAGCATTTCAATAATACTTTTGCGGATATTATTTGCTATTATTTTTAATTCTTTAATTTTTTCGTCAGTTAAATTTTCCATTGTTATTTTAAGTGAAACAAATTATTTTATGAAAAAATGTCTGGCCGAGCTTCTTAAGGGATTCGGCGAGGAGATCCGAGGAGTTTTTTGTTATTATAATTTGTGTAGCTTTTATTCTCTCACAATTATTGTATCATTTTTCTTTATGAATTATAAATTTTGAAATTCTTTAAAAGTTTCTCGTATGTCATAACTTTGACGCAATGCTGAGCCAATTACTAACCTAGTTGCACCAGCTTCAATAAGTTTGGGAGCTGTATTTTCATTAACAGAGCCATCTACGCTTATCTTTAGCTCTGGATATATTGTTTTTAAATTTTTTATTTGAATAAGGACTCTTTCGTCAAATTCTTCTCCTTGATGTCCGATATGTTCTATGCCCATACATTGAACAAAATCTACATAGTTTATAAATGGTTCAAGTTTACTTATATTAGTTATTGTGTTTATAGCAATTCCAATTTCAATATTATCTTTAAAATATGGATCAAGTGATTCTAGGAATTCTTTAAAATCTGTTTCTGTTTCCGCCTCTAAGTGAAAAACAATTCTCTTTGCTCCAAGTCGAGCGAAAAAATCAAATTGTTTGTGAGCATTTAAGACCATGAGATCAAATTCAAAATCCAATTGTTCCCAAAATGGTAATCCATTTTCCTCATCCAACACTGATTGAACACTTTCTCGATCGCGAGGATTCATTGGCCATGAAATAGTTGAAACAAAATTACCATCACAAATATCTATTTGTACTATATTTGATATGTTTACAAATTTTGCTAATTTTTCATTTAATTCATTGAAATCTCTTACGAGTATAGCTGGGGTTATTTCGGTCATATAGATTAGGTTCTAGTATCTAGTTTTTAGTGACTAGTTTAATTAATTATTAATTTCTTCTTCTTTAATTTCGTTGAGTCTTCTAATATGTCTTTCTTCTCCACTAAATTTTGTTTCTAAAAATAGAGTAACTACTTCTCTCGCTTCTTCTTCTGATACAAAACGAGCCCCAAGCGATAAAATATTTGCATCGTTGTGTAAGCGTGATACTTTTACAATTTCAGGATCGCCACCGTAGTATTCTGTTGCTCTAACTCCATCTATTTTATTTGCGGACATTGCTTCTCCTTGTCCACTTCCACCTATAACTATTCCAAAACTTCCAAGGTCTTGAGCCACAGATTCTGCAACAGGAATAACAAAGTCAGGATAATCGTCATCACTATTTTTTTTAAATGCTCCCTTATCAATAACCTTATAGCTTAACTCAGCTAAAAATATTTTTAATTTTTCTTTTAATTCGTAACCAGCATGGTCACTTCCTATATAAATCATATATTAAGTATAACATTTTTAATAAATTCTACTACAGGGTATAATAGAAAATATGATTAATTTCTATAAATATCACGGTGCTGGGAATGATTTTATTATGATTAATAATCTTGAGGGAGATATTGATCTTAAACCAGATTATATTAAGTTAATTTGTGATAGGCATTTTGGTGTTGGAGCTGATGGACTAATCCTTATAGAAAAATCAGACAATGCAGACTTGTCTCGCCGAAGCCAAGCGAAGGCGGATTGTTTTATGAATTATTATAATTCTGACGGAACGCAAGCTGAAATGTGTGGTAATGGAGTCAGATGTACCGCAAAATTCTATCTTAGTCAAATTGTTGGAAGTCGGACTTCCAACAATTCTGAAATATATATCGATACTAGAGCTGGAATAAAAAAAATTATATGCAATGAAGATGATACATATTCTGTGAATATGGGAATTCCTGTATTCGAACATGATGATTTTCCTAATGGGGTTTTGAATTTAGAAGAGTTAGAAATGGAATGTGTTTCAATGGGTAATCCTCATGCTGTTGTAATAGTAGATAGTTTAAATAATTTTAATATAAAAACCATTGGGCCAGAAATAGAAAATGACTATCATTTCCCAAATAAAATAAATGTTGAATTTGTAGAAAAAATTGATGATACAAATTATAAAGTTAAAGTATGGGAACGTGGATGTGGAGAAACTCTTGCCTGTGGTACTGGTGCTTGTGCAGTTTACGCAATCTTAAATAAACTTAGTCCTAAGCAATGCTTAGGACCAGAAGAAATTACCTTAGAATTCCCTGGTGGAAAACTTTATGTATCAAAAAACCACGAAGAAATAATCCTTCGTGGTCCCGCGATTTTTGTATTTAAAGGAGAGATTATTTAATTTTTTTCACCCTCCCACTCTTTTTGTCTAGGATATATTGTCTGTTCATCTTGTTTACAATAATAACCATCAATTGTACTGTAATTTTCATTACAAGGATTAAAATTCATGTCTAAATAATAATTATCAAATATTATATCTGCCATATAATATGTACTCTGATTAAGAGGATAAACATCTGTTAGATTATTTTCATTTATTTTATAACCATACGGTAAATTTTTAGTAGCACGAACTTTAATCTTTATTTCTTTATTTAATAATTTTTTAAGATTTGATAATCTTATTTGGTTTGTCATTAACATTCGACTGTAATAATTTCCTCTTGAATCTATTAGTTGTCTTCCGTAAGGAAGAATGACATAATTTTTATCCGTTATTAAATAAAAATCATTGTATTTAGTTAATCCAACATCTACAATTAATTGTGGTTCCTTAAATAAATTATTATCAGATTCTAGATATTTATCTCTATTTTGTATTAAATCCATATTTTTTTTATAATTTTCACTTTCTATGCGAGAACTTTTATTAATAGATTCTGCAATAAAAAAAATTAACAAATATAAAAATAATACTATGATACCAATAACAATAAATATATTTTTAATAATTTTTTTCATATTATTTAATAGTTAAACCTGTTTTAATTACATGATCGACTAGTGTATATGTATACCCCATTTCGTTGTCATACCAGCCGAGAACTTTGACGAGGTTCCCACCAACGACACGAGTCATTTCTAGGTCAGCTATACAAGGGTGACTCTCTCCAAGGATATCACTTGAGACTAGATGATCTTCTGTAACTGCAAATAATTTTTCCCAGCAAGGATCTTCTGAGGCTTTTTTCATAATTTCATTTACTTCTTCTTTTGTTGTATCTCTCTTAGCAATGAATGTAATATCTACGATTGATCCTACTGGAACTGGTACACGTATAGATATACCATCAAATAAACCTTTCAATACTGGAAAGGCTTCTGTAACGGCAATAGCGGCTCCTGTAGAGCTAGGAATGATGTTTTGAGCTGCTGCACGACCCTCACGAAGATCTTTCTTGCTTGGGCCATCAACTAGGGCTTGAGTCGCAGTATATCCATGAACAGTATTTAAAATGGCTTTCTCTATACCAATACTCTCGTGCATTATAGCGATAAGTGGCGAAGCTGCATTTGTCGTACAAGAAGCATTGGAAGTAATATCGCATGTTCCAAACTTTTCTTCATTTATACCCAAAAGAATTGTCTCACCATGAATAGTACTCTCGGCTCCTTTTGAAGGAGCACTGATGACAACCTTCTTGGCTCCGCAATCAATATGGAATTTTGCTTTATCAAACGAAGTAAAGAGACCTGTTGATTCAACAACAACATCAATATCTAAATCTTTCCAAGGGAGTTTTGTTGTATCTTTCTCAGAGATATATTTAATAACTTTTCCATCAATAACTAAATCAGTTCCATTTGCTTCTATTTTGTGATCCCAGTTACGATAAACAGTATCGTGACGAAGTAAATATGATAAGCTTGCAATCGAACCCAAGTCATTAATGGCGACAATTTCAATATCATCACGATCCCAAACAATTTTCAAAAATGCCCGACCGATTCTTCCAAAACCATTAATAGCTACCTTTATTTTTTTATTCATTGTATATTTTTTAATTAATAAAATTAGTGAATAATATTTTAACCATCTTTTAACGTAAATCCTCCATCAACAACTAGTATTTCTCCCGTAACCGCATCTGCTTTTGCTAAATATATAAATGCCTCGGCTATTTCAATGGGTTTTATAAATCGTTTAATATATGTTTTTTCGATAAAACTATCATTCATTTCTGCAGAATTTTTATCATAATTTGGTGTATATGTAAAACCTGGAGCAACTGCATTTACTCGTATATTTGGTGCCAATTCTTTTGCTAGAGTTTTTGTAAAATTATTTATAGCTGATTTGGCTGCTGAATATGGCATAATCCCCTCTCTTCCTGTCTGCAAAAGTCCCCTAATAGAAGAAGTATTTAAAATTACTCCAGATTTTTGCTTCAACATAATTGGGGCGGCTTTTTGGGAACACAAAACAGCACCAAAAAAATTATCATTAAATTCTTGAATCCAATCATCATAATTAGTTTCTAAAAATTTTTTACTTCTAGCTACACCAGCGTTATTTATTAAAATATCTAATGTTCCAAATTTATCAATAATTGTTCTAAACATGCCATCCACATCTTTTTGTTTCCAGACATTAGTTTGAACGAAAAAGGCTTGACCGCCAGACGAGTTAATATCTTGGACGATTTTATTAGCACTATCTATATTTTTGTTACAGTTAATTATTACTTTGCATCCCTCTTTAGCAAAAGCTTTTGCAATAACTTCCCCAATTCCACTGGATGATCCTGTAATTAATACTACTTTGTTTAGTAAATTCATTTTAATATTATACTACTTATTGACCCAAGTATTCAAACCTCTAGCCCCCTTATAATTTTCTGTTTCGACGTTTTCTTTAAACATTTCAATTGGTCTTGCCCACAATTGTTCTGTGCCATCTTCATTTGGATGGGTGTAAATAACTAGCTCTTGATCTGGATATTCACTGTGGCGAGCGACTCCAATAACTTCGTAAATACCTCCTTTGTAATGTCTATATTTACCTAGCTTCACTTTATTCATATCATGCAAGTAATTCTTTTAATAATTTTTGAACAAGTTGTGGGTTAGCTGAGCCCTTTGATTCTTTCATTACTTGACCAACTAAAGACATAATGGCATTTTCTTTGCCACCTTTATATGTTGCCACGACTTCAGGATTTGCGTCGATAATTTTTTGAACGATTTCTTTTAGTGCTCCTTCGTCGTGGTTTTGTATTAGTCCTTTTTCCTCGGCGATTTTCATTGGTGATTCATCTTTCAAGACAATAATCGCAAGTATATCTTTTGCTACACGAGATGATATTTTACTATCACTGACCATATTCATAAGTTCAGTAAAATTTCGAATTGTTGGAAGTCGGACTTCCAACAATGTCTTTTTTAGCCCTAGATAGTCGGAAGTAATATAATTTGATGCGGTTTTTATGAGTTCTTTATTATTGTTTAATAAATTAGCTACTCCCTCAAACCATAAACCAAGTTCTTGATCTGTGATATAACTTTCAATATCTTCATCTTTAATTCCAAAATCACTTCGATATCGAGTACGTTTAGCTTCAGGTAGTTCAGGTAATTCACTTTTTAATGACTCTAAGTCAAAAACTTTACTCAAAAACAATTTTGGTAAATCTGGGTCTGGAAAATATCTATAATCATTTGCATTTTCTTTTGAACGCTGAGAAAAAGTAGATTGTTTATTTTCATCCCAACCGCGAGTTTCCTGAACAATTTCATCCTCCCTTCCTTCGTCTAAAAGTTTCGACATTCGCTTGATTTCGTATTCAGCGGCACGTTCAACAGCTCGGAAAGAGTTAATGTTTTTTATTTCACATTTAGTTCCAAGTTTTTCTTTATCTTCTGAAATTGAAATATTGAGCTCAACTCGCATTTGACCCTTTTCCATATTTGCTTCAGAGACACCTAAATATTTCAAAAGTAATTGAAGTTCTCTCCCAAAATCTCCCGCTTCTTTAGACGAGTGAATAACTGGTTCAGTTACAAGTTCCATTAAAGGTACTCCCGCACGGTTAAAATCAACTAAAGAATAGTCTCCTTTATCGTGTTTTGAAGTTGCAGTATCTTCCTCTAGGTGTATGCGAGTAATATCTACTCCATTTAACTTACCCCCAGAAACTATTGGGAATTTGTATTGAGAAATCTGATATGCTTTTGGTATATCTGGGTAAAAATAATTCTTACGATCGAATTCAGTAAAGTCGGCGATATTCGCACCTATAGCAAGACCAACTCGGATGACACTCTCTACGGCCTTTTTATTGATAACAGGAAGAGTTCCAGGGTGTGCCATACATATTGGGCATATATTAACATTTGGAGTTTTCTCGTCTGGGTTATTAATACAGCCACAAAACATTTTTGAATTAGTATTTAATTCGGCATGAACTTCAAGACCTATAGTTGTATAATACTGTTTAGACATATTTTGAGTATAACAAAATTTGTAATTTTTTGAAAATTATGTAATTATAATTCTGTAGCCATTTATTGTATATGCCCGAGTGGCGGAACTGGTATACGCGCACGACTTAAAATCGTGTCTCGTAAGGGATGTGGGTTCGATTCCCACCTCGGGCACAATTAAAAAAACCTAGATAAACTAGGTTTTTTTAATTGGTGGCTTTTTCTATATCTTTATTACTTGGAACTTTAAAAATAGTATTATTAAAATTATCCTGCATCTTTTTTACGCCCTCATTTGAAACATCTCTAAACAAACCACTAGCTTTTATTTTTAGAGGATTCGCGATGTATTTTACATAAAAACCTTTTACGGTGTCCTCTATGTAAGTCACATTTTTTTGAAATTGAGGAGATTTTATTTTTGATTTAATGTCAACTTTAAATAAAATAAGAATGATTATTATAAGAATAATTAATCCTCCTATATTTATGTGTAATCTTGGTTTTCTTTCGTCATCATTCATAAATACATTATAACATTAAATTAAAATATTGTGCAAATTAAAAACTATTTTTTAACCATTTCGGAAGTTATTTTAGGTAAATAAAGAGCTGGGTCTAAGTATGCATTTAGAGCTGCAATCGGTTGAGTAAATATTTTACCATTACAACTTTTACTTGGTACAGTATCAACTTTTACTCCAGTTGAAGCATAAATTCCTACATGCAAATGTGGACCAGTAGAAGAACCTGTATTACCAGATAGACCTACAATATCACCAGCCTTTACTTTCTGCCCAACTTTTGCAGATATTACTGATAAGTGACCATAAGTACTAGAAAGACCATTATTATATCTAATAAAAACCCATTTACCAAATGATGCACCCTTACAAGCGATATCTGTATCCCCTGTGCCCTCTACAACACCAGAGGCCATAGCCATAACTTGAGTTCCAACTGAAGCTCTAAAATCTAATCCATAATGAAATTTACCCCATCTTTCACCAAACGGAGAAGTTATTAATACATAACTAAGCGGCCAAGACAACACACCAGAACCTGATTTTGGTAAAATTTTAGGATTTAAAATAAATTTGAGTTGAGCCTCATAATCCTCGAGTGCCTTATCAAAAGCATCTCGTTTTTTTATTTTTTCAGCAAGAAGTTTTTGATATTCAGCTTCTTTATTTTTTGTTTGAATTAATAGAGTATCTTTTTCATTTTTAGTAATTGCAACAACTTTTTCTTTTTGAACTAGATTATTTTTAAGAGTATTTAAATTTTGTTGCTCACTTTCTTTTTGATTTTTTGTTGTGGAAAGAACTTCTTTTTTAATAGATACTTCTGTGATATTTTCTTTAATTTTTTGATTTAATGTAAGTAAATTATTATATTCCCGACTAAAATCAGAAAAATTATCTACAGTAAGAAGGCGTTCTACAACAGGAATATCATCATTTTGATTTAAATCTTTTATCATCTGACTTAATGATTTTTTAGAAATAGAAATAGAATTTTCCTTATCTTTTATATCACTAGAAAGTGTATTTATCACAAGCCCTGTTGCTGTAATTTTTTTCTGAATTTGTTCACGTTCTTTTATTAATTTACTTCTAGTTAAAGTTAGTTCTTTGATTACGTTAGCAAGCGTATTTTTCTCAGTACTAGTTTTAGTAATTTTAGACTGATATTGTAAAATCTCACGATCCAGAGCCTCTATCTGGCTATTTGTATCATCAATCTGTTTTCTGACATCACTTGCCGTCAAAGCGAATACTCCTATAGGTAGTAAATATAGGCAGAAACCTATTAAAATAATAAAAAATACTAATTTTTTCATCAATACCTTACAGTATACTATTTTAAGAAATTTATTGCATTATTTAAACGTTCAATAGTTTCATTTTTACCCAGAATCTCAGACAAAATAAATGGATCTGGTGATTTATCTAAACCAGATAATGCAAAACGTACGGGGTGCAAAATCTCTCCACTTTTTATTCCAGTAGCACTTATAATTTTATTTAATGAATCTTTTACAGTTTCTTTATTAAAATTAATCTCATCAATTTCGGACAAACTACTAACTGCATTATTTAAATTATTTGAAAGTGCCGTCTCTGTAGAATTCTTATAAGTTAATTTGTCTTTATTATAATTTGGTTTCTTATAATAAAAATCAAGCTCACCAGTATCTACCATTGTTTTAATATCTCCGAATTTTGAGATTCTCTCAGTTATAACCGAAATAAGTTTTTCTATTTTTAATTCTTCTGGCAACCATTCAAAAATTTTATCCTTTAATTCATTTGTGGAAAGTTTTTTAATATATTCCTTATTAATCCAATCAAGTTTATCATCATTCCACTGAGCTCCAGAATGTCCAATTCTCGAAATATCAAAAACATTTATAAGTTCATCCTTTGTATAAATTTCTTTTTCTCCACCTGGATTCCATCCTAAAAATGCTAAGAAATTCATCATAGCTTCTGGCAAGTATCCTTCTTTCGGATAATCAAGTACATCTTTTGCTCCATCTCTTTTTCCTAATTTTTTATTCCCGTCCTTACCCATTATAGGTGGTAATGTTGCAAAAAGAGGCCTTTCTATTTCAAGAGCATCATAAAGAGATAAATATTTAGGAACAGAAGAAATAAATTCTTGTCCCCGCATAACATGAGTTATTTGCATTTCAAGATCATCTATAACATGAGCAAAATTATAAGTAGGATAGCCATCACTTTTTATTAAGATAAAATCATCCAATGCTTCTGGTCCAGCTGAAAGATTTCCAAAAACCAAATCATTCCATTCATAACGTTTTATAAGAGGCACTTTAAAACGAAGTGGTTTAGATCCATCCCAAATAGGAGGGTTATCGGGACGATGTTCTCTATATAAAAATGGTCTTTTTTCTTCATCAGCTTTTTTACGAAAAACTTCAACCTCTTCTTCTGTGTAAGGATCTGCATAAGCTAAGCCTTTTTTAATTAAAATTTGTGCATATTTTTTATATGATTCTAGTCTTTCAGATTGTTTGTACGGAGCATTTGGTCCTCCTATATCAGGACCTTCATCCCAATCAAGGCCCATCCATTTGAGAGCTTTCATTATATGTTCAATTGAACCAGGAACTTCTCTTGCTTTATCAGTATCTTCAATACGCAAAATAAAGGTTCCATTATTTTTCTTTGCCCATAGATATGCATAAAGCGCAGTGCGAATACCTCCCACATGCATAAAGCCAGTCGGTGAAGGAGCAAAACGAGTAATAACTTTTGTGTTTGTATTTTTATCCATATAATTATTATTCATGAGTCAGAGCTATGTCTATTGCGGATTGAGCTATTTTCTCTGCGGCTTCTGGTGAAGCAAAAGATAAAGCGCTTTCTTTCATCTTCGCTAGTTTTGAAGAAGAGGAAAGAATTTTATCTATTTCAGAAACGAGTAGATGGGAAGATAAATTACTTTCTTCAATAACTTCACACGCTCCAGTTCTTGCATAATTGAAAGCATTTTTTCTTTGATGGTCTCCATTTGAATTTGTAATCGGAATAATTATTGAAGGTACACCCCATGATGCTATCTCAAATATTGCTGAACCTGCACGTGAAATAACTAGGTCAGCACATCCAGCGGCCATACGAGTCGCAAGATTGTTTAAATAAGACACAGGAGCATACCTAGACATGTTGGGATTATTTTCCATTAATAATTTTGCTCGAGAACTAACACTATCAATATTGTTTATTCCGGCCTGATGAATAATCTGATATCTAGAAAGTAATTCAGGAAGTGTGTCTACGATAATATCATTTATCATCTGAGCTCCTTGAGAACCACCCACAACAAGAATCACAGGCAGATCGGGATTAAGTTTAAAAAATTGATGGGCTCCATTTGGGTCACCGTGCAATATCTCTTTACGAATTGGCTGACCAGTAAGAGCCGTTTTACCTTCTGGTAAATATTCGGCTGCTTCTGGCCACGATATAGCCACATGCCAAGCAAATTTTGCTGTCCAAACATTGAGTCTGCCCGGGAATGAATCTGATTCATGAACAATAACAGGAATTCGAAGTAATTTTGCTGCAAAGACTGCGGGAAAAGCAGCATAACCTCCTTTTGAGATAACTACATCTGGATAAATAAAAAACATACTAATGAGACCAAAAAGTGCACCGGTCGCTGTTTTAAAAATATCAAAAAAATTATTTATAGAAAAATATGTTCGCATTTTACCAGAAGTAATCGGTACGAAAGTAATTTTATTCTCAAAAAGCAAACGTTTGTCGTATGGCTTATCGGACATATAATAAAGTTTCAAATCAATAATTTTTTCTTTGTCAGCTATTTCTGTAAGTTTTTCTGCAATAGCAATAAGAGGATAAAAATGTCCTCCTGTTCCACCTCCTGTAAGTAATATTTTCATATGTTATTGATTATATATTATTTAGTTCTATCTTTCCAGCATGGGCTTTCCTTGAAAACGAGAAATATTCAGAACAATACCCATCATTCCTAGTGAAAGAAGCAAGGCTGTCCCCCCTTGAGAAATAAAAACTAAAGGTACACCAGTAAGTGGAAAAACTCCAATAATAGAAGCGATATTCATGAAAGATTGTGCTGTTATGATGGTAATAAAACCAATCACAAGTAATTTAGCAAATGAATCTGGGGCATTTCTAATAGCAATTCGATATCCGCGTAAAGCAAATGCCACATATAAAATAATTAAAATAACACAACCCAAAAATCCAACTTCTTCTCCAATAACTGCAAAGATAGAGTCCCCTTGTGGTTCAGGTAAATAATTAAATTTTTGAATACTTTGCCCCAAACCTCTACCCAAAATCCCACCTGAACCAACAGCGATTAATGATTGTTGTAATTGATATGACGAACCCTGGCTATTTTGACTTGGATTAATAAAAGTATTAACTCGTTCTCTTAGGTAAGGTTGAAAAGAAACTAAAATTATAGCCAGAACAATCGCTATACCAAAAAAACTTAAAATATATTTTACTGGCGTGCCAGAAACAAACAGCATCGTAAGTGCAGTTATAAATATAAGAATTATACTTTTTGTATCTGGTTGTTTTAATAAAACAGCAGCGATAATACCAAGAGACACAATAAGTGGCAAAATACTAAACATCGGATCTTTAACTTTCCCTTTTACCCAAGATAACCAAGCAGAAAAATAAATAATAAATCCAATTTTTAAAAATTCAACAGGCTGAAATGAGTATCCTAAAATATTTATCCATCTACGCGCCCCCCCGTGAATCTGTCCAATTCCTGGAATCAATACAAGTGCAGTTAAAATAATAGATAGAATAAATAAAATTAAAGAATATTGTCTAAAAAATTTATACGGTATTTTTAATCCAACATATAAAGCTATCAATCCGGCCAAAAATCCAAATATAAACTGACTGAAAATTACCCCATAAAACTTTGCTTCATTTTTAGCAAGTATTCCTAGAGAAGCCGAAGTAAAAGTAATTAACCCTATCACTACTAGAGTGATAACAATACCAAAAAAAATTTTATCTATTGGGGACTTTTTCATTATTTAATTTAAAATAGAAATAATTACTCCTATTATTGATGTCATTACTCCTACGATCCAGTAACGCATAGTTACTTTGTATTTTGGCCACCCCATAGCTTCAAAATGATGATGGAGTGGAGCAAATAAGAATACTTTTTTTCCATTTCTAAGTTTTCGTGAAGTAATCTGAATAACATCTGAAAGTGATGTGATAAAAAGCGGAAAAGCAATAATTGGAAGAAGTAAAACTGTATCAGTCATAAAGGCTAAAACAGCGAGAGTTACAGTAAGACCAATCATTCCAGATTCACCCATATAAAAACGGGCAGGAGGAATATTGAACCACAAGAAAGCAATTATTGCTCCAGTAATAACCGCACAAAAAGTAGCAATATCTGTTTGATTGTTAAAGAAAGCTATAAGTGTATAAGCCATAAAGATTGAAGCAAGAACTCCACCTGAGAGACCATCTACTCCATCGATGACACTAGATGACCATAAGGAAAGCATTATTAAAATAAAAAATGGAATAAACAAATAACCTAAATTTATAAAACCATACCAAGGAATATATAAATCAGAAACTCCTAGTTTAAAATAAAACCAAAGTCCTATAACAAGACCAAGTGTTAAAATGATTCCTATTTTTATGTATCTTAAAATAATTGGATCCGTTGTCCATTTTCCTCGTCCAAAAATTTGCAAAAAATCATCACCTAAACCAATGAGTGAAGCCACAACTAGTGTAAAAAATGGCAAGAGTGTTTGAGCTCGACTAATAAAATAAAATTTATTTATTGAATCATATTGAAATAAAATATCAATAAACCAAACAACAGCAACGGTCAAGATGACTGATATCCAAATTATCATACCACCCGTACGTGGAGTCGAGACTTCAGCTACATGGTCATGAATCTTTGAAAATCCTTCTAATTTTTCTGCTGAAATATTATTGTTTCTTGAAACCCTACGCCACATTTTATATTTATAAAAATAATGTGTTGCAACTGGAGTTAGAAGTAATCCAACAATGAAACTTATTACTGCCGGTAAAAATATTTTTAAAGCATTAGTCATTTTTTTCTTCTTGTTTAATAACTTCTTGTAATTGAGTTATAACCTCACTGTAATTAGGAAGTTGTTCTATGGAAGTGATTCCCATAAAAGATAATGCATCAAAAGTTGGACGATATAGCAAACGCCTACTATCTTTAGGATCAGTGATTTTTTCTATTAATCCTCGAACAATTAAATTTCTCAATATAAAACTTGAATTCACTCCACGAATATAATCTATCTCGCTACGAGAAACACCATTTTTATATAAAACAATAGAAAGTGTTTCAAGAGATGATTTCGTCAAGTCTTTTGTAATTTCTTCTTTTCGAATAGACTCTATAAGTGAACTCAATTCTCCAGTAATTCCCAAAACCACAGAATCATCTTTGCGGACAAGAACTAGCCCTCTATTTAAAAGAGAAATTTCTAATTTTTTTAAGGCTTCTTCTATATCATTGTCATTTACATTTAAAAGTTCTGCCAATTTTTTTATTTGGACATCTTCACCCTTATAAAAAAGTAATCCTTCAATTTTTGATTCTAGTTCCATAGATTAGGTTCTAGTTGCTAGGTTCTAGCTTCTAGTATTAATTATTAATTCAAATTTTTAATTAATTCCTGCTTGTTAATTTCAATATCTCCGAAAGAATTATTTTGAATTACATCAATTATTCCTTCTCTTACCAATTCTAGCATAGCCAAGAATGAAATAATAACGTGTACTTTTGCCTCTTCTTGATTTTCAGCTCCACTATTTTGAGTAAATTCTCGGAAAGATAAATTTATAGCATTTTGAATACGATCTGTGAGACTATTTATTATTTCATCTATGTTTATAATCTTTTTAACTTCTATTTCAGGCAGTTTTTCTGCTTTTTTAGGAATATGAGAAAGAACTTCGTTGATAGAGGAAAACATATTGTTTACTGTGATCAAAGCATCTGGAGAAAACAGTGGGTCACTCCAAATACGTTCATTCGGCATAAAAATTATTTTTACTCCAAAATTATTATTTATATCAATACTGGCATTTTTAATTATTTTAAATAATTTAAGTCTAGTTTCAAGATCTGTAATTTTTTCAGTTTCATCATCAGTTAAAGATAAGTTTGGAAGCAATGATTTTGATTTAATTAAAATCAAAGTTGCCGCAATGAGGATAAAATATGACACATCTGCGATGTGTTTATCTGAAGGAACATCATTTAATGATTTTATATAAGTTATATAATCATTGGTAACTTCAGCAAGTGATATCTCATTCACAAATAGTTTCTTTTGTTCTATAAGAGAAAGTAGAAGCTCAAGTGGCCCCTCAAAAGTTCCCTGTTTTATTTGATATGGTGAAATTATATCGGACATTTTATTTTCTTATTTTTTCTGCAACTTTTTTTAATAAATTATTATCAGCTCTTTTGTAATCATGTGATGAAATATATCCCTCATATTTATAAAAATATTTATCAATCTTTGATTCAATTGGCTTCCATTCTTTTAAATCAGCAGTTCCATGCATTGGATAAAGTTTTGCATGAATATGGTCAATTCCATAACCTTCAAAAACCATCGCCGTACGCCCTACGTCTTCTAGTTTTGAATCTAATAGTTTAGCAACCTTTTTTGTAGCTAAAACTAGATCAGAAAGATTCTCATCTGGTAAGTCAAAAGCATAACTAGTAAAATGTTCTTTTGTAATAACAACAGTTACTCCTTCTGTATTAGGAAAAATAGTAAGAAAAGCTAAATGTTTTTCATCTTCCCAAACTTTATATGAAGGCATCTCACCTTTTACAATTTTACAAAAAAGACAATCTTTCATAATCTATTTTTTCTTCGTTATTTCTATATTTAATTCTTTTAACTGAACAGCTGAAACTGCTGATGGAGATTCCATCATTAAATCTTTTCCTTCACCCGTTTTAGGAAAAGCAATAACTTCACGAATATTTGGTTCATTTTCAAGAAGCATTAACAATCGGTCAAAACCCCAAGCTATTCCACCATGAGGAGGTGTACCTGTCTCAAAGGCATTCAACATATGTCCAAAATTTTTATCTATATCTTCATTTTTATGTCCTATTATATTTAATACCTTACGAAGAGTATTTGCCTCATGAGCTCTTATGCTTCCACCACCTATCTCATATCCATTTAAAATAATATCATATTGAGTTGTTAATATTTCTCCTAAATTTTTACCTTCTAGTAACATTTTTTTATGATTACTTATGGGTTCTGAAAATGGATTATGTGTAAATGTCCATTCACCCTCAGTATTTGGGTTGTCTGACTTATCAGTTCTTTCAAAAAACGGAAAATCAACCACCCAACAAAAAGCAAGTAGATCTGGATCATTTTTATCTTTGCGTAAATCTGGTCTGTCATTACCATATTTTTCCATGGCATCTTTGTATGAAATATGAGGAAATGGAATTTCTTGGATTTTCTTTTGTGGATATAATTTTGTTACTAATTCAATAAGAAGACGTTCGTTAACATCCATAACATCGTTCTTTTCCACAAAACTCATTTCCATATCAAGTTGAGTAAATTCTGGCTGTCTATCACCTCTTGTATCTTCGTCACGCATACATCTAGCAATTTGAAAATATTTTTCCATTCCGCTTGCCATTAAGAGTTGTTTGTACTGTTGAGGAGATTGCGGAAGAGCATAAAAAGTTCCAGGATATAATCTTGATGGAACAATATAGTCTCGTGCCCCTTCAGGAGTAGACTTTGTTAAAATAGGTGTTTCTATTTCAATAAAATTTTCATTATCAAGAAAATCTCTAACAAATTTTGAAAGATAATGACGATTACGAATATTTTTTTGCATTCGAGGTCGTCGTAAATCAAGATATCTATACTTAAGTCTATTTTCTTCTCCAATTTCTTTTCCATCAGTTGTTACATCAAAAGGAGGTGTGTTTGCTTTATTTAATACCTCTATCTCAAGTATCTCAAGCTCGATATCACCGTTCAAAACTCCTTCTTTAATATTTCGTTCAGGTCTTTTGTTTACTTTTCCTTTCACTTTCACCACAAATTCACTTCTGAGTGTTTTTCCAACTTCAAGTGTTTCAACATAACTTGGTAAAATAACCCCTTGTACTTTTCCTGTCATATCACGAAAATCCAAGAAAATCATTTTCCCTTGATCGCGACGAACATCAACCCATCCAGCAATTAAAACTTCTTTACTAATAAAATTATTTAAATCTTTTATATATATTCTTTCTTTCATAAAATCTTTTTGTGATTATAATTAAACTATTAATGTGCTAAATGTGCCAACTTTTCACAAGGATATCCAAAAATAAATGTGAGGGCTACTAAAATCCAATAAAAAGGAGCAAATGCAAAATATATAATTTTGTCTTTTTTCCACATTGGTAAATACCATTTTTGAACTCTCATATAAAGCATGTTCAGTGGAACATTTACAAGATTCAAAATTACGACAATTAATGCAAAAAGATATTTCATAAATTAAAAATAATTAATTTTTAATGCAAATCTCACTTCGGCCATTGTTTTTTGTGCTACTAATCTAGCTTTTGCTGTACCTTCTTCTAAAATCTTCATTACTTCTTCTGGATGCCTTGATAATTCTTCTCTTTTTGTTCTAATTGGACTAATTATATTTTCAAGAACATCAATTAATCTTTTTTTTATTATAACATCACCTAATCCACCTATTTTATATTTTTTCTTTAAATCTTCAACTACATCTTTATCAGAATCAAAAATATCTAAATAAGTAAAAACTACATTGCCTTCTACTTGTCCAGGGTCTTCTACGTGTATGTGTTTTGGGTCAGTATACATACTCATAACTTTTTTAGAAATTTCTTCAAATGAATCAGAAAGATAGATTCCATTGTTTAGTGATTTACCCATTTTAACATTTCCATCAGTACCAATTAGCCTTGGTGTATCTCCAACTAAATGTTTAACACGACTAAATGTTTCTCCATAATATCGATTGAAAGTATCTACAATTTCATTTACTTGTTCTATTACTGGGAGTTGATCTTCACCAACTGGAATTAAATTTGCCTTTGCAAATAATATATCAGCTGCTTGAGATATAGGATAACAAAGAAAACCAGCTGGAACATCCTCTCCAAAACCTTTTTGCTTCATTTCATCTTTAACTGTTGGATTTCTTTTGAGTCGTGCGAGTGTAACTAGGTTTAAAAAAATAACAGTAAGCTCAGCTATTTCTGGAATCTCAGATTGAATAAACATTGTTGTTTTTTTAGGATCCAAGCCACAAGCCAAGTTATCTAAAACAACTTCTATAACATTATCTCGAACTTTTTGAGGATTATTTGCGTTATCTGTTAATCCTTGAATGTCTGCAATCATATAAAACGAATTATCTGCCTCATTTTGAAGCTTTATTCTATTTTTAATAGATCCAACAAAATGACCAAGATGGAGTTTCCCAGTTGGACGATCTCCTGTAAGCACATTTATTTGTTCTTTTACCATAAGTATAATAATACCAAAAAATGAATAGTTTTGCACATATTACACACATATTTATTAGAAATATCTATTTTGAGACTTACATTATTGCTGATACAATACGAAACATGCAAGACAAAAAAACTAAACTGCGAGTGCCTCCACAAAGCGTGGACTCAGAAAAAGCAATTTTGGGCTCAATAATGTTGCGTCCTGGTGCAATACACGAAATAAATGACATCGTAAATTCCGACTCTTTTTATGCTTCAAAACATGCACAAGTTTATAAGATAATGCTTGAGCTCTCAAGTAAGGGAGATCCTATAGATATCTTGTCAGTTTCTCATAAGCTTGAAGAAAAAGGATTACTTGATCAGATGGGTGGAAGTAGTTATTTGAGTGAACTTACAAATTCCGTACCTGCTTCAACAAATATCAAATATTACGCTGATGTTGTAAATAAAAAACATATTCTTCGAAAAATAATTGAGGCTGGTGATCATATTTCAGAACTAGGTTTTAAAGATGAAGTTGAGGATGTTTTTGATATTCTTGACCAAGCTGAAAAAAGAATGATGGGAATAAATAGTAATGCTGGTGGGCACGCATTTACTTCCCTGAAAGAAAGTTTACCTGAGGCTTGGGAAAGATTAGAAAAACTTCACGAGAATAAAGGTGAACTTCGTGGAGTACCTACAGGCTTCCATGATCTTGATCAATATCTATCTGGGCTTCAAAAATCAGATCTTGTTATTTTAGCTGCACGTCCGTCTATGGGTAAGACGACTCTTGCTCTTGATATCGCTCGTCAGGCCGCACTCAACAATGGTACCCCTACTGTTATATTTTCTCTTGAAATGAGTACTCAACAATTAGTTGATAGGTTGCTTGCTGCACAATCAAAAGTAAATGCGTGGAATCTTCGTACTGGAAATCTTTCTTCTGAAGGAGAATTTGCTAAAATTCGTGACTCTCTTGATAGCTTATCGAAAGCCCCAATCTTTGTAGATGATTTAGCTGGTAACTCTATTATTCGTATGCGTTCTGTTTGTAGAAGAATAAGAGCTGAGCATGGTATCGGGTTAATAATTGTTGATTACTTACAATTGATGTCTACTTCAAAAAATTATGATAATATGGTGAATCAAGTTACTGAAATATCTCGATCACTTAAATCTTTGGCTAAAGAATTTGATGTTCCAGTTCTAGCTTTGTCTCAACTTTCTCGTGCGGTTGAGTCTCGTGGTGGACGACCTCGATTATCAGATCTTCGTGATTCAGGATCAATCGAGCAAGATGCGGATATTGTTATGTTTATTCATCGTGAAGATAAAGGAAAAGATGAAAGTGAAAAGACAAATATTGCCGAAATTTTAATAGAAAAACACCGTAATGGCCCTGTTGGAAAAGTTGATCTATACTTTGATGAAAAATCAACAACTTTTATGTCGATAGATAAAAAAGATACAAATAGTTACAGCTCATCTGGAGGCACGGAGATAGATGGTTTTTAATTTATATGGATCCAATTGAAAAATTAGCACAATATTTTAAAGAATTTCCAGGAATTGGAGAACGCCAATCAAAAAGGTTTGTGTATTTTTTGCTTCATAAAAATCCCAATTATGTAAAAGAGCTAGGAGAAGACATTCTATCTATTAGAAACCTAATTCATCAATGCCCCTCTTGTTTTCTTTTTTTTCAAGGAGACAAAGACCAACTATGTAATACATGCAAGGATCTAAAAACAGACAAAACTTCCCTTTTAATTATCGAAAAAGATGCTGATTTTGAAAATATAAAAAGAAGTAAAAATTATTCTGGTATGTATTTTATACTTGGAGGACTTGCGCCGATAGTTACGAAAGAGACACCAATTTTTCTAAGACTCAAAGAACTTTTAAATACAATTGAGAGTCGTGCAAAAAAAGATAACCTAAAAGAAATAATAATTGCACTATCATTAAATCCCCAAGGAGAACATACAGATATGTATTTACGAGAAAAGATATCTCCCCTTCAAGATAAATATAATTTTAAAATAGTCTCACTTGGTCGTGGGCTTTCTACTGGAACAGAGCTTGAATATTCAGATAGCGAAACTATTAAAAACGCCCTCAAAAATAGAGCCTAAACTAAAAAGCTCTGCCATTATTTGACAGAGCTCTTTCTTAAATTTCACTACTAATTTTTTCACCAAATATATTTTTATGATAACTCCATAAGGAATGATAGAACATATCATTAGCTTCAATATCCTCTTCCATTAAACCAGCTTCTTCATCAACTTTTTTAAAATATGACGCGAAATCTCTAGCTATTTGAATTCCATTTTCTTTTGAATTTTCACCTTTTGAACTTCTAAATTTCGGAGAAATTTCTATTAACATGGAATCCAAAATATTCTTATATTTAAGATAATACCAAAGATTCGTTGTGTTTCCCCTATAAGATTCACTTTCATTTTTGGGTAAACCTTTCATTCCAGCACAAAATACTTTGTATTTATCCCCAAAATAATCATATAAAAATTTATCTGTTTTTAACGGGGATGTTTTTCCGTCTGTTCCGATAATAACATCAAATTCCATGCCATCAATCGGTTGTTTCCCAAAACCATGAAAATCAAAAAGAAAAATTATTTTTTTGTTTTTCTTAAGTCTTTCAATCGTTTCAATAATTGCATTGTGATACGCACCATAAAAAGGTTTAATTTTCTGATCCGTGTAAGCAACTTCAGGGACAAAGCGGTTGTAATCCACAAAAGACCTTGGTAATAAACCAATAATTGCATTTGCTGGATATTCTTTTAAGATATCAGCAACAATGTGCATTATTTGACCATCACTACCAACTACAATTTTTTCTCCAGTAATTAAATTTTCAGAAGGATTATCGGATTTAATTCGTTTTTGAAAAAATGGATCCAACCAGGAAGCATAACGATTTGGCATTCCTCCATGAGGTACAGTTATTATAATTGGAGATTCATTGTTCTCCAACGTTAATACAAAATTCTCGTTTTTCATTTTTATATCTCCTATTATTTTAGTGTAAATTTTTTCTTTATATTACAATATATTATATATCCAGTCAAATACAAAAACAGCCCTTACGGGCCGTTCTAAATTTATTTAATTGAAGATATTTTAACTTCTATAAAAGGTTGTCTATGACCATTCCTTTTAAGATATCTACTTTTTTGTTTATATTTAACTACCTTTACAGTCTTTCCTTTACCTAATTTTTGAAATAAAGATTCAACTTTCGCGTTTAATATATAAGGTGTTCCAATTGTCGTATCTGTACCATTATCTACCAATAAAACCTTATCAAATACTACCTTATCACCTGGTTTGAATTCACCATCAATTTTTTCAATTTTTAAGACATCCCCAACAGCTACTTTATATTGCTTTCCGCCCGTGAAAATAACCGCAAATTCCTTACTTTCTGGAACTGTTGTTTTGACTTTTTTTGTTGTAGTTGTTGTTTTAGGCATAATTTAATTTATCTAAAGATATCCTTTAATATACGGAAATCTATGGATAAGAACCATATTACACAAAAGTTGGCAAAATTGCAAGCTAGATTGTATAATGATCTTTATGATATCAAAATATAGCCACAAAGAACTCACTTGGATCGATTTAGAGTCACCCAAGGAAGAAGAAATTAACTATATTTTAGAAGAGTATTCAATACCTTCCTACATAAAAGAAAAGATAGAGAATAGAGGAAATAATGATGAAATAAGTATTGATTATGATTATTTATTTACTTCTATAGATTTTCCTCAAAACAAAACAACTCAAAATAGTAAATTATTTTTCATTGTTAATGATAGTTTTATTATAAGTATTCATAATGAACGAATTACATCTTTATCTTCATTTATAAAAGAAATAGAATTAAACATTAATTCAAGCCAAAAATTAGATATAAGTAATAATAAAGTTCTATTTGCTCATTTGTTAAAAAATTTGTTTATAGGTTCACAAAAAGAATTATTACTAAGTAATATTAAAGCCGAAAATCTTAAACAGCAGATATTGAAAAATAATAAGAAGTTAAAATTATTAACCACACTGTCATTTGTCTCATTGGGCGCAATAATGCTAATATCTATATATGTCTTTAGTCATATTTAATACCCTTTCAAGGGAAAAAGAAGAATTTGTTCCAATAAATGGCCAAGATGTCGGTCTTTATACTTGTGGTCCTACAGTTTATAACTACGCTCACTTGGGTAATATGCGTACTTATATATTTGAAGATATATTAAAACGAGTCCTTGCTTACAATGGATATAATGTTAAACATGTTATGAATATTACCGATGTTGGTCATTTAACTGGCGACCGTGATATGGGTGAAGATAAAATTGAAAAAGAATCACTTAAAGAAAACAAAACCGCGTGGGAAATTGCAGAATTTTATACAACTAAATTTAAAGAGGATTTAACCAATTTAAACATTATTTATCCTGAAGTTTTTTGTAAAGCCACAGACAATATTACCGAACAAATACAAATGATAGAAACTTTGGAGAAAAAAGGTTTTACTTATAAAACCAGTGATGGTATATATTTTGATACATCGAAAGTTAGCGATTACTCCAAACTCTCACATCAAAAACTAGAATCATTAAAAGAAGGTGCTCGAATTGAGATAAATGATGAGAAGAAAAACCCTACTGACTTTGCTTTATGGAAGTTCTCCCCCTTGGACACAAAACGCCAAATGGAGTGGAAAAGTCCTTGGGGTACTGGATTCCCAGGTTGGCATATAGAATGCTCTGCAATGAGTGTTAAATACCTTGGAGAGCAGTTTGATATACATTGTGGAGCAGAAGATTTCATTAATTTACATCATACAAATGAACTAGCTCAAACAGAAGCTGCTACAGATAAATCACCTTGGGTCAAATATTGGATTCACGGATTTTTTCTCAATATAAAAAATGGAGAAAAAATGGCTAAAAGTACAGGGAATTTTTTAACTCTTAAAAGTGAATTTCTTGATAAAAATATTAATCCTCTAGTTTATCGTTTCGCGACTTTTGGAGTCCATTATAGAAAACATATGGAATGGAATTCTGAAATAGAGGGAGCTGCATTAAATGGTTACAATAATCTAATAAATAAAATTAAAATTCTTGGTACTACTATAGGTACTGTGAATATAGAGCTCAAAGAAAGATTCTTAAATAATATTAATGATGATTTAAATATGCCCAAAGCTCTGGCAACTCTTGGGGAGATATTTAAATATGGAATTTCAAATGAAGACAAACTCGCAACTATACTTGATTTTGATAAAGTGCTCGGTCTTAATTTAAGTAAAATAGAAGTAGAAATAATTCCAAGTGAAATAAATGGATTAGTACAAGAGAGAGAAATGGCTCGCAAACAAAAAGATTGGAGCAAAAGTGATGAATTAAGAAAAAAGATAAATGAACTCGGGTATGAAATAAAAGATACTGATTTGAGAACAGAAATATCTAAAATTGATTAAAATATTGTTTTTATAGAATAAATAGTTTACAATAAAAATATGTTAATAAAGAGTATTAATATTAATACAGCATGGTGGACAACTCACATAAGTGGGTAGTCTTTTATTGTATTTATAATTATTTTTAAATAATACATGACAACCCACAAAAATTGTGGGATTTTTTATTTTTAATTTAAAATCATATGAATAAATTTATTTTTAAACAACATTGTACTGAATTCTGGCGTAGTTTAAAAAGCGCTAAGTTTTTACATTACTATTTTAAAAATACAAATTATATGAAAAACAAAATTAAATCATTGAAAAATTTACCAGATGAAAAGGGGTATTATGGAAAATTCGGAGGAAGTTATGTTCCACCACAATTAGTAGGACCATTAAAAGAAATAGAAAGAGAATATTTAAAAGCAAAAAATGACCCAGAGTTTCAAAAAGAATACGCTGATTTACTAAAAAATTATGTTGGTCGTCCTTCCCCACTCTATTTTGCAAAAAATCTAACAGAAAAATTAGGTGGTGCAAAAATTTATCTTAAACGTGAAGATTTAAATCATACTGGTGCTCATAAGATAAATCATTGTATTGGAGAAGTATTACTTGCAAAAAGAATGGGTAAGAAAAAAGTTCTAGCTGAAACAGGAGCGGGTCAACATGGAGTAGCTCTTGCCACAGCAGCAGCTCTACTTGGTCTTGAATGTGAAATTCATATGGGTTCTATTGACATAGAAAAACAACAACCAAATGTCATTCGCATGAAATTACTAGGGGCGAAAGTTGTAGAAGTTAATACAGGGGGTAAATGTCTTAAAGATGCTGTAGATAGCGCCTTCGCTAAGTTTATAGAAGAATATAAAACTACTTTCTTTGCCATAGGTTCAGTAGTTGGACCTCATCCTTACCCAATGATAGTAAGAGATTTTCAATCTATTGTGGGAAAGGAAGCGAAAGAACAAATCTTAAAACAAGAAAAAAGACTCCCAGATTATATAATTGGTTGTGTTGGTGGTGGTTCTAATGCCATTGGATTATTCCACGAATTTCTTGATGACGAAGTTAAACTTATTGGAGTAGAGCCAGCTGGCAAAGGTTCAAGTATTGGTGAACATGCAGCTACTATTACTTATGGGACAGAGGGTGTAATACATGGTATGAAGACTATTGTATTACAAAATGAAAAAGGAGAACCTAATAGTGTTCACTCTATTGCATCTGGATTAGATTACCCTGGTGTTGGACCTATCCATGCTTATTTAAAAGATATAGGAAGGGTTCAATATACTTCTGCCTCTGATGATGAGACGATTAAGGCTTTCCTTGAATTATCTAAAGTTGAAGGCATAATCCCAGCCCTTGAAAGTGCTCATGCTATTGCTTATGCAATAAAACTAGCACCAAAATTAGATAAAGATAAAATAATAATAGTAAATCTCTCTGGTCGTGGAGATAAAGATATTGATTATGTGGCAGAATTATTAAAATTGTAATTTTAAAAAATACTAGGCAAGGCCTAGTATTTTTTAATTATTCTAATTATTAATTGGTAATCAGTAATTATTAATTATCTTTCGCTTCAGCTATCTCAACAAAGAAGGTTGATCCCTTACCTAATCCTTCGGATTCAGCCCAAACTCTCCCGCCATGGGCTTTTGCTATCTCTCTGACTAGATATAAACCAAGACCAGAACCAGAAGTGTTTAATTTTGATCCTTCACCACGAGTAAATTTATCAAACAAAGTCTCTTCTTTACCTTTTTCAATTCCAACTCCTGTGTCTTTGATTACCATTATTATTTTATTATCTTTAGAATTCATACTCACCTCAATACTTCCATTAGTCGTATATTTTATTGAATTATCTATCAAATTTATAATAATTTGTCTAATCTTTTCTTTATCTCCATTTACAAAATATTTTTTATCTTCTGGAAGATTAAAAATTAATTTTAATCCCTTCTTTTCAGCAGTAATAGACAAATCTTTTACAGTATCTTCAATTAATTCTCCAAAATCAAATTTCACCATTATATATTTCATCCCTCCTTGTTCAATCTTTGCAACATTTAATAAATCCTCAACTACTAAAGTAAGATTATTGCTAGATTCCATTATTCTATCTATTTTATCTTTAGCCTCAGGGTTTATATCTCCATAATCACCTTCTAATAACATAGAAGTATAACCCTTAATAGCAGTCAGAGGACTTCGTAATTGATGAGAGGCTAAAGAAACGAATTCCGTTTTTAATTTATCTAATCCTTTAAGTTTTTCATTAGCTTCTCCAAGATTTGAGTTTGATTGTTCCAACTTTGATGTCAAAGATTCCAATAATTCTCGTTGTTCTACTTCCTTTCTTACAGATTTAATAAGGAATTGACCAAATATAATAATACCAACAAAAGTAACACCGTTTAGAATAAAATTGGTCGTTATCTTAATAAAGAAAAATTGAGAACCGATTAAAATAACAAGTCCCCATATTAATACTTGTGTCGCCATTAATTTAACGTTAAAAGCATTATATTTGACAATAAGATAAGCTAAGGCACCTATTAAAATTGGCATAACAAACAAGCCAAACTGTGAATAATCCCACTGCTCAGTAAAACTACCAATTAAATTACCAGATGATAAAGCCAATAGAAAGAATAAAATACCAAGAGTTGATATCATTATTTTTTTTCTTTTTATAAAATCATTAGTTCTTCTGTATGATTTAACGCTATAGTATATAATCCATAAAGCCGAAAATATTTCAACAATATAAGTATAATATTTAGCGATAAATCCCTCTTCTGCATTACAGGAATTAATATATAAACCAGAAAGATTCAATGATGTTGGGAGTGTGAGCAGTACAGGTAATAAAATTATAAACAATAATAATTTCTTTTTAAAAGAAATATCTTTTTTTTCATTAAAAACATCTATAAAATAGATGGCAAAAATATACAACAAAACCTCAACAAGTATAACTAATGACCAAAAAAACATAACACTGGATGGGATATTTGTTGCCCACAAATACTGGTCAAGTAGAACCCAAATAGAAAATAAGGATATTATTATTATAAATATTTTTGCTGATAATTCCTTCCTGGCCTTGAATAGAATAAAAGCAAAAAGTAATGCTGATATAATAGAAATACCATGAGAATAATAAAATAAAGGTGGAACGTTACTTGAAAAGAAAACGTATTGTGTAGATTCCCATGGACATGTTAACATAATATTTTTTAATTAAATTTTAAATTTTTTTTCTAAAAATGGATGAAAAAAACCTTTATATTTTTTTTGTAATTTTTTTATTTTCCAATCATTTGATGTAATTTTTCCACGGCAAATGTTAGAACCACAAAGACATTTTTTCATGTCTGAAGTTAACGATCTTTTTTGAGTAGAACACATCGCGTAATCAATACTAATTTGTTCACCTACATTTATATCTCTCATTGCAGCAATTGTAATTTCACCGACAAAACCACAATTTGGTTCACAACTATGATTTAAATAATCTGGTTCTTCCACTTCAGAATATTTTGACAACCCAAAATATAATTCATCATCTAATTGAAAAGGGTATGTTTTCATTTTTTTACTAAGGGTATCAAATTGTTTTTTTGTAAAAACATAACCTCCAAAAACTATAACTTTTTCACCTTTTTTTATTTTTTCAATAGCAACAATACCAAATCCACTTGCCATTTTTTCTTTATGAGCTTTTTTGATTAACCAAGAAAAATAATATTTCATAGAATTTATTTTGAATAACCAACTTAATCATTCAAAATATTGAAATCTTGAATTATAAAAAAATGATAATACGTAAAAGACATAGAAATAATTAATAAAATCAGAAAAATTATTATCAAAGCTTTTGATTTTTTATCCATGAGATCATTATAATCAAAAAATTAACTTAAGTAAAGAAAATAGCTACCTATAATAATGATAGTAATGGCCAATATTTTTTGAATTAAATGACGTTTTGATATTTTTTCTGTAACAATGTGTGGTAAAAATAACGTTAATAATAAGCCTATAGTGAAAGTAAAAACAGTCTGGTAGGTATTAACGATAAGAACAAGTGCTACAGGAACTGACAGCATTACAAAATTACTTATAAGATTGCCTAATACATAAGACAATTCTGTTGCCCCATTTAAAACAAAAATTTTTATTTTATTATTTTTTAATAATAAAATAAAATCTTCCTTATAATGTTTTTTAAATAAAAAAAATAATAACCCAACAATAAAAATCCCAATATGCTGATAAAAAAGTGAAGTAATAAAGGAACCATGGGAAATTGTAAATTCTTTGAATATAACATCGTTGAGAGCAAAGAATAAAGCAGCGAGTAAAATGTATCTCACCATTTCCCATTTTACTAAAATTTTCCTTTTCTCCTCTATATTAAAAGATAAAATAGTTGCACCCAACAAGATTATAATAGATGCAAAGATTTGAATTTTAGTTAATATTTCACCTAAAATTAAATAACTTAAAAAATAAGCAAAAACTGGAGAAACTTGGAAAAGTGCAACCACGATAGATGATTCTTCGTTTTTTAGTGATTTCAAATAAAAATATAAACCTAAGGCATTTAAAATTCCAGGAATAACGAATAATAAAATATTTTGATATTCAGAATATGAAATAATTTCATTGTATTTAATTGAAAATATAAACAATGCAAAAATTAATGAGAAAAAAGTTGAGAATAAAAAAACAGATTCCATTCCCCCTCGTTTGCTGTATCTCGAGAGTATATATTTATCAAAATGGGTGCTAATACTCCAAAAAACTGGAGCTAGTAATGCAATAAAAAACCATGTCATATAATTATGATTATATCACATTAAAGTTCAGGTTGTTGCATTGTGATACAATGTAGTCCCCCACCGCCATATATAATTTTTGAACAATCTATTTCTACTATTTTGTGATTTTTAAACAAAGACTTAATTATTTTTACTGCCTTTTTGTCATTTGGGTCATTAAATATTGGCATTAAAATAACAGAATTGCCAATATAAAAATTTGTATAAGAGACTGGAGCTTTTTCGCCATTATTATAATTCATATGGGGCATGGGTAATTTGATTATTTTAAATTTATTACCACCTTGATCTTTTACATTTTTTAATATTTTAAAATTATCATTTAAAATATTAAAATTTAAATCTTTTTTGTCATTTTCATAAGCACAAACAATTGTATCCGGGCTAACAAATCGAGCTATTTCATCAATATGTCCATCAGTATGATCATTAGTTAATCCATCTTTAAGCCAAATTATATTCTCTACCCCCAAATAAGCCTTTAGATAAATTTCAGTACGCCCTTTATCTAATTCATTGTTTCTATTTGGATTAAGAAGGCACTGTTCTGTGGTCATGAGTACCCCTTCACCATTAGACTCTATTGCTCCGCCTTCCAATACTATATCTGGTTTAAAAACTTTATATTTTATATCACTTATAATATTATTAAAAACAACATCATCTTTTAATAAATCTGTAAAAAAGGGATCATCTTTTTTCCCATAGGCATTATAGTTCCATTTTACAAACGCTAAATTGTCGCTTTTTTTATTTAATAAAGTTATAGGAGCATAATCTCTAACCCAAACATCAGCATATTCTTGTGTATAAAAAACTACATTATTTAAATTAACTCCAAAACTTTTTAGTAATATTTCTACTTTATTTTGAGTTTTAATATTTAAAACTATTAAGTTTACTTTTTCACTATCCTCTATTGCTTTTATAATCTGACAATATATTTTTTCTATATCAGAAACCATCCCTGGAAAAGTAGTGTCATCATATGGCCAAGCAAGCCAAACAGCGGAATGTTTTTCCCATTCTGCTGGCATATAAAAACCTAATTCTTTAGGAATTTCTATCATTTTTCTTTTTAATAATTTTATTTGTTATCAATTTATAAGTATCTACCCTTCTATTTCTTAAAAATCCCCAACCCTCTGAAATATATTCATTCATTGATAAATCTAAAGTAGCAACGATAGTTTCATCTTTTTTATTACTAGCTCTCTTGAGAATTTTACCAAACGCATCACAAATAAATGATTGACCCCAGAATCTTGATTTATCCTCAGTTCCAGTTCTATTGACTGCAATTACAGGCAAACTATTGGCAATTGCATGCCCACGCATAACCGTCTCCCATGCATCATGCCAATCTCCTTCTATTGGTTTTTCTCCAATTATATTTCCGATAGCTGTCGGATAGAAAATCATTTCTGTGCCAGAGAGTTTGGCCATACGAGCAGCTTCTGGGAACCATTGGTCAAAACATATTAATACTGAGTAAATAATATCTTTATGTTTAAATAATTGATAACCATTATTCCCTTCGGCAAAATAATCTTTCTCATAAAAACTTGGATCATGGGGAATATGAATTTTACGATATGTTGGCTGTATTTCCCCTTTTTCATTTATAACAACAACTGTATTGTAAAGTTTACCATTTTTAGCTTTTTCATAAATTGGTAAAATTATTGAACATTTATATTTCTTAGAAATATCCTTAAATGCCAAGGTAGATTCACCGGGTATAGTTTCAAGATAGCTTTCAATTTTAACATTTTTCTTATTTGGGAAATATGGTGTTTTATAAAGTTCTTGCAAGCAAATAATTTCAGCTCCTTTTTTCGCCGCATTTTCTACCATTTTTAAAGTTTTATTTAAATTTGATTTTAAGTTAGCTGAAACAGCACTCTGAACTAGTCCAACTGTGACCATTTTCTTTTTCATGTGATTTTAAAGCGGAACAAATTATTTTATGAAATGTGTCTGATTCAGGAGAATCACCTACTGGGTGGCTCTTCGTCCTCCTCCTTGATTCAGACTTTTTTGTTATTATAATTTGTATAGCTTATACTAAATTAAGCTGTATATTTTTCTATTAATCTATTTGCCTCTATTGGACTTTCAAGACACTCCATAAGAGCTTCAAGTATTAGTGGTACGACAATAGTTGCGTCTGACTCAATAACAAACATTGGAGTATCTTTGGTAAGTTTATCCCAAGTAATTTTTTCGTTTGGAGTAGCACCTGAGTATGAACCATATGAAGTTGTAGAATCAGAAATCTGACAAAAATATGCCCAAGGTTTTACATTGTCAATTTGCATATCGTATTTAAGTGATGGAACTACACAAATAGGAAAATCTCCTGAAATACCTCCTCCAATTTGAAAAAATCCAATTCCTTCACCCTCTGAAAGAGTTTGATATTGATCATAAAAAGCGGCCATATATTCAATACCAGATTTAACAATGTTTGGACTACATTCATTATTTTTTACATATGAAGCAAAAATATTTCCAAAGGTTGAATCTTCGTGCCCTGGAACAACGATTGGAATATTATTCTCAGCGGCTGCAAGCAACCAACATTCTTCTTTCTTTCCTTCGTGTTTTTCTTCTTCAACACTCTTTATTAAATCGTAAAAATATTCATGCCAAAATTTTCTTGTTCCTTCTTCTGTTGCTTTCTTCCAAGTAGGAACGATTTGCTGTTCAACTGCACGGAATGCTTCATCCTCTGGAATACTTGTGTCTGTCACTCGACGCATGCGGTCTTCTAAGATTTTTGTGTCATCTTCTTTTGTAAAATATCGATAATCCGGAAAATCTTTATAACTGTTGTGAGCAACAAGTCGGAAAAGTGATTCTTCTAAATTTGCACCTGTTACTGACATACCAGAGATAAGACCCTTACGAATTGCAGGAGCAAGTGTAATTCCAAGCTGAGCAGAAGACATTGCTCCACCAACAGCCCAAAACATTTTGCCGCCCTTTTCTACGTGCTTCCAATATGCGATTGTTGCATCGCGAGTAGCACGAGAGTTAAAATTTTTAAAATTTCTTAAAATAAATTCTAATGTTGGTAATTTTGTATCCATAATATTTTTCTAAATTATTAATTATTTTTATTATACCACTTGTAATTTTCAATACTAGAACCTAGAAACTAATTACTAGTCCCTAATTCATCTACCAGCCAAAAACTTTACCAATATCTTCTGGAGTATCACGTTTACGAGCAACAACAATATGACCATTTTCAACTATTATTTTCATTGGCCCTGCAAGTAGACAATGATGCATAACAAGTGCATCTTCATATGCTGCTGTATCCAATACTGCAATATACATTGGATGTCCATTGGCTTCATAATCAGGCAAAGTGACAAAACCTTCTGTTCCTCTATATACATCATCTGAATCACAGGTTGAACCAGCAAGCCATGTTTTAGTTAGATTTTTGTCTTGCTTAATGTTTACAGGAATTATAGCCCATTTTTGACCAATAGCCCAAGTATCACAAAGGTCATTCATAAAACTACCATCAATAACATACCATTTATTAGCATCAGCTTTTTTGTTATTAATTATTTTTGTATCAATAACTTTATAGATATTTATTTGAGCTGGGGCTACAATATAACGACCCCATTCACAAATTAAATTTGGATGAGGAACACCCCTTTTCTCAGATTCGGATTTGAGAACTTCAAAAATTTTTTCCATCAATTTATCAACTGGATAACTCTTTTTTCTCTCATAAGGAATAGGCATTCCTCCACCAATGTCGAGTGTATCAAGGGAAGGATTTTTTTCTTTTAATTTAAAATAAACGTCAAGTGCATATTTAATAGGTACTATAACATCAGATAATTTTTCTATTTGTGAACCAATATGATAGTGTAATATTTTAAGATTTTTAAAACTACCCATTTGTAAAATTTCCTTCGCAGAAAAACCAAAACGATCAATCGTTTTGTTCCAATAAGATTCAGCTTTTACAGGCATATCTAGACGAATACCAACGTCATAACGAGAGTGCTGGAGAAATGATAATTCATTAGGTGCCTCAATAATTGGAAAAATTTTAACTCCCCGATGTTGAAGTTCATCTATCAGATTCATATATTTATCTGTCTTTGGACCATTACAAAGAATGCGAATGTTTGGATTAAAAGATTCTTGCTCAAGCATTTTTTTTATAAGATATAAATCAGTATAGGAAGAAGTTTCAAGATGAGCACCTTCACCCACGAGTGCCATTATAGCTTCCTTATTCTGATTAACTTTCATTGGGAAATGATAGAAAAATTTACCCTTATAACCAATCTTTTTTGAATATGCTTGAGCAATATCAAGTAAGTCTTCAAGTCTTTCTTCAATAATAAAAGGCATGAAAATTTCGAGAGATGTCCCAAATTTTTCAGCTAAATACTTAACGTTGTAAATATTGTGTCCTTCTTTAATAATTAGATCTCCTTCTTTATTAAAATCAAAATATTGAGTATTGAAATCCTTAGAACCAATTTTCCATAGCTTTTTTCCAGCTTTAGAACTTTTATTCATCTCTTTATATCAGGTATCTGTACTTCGAGTTTACTCTCAGTATCTACGACCTGCAATAAGTAATAATAGTGACAATTGTATCAAAAACTCAATATTTGTAAAGATTTTAAATCCCTTCTTTTTTGAGTTGTTCTATAAGTTCTTTTTCACGACGTGAAAGTTTTGTCGGCATTTTAACTTGGATACGAATAATTATATCGCCACGGCCTCGAGTTGATGGTACACCCTTGCCTCGAACACGTAGTTGTTCATTGTGATTTATTCCTTCAGGAATTTTAATTTCAATGTTGTTACCTTCGAGTGTTTTTAAATTATAGGTTATTCCCAAAAGTGCGTCGGTTAATTTAATCGGTAAATCCATCGTTAAATTTAAACCATCACGCTTGTAAATATCATGAGTTTTAACTTTTACTTTTATATATAAATCGCCCGATTGGCCTCCTTGAATATCTTCCCCACCACCAGACATTTTTAGCATCTCCCCATTATTTATTCCGCTCGGAATATTTAATTCAACTTCATTTTGTTTTCGAACAACTCCAAGCCCTTTACAGTTTGAACATTTCTCTGATGGAATCTTACCAGACCCTAGACATTCTTCACAAGTTTTTGTTGTTTGAAATGAACCAAGAATTGATCGGCGGACTTCGTGAATCTTACCTTGACCATTACAAGTTTTACAAGTATTCATTTTGGTTCCAACTTTTCCTCCGGTACCTTTACAAATATCACAAGTTGATTGTTTGTTTAGCGATACACTTTTTTTAACTCCAAAAATAGATTCGGAAAATGTTAATTCAATTTCAGTTTGAATATCTCGGCCTTGACGAGAATTTTTTGTCCCCCTACCCATTCCGCCACCAAAAAAGTCACCAAAAATATCTCCAATATCTCCAATATCACCCATGTCAAAACCTTGTCCATTTTGAAAACCGGAAAAATCAAAACCTTCAAATCCACCACCGAATCCGCCTTGACCTCCATAATTTCCACCCCCCATAGGCCCATCGGCAGAACCGAATTGATCATAACGAGACCTCTTCCCGTCATCAGAAAGAACCTGGTAAGCTTCATTTACTTCTTTGAATTTTTTATCATCACCTTTATTTTTATCTGGGTGATGTTTGTGGGCAAGTTTATGAAATGCTTTTTTTAATTCATCTTTTGAAGCATTTTTTTGTACTCCCAATATTTCGTAATAATTTTTAGGCATAATTTATACACTTTAACATAATTTGTTAAAACATCGAAAACGAAGCAAGATTATTAAAATTATTCGCGCTTTACCCCAGAGGGGCCCTACGCGACTCATTATTTTAATAATCTTGCGAAGCATATTTCTATTTTTTACTTATTTCCCTTCTTCCTTTACTTCTGCGTCTTTTATTTCTTCACTTTGAGCTTCAGGTGTAGGATTTTGAGTAGTTCCAGCTTCTGTATTTGCTTTATTCATTATTTCACCTATTTTTGAAAGCTCAGCGGTTAAGGCTTCAAGTGAAGTTTTAATAGCACCAATATCCGAACCATCTTTGGCAGTTCTAACTTCTTTTATTTTATCTTCAACCAGTGTCTTAGTTTCTGTGGGAACTTTATCACCGTATTCTTTTAGAGATTTTTCAGCAGTGAATATCATCATCTCAGCAGTATTTTTCTCATCAGCTAATTCTTTTTTCTTAGCATCTTCTTCGGCATGAGCTTCAGCGTCTTCTTTCATTTTCTTTATATCAGCATCTGTAAGACCCGAACTTGCCTCAATACGAATTGATTGTTCTTTGCCGGAAGCTTTATCTTTTGCTTTTACATTCAAAATTCCATTTGCATCCACATCGAAAGTAACTTCAACCTGTGGCATACCTCGAGGAGCTGGTGGAATTCCATCTAAGATAAATCGTCCTAGTGATTTATTGTCACTTGCCATTGGACGCTCTCCTTGAGTGATATGAATTTCAACAGATGTCTGGTTATCAGCCGCAGTTGAGAAAACTTGAGATTTTGAACTTGGAATTGTTGTATTTCTTTCAACTAATTTAGTTGCAACACCTCCTAAAGTTTCAATACCAAGTGAAAGTGGAATAACATCAAGAAGAAGAACATCACGAACATCACCTTGCAAAACTCCAGCTTGTACAGCAGCACCAAGTGCGACAACTTCATCGGGATTGATTGAACGATTCGGTTCTTTGCCGAATAATTTCTTTACAGCTTCAACTATTGCAGGCATTCTAGTCTGACCACCAACCAAGATTATTTCATTTATTTCTTCCATTTTAAATGGAGAGGCTTTGATTGCTCTACTTGTAATTTCAATTGAGCGAGAAACATATTCGAGAGCTAAAGATTCAAGAGTTGCTCGAGTCATCTTCAAAAGTAAGTGTTTAGGGCCAGCAGCATCTGAAGTGATAAAGGGAATATTTATTTCTGATTCCATGGTAGTTGAGAGTTCATGTTTTGTTTTCTCAGCCGCTTCTTTTAAACGCTGAAGAGCAAGCATATCTTTTGTAACGTCAATACCTGATTCTTTTTTATATTCATCAGCAATCCACTTCACAACTTTTTGATCAATATCCTCACCGCCCATGTGTGAGTCACCGTCTGTTGATTTAACTTCAATAACATCGTCGCCAACCTCAAGAACTGAAACGTCAAATGTTCCACCTCCAAAGTCGTAAACAACTATTTTTTCATTTTTCTTATTATTAAATCCATACGCGAGTGCGGCTGCAGTAGGTTCATTGATAATTCTTTTTACATCAAGCCCTGCAATAACTCCAGCATCTTTTGTGGCTTTTCTTTGAGCATCGTTGAAATACGCAGGAACAGTAATAACCGCTTCTGTAATTTTTTCACCAAGTTTTGCTTCAACATCGGTTTTGATTTTACTCAAAATCATTGCGGAAATTTCTTCTGGGCGTAGCCATTGATCAGATATTTTTACTTCAACTCCACCAGTACCTCCTTTTTGAATTTTATATGGAATTGTTTTTTCATCTTTTTGAATTTCTGGGTCTTCATACAAGTGACCAATAAAACGTTTAATACCATAAACTGTGTTTTCAGGATTTGTAACTGCTTGACGTTTTGCAAGAAGACCCACCATTCTGTCGCCATTTTTTGTAACAGCAACAACCGATGGAGTTGTACGAGCTCCTTCAATATTTTCTATAATTTTTGGTTGCCCGCCTTCAATGATAGCCACTGCACTATTTGTTGTACCCAAGTCTATACCTATAATTTTTGACATATGTTTGATAGCGTAACAAATTATTTTATAAAAAAATGTCTGGCTCCTCGTCCTCCCTCATCCGAGGACTTTTTTTAGAATATAATTTGTGAA
>JBAYHJ010000004.1:0-68930 GCA_041666225.1 Minisyncoccota bacterium | reverse complement strand
TATTATATCCACATCTATGTAATAATAGATTCCGCATTAAATAATCACATTCCGTGGTAGCTCAGCGGTAGAGCGATCGCCTGTTAAGCGATTGGTCGTAGGTTCGATCCCTACCCACGGAGCCTCAAAAATACCTTTATAAATCAAGGGTTATTTTTCTTACCTTTGTAGAAGTTCGAACCTAATTGACTTTAAATATAATTAGGGATAGTCTTAAAATAAATTAACCTAAATCAATTTTTATGGAAGAAAAAGTATTATTAAATGCGTCGGTTAGTCTTTTGGTTAAGGATAATCAAGTTCTTCTTAGTCTCAAAACTAAAAAGATTGGAGCTGGTTGTTGGAATGGTTACGGTGGTGGAATAGAAGAGGGAGAAACTCCAGTTCAAGCAGCAGTAAGAGAATTAAAAGAAGAATCATCGGTGGTCGCCTTAGCTGAAGATCTTGAAAAAATGGCAATCATGGATTTCCATAACAAGAAAAGTGACGGTACTACTTTTATCTGCAGGGTTTACTACTTTATTATAAGAAAATGGACAGGGGAAGCAAAAGAAATTAATGAAATGACAAATCCTACTTTCTTTGATAAAGATAATCTACCTTATGATAAGATGATGCCTGCTGATAAAGAATATTTTCTACTAATTTTGAACGGTAAAAAAGTTGTTGGAAAAGCAAAGTATGGTCCTTACCAAAAAGAATTATTGGAAGATGTCATCATTAAAGAAGTTGATTCGTTTCCAGAAGACTAAGACCTATTCAAAATGTTTAGGTCTTTTTTGTTTTTGTTTGACAATGTATCCATTTAAGATTAATCTAAAGAAAAAACATTCATTACTAAAAAAATAGCACCATGAAAAAGAAACCATACATTGGTATTACAGGGTTTATGTCTCCCGAAGAAGTATCAGATACTCTGAAGGGCATTAATTTTCAAAAGGCAAATCGATTGTTGATGGTTGGCGTTTTGGCAAGCTCAAAAAGCTTGAAGGGAATTACGAACAAGTGGCCTGGTCGTTATCCATCGATAAGTGAAATGGAGAATATTTTTCTCGACAATGAAAATTGTCTGAATTTGGTTCACTTTAACACCAAAGAGCCTGAAAATCTTTTGTCACAGTTGCTAGAAGTAACTGACTACTCAGGAGAAAACTTTAATGGATTCCAGCTTAATATTGCCTGGCCTTCAGTAAGGGTACTGGAAGCATACAAAAAATTTTACGAAAAAAAATGTATTGTACTTCAAATTGGCGGTGACGCTTTTAATGAAGTGTCTCATTCGCCTCAAAAACTGGCTGATAAGGTACATCGTGAATATGCCGACCTCATTGATTATGTCTTACTTGACCCAAGCGATGGTACAGGAAAACCATTTGACCCTATAATTGCGAAGAATTATTTGGAAGCATTAGGTGCTAAAAGAAATAACTTCGGTCTGGGTGTAGCAGGGGGATTGAGTCCGACAACACTGAATTTGGTTGAACCATTGGTAAAAGATTTCCCCGAACTTTGTATCGATGCAGAGGGAAGACTTCGTACAATAGAAGACGAACTGGATGTGCAAATAGCCATAGATTACGTTCAAAAATCTCTGAAATTATTTTCAGTATGAGTTTAATGTAATTTCAATAAACAACTCAATTTTTGGTAACAAAAAACAGGCTCGTTTAGCAGGAGTAAAAGACCCACATTATATGAAAGTGTTTGTGGGTCTTTATTATTTTCCTATAATACTCATTCGAACATCATCCCAAGTTCGCCCGCCTGCAACGATATACGTAGCATTTCGGGCAGGGAGCACTTTTTAAAACCATATTTTATAATGGTTATTTTTCGGACCAGCCTGCTCCCGACTATAGGAGGGCTGGCAGGGGTTAGTATTAGTTCGAACCTATTGACTTTATGATATCGTTTGCGATATAATACTGATATCATTATGAAAGAGACCCCTATGTAGATTCGTCTACATCGGGGGCTTTTTCTTTATATCTTGTTTGAGAATTTATGATAAAGATTGTTTAAGAATGTAATTTCTACATTTTTATTTCTCAATAAAAATGAACATTTATTTACATCTGGAGATAAAACTTTGTTTATGGAATTATTTTCTTTTAGAAATTCTACAAGGCACCCGAAGTCTCCATCTCCTGTAACTAGGATACATTTATCAAATGATTTAGTATAAAAATCTGAAACAGTTTTTAAAACAAGTTCTGCGTCACAATTGCCTTTAATTTTTTCTCCAACAGAAACGGTTTGTTTAAAAACTAAAATATAACCACAACTTTGTAGATATTCATAGAACTTTACCCTATCAGGTACAAGTCCAATAAATAAATAGATATTATTTGCGTTATATTTTTGTCTGAGCCAACCTCTAAACTTTTTATAATCAATATTAAAACCTAGTTCTTGGGCGGAACGATATAAATTATTTCCATCTATATAGACATTGGTTTTCATAATTTTTATTATATCACATGATGTTAATTACCTAATATACTCATTCGAACCCTAAAGGACCGTCTACAGGTGTCCATCATTATCGATGGACCTGCGTTTTAAACAGATTGGTTACAATCTAATAAAACGGGAGCATCATCCCAAGTTCGGAGCAAAATTTTAAACCATATTTTACAATGGTTGTTTTTCGGAGGCTAGTAGAAGTTCGAACCTAAAATGATAATTATAGTCAAAAACGTGAAAAACATTAAAAAATTAACTATTTTCACGGTTTTCTTGCTAAAATCGTGAAAAAGACTATAATATTAACATATGGTAAAAGTATTAAGTGTATATAATAAAATAAATTTATTGAGAGAGCGTTATTATAAAGCTTCTATGGGTAAGGATTCACTTATAAAACTTATTAGTGAAGCAGAAGTTGCTGAGCAAGTTTATAATTCGAATGCAATTGAAAACAGCACACTTACTTTAGAAGAAACAGAAAAAATACTTTTACAGATTGATCTTGATAGATTTATTAGTGAGCGTGAAATTTTTGAAGCAAAAAATCTTGCGAGAGTTGTATCTTATCTTGATAAAAGAGCTAAGGAACAAGAATTAAACCTTGGTGTAATTTTATCTCTTCATAAAATGCTTATTTCAAATATTCGAGATGATATTGCTGGAAGATTTAGAAAAACAGGTGAATATGTCAGAGTTGGAAGTCACATTGCCCCTAAGCCAGAAGAAGTAATTGATCGACTCGAGAAAATGATAAATGAATATAATGCAAGTGGTCATGAAAATATTATACAACGTATAGCGAAACTTCATTTGGTTTTTGAATACACACACCCATTTTGTGATGGGAATGGACGTATTGGAAGAGTATTAAATAATTATCTTCTTATTAGAGAAGGATTTGTACCAATTAACATTAAATTTATTGATCGCAAAAAATACTATGATGCATTTAAGGAATTTGATGAGAAGGGTAAGACTAAAATAATGGAAGAAATTGTTGCTAGATCACTTACAAATAGTTATCACAAACGTTTAGCATATCTAGATGGTAAAAAGATTATTCCGTTAGTTGAATATGCAAAAAAGAATAAAATATCACATTCAAATCTTATCAACAAGGCAACTCGTCAAACCATTGAAGCATTTTTTGAAAAAGGAATTTGGAAGATAGGAGTTTAGCGACAATATTACAACACTTACGATATATTTTTTTATATCTTTTAATATTTCCATTTGAACATCGTCCCAAGTTTGGAGACTGTCAAACTCATATGTATTTTGTGAGCTTTATATAGAGGTTACGAACTGTGATATAATATGATTATGCAAAAAATAGCCACAAAAGTTTTTATTTACTCGTCAATTGTTTTTGGAATTATTGGTATTTTGATTGTTATTACAGCCTCTGGGCCAGATATGCCAGACTCAAAAACAACACAGATATTGATGAAACTCTTGTTTGCAACGGTTTTTATTATATTGCCTTCATTTGCTTTGAGTATCGCTAGTAAATATTTAAACGATAGATCTTAATTCTTTTTTCGATTTAGTTCATTCACTAAAACGAGCTTTTCTTCCCTTTGTGTAAATATGTTTAGTATAAGTTCGAACCTATGATAAAATAAATTTATGGAATTACATATCTGGGAAATAATTAAAGCGATAATCTTAGGGGTAGTGGAAGGATTTACAGAATTTTTACCAATTTCCTCTACTGGGCATCTTATCCTTGTGAATCAATTTTTATCTTTTAGTGAAGATTTTACAGTGTTGTTTGATATAGTTATTCAACTCGGAGCCATCTTGGCTGTTTTAGTTTATTTTATCAAAAAACTATGGCCTTTTACAAAAGATAAAATAAAAAATAAAGAAACTTTAAATATTTGGTACAAGACTATAGTTGGGGTGATACCGGCAATATTACTTGGGGCCATATTTGCTAGTTTTATTGAAGAAAAATTATTTAATCCGTGGGTAGTAGCAATATCTCTACTTGTTGGTGGTTTGATTATTATTTTAATTGAAAATAAAAATAAAATAGCTAAAATTATTTCGATCGGTGACTTGAGTTATAAAACCGCATTTTTTGTTGGATTAATTCAATGTCTATCTATGATCCCTGGAGTTTCAAGATCAGCTGGAACAATAATGGGAGGTATGATTTTAGGAGCTTCCAGAGCAGTTGCCACGGAGTTTTCTTTCTTTTTAGCTATTCCAACAATGTTTGCTGCTTCGGCATATAGTCTATTAAAATACAAAGGAGTACTTAATTTCGAACAGTTAGTTGTTTTAATGATTGGTTTTATTGTCTCTTTTTTTGTAGCGCTCATTATAGTAAAATTCTTAATTAATTTTGTTCAGAAACATAATTTTAAGATTTTTGGTTATTATCGAATAATACTTGGGATAATAATAATTCTATATTTCTTGATAAAATAACTATTTGAATATTAGTCCCAATTTTGAGCAAGATCGGTCGAGAAATAGTTTTCTAAGTATATTTAAAATAGTGTGCTATACTGAGATTGTGTAAAGACACATGAACCACGTCGAAGTTTCAAGTAAAAAAATAATCAATCTGCCTGCCCTCGTGTACTCGGGAGCAGGCGGGAAAAATCATATGATGACAGGAACAATCAAAACTCTTACAGATAAAGGATTTGGATTTATTGCTCGCGAAGGTGAAGCAAAGGATTTATTCTTCCATTCTAAAGAACTAGTTGGTGTTACATTTGACGAACTTCAGACAGGAGATACAGTTTCTTTTGAAGTTGTACAAAGTGAAAAAGGTCCAGCTGCTACAAAAGTATCACGCGCATAATTGCGTACTTACTCACAAAACACCCTCGTTGCCATTAGTAACGAGGGTGTTTTGTTTTTTTGAAGATTGGATTTAATTATTAATTTAATGTATACTATACAAAGTAATTTATTAATAATAAGCCGCCTTCGCACTTAGCTATGGCGAGCCAAAGAAATATATATGGCAAAAAGAGCAACATCATTACATCCTCATAAAAAATCACGTCATTCTCCCAAAACAGCAAAAAGACTTTCCGTCAAGCAGGTTATGCTGAAGAATAAGACAGATAAGAAAAAGTCAGTCGCAAAAAGAGCAAAATAGTCTATATAAAACCCCAGAAATGGGGTTTTATCATGGTTCTTGACAGATATTGTTATTAGTTATATACTTATATAGTAAGTTGTATTCTCATTGGTTTTCTTGCGCAACATAGATTGTGCCTTTATATATAGCCTATCCTCTTGGAAAGTCTTTATGGAAATCAGGGGAGGGCTCTAGTCGTCTTACTTTAATTTTTATAGACTAGGAAAAAAATATGTATAAACAAAATAGCCGAAGCGCAAGCTCCGGCAGACCCGCTTCGCGTTTCGCAGGTAAGGGTAAACCATCATTAGGTGGTGGTAATAGATTTCGAGGGGCAAGACCTCAGTTTCAAAACAGTCGGGGCAAATCACGTGGGCGTTTTGGTGGTGGAAGTACAATAAGTCATTCAAGATTTATTTGTAAAGCAGATCCAATAATTGAGTCAGCTCCGTATATTCCAGTAAATAAATTTGCAGATTTTAAAATTAATACTATTTTAAAAGATAACATTATAAAAAAGGGTTATGTGAATCCTACTCCTATTCAGGATAGTGCTATTCCTTTTGTCTTAAAAGGACGTGATGTTGTTGGTATTGCAAATACAGGTACTGGTAAAACCGCGGCATTTTTAATTCCACTTCTTGATAAAATTATAAATAATCCTCATGAAAAAGTTTTAGTTATAGTTCCAACTCGAGAATTAGCATTGCAAATAAATCAAGAATTAATAGAATTTCGTAATGAACTTAGAATTTTTTCTGTTTGTTGCGTTGGAGGAGTAGGAATTTATGGCCAAATTTCAAGTCTTCGTCGTCAAAACAATTTCATAATTGGAACACCTGGACGACTACGTGATTTAGTTGATCGTAAAGCGATTCATTTACCTGAATTTAAAACCATTGTTTTAGATGAGGCAGACAGAATGCTTGATATGGGATTTGTGAATGATATGAGATTTTTAATGAATAATATGGCTCCAAACAGGCAGACATTATTTTTCTCGGCAACTATCACAAGTGAAATTGATAAATTGATAAAAGAATTTTTAAATAACCCAGAAATGATTTCAGTCAAAACAGGGGATACGGCTCGCAATGTTGATCAAGATATTGTCCGCGTTCCTCATGGAGGAGACAAGATTGAACACTTACATAATTTGTTATCAAAAAAAGAATTTTCAAAAGTTTTAATTTTTGGAAGAACAAAGCATGGAGTTGAAAAACTTTGTCAGACTTTAGTTAAGAATGGTTTTAAAGCTGAATCTATACATGGAGATAAAAATCAATCTCGTCGTCAAAGTGCACTGAAAGCATTTCGTGATAATCATAGTCAAATACTCGTAGCGACAGATGTTGCCGCTCGAGGTCTTGATATTCCAAATGTGACTCATGTGATAAACTTTGAAGTCCCTGCTACTTATGAAGACTACGTTCACCGCATTGGTAGAACTGGTCGTGGCAACCAAGTAGGAATTGCTTTAACTTTTGTATAATATTTTGTTATAATTAAGGTTATGGAAAATATTAAATTTATATTATCTTCAATCGTTATTATTGGTTTACTTGGTGCGTCTGGTTATTGGGCTTTTTCTACAATAGAATCAGGAAGTACTCATGTCAATAATCAAAAACAAAAAGAATTGGAAAATAAAAATGATGAGCTTAGTAAAGAAATAATTCAACTTAAGAAAGATATAAGTCTTTTACAAGGAGAGAAAGAATTTCAAGCACAAAAAGAAAAAGATATTATTGAAGTTAAAACTCCAGAACCAACTACGGCTCTCCCTACTACACCTAAAGTAGTTGTTTCAAAAAATCAAACCTTAATAAATGAATTACAGAAGCTTGTAGATGGGAATATTTATTTAAAATTAAAATCCCAAGGTCCAGCTGTTGGTACTATCCAAAAATTCTTAAATGTATATAACAAAACTTCAAACAAAGTTGATAATGATTACGGGGCAAGTACTGTAACGGCAGTGAAGAATTTTCAGAAGGCTCAAGGCTTAACGGCAGATGGAGAAACTGGTCCTAATACATATAAAAAGATGATTACTTGGTTAAAAAATCATTAATCATTCTTGATCGTATTTTTCTAAGTAAGTTGTGAGTTGTCTATTTACTTTTATAAAAGTAGCTCTTCTTGGAAATTCTTTTAATCTTCTTGCTCCAATATAAGTACCTGTGCTACGGAGCGAGCCAAATAAATCTTGGATAAAATTTTCAATCGGTCCTTTGTATGGCATAAGGACATACCGGCCTTCAGAAGCTCGATAATCTGATTTCTTCCCATAATAATCAAGTAGAGCTTTATTGGAAGAAGATCCAAAATATTCTTTATATTGTTTACCATCTTTTTCAACAAGTTTTCCTTCACTTTCATCAAATCCTGAAAACATTGATCCGAACATATTAAAATCTGCGCCGGCACAAAAAGCTTTTGCTATACAAGAAGGGTATTGTTGGCCACCATCAGCAATAACTAAACCAAAACCACCTTTACCATTTGAAATTCCATGAGCAGCGTCAGCACACTCTATAACAGCCGAAAGTTGAGGATACCCAACTCCGGTCATCCTTCTTGTGGTGCAAGCAGAGCCTGGGCCAATACCAACTTTTACAATATCTGCACCAGAGAGAATAATCTCCTCGGTCATTTCATTGGTAACCACGTTTCCAGCTATAATTATATGTTTCGGACAAAGACTGCGGACTAATTTAATTGTTTCTAAAAATCTTTCCAAATATCCATTTGGAACATCAATACAGATAAAAGAAAAATTATCTAATAAATTCAAATTAATCATCTCTTTAAGTTTGGAAATATCTTCATCTCTTATCCCTAGTGTATAGACTATATAATCTGGATTATTAAAATCTTTAAAAAATTCTCTGTAATCATCTATCGAATAGTATTTATGGAAAGTAGTTATCATTTTTTGTTTTGATAAAACCTTCGCCATTTCAAAAGTTCCACAGGTGGCCATATTGGCAGTCATGATCGGTATACCTTGCCAAGTTTTTTGGGTATGATAAAAACTAAATTTACGTTCCAATATAACATCTTTTCTTGATGTTAAAGTACTTCGTTTAGGTCGAAGCAGTACGTCTGCATAATCTAATTTTACATCTTCATCTATTCTCATATAATACTAATATTATCATAATTTTATTTTAGATACTATTTTAAAGTTCATAATATTATGATATTATACTAAGTATCATGAATAATATGCCAATTTTACTAGCTGTTTTTCCTTTCATTGTTTTTCTATTTTTATTGTTAGTAAAGAAAACTCCATTACTTTTAACCTCTATTATTACTCTTGCTTTATATACAATTTTGGCAATTTTTTATTGGCAAATATTTCCATCTTTTTTATATGCATCATATGGGAAAGGATTTTTTGTTGCATTTGATATATTTATAATAATTTTTGGAGCGATATTTTTTCTGGAGATATTGAAAGATTTAAAAATAATTAATAATATATCTTATTATTTAGGGAGCTTATCAAAGGATTACAGAATTCAGATAATTCTTATTGCTTGGTTCTTAGAATGTTTTATCGAAGGGACAGCAGGGTTTGGAACTCCAGCTGCAATAGCTGTTCCTATATTGATTGGATTAGGGTTAACTCCCATAAAAGCACTTGTTGTGGGTCTTTTAGGTAATAGTACTCCTGGGGTTTTCGGTGCTGCAGGAACTCCTATTAAAATGGGATTTGTGGGTCTTAATACGACGTTAGTGCCTCTATATGCGGCCTTACTAAACTGTGTTGGTTTTATTGTTCCTATTTTTATGCTTTGGATTATTACCCAAGGTAGACCAAATAGAAAAAAAGAATTTTTTGATGCTTTACCTTTTGCAATATTTTCAGGATTAATATTTGTTGTACCTTCTCTTGTTTTTCTTTTATTAGGTCAAGAATTTCCATCTATACTAGGTTCACTTTTTGGAATGATAGTAATTATTTTTTCAATTAAAATGAAATTTTTAGTTCCGAAAGAAAACTTGGATCTTTCCACTATAAAAGGAGAAAAATCATCAATGTCATCTATTAAAGCTTTTCTGCCCTATATTATTTTAATTTCTTTGTTAATTCTAGGGAAAATATTTTTAAGTAAAATGGGAATAACTTTATCTTTAGGATTTAAACATATTTTTAATTTATTTAATCCAGGATTTATTTTTATAGCTTCAGGTCTTTTAGTTATCTTGATTTGGCAAGAAAAAGAAAGAGTTTTTTTGAGCTCAGTTAAAAAAGCTTTTAAAGGAGCTATACATCCATTTATAGTTGTTTTTTCAATGTTAGCGATGGTTCAAATTATGATAAATTCCGGGAATAATTATTCAGGATTACTTTCGGCAATTACTTTAATGACAGAAGGTTTTGAAACGTCACTACTTCCATTTTTCACTCCATTTATTGGTGCTTTTGGAGCATTTATGACAGGCAGTGTCACTGTTTCCAATATTATGTTTGGTCATTTATTTAGTAATGCTGCGACAAATCTTTTTATGAATCCTAGTATAATTTTATCCCTTGGAGTTGTTGGGGCAGCTGCTGGAAACATGATAGCTCTTGCAGATATTTTAACTGCAGAGGCTGTAACCGGGATGAAAAATTCAGAAGTTAAAGTATTAAAAGGCGTTATTGTTCCATGTTTAATTTATTTGTCGATTATTGGAATTATAGGAATTATAGTTTTAGGATGATATAATCATAATTATATGAGAAAAATACTTAATGCAATTCATAAAGTTTTTGATGAGATAGAAGATAAAGCCAGAATAGAATTAGTTCATCACCCAATAATTTATGCATTTATTGGAAGTGTTGGGATAGTTTCAATATGGCGGGGTATCTGGCATATTTCTGATGATTGGGGGATATCTGGTTTAACTTCTTTAATTTTTGGTTTATTTATTACTATTTTAACTGGACTGTTTGTTTCTTTTTTTATTGGAGAAAATATTATTATCTCTGGGCTCAATAAGGAAAAAAGGATTGACGAAAAAACTGAAAAAGAAATTAACGAAGAAAGTCATGTGTTAATTAAGATTCAAAAAGATATTAAGGATATTAAAGATATTTTAAATAAAAATAAATAATTTTTATTTATTGAAAGGTATTTCTATAAAAAAAGTTACACCTTCATTTAATCCATTTGATTTAGCGTAAATTTTTCCATTGTGTCTTTTTATTATTTGTCTAGATAAATACAATCTTAAACCAATTCCATCTGTATTCATGAGTTTGGCTATCTTATTTCTATAAAATTTTGAAAAAATCATAAATTTATCATAATAACTAAGCCCGATTCCATCATCACTTATATATAATATGAGTTTATTTGAATCAGATATACAGTCAATTATGATTCTTCCATTTTGTTTTGTGTAATTAACAGCGTTTTCTAAAACAGTATCAATAACGAACGAAATTTTATTTAAATCAATTGTTAAAAGTGGGATGTCCTTAAGTTCTGAAAATTGAAAATTTATATTTTTCTTATTAATTTTATCTCGATATTTTTTTATTGATTTTTCTAAAATTTCTCTTATGGAGATAGCTTCAAAAAAATACCCAGAGGTATTTTTAACATCCTTAATACCGATTAAAATATCGACGATACTCAATATTTTGTTTGCGCTGTTGTTTATATTTTGTAAATATAAATGTTTTTCATTTTGAGGAATATTTTTTTCTAGTTCCTTACTATGCCATATGATATTTGTGAGAGGAGTACGAAAAGCATGATTGAATATTAAAATTATTTCTTCCTCGAAATTATTTTCTTTTATGATGAAATATATATATCTAAGGCAAATATATAAAATACTAACAAAGAAAATAGTTGGAATAATCCAAGTGGGGATGTTATAAGATACAGTGATCTTATTATTAATCGTGATAAGTATAAAAATTGAAATTATATATATAATAATAAACGCAACTTTAAGTATTTTTAAAATTTTACTCATATTTATATTGTAACTTATTTATCTGAAGGTAAACAGGGTATTAGTCCCATTACCAAGATATCATTAATTTTGGTATAATCAATATATGTATATTAAGGTTAGAGTAATAGCTGGAGCAAAGAAAGAGTCTGTAAAACAGAAAAATGAAGACACTTACCTTGTTTCGGTTCGTGAACCAGCAGAAAGAAATCTAGCCAATAAAAAGGTATGTGAGTTAATATCATCTTTATTTAAAATATCAGTAAAAAATACTCGTATAATAAGTGGGCATCAGAGCCCAAGTAAAATATTATCAATTAATTTACCTAAAAATTTGGTATAATAAATATATTATCAATTAAGCCTAAATAAATTATGAACATAAATATAAAAGCAACCAATATGGAGTTAACTGAAGCTATTAGCGATTATGTGAATAAGCGTTTATCTGGGATTAAAAAGTTTGTTAAAGATGGAGAAATGATTTCCTTTGTAGAAGTAGGTAAAACAACTAACCATCATAAACAAGGTGATGTTTTTCGTGCGGAATTTAATATAGAGATTACTGGTACCAAATTTTATACTTTTTCTGAAAAGAATGATCTATACAGTGCGATAGATGATGCAAAAGAAGAAATAGTTCGACAAATAATAAATAATAAAGATCGCAAAAAAACACTTTTTAAAAGAGGAGCAATTAGTATTAAAAAAATGTTAAAGGGTATTTCAAAAAGAAATCCTTTTACTTCAAAATATTAATTTTGTCTCAAAAAATCTGTGTAATTAATCTCCTTTTTACCTTCAGGAGTTACTCTTTTTATTATAAATAAATTGTTTTCATAAACAGCTTTATTTATTTTGATGCGTATTTTTTTGTCTTTTTTTATTATAAAAAAATATGTACCAGGCCAGCCATAAAAAGCACGGTATTTATTGTAATTTTCTTTTTGATCACCATTTATATTAATTTCTCCATCTTCTTTTCTAATTTTTGAACAATATGTTGCGTGGGATTCATTTTGTAGTTTTGAAGTTAATTCATTGTTTATAATTTTAGGAATAATCTCACACAATAAATCACCACCCAAAATAATTAGTTTGTCTTTTAGTTCATCTTTATTCTCATCTATATCAATGTTGATTTCTTTTTCTATTAAGATTGGGCCACTATCTAATTTGAATTCCATCTGTTGGATGCTCACGCCGGTGATAATATCCCCATTTAAAAGTGATGCCTCCAAAGGAGAAGCACCTCGGTATTTAGGCAGTAATGAATAGTGGATATTGATAGTCCCGAGTGTTGGAATTTTAATAATTTTTTCGGGTAATATTTTTCCATAAGCAACAACGATTGATAAATTAATATTTAATTTATCAAACATATCAATAAAATCTTGATTTACTTTTTCAGGTTTTAAACATTTTATATTGTGTTCTTTTGCCCAGAGACTGACAGGGGATTCATGCATACTTAAGCCACGTCCTCTCTTTTTGTCAGGAGAAGTGATAATTATAGATGGTATATACCCATTTTCCTTCAATATCTCCAATGTTTTACTTGATATTAATGGGGTACCCCAAAATGCAAAATTAAATTTTTCCATATTATTCCGTAAAAAATTCTTTCAAATCTTTTGCTTTATCTATAAAAAGTATTCCTTCTAGGTGATCTGTTTCGTGTTGAAAAATATGAGCAAGTAGCCCGTTACCACTTTTTGTAAACTTTTCACCTTTTTCATTGTATGCTTCAACTGTTGCTTTGGTTGCACGACGAACTTTGCCATAAATCGGTCGAACTGAAAGGCAACCTTCTGACATTAATTTTTTATCTTTAGAAATTTTTTTTAATATTGGATTAATAAAAACTAAATCAGGTTGGCGAATTTTTTTATATAAATCTCCATCCATTGAACCCTTACCTCTAATAAAATCTTCATCAAAAATTCTTCCAGAAACAATAAAAATACGAAGAGAGGCACCTATTTGAGGTGCAGCAATTGCCACTCCATCATCTTGAGAATGAAGAGCCTCTGACATTTGGGATAAAAGTTTTTTTATTTTAGGTTTTTTTATATCATCAATAGGAACTTCTACTGCTTTTTTGCGTAAAACTTTATCACCATTTTGAACAATTATAACCATAAAATTTTATTTTATATTTTTTATATATTCTAACAATTTTGGCAATTTTACTGTTTCTTGAGATCTGTTGCTCATATCACGGAATATTACAGAATTTTCCAATGCTTCTTTTTGGCCAAAAATTATTGCATATTCCATACCAAGTTTTTCAGCAATTGCCAATTGAGCACCTAAGTTATCTTTTGAAATAGATTGAGCAATAGAAATTTTACCCTTTCGAAGTATTTCTATAACATTTAATGATTTTAATTTGGCATCAAAACCAAGCTGGATAAAATATATTTTTGGCTTTTTAATTATCCTTGGAGAAAGTTTAGCAAACCAAGGTGATTCCACAATTCTATCTACTCCAATTGAAATACCGACAGCTGGAATATCTTTTTTACTTCCAAGTTGTTTGCCTAAGTAATCATATCTTCCCCCTCCAGTTATAGTAACTTTTTTACCTGTTTCTGGATCTTCTTGCATTATCTCAATAACAGTTCTTGTGTAATATGAAAGTCCTCGTACTAAACATTTGTTTATAGAATATGGTATTTCCATTTGCTCTAAATATTCTAGTACTTCTTTAAAATGTTTTTTACATAGAGGGCAAAGATGAGAAAGAGTTTCAGGGGCGTTTTGATTTAATTCAATTGTTTTTTCTTCTTTTGAGTCAAGAATACGAAGGGGATTTGTTTTTAATCTTTCACGATCAATCGCAGGAAGGATATTAATATTCTTTTTATAATAAGAAACTAATTCTTTTATGTATGATGAACGACACTCTTTATCCCCAATAGAATTTATATCAACAGAAAGATTTGTGGCACCAGCTTCAGATAATATAGTCCATGCAGTTTTAATAACAAGAGCATCAAGAATACTTTTTTCACTACCTATAACATCCATATCAAATTGCCAGAATTGACGATATCTACCTTTTTGAGGATTGTCATGACGAAAGACTGGACCATAACTATAAAGCATAACTGGTTGTGGAAGAGCTTGCATTCCATGTTCTATATAACTTCGCATTATTCCCGCTGTATGTTCAGGACGAAGAGCAAGATGATCTCCGCCTTTTGTTTTTAGAGTATACATTTCTTTATCAACAATATCAGTACCTATTCCAATAGAGGAAGTGAATACTTCCTCACTTTCCACCATAGGTGTCTCTATTGGTTTGAATCCATAATAGACTGCAATTTCTTGAGCTTTTTCAAAAAACCCTTGAAATTGATAATATTGACCATCAATGATATCTCTCATTCCTTTAACTGATGACATGGGTCCTTTATTTGTTTTTTTCTTTTCCATAAAAATTATTTTGATTCTTTAAAATAACCTGGTAAATATGAAATTTCTTTAAAGGGTAAAAGACGAAGATAGGCTCTACCGATTATTAATTTATTAGTTAATTTAATTGGTGATGATTCTGCCCAAGTACGAGAATCAGAACTTCTATTTCGATTGTCTCCCATTACAAAGTATTCACTATCTATTGTTTTATAAGAATAATTTGAATTAAATTTTTCATCGATATATGGTTCATCGAGAGTAAAACCCTCTGGGTTTTCTTTGTTTTTTATGGTTACTTCACCATTATTGATTAGTATTTCTTCGTTTGGCATACCAATAATTCTTTTAATAAAAAATCTTTTAGTATCACCTGGATAACGGAAAATTATAACATCACCTCGATTAGGATTTCCTATTATGTAGGATAATTCATCTACTATCAAATATTCACCGTCATGAAAAGTAGGGAACATTGATTCTCCGCTTACAATAAATGGTTGAGCAATAAACATTCGGATTGGGATAACGATAACAAGTGCTATCGCCGCAAACTTTATAAGATCCCAAAAACTTTCGAGCCCCTTTTTAAATTTTGATTTATTAACTTCATTGATAATTTGATTATTATTGTTTTCCATATAGACATTATTTTATCACACAAATAGTATTGACATAATAGGGGATAATGTGTTTTATTTATGTATTTCAATTATTTGTAATTTTTGTTATTATGTTTTAATGATATTAATAGTTGGATTGGGTAATCCAGGAGAAGAATATAAAATTTCAAGACATAATACAGGAAGAATTATTTTAGAAAATATTGCAGATAGTAATAATTTTTCTGAATGGAAAAATAATATGAAATTAAAATCACTTTGTACCAAGGGTGAAATTGGAAGTGAAAAATTTGACTTCATGTTACCTCAAACTTTTATGAATAATTCAGGTACAGCTGTTTTTGGAATTATTGATAATCCTAAAAAATTAAAAAATTTAGTTGTCATTTACGATGACATTGATTTACCACTTGGCAGTTTAAAAATTTCTTTTAATCGTTCATCAGGTGGGCACAATGGACTTGAATCAATAATTAAGAAAGTTAAATCTCGTGAGTTTATGAGAATTCGCATAGGAATATCACCGACGACACCATCAGGTAAAATTCGGAAACCAAAAGGGGAAGAGGCAATTCTAAAATTCTTGTTAGGAAAATTTAAAGAAGATGAATTGAAAGAAATAAAAAAGATTTCAAAAAAAGTTACAGAAATTATTGAGATGATATCAGCAGAAGGAAAAGAAAAAGCAATGAGTGTGTTTAATTAGGTTCTAGTAATTAGTTTCTAGTGGTTAGTCAAAAGGCCAGTCGACGAAGTCGACTGGCCTTTTGTATTTTTTCTAGAACCTATAAACTAATTACTAGAACTTGTTTTAGTATCTTCTAAGTAAACTAAAGTCATTCTTTGATCTTTTGGTTCAAATAATGTTACTTGGAAATTATAAGTTTTACCAAGTTCAAGAGCTTTCTTTAGTTTTTCTTCAGAACCAAATCCTGAATTGTGGGCAAGACCAGCAACACCTTGTTTGATTGAGATAAGAGCACCGTGCTTGTTGAATTTAATAACAACTCCTGAGACTATATCACCCTTCTTTAGAGTATTTTCAAATTCTTTCCATGGATTTTCTTTCAAAGCTTTAACTGAGAGAGAAATTTTACCGTCTTTGATTTCAATTATTTTTGCTTTAACTTTATCGCCAACTTTAAACATTGTTCTAGGATCTTCAACTAGACCCCAATCAATTTCAGAGATGTGGACAAGACCTTCAAGACCTTCTTCAACTTTTAGGAAAATACCGAAGTCAACAATTCCTGCCACAGTGCATTCGAGTTCATCACCAACTGTGTATTTACCAACGATTTCTTGCCTTTCTTCTGGATTATTATCTTTTTCAGAGAAGATTAGTTTTCCTTCTTTTGGAAGAGCTGAGATCATAACAACATTTATTCGTTTGCCGATGAGCATTTTTAATGCTTTTAATATTTTATCCTTATCAGAATCTTCAACTCGTGGGTAGTGCTCACTCTTAAGCTGACTTGCGGGTAAGAAACCAGCGATTCCTTGCCATTCAAGAATAAGTCCACCTTTGTTTGCTTCCTTGATTGTAAGCTCAAGAGTCATTTTTGATTTGATAGCTTTCTCAGCCTCACTCCAAATAAGAGCTTGTTTTGCTTCTTTCAAAGATAATTCAATGTAACCTTCTTCATTGTCAGTTCCGACTACTTTTGCTTTAACAACATCACCAATGTTTATTTTTTTGATAATATCTTTAGCATTAATAAATTCACGTCCATAAATAATACCTGTTCCAAATGGAGTAAGGTCTATATAAACGGATGATTTCTGAATTGAAATCACTGGGCCTTCAATAAGAACATCAACTTGTGGTGGAAGTTCTACTTTATCCAACATTTTACCAATACTTGAAAGTTCTATCTTTGCATGTTCTGCAATACTTTCTATAACATCTTCATTTTCTTTTTTCATATTTATAATTTAGTACTAAAAAAACCGCGTCTCGCGGCACAGTTGAAGATCTCTTTGTTTACAAAACTAAACACAAAAAGGGGTAACCTTCAAACCGAGCTTATAATACGATTAATATACTATATATTGATATATTTTGCAACAAATTGAACTATAATAATTTATGTCGAAATTGACGATTCAGTTCTACTGAAGTATAATTAACACATTAACAATTAAAAAATAACTATGGAAAAATATAAAATACAAAGTGCTGAAATCAAAAAAGATGAACCTGCAGTAGAAAGCCAGCTTTCTTTAGAAGAAGCTCATGATTTAGCTAATATGATGAGAGCAAAGATAGGAGTTTCACCTTCTAGTACTAGTAGAATAGAGTCCAAAGAAGGAGAACCATATAGAACTGAAAGAGGAGAAATTCGTTATGAAGAAAATAGGAAAGGAAGGGAAGTGCATAAAGAAGATTATGAAGAAGCTCTAAAATCATTAGAAGAATTAGAGAAACTCGCAGATGAAGAAAAACCTAGCAAAGAAGCATTATATAAGGCAGCTAGAATTATCCAAGCTGGTGGACAAATATTGTTTGGATCACTTGGTGCTGCGGGTGTTGTTCTTTCTGGTTCTCCAAAACAAATGAGCCAGTTGTTTGATAGCTTAAAAGCAAGTCGTAATCAATTGATTGATGATAAGAAAAAATGGAGTGATTTAATAAAAGCGGGAGACAAATTTGGCAAGAATGAAGGTAAGTAGTTAATAGTTATAAAAAGTGGGTAAAATTACCCACTTTTTTGTATTTAATTAATATTTTTACTTTGTTTTTTTATATAAATTTGATATAATATACTTATGATTATCACATATTTAGGTAAGCAGTTTTTCAAGATTCAACAAGGCAGTTTGACTGTAGCCTTTAATCCTATTAGTAAAGATTCTAAATTTGGAGCTAAGGTTTCTCGGTTTGGTTCAGACATGGCACTTTCTACAACTAATCATCCAGACTATAATGGTTTCGATATGGTCTCACATGGGGAAACTGTTCCTTTTGAAATCAATAGTCCTGGGGATTATGAGATTAAAGATATTTTTATAAAAGGAATAATGACCAATACTCTAATTGGTGGAAAAAAATATATTAATACGATATATTCTCTTTCCATTGAAAATATTTCAATTTGTTTCTTGGGTTGTATGTCTAATAATAAAGTAGGAGCAGAAGTTCGTGGAGATATAGGAAGCCCTGATATTTTATTTGTACCTATCGGTAATCACGATTTATTGGATCCATCTGAAGCTTACAAGTTGGCTGTATCTCTTGAACCAAAAATAATTATTCCAATGGATTATGATGAGAAAACATTAAAAGCATTCTTAAAAGAGGGTGGACAAGAAAAAGTAACTCCTATTGAAAAGTTAACAATAAAAGCAAAAGAGTTAGTTGGTCGTGAAGGTGAAATTATCGTATTATCAAATTAATTTTTTATTTAATTGTATGAGAACATATATAAAAAAATTACAATCTAAGCCGGAGTCTACACGCAAGCAAATATTTTTTGGATCATTGATTATTTGTATGTCTTTTGTTTGTCTTATTTGGATAAGTAGTTTGGGGCATAAATTCAATAATAAAACTATCGTAAAAACAAAAGAAGATATAAAACCATTTGCACTTTTTGGTCAAACACTTTCAAATACATATAACAATGTGACAGCCAGTGTTGGTAAGATATCATCACCATCAAAGCAACAAGAAGAAGTAAAAATGAAAACAAAAGTTGAAACAGAAAAACAAGTAGATTTAATTCCAGTTGAATATCAATAACATATGGCAAAAGAAAAAGAAGACAAGCCTGCTTCTGCAGGGGAAATAAAAAATGAACACATCAATGTTGTCTCTGTAGATATTAGTACAGAGATGAAAGAATCATTTATAGATTACGCTATGTCGGTTATTACCGATCGCGCTCTTCCTGATGTTCGTGATGGATTAAAACCAGTTCATCGAAGAATTTTATTTGGAATGAGTGAAATGGGTCTTACAAGCTCTGCTCGTTTTCGAAAGTCTGCAGCTATTGTTGGAGATGTGCTCGGAAAATATCATCCCCATGGAGATGTAGCAGTTTACGATACGATGGTAGGTATGGCGCAAGATTTTTCTTATAGATATCCACTCGTTCATGGTCAAGGAAACTTTGGTTCTATTGATGGAGATGGTGCTGCTGCGTTGCGTTATACAGAAGCAAGAATGTCCAAAGTTTCATCACTATTATTACTAGACCTTGAAAAAGAAACCGTAGATTTTCGTCCCAACTATGATCAAACACACAAAGAACCTATTGTTCTTCCTACCGCAGTTCCTAGTTTACTTTTAAATGGCACGCTTGGTATCGCTGTTGGGATGGCGACAAATATTCCGCCACATAACTTATCAGAGGTTATCGACGCGACAATTCATCTTATAGATAATAAAGATGCTACTACAGAAGATCTAATGCAATTTATTAAAGGGCCAGATTTTCCTATTGGAGGTATTGTCTATGGCCAAGCTGATTTGATTCATGCTTATTCAACCGGCCGTGGTGGAGTAGTTACTCGAGGAGAGGCAGAAATTGTAGAGCAAAAAAGTGAAACATTTCAAATAATAATTACCTCTATTCCTTATCGTGTAAATAAGTCAACTCTTATTGAAGCGATTGCCTCACTTATTCAAGAAAAGAAACTTGAAGGGATAAAAGGGCTTCGAGATGAATCTACGAAAGATATTCGCATCGTCATAGATTTAAAAAGTGGAATTATTCCACAAAAAGTTTTAAATTATATTTACAAACACACTCAACTTGAGCAATCATTTAATTTCAATATTGTGGCTCTTGTGGACGGTGTGCCTCAGACATTGTCACTCAAGAGTTTACTTTCAGAATTTATTTCTCATCGTGTCATTGTTGTACGACGTCGTACTGAATTTGATTTACGAAAAGCAAAAGATCGAGAGCATATACTTCTTGGTTTGAAAAAAGCGCTTGATCATATTGATAGAGTTATTTCTGTGATTCGTGCATCAAAAGATACAGCCGTTGCAAAATTAAATTTAATGAAAGAGTTTAAGTTTTCAGATATTCAAGCGACAGCTATTTTGGAGATGAAACTTCAGAAATTGGCTGGACTTGAACGTAAAAATGTTGAACTTGAATTAAAAGAAAAACAAGAATTGATCAAAGAACTTGAAGCTTTACTTGCAAGTCCAAAGAAAATGTTGAAAGTCATCGGTGATGAACTTATTGATATAAAAGAAAAATACAGTGACATACGAAGAACTCGTATAATTAAAGGAGGAGTAAAAGCTATCAACGAAGAAGATCTTATTCCAGAAAAAGAATCTGTCCTTGTCTTTACCAAAGGGGGTTATGTGAAGCGTACAGACCCAAGCGAATATCGAGCCCAAAAACGTGGAGGTGTAGGTGTCATAGATATTGAACCAAAAGATGAAGATTTTGTGACGATGCTTGTTTCGGCAAATACGCACAGTGATTTATTGTTCTTTACTAATCTTGGAAAAGCCTATCAAATAAAAATGTATGATATTCCAGAAGGTAAGCGTGCGACAAAAGGTAAATCCATCATGAATTTCATATCTTTGGGGGCGGAAGAAAAAGTTACTTCTATATTGCCAATTGATAAAGAAACAAAAAAGACAGTTGAAAATTTGATGATGGTAACGAAAATGGGTATAACTAAAAAAGTTGCCGCCGAGATCTTTAAAGATGTCAGAAGAAGTGGTTTGATTGCTATCAAATTAGATAGCGACGACGAGCTTCAGGCAGTTCTAGCAATTTCGAAAGGTGATGATGTGATGCTTGCAACAACTCTGGGTCAATCAATCCGATTTAAAGAAACAGATGTTCGCGAGATGGGCCGAAGTGCGGGAGGAGTTCGAGCCATCAAATTAGCCAAGAATGATTTTGTAATTGGAGTTGATAAAATTCCAAAGGGAGAAAACTCATCTTCTATTCTTACTCTCTCTTCAAATGGTCTTGGTAAAAAAACAAATATAAAAGAATATAAAGTTCAAAAACGTGGAGGTTCAGGAATAAAAACAGCTAAAGTCACACCTAAAACAGGAAAATTGATAGTAGCTAAGATAGTTAAAGACGAAAGTGAAATAATAGCAGTATCACAGAAAGGTCAAGTTATAAGAGTTTCTTTGGATTCTATTCCTACTTCAGGACGTCAGACACAAGGGGTGACAGTTATGAAGCTTCGTGCTGGGGACAATATTGCCTCAATTACATTTTTGTAAAAATAAAGTTTTTAATTTTTAGATGTGATATAATATAAATACATGTTTACTAATCCAGAACAAAATATTTTACAATTAGGATTAAAAGAAGGAATGCGTGTAGCAGACTTTGGTGCAGGCACAGGTTTTTATTCTAAGGCGGCGAGTTCTCGCGTTGGATATTCTGGAAAAGTATATGCTATTGAAGTTCAAAAAGGATTGCTAACCAAACTTGAAAGTGAATTAAAATCTTGGGGAATTACAAATGTAGATTGTATTTGGGGTGACATAGAAAAACGTGGTGGGACAAAAATATCTGACCATAGTATGGATGCGGTAATTATTTCCAATGTTTTGTTTCAAGCCGAAGATAAACTTGGATTGATAGATGAAGCAAGTCGCGTTCTTCGAAAAGGTGGGAGGGTTTTATTGATAGACTGGGCTGAATCATTTGGTAGTATGGGTCCAACCACAGAAAATGTCGTCACTGAAAGTATGGCTAGAGTTTTATTTGAAAAAAGAGGCTTTGAATTTATGGAAGATATCTCCACAAGTCCACACCATTATGGTATAATTTTTAAACATGAGTAATTTTCAGACAATTTTAATTGCAATCTTTCTCTCTTTCTTTGTTTTTGGTGTTTTGATATTTTCTGGACTAATTAAAATTCCAGGATCGACAGTAGACAATGGCCTTCAAGGTAAGGTTGTAATTTGGGGAACTTTTCCTAGTTCTTCGATGTCAAAAATTCTTGATAATATTAGATCAGCCAATAGAGATTTGAGTTTAAGTTATGTAAGTAAAGATCCTGCTACTTATCAACAAAATCTTATCGAGGCTTTTGCAAATGGAGTGGGCCCTGATTTATTCATCATAACTTCAGATCAGATTCAAAAAGATATAAATTTTTTATATAAAATTCCTTATACAGATTACAAACAAAAAACTTTTATAGATTCGTTTGTAGATGGAGCCGATATTTATACTGACAGTGAAGGGGTTTTAGGTTTTCCTCTTGTCGTAGACCCTATGGTTTTGTATTATAATAAAGATATTTTATCAAATGAAGCGATTGTTTCTCCACCTGCCAGTTGGGATGAATTATTTACTCTCAATTCAACTTTAACCAAGAAAGAAAATAATGGCACTATCACTCAGAGTATGATTGCTCTCGGTCAATATGAAAATCTAAATAATGCCAAAGATATACTTGCGACATTACTTATTCAGAACAACAATCCTATAGTAAAAAAGGGGACAGATTTAGTTTATTTATCAGTATTAAATTCTAATCCATTGGGATTGACTGTTTCTCCGGTGGCTACTGTTTTTAAATTCTTTATGGAATTTTCTAATCCTTCAAATACTGCTTATTCTTGGAACAGATCTCTTCCTAGTTCTTTGGATATGTTTACTGGTGGAAAACTTGCTTTTTATATAGGTAGAGCAAGTGAATTATTTAATATAGAATCTTTAAATCCTAATTTAAGTTTTGATGTGACTCAAATTCCACAAATAAAAAATACTACTATCAAGCGTACATATGGAGAGATATATGCTATTGCTATCAATAAAAAATCCGCCAATATTTCTACCGCTTTAAATATTGCAAGTAATTTAAGCCTAGGAGACAATGCTAAAAATTTCGCAACATCAGTTTCACTGCCTCCTGCTTCACGTGCACTACTTGCCGATAAACCCAATGATCCTTACTTATTTACATTTTTTAATTCAGCTCTTATTTCAAGATCTTGGCCTGATCCAGACAAAATAAAGACGGATACTATTTTTAGTGAATTAGTCGAAAATATATTATCAAATAGGTTATCAGTATATGAAGCTGTCAATAAGGCCCAAAGTCAACTTGAGGTTTTAATTAAAAAATAGACAAATATGAAATTTTTAAAAACAAAAAAATATAGTATCTTATCAAATTTTTTGAAATATAGTTTTGTTGGTGTTCTTACTGGAGTTATGATTTTTTCAAGTTTTTTTGTATATCCTAAACTATCCTTAGCCGCAGTAACGATGACGAGTTCAAATATTACTCCAACGACAGCACACATATCAGCAGAAGGTCTTACTCCTGATGCTACTGTGATCATTCGAGTAATTGAGGTAGGTAATACTCCCAATTATGATCAATCTTTTTCTGTATTGAGTAGTAACCTCGGCACAGCCAGTTCTACTTTTACTGGATTAAGCCCATCAGGTGAATATAGAGCGGGAGTTATGTATACAGGAACAAGTGGCTCTGTAGGGACTACGACTTTTTTAACCCCTGCTTCAACTTCATCTGCCAAAGATATTATTTCTTTTGATTTTTTAAATTTTAATCCTGTTGTAACTGGTTTTATCGGGGCAAATTCAGTTATCTTAACTGTACCTTATGGAACCAACATCACAGCCTTAGTTCCTACGATTAGCGTATCTAGTGAAGCCACAGTAAATCCAGCCTCTGGTGTTGCAAAAAACTTCACCAACAATGTTACCTACGTCGTTACAGCTGGAAATGGCTCGACAAAAAATTATACTATTTCGGTTCTTATTGAAAATAGTATGCCTATCATGAGTCCAAAGATAACAAGTTTCACTCCAACTTCTGGAAAAGTAGGTGATGTTATCACAATTGATGGTAGCAATTTCAACAATGTAAGCAGTGTACTTTTTAATACGACAAATACTGTTACGACTACCAATACTGCCAATAAGATTACCGTCAAAGTTCCAGAGGGAGCGACAAGTGGAAAAATCACCATAAAAACATCCGCAAATACATATTCTGGAGATACGAGTAATCTAAACCCAAGCATATTTACTGTTACTACAATTTCGGGTACTTGTTTAAATGGAGCGACTGATTATCCTACTTGTACACCTACATCAGGAGGAGGAAATATTATAACACCAACAACTGGTGATATAAAATTTAAAGGCTTAGTTCCAATATGTAATACGGAAGTGGATACTACAAGTGGAGGATTTAAAAATCCTTGTAACTTCAATGTATTATTGGCCGGAGTTAATAGAGTTATAAACTTTTTACTTATTACTATGGCTACACCTCTTTTTGCCCTCATCCTTGTATATGTCGGATGGTTATATTTAAGTGATATGGGGAGCTCAGAAAATATTAACAAAGCAAAAAAGATTTTCAAAAATGTTATCATTGGATACTTGATTGCTTTGGCTGCATGGCTCATTGTAAAGACATTATTGGCAACACTTGGTTTTGATCCAAAAGATGCTTTTTTGATACTTTAATTATTATTAATTTTATAAAATATGAAAATTCTAAAAAAGAAAAAATATAGTTTACTCTCGAGTATTTTAAAATATAGTTTTGTGATTGTATTTGCCTTTATGTTGGTTACTCCGGTTTTATTTGTGAATGCTTGTGGTGGAGCCGGTGAACAACCTTGTGTTGATGCTGGTGATACTGGTTCTACTCCTGGCACAAACATCAACACTGCTATTCACAACCCCCTAGGTGATAATATTCAAGATATTCCTTCTTTTATAAAAGCTCTCATAAATATCGTTCTTGTTGTTGGTATTCCTATTGTTGCTCTCGCTATCATTTACACTGGTTTCCTTTTTGTTTCGGCTTCAGGCAATTCCGAAAAGCTGACGAAGGCAAAAAAGGCCCTTGTGTATACCTTGATAGGGGCAGCGTTGTTATTGGGAGCGTTTGTTATTGCTGAAGCGATTCAGAAGACAGTGGTCGATATTACAAGTACAACATAAAATATTATGTTTAATATTAAGAAAAAACGTATGAAAAAATTAGTTTTATTTAGTAGTTTTATTATCGTAGGAGTGCTGATGATAACTTCCATGGGGATAGTGCCAAGTGTTGCAAATGCAGCTCCAACTACAACTACCACACAAAGTGTTTGTGCTGGTAATAGTTTGAAAGATATCACAGGTGTTGTGAACTGGGCGAGTTGTTTTTTACTTAAAACAGTAGTGCCATTTTTATTTGCACTTGCGACTGCTGCATTTATCTGGGGAGTTATTCAGTTTTATTTGAATCCTGACAATGAAGAGAAAAGAAAGAAGGGCAAGAGTTTTATTATTGGTGGATTGATCGCTTTATTTGTAATGCTTTCAATGTGGGGATTGGTAGCTATTCTTACTGGAACATTTGGCCTTACAAATACAATTCCACAGCTTCCACAATAAGATTATTGTATGATATAATAAGGTTTGTAAAGGTAAGTGTCTTTTTCACTTTGGTCGGTAAAAAAGACGATATTATAAGAATTGTTTTTATTATTAAAAATAAATTATATGAAAAAAATTATTTCGGTTGGGGCAGTTTTGGGAGTTGTTTCTCCTATGTTGGTTTTAGCAGCAGATGATGTAAATGCTTTTACTATTTTTAGAGATATTGCTCAATTATTGGCTTATGTTATTCCAGTACTTATAACTCTTGCTGTTGTTTACTTTATTTGGGGAGTTATTCAATATACTGTTTCAACAGATGAAGAAGCAAAGAAGGGTGCTCGTGGTAAAATCATCCAAGGTCTTATCGGCTTGTTTATCATAGTTGCTTTCTGGGGTATTTTATCACTTATTACAAGTACATTTGGAGTTGGACCTGAACAATTAGATCCAAGGGATATTCCTTGTATTCCTAACCCAAATGCAGGTATTACTTGTTAATAATTATTTATGATGTTCCAGATTATACCAATAGCTGAAGCAAGTATCACTACTTTAATGAAAAGTATAGATAGGGTTATTATAAACCCTCTCATTGTATTATTGTTTGCGCTTGCGGTGGTTTATTTTCTCTATGGACTTCTAAAGTATTTATTATCACCTGATAATGAAGAGATACGAAAGACCAGTAAGGACCATATGCTTTGGGGAGTAATAGGAATGTTTATAATGATTTCAGTCTTTGGCATCATGAGTTTGATCCTGAATACCGTTGGAGAAGAAAAAATTAATGTAAACGATACAGGGAACTACAATGTTGGAAATATGACACAATAATTTGAAATAAAATTATGAAAAAGAAAAACGTCCTTTTTGAGGACGTTTTTTTGTTTTTTAAAATGTACAAATTATATTTTTACAAATATTATTTTTATGTCACATTCTACTTCGTAGAATTTAACATAAAAATATTTTATTCCAACATCATCAGCTATGGGTGGATTGCCTCCGTGGATGGTGAAATAAGGTTCATTTTGTGTCTTACAATAATATTTCCAGCCCCCACTGTGCCGGATATAATTGTAACCCGGTCGAGTATAAATCACTTTTTGTGAACCTTTACTCAAATGATAATACTCAATGATTGTATCTTTGAGTGTTATTATTGAATCAGGAAGTGATTTTTCAGGAAGGCTTTTTGGATGAACTTTATTTTCTTCAAGGGTAAAAAAGTCACTAAGGTATTTTACTGTCTTTATCCCAAAACTGACAGCCCAAAGTACAAAAACAATGAGAGCTATAACACCAGCAATTGCACCTAGGCTACTCCAAAATTTTGACTTCTTTTTAGGAGTATCATGACCATGATCAGCTGACGGGGGATTTGTGTTCCCACTGGCTGGTTCACTTTGAGTAGATGATCCTTGATCTTTTTGAAGTTTAGAAGTTGATTTTCTTTGGGAAAATTTGATTATCAAAAATATCACCAGAATCAACAGAATTAAAATACCTATTGGTATCGATAATCCAATTAAAAAATTCCCCACTATTTGTTTCCTCCTATAATTAAGCTTGTTTTTTTATCCCCATCACCTTCTACTAAAGTAGTAAGGCCTGGCGTAGCTTTCCTTTTTTCAACATCCATAGCTCCTGGAACATTAGATAAGTTTTTATAAAAATCCGTTTGAATTTTAAACTTAGCTTCTTGTCCTTGAACATTTAATAATGTTGCCTGTAAATCACCCTCGGCATCAGCTATTTTTGCTTTCTTTTTTTCAATAGCAATATATTCCAAAGTTGAAGCATCAAGAAGTTCTTTTGCATTTTCACCACCGATTACGACATTATTTAACATAGCATCTATAATTTCATAACCGAGAATTTTCTTAATTCCATCCCCAATATTATTACCAGGAATTGTTTCATTAAGACTACGCAACAGTACCGAAAACTCATCATTTGTAACGTTGGAAGTTTTGTTATCTCCCCCTAAGGTTGAAAAGGTTTTTTTCTTTGTGAAAAGCAAAACCTGGGATATGCATTTTGTTTGCACTTGTCCGTAAGCATTATCATTTCCAAACATAGGAGATAGGGCATTTGTTGGCACAAGAGTTACAGTGAAAAATACATTTAATGGCATCCCATGTTCATCTTCAGCTTCATCCGTCATCATTGCGTATTCGAATGGTTTAGCGATTAAAAATGGAGACATTTCATCTCGAAGTATTATCTTTCTCTTTCCTCCTTCTAGTGATTTCCATTCAAGCCATTGCTGGCGACGTTCATAAATCTTATAGAATGGATAAATTCCAACCCAATGCATTCCAAGTATACCAAAAGGTTTATACTTATCGGATTCTTTTGGATTTGTGAGGTCTGCAATTTTTTTGATTGCGTAATTATCCTCCGTATTAACATAAAGAGTTTTTGACGGAAGTATTACCTTTCCAGAGAATTCCTTTCCTCGCATTGTATACATAACACGATTTTCTCTACCAAAAGTAAAGAAAATATTGTTTGGTGCTAATACATAATATATTAACAACAAAAACAATACCAGGATTGAAATAATTATTCCAATTGTTAATCCCCATACCATTCCAGTACTAAGACTCAAAATTAATAGTGTTTTCATTTTGTTTGATTTTTTAGTTGTTTAATTTATTTGATTTGATTATTTTAGTCGCTAAGGGCTTGGAGGGAGAAGAAGGTTTAACGCGCAAAATAATCAAATCAATGTAAGTAACAACATTTTGTCAAAAATCTACCTATTTAATAGTATTATATCACCATAAGGGTCATTTGTCAAGTTAGAATTTAACAAAATATGCTTATGTTTTAAGCTCTTTATTGAATAAAATATTTGATTTTTCCAACAAAAATGCTATACTCACAAGTAATTAATGATTACCAGTTACTGATTACTAATTATTTAGAACTCATAAACATTGGTTATCTTCGGATTACAATTATTAATTAGTAATTATTCATTAGTAATTACATCGGCCTTATCGTCTAACGGTTAGGACATCGGCTTTTCAAGCCGGTAATCCGGGTTCGATTCCCGGTAGGGTCACAAATGCTAAAAAAGCCTTATAAAATAAGGCTTTTTTAGCATTTGTGACCCTAAGCAAATAAACTGCTTTATTTGCGTCCGGGAATCGAACAGCGGAATCATATTTTTCTAGCAAGAAAAATGGATGAACTGGTGCCCAGACAAAACTTTTTGACGAAAAAGTTTTAGTCGAGGGAGATAAGTGTAATCACGTTCCCGGTAGGGTCACATCATTTAAAACACTTATTTCGTATAGGTTATTTCTAAAGACCCAATAGGATATTTTTATGATTTGGAATCTGATATAATAAATATCATATGAATGAAACATTTTCCCAACCAAATCAAGAAAGAAACCTTTCTCTTGAAAGACAAGAGGCCATCAAACGCCAAGATGAACTTCAGAAAGAATATGATACTATTCCTGATCAAGATAAAGAATATAAAGATAGAGGTGATACAGATAAATATGGATATCGCTTTGCTGATAATTTTAGTGCAAATCTTCTAGAAAGTAAAAAAGTGGACGATAAAATAGAAACAATTGATGAATATAAAAAGTTTGCAACCTCAAAAGAAAATCTTACTTCTCCTAAAATCGGTGATATTTCTGACTTTGAGAAAATGAAAACAGAAAAAGAAAAAATTGATGGCGAGATAGAAAAAACAAAAAATGATATTGTAAGTACTACCAACAAGCTAAATGAATTGCGTTTAAAACTAGGAATGCCATCTTCAGAAGATATTCCATCTCTTCTTGATAAAAAAGAAAATTTAGGTAATCTTTTGTTAATACAAAAAGATTTAGAAAATAAATTAAATTTCGAAATTAAAAAACAAGAAGTTAATAAAAGTGAGAATACTGAAAAAATATTCTTGAGCAAAAATTTATTAAAGATGAATTAGAAGGATTGTCTTTTGTATTACGAGGAATGGCAAAAAATCAAGATTCTTTTAGTTTTGGAATAATTGCTAATGATTTAAATGATTATTCAGATATGGATGATTTAAAATCAAAATTATCTAAAATAGTAAATTCAGTTGAAAATTTTACAAAAAATGGATTAGGAGATGATTTAGAAGTATTACTACAAGATGCTTCAAAATTGAGTCAAATAGAAACCTCTCTTCGTAATTTAACATCAAAAATAAAGAACGAAGAAGAAAGGAGAAATTTTGGACAATTTGTATCTGGTGTAGCAGATAAAATTAGTGAAAATGTTGCTTTTATTAAATTTAAAGCCAGTAAAATGCAAGAGTATCTTAATGTTAAATATTAATTAGTTCCTTAAATACCCTTATATTATCTATAATCTGATTCCAATTTGAACTACAAAGGGTCACAGCGTAATTTATATCCTTATATAATAAGGTTTGTTTTGATTCTAAAATATAATTTAGAGCAAATTTAAACCCCGCTTTCGCAGGGTTTATTTTTTGTGAGTATCATTATTGGCTAACTCACCCGGGGAAACTTTTTGTCCAAAAAGGTTTTAATGCCAAAAATTATTGCAACAGCAAAAGATGACCCCCATGCATAAATGCAAATTGACCAAACAGTTTTGATGTTGATAATCCCGGTGCTTACATTGTGTTTAGAGAGAAAGCTACTTGCGATGATTCCTATAAAGAAAATAATTGCAATAGTAAAGCTTATCTCAAAAATCTTTTTTGTTTTCATGACAGTAAAGTTTAAGGTTCATAACATTTTCAATTTTATTTATAATACAATAAATCATTCATTTTGGCAAGATAGGGAAGTAAATACCCTTATATTTTCTATAATTTGATTCCAATTTTATTCAATATGGATTAAATTATAGTTATCCACAGTCATATTGATCAATTTACTATATTAGTATATAATGCGAGTACTAACAGCACCACCTCTGTCCTCACGGGCAGAGGTGGTTTTTGTTATGTTTAAAATATGTTAAAATTATAATTGTATGAATAATAAAATAGAAACAGTTGCAATATACATAGATGGAGGCAATCTATATAGAAGCTTAAAAAGCATAGGAATACCGCAACAATCAAAAAGAGTAAATTACTCTAATTTTATTGATCATTTAGTTGGAGATAGAAAGTTATTCTCAAAAAGATATTATGTTGGAATAGTCAGAGATGTAGATAATACAGAAAAAGGTGAAAAAATGGTGAAAAGTCAACAGAAGTTTTTGGAAAGTTTAAGAGCAGAAGGTTTTGGTGTAAAACCAGGTAAGATCATGTATGATGATGGTAAAATAAGAGAGAAGGGGGTAGATGTAAAATTATCAGTAGATTTAGTAATAGGGGCTGTAGATAATTTATATGATACAGCAATCGTAATTAGTTCAGATACTGATCTTATTCCAGCAATTAAATATGTTATTAAATATAAAAATAAAAAAATTGAATACATAGGATTTGGAATGAATCCTTCTCTTGGAATGATAAAAGAATCTTCAGTGTCTAGAATATTTTCTAACACAGATATGATTAATTTTCAGAAAGATAAATAATATATTAATTAGTTTCCATTGTTAATTTACTAAATCCCCTTATATTTTCAACAGTCTGATTCCAATTTGAACTACAAAGGGTCACAGATTTTAGTGAATTAAATCTTTAAAAATTTTGATTCAAATAGTCAAATACCTTTTGTAAATTTCTAGCCTCTTGTACAGCATCAGCTTTTTCTTTCCCAAAGAATTTAATATGTTCCGCTTGCTCACTAATTCTAGTTAGGGCACCCCTCCATGCCATTTGTTCAATGTTGGGAACTTGTTTAAATACTTCTAATTCTTCTGGAGTAGCGTTTCCCCAATTTATGGCATCAGCAAGCATAATACCTTCGGCAAAACCATTCGGTGCCCAAACACCAGAAAAATCTATCAGAGCTGGGGGTAAAATTTCGTCTAAAATAAAATTTTGAAACATATCACCATGAACTAGTTGTCTATCTTCTGGCAAAGGTTTTAAATGCGGTTTAATTTGGTTATATAAATCCATAAATTCCTTATCGTAATTAAATTCTTTTTGACCGAGTGCAACCCAATTACCAGTAGACCATGGACCTTTTGGGGTTTTTAAACCTTCAGGTTGGGGAACTCCCTTTAATAGCTCATGAAATGCACGACTAGCTTTTAATTTTTTATCGTATTGTCCTTTCACATGTTCTCCTTTCAAAAAAGCCCAAGCTACATAGCCCTCATATGCCCAATCGCCATGAATTGATTTTATGGGTCTATGAAAACGCACTTCTCTACTTTCTGGTAAACTACTAAAAACTTGGGCTCTCCACTCGGTGCCACTTTTTCCTCCAGCTGGTTTCAAAACAATGTTCCCAGCGACATATGAAGTATTTTGACCACCTTTGAGTGGAACTGGTTCTTCATTTGAGCCAAAAGCTCTGGCTATTTCTATAGTTGGAGGAGAAATTTTTACACCATAATTTATTTTCATATAGCTATTTTATCATAATTCAGCGAAAAACTCTTTATAATCTTATAATATAATTTCAATTAAATTAGATTTTTGATATAATTAATAGATGGAAACACAAAAAATGGGTAAACTTGTATTAATTAGGCATCAGGAATCAGAATGGAATAAACTAGGTAAATGGACAGGTTTTACTGATATTAGTTTGTCGGCAGATGGTTTTAAAAAGGCTAAAGAGATAGGAGAAAAAATAAAAGATTTTCATTTTGATTATGTTTTTATTTCAACTCTAAAAAGGACACGAGAAACATTGGAACAAATACTTTCTGTTAGAAATGTAAATAATAATATACCTATTGAAGTTGCAAAAGAAATAAATGAACGCGATTATGGAGACTATACTGGTAAAAATAAATGGGAGATAGAAAAAGAATTGGGCCATGATGAATTTGTTAAATTGAGACGTGGGTGGGATACACCAATTACAAATGGAGAAAGTTTGAAGATGGTATATGAGAGGTCTGTTCCATTTTTCTTAAATAAAATTTTGCCAATTTTAAAAGAAGAGAAAGATGTTTTAATAGTAGCACACGGCAATTCTTTGCGATCAATTATTAAATATATAGAAAATATTTCCGATGAAGGTGTTTCTGGTTTAGAGATGGATTTTGGAGATGTAATATTTTATGATTTAGATAATAATGGGCATATGTTAAATAAGGAGGTTTTAAAGGTATAATTGATTTTTAAGCCTTATTTTTGTATACTGTTGTGGTGTTTATAGGGAAGCGTGGCTGAGAGGTTGAAGGCATCACTTTCGAAAAGTGACATGCGGGAAACCGTATCGTGAGTTCGAATCTCACCGCTTCCGCCTTGAACGGGATAAAAAAGGTGGAATTTATTTTTTAAATATGAAAAGTTTTGCGCGGTTAGCTCAGTTGGTAGAGCGCGTCATTGACGTTGACGATGTCACAGGTTCGACTCCTGTATCGCGCACATGAAAAATACACAAATAATTATTTTGGCAGCAGGGAAAGGAAAGAGAATGGAATCGGATGATCCCAAAGCTCTTGCAATGCTACGTGGGAAGCCATTTTTGCAACATATTTTAGATACAGTTTCACATTTGAATTTACCAATTGAACCAGTAATCGTCGTCGGTCATAAGAAAGAAAGGATTTTTGAGGTTTTTGGTGAAAATAGAAATTATGCTCATCAGAAAGAACAATTAGGAACTGGGCATGCGGTGCTATCTGCAAAAAGTAATGTTCATCCAGATCATGATACTGTTTTAGTTTTATCAAATGACCAACCTCTCATTTCAAGGGATACGATTGAAAGTATTGTAGAGGCTCATAAAAAAAGCGGAGCTATGATAACAATGGGAACTGTTGTCTTACCAGATTTTAAAGAATGGAGACAAGGAGCATTTTTCCTAGGGAGAATTATGCGAAATGAAAAAGGTGAGGTTTCTGAAGTTATAGAATATAAAGATGCGACAGATGAGCAAAGAGAAATAAAAGAAATTAATCCCGCTATTTATGCTTTTGATTCTGTTTGGTTATGGGAGAATTTAAATAAAATTAAAAATGATAATGCTGCCGGAGAGTATTATTTACCGGATTTAATAAAACTTGCATTTAAAGAGGGAAAGAAGGTTGAAGGTATTCCTCTTAAAAATATGATGGAAATTTTCCAACCAAATTCAAAAGCGGAATTAGAAATTCTTGAAGGAATTTTGATTAATCAAAATTTGTAATTTTTTTCATAAACACTCCATAAAAATATTCTCGGACTCACCACGCATAAATCTCTGCTGAGATTTTGCTCTGCTCGGCCCAGTCGGCCTGCGCAAGGGTTCGCTCGAGAATACTTTTATTACGTTTTATTTATTTTTATGTATCCAAATATATGCGTCTTCGAGAGCTTTGACAGCGTCGCCGACCGCAATGTTATTTTGGTGATATCTGCCGTTAGAACAGTCACCAGCGGCCCATATACCAGGGGTTGAACTCATTTGAGTCATTGGGTCAACTACTATCTTGCCAATTTGATCAATTTCAACAATATTTTTTGCAAATGAAGTATTTGGAGTTTGTCCTATTTCTACAAAGATGCCAGTTGTTTCAAGGGTATTTTCTTCTCCCGTAATTTTATCTTTATATGTAAGAGAACTAACAAATTTGTCACCATCAACTTTTAATATTTCAGCATTTGTAATAGCTTTGAATTTAGGATTTTGTAAAATTTTATTTATTGTTATTTGATCAGCTCTAAACTCAGCACTTCGATGTATCAGAGTTACACTCTTGCAGTAAGCAAGTAATTGGATAGATGTCTCAAAAGCAGCATTTCCTCCGCCAATAACAAGGACATCTTGATCAGCAAACATTGGTCCATCACAAGAAGCACAATATGTTATTCCTTTGTGTTCATATAAATCTGCATTTATTGCTTGCAATTTTCTTCTACTACTCCCTGTAGTTATCAAAACAGACCTGCTTTCATAGGTTTTACCACTCTCTGTTTTTATTATAAATGAATTATTATTTTTAGTTATTTCAGTAATTTTTTCTCCTTCTACTATATCCAAAAAAGGTCCTTTGTAGTAAAGAGTATGTTTTTTAAGATTTTCAGCCAGTTCGGCTCCTGAAATTTCTGGTGTGCCTATCCAGTTATATATAGTTTCTGACACTATAGATTGGCCACCAAACTCATTTGTGATAATCGCAGTTTTTAATTGTTTTCGGGCTGCATATACTGCAGCTGCAGTACCTGCTGGCCCTCCTCCTAATATTATTAAATCGTACATATATTAATTAGTTTTTAGTATGTGAAAATTGATAAAAGAAAATCATAAACAATGTTTATGATTTTCTTAGTATAGCATATTGTTGTTTCTACTAGAAGCTGACAACTAGTCACTAGAACCTAATTCCTACTTCTTATTTCTCCTTAGGAATGCTGGAACAGTACTCCAATCATCTGTATCATCTATAAATAAATCATCTTCTATTTTTTCTGTTTTCTTTATATAGTCGGTTGATTCATTTTTAGAAAGGTCTTTTTTGACTGCTTGTGCCACTTCTTCTTTGGTTGAATTTGATACAGTTTGTTCTACGGCTCTTGTCTGACCCATTTGAAAGAGTGATCGTTTGGGCATATCAGTAGGAAAGCCAGTTGCGATAACTGTAACTTTCATTTCACCCTTTTTAAGTTTTTCATCTCGGATTGTTCCAAAAATAACTTTTGCATCTTTATCGATTGACTCAGTTATTATTTTAGCAGCATCTTGGATTTCATGGATAGTTAAGTCGTCTCCACCAGATATTGCAAAGAGGACTCCTCGTGCTCCTGAAATAGAAAGATCAAGAAGAGGGGAATTAATAGCAGCAAGTGCGGCTTTTTCTGCACGTCCTTCACCAGCAGCAATTCCTACTCCCATGAGTGCACTTCCGGCATCATACATGACAGCCTTGATGTCAGCGAAGTCCACGTTGATCATTCCTGGAGTTGTAATTAATTCAGAGATACCTTCAACGGCTTGTTTAAGAACTTCGTCACACATTCCGAAAGCTTGTCTAAAACCAACATCTTTTCCAGAGATAACAATAAGTCTGTCGTTGGGTATTATTAAAATAGCATCAACTTCTTTTTCAAGTTCAGCTAAACCTAGATCAGCAAGTTTCATTCTCTGATTTCCTTCAAAAGAAAAAGGTTTTGTTACAACTGCGACAGTGAGTATTCCTTGTTCTTTTGCAGCTTGAGCAACTATAGGAGCAGCTCCTGTTCCTGTACCACCACCCATACCACAAGCGATAAATATCATATCAGCACCCTTGATGACATCTTGTATTTCAGCTTTTGTTTCTTCTGCAGCACGGCGTCCAACTTCTGGATTCATCCCAGCACCCAAACCTTTTGTGAGATTTTTACCCAAGTGCACCTTCTTTTCTGCTAATGAATTGTGTAAGTCCTGGGTATCTGTGTTCATTACAATGAACTCAACTCCTCGGACTTTTGAATTAATCATATGGTTTAAGGCGTTTTTTCCTGAACCACCAATACCAATAACTTTAATTCGTGCGAATGATTCAATGTCTGGATTTAATTTAGGCATATATTTGTGAGACTTAAGTCTTTCATTAATAATAAGTTTATGTAAGTACATAATACCAGAAATTAAGAAAAAGGGAACAGTTTGACAGATATTATTTTATGTTTTCTTATTGTAGCTAAGGAAGAAGTTGAGACAAGATAGATTTGAAGAAACTTTTTATTTCTTTCATATTTCCACTCAAGGAATTATTTGATTGATTATTTGAAAATTCATCACTTGTAGACAGTGCAAGTCCGAGAGCTGTATACCAAGTAGCATCACGAACTTTAAATTTATTATTAAGAGTTGAATCTATTGGTCCTATTTTTGTTGGAAGTTTTAATTGAGTGCGTGCAATTTGATCAATATTGTTTATAAGAGAACCACCACCAGTTATAATAATTCCAGCAGGAAGAAGTTCGTTGCGTTTCAATCGTTTGAGTTGGTTACCGACAAGTTCAAAAATATCTCCAAGGCGAGCTTCAATGATTTCATCAACTTTTTTCTTTGAATAATCTCCACCTATTACACTTCCCAATTTTATGCTGTCTGCTTCTTCAAGAGAAATCTTAAGTCCTAGTGCTATATCTTTTGTGATATCCATACTCCCAATAGGAAAGACCGTAACTGATATAGGAAGGTTATTTTCAAATACTATACAAGAGACAGTTTCAGCTCCAATATCTACAAGTACACATCCAGCTATTTTTTGTTTATTACCCAAAAGAATATTTCCAGTGACTAGAGATGAAGCTGATATTTCTTCAATATCTATTTTTGCGAGAGTAAGACAAGTGATTATGTCTTCAATATTTTGTTTCAAACAAGTTATGAAAAGAGTTTTAACTTCGAGTTTAATACCGTGTAAACCTTCGGGTCTTGCGTAAATATCTTTACCATCCAATTTATACCCAATAGGAATAGTGTGAATTATTTTTTTATTTAAAATATCAAGGTTTTCTTCACTATTGGCGATAACTTTTGTCACATCTAGATTTGTAATTTCCTGATCAGCCTTAGAAATTATAACTGAACCAGTTGAGACTATAGAAGAAAGACTAATACCTCCAATTGAAACATAAGCCCTGCGAATAGTTATCCCTAAGGTATTCTCAGCTTGTTTAACTGCTTTTTTAATACTAGCTGTTACGCTGTCTATATTTGTGACATAACCAAAACGCATACCAATAGTAGGTGATAATCCGGTTGCAAGAATTATTGGTTCATTTTTATTTTTATCAAAACCCATCACTACAACTTTTGTAGAGTGAGTACCTATATCTATGCCGCAAGTATAATTATTTTTATTCATAAGTTAAAAAAGAAGGACAAAAATCACGAAAACATTTTGAGATATTTTTTCTCCTGTCTTTCCATTGTACTACTATGTTCGAAACCTTTCAAATGTAGACAACCGTGGATAAATAGGAATTTGAAAAATTGAGTATAATTCATATTAAATAGAGGTGCATCTTTTTTAACCTTGGCTGGGTCAATGGTTATTTCCCCAGAGTTTTCAGATAGTGGAAAAGAAAGAATATTTGTAGTTTCATTTTTATTTCTATATTGAAAATTTATTTGTTTTTGTTTTTGAGAGGTTAATAAACTTAAACCAAATTCATATTTTTCTCCTAAAATTTTATTTTTTATAGAAACAAAAGGCAAGCGTGGAAGCTTGCCTTTTGTTTTATTTGTAATAGTACAGAAACCTACATCCATCATAAAGTTTTATTTGTGACCTCTCTTTTTAGTAAATTTAGTTATTTTGCCTAATTTAAAAAGTTTTTCTTGGTTTTTTTTACGAGCTAGACGTTTTAATGTAGCTGCTTTAACTTTAATCTTAGATTCAGTTCTCTTATTATAACGCTTACTTTTTACTTTTTGAATAATTCCAGATTCTTGGACCTTTCGAGTGAATCTGCGAACAAGATTCATATTGCTTTCGTTTGCGTTTTTCTTTACTTCTATAACGGTAATCATGACCAATATATTATCACACCTTTTTATTTAAAGCAAATCTTCTGGGTCGACATTGACTCCAAAAGCTGGAGTCAATTTAGATAAGTCGTGGTAAAGGTCTCGATCCACCAACAATTTATCATTGGTCGGTAATGGCCAAATACTAGGATCAACTTTTATAACAGTGTTTGTTATATATTGACCTTTAATTTTACTAATAAACGCACTAAATATTTGTGGTTCATAATTACCTAAAATATTTTCAATATAATTACGAGCCTTTTCAGTATCACTAGCCGACCCCTCAAAAGTTATTTTTATAAGTCGTTTAAATGGTGGATATCCGAAATCTTTACGTTCAACAAGATCTTCTCGACAAAGAGGTAACACGTTTCCGCTTAATATATATTGCAAAATTTTATTTTCAGGCATCCTTGTTTGGATCACTAGATTTTTAATAGTGATGTTATGTAACTTTTCTATAATATGTAATATCTTTTGAGTGATATTAAAACTAGGAATAGAAAATAGACCATCAAGTGAAACAATTGCACTACAATAAACTTCTTCTTGAAGATAAGTAAAGACCATCTCAGTTCCAATCAATATACTTCCGGGATTATTATTAAATTCCAATATTGCTTCACGAGCTTCTTTGGTTGTGGGAGTTGCTTCTTTATCAATTTGAATAATTTTTGTTTTTGGGTATAGATTTTTTATTTCTTCGTAAACTTTGTCAGTTCCAATACCAAGTGGAGTTAGATTCCAACTTGAACATTTCGGACAACTAATTTCTGTTTTTTCTTTATGCCCGCATTTATTACACATAAATATTCTTGGAGTGGTGGTTTTATTTGCAGATAATTGTTTTGTTCCATATAAGACAATAGGGGTCGAGCAAGAAGGACAAAGAAGAGTATTTCCACAATCATTACAAACTGTTATTGGAGCTAATCCTTTGCGTATAGAAAAAAGTAAAATAGATTTATTGATGGATAAGGCTTCGTCAATCATCTTTCTCGTAGTGGAAGATATTGTTGTGAAAATTTTTTTACCCAATTCACTCACTTCTTCTTTCATATCAACCACTATTTGATTTTCAGTTTGTGGAAGTCTATATAAAGGTGAAGATATCTCACCAAATTCTCCTTGTTCATGCCGGTAGAGAGTTTCTGGTCGTAATAATGTGTCTCCGAAGATTAATTTTGTTTTTTGAATTGATGATAAAACTTCTGCAAAACTTCTAATATCAATATAAGGTCTTCCTATTTGTTTATAAGTATCGGAGCTTTCATGTTCCAAAATTACGGTTTTTATGTCATGACGAGGAATAGACATAAAAATTCCAGTACCTATTATGAGAATAGGGTGAATTTCAGTAATGACCGAATTATAAGTATTCACTAAATTTTTTTTGGTCATATCTGAATGAAAAGTAAAAACGTATTTTTCTATTCCCTTGGCGAGCTCTTTATTGAAATGATCTATATCATAACGGGTAGGAACACATATAAAAATAGATTCTTTTTTTGCAAAAGCTTCTCGGATAAGTGTTCGATAAAAAGCTAATCGGTCGGCTGGGATTGCTTGAAATATTAATTTTTCATGTTTTATGTTTTCAATATTTCCTCCTTCTGGAATTTTTACTTTTTTAAGATTAATAATATTTTCAATAAAAGCAGAAGGGAAGAGAGATTTTATTATTGAACCAGTGTTGCTCACTGTATAAGTTTTAATTTTTTGACAGGCCAGAAAAAAACTTTTATTGTAAGGTGAATCACCTTTAACTTTAATTATTTTTTTTAATTGGTAGTCTGCATTTTTTATATCAGATTTTATATCTCTTGCTTCTTCCATATTGATAACTATCGCATCTATAGTTTTTGTTCTTATTGGAATAACAACGATACTTCCAATCGGAATATCATTCGCAGAAAAATAAGAAAGATATTCTTTTTGATGAGGATTTTTTTGAAGTGGTATAACCGTAGCTATATACATATCTATATCGTAGCACATAGAGTTTAAATAAACATAATTTATTTTTTATGTTATAATCACCTTGTTTATATATAAATTATGGGTATATTTTCTAAAAAATTAGGTATTGATTTGGGAACCGCAAATACACTTGTGTATCTTCCTGGTAAGGGTATTGTTCTAAATGAACCTTCTGTGGTAGCGGTTTCTGAGCAAGACAATACAATTCTTGCTATTGGTCTTGAAGCAAAAAGCATGATTGGTAAGACCCCAGAGAGTATTATTGTTTATCGTCCCATGAAAGATGGAGTGATAGCAGATTATAGAGTTACGGAAGCAATGCTTCGATATTTTATTACTAAAACTCTAGGTAAATATAATTTATTTAAACCAGATGTTATGGTCTCCGTTCCAGCTGGTATAACTTCGACAGAGCGTCGTGCTGTGGTTGAAGCAGCGATAAGGGCAGGAGCAAAGAACGCCTATGTGGTGAAAGAACCAATTTTAGCGGCAATCGGGGCTGGTATTCCAATACAAGAATCAAAGGGTTACATGATAATGGACATCGGAGGAGGAACAACAGATGTAGCAGTTATTGCTCTTGGAGGAATAGTGGCTTCAACGTCGGTGAAATGTGCCGGGGACAAGATAGACCAAGCTATTACTGATTATATCAAAAAAACTTTTAATCTAGCGATCGGAGACCGAACAGCTGAAGCTATTAAAATGAAAATCGGTGCAGCTGTTCCACTTGAAGAAGAATTAACGATTACAATCAAGGGACGTGACTTTATACAAGGACTTCCCCGAACTGCTCAGATTTCAACAAATGAAATAGTTAGAGCGATAGACAAGGAATTACGCATTATGATTGGAGCGATTAAAGATGTACTTGCTCTTACTCCACCAGAACTTGCGGCGGATATTATTGATGATGGAATTATTATGACAGGAGGGTCTTCTCAAATACGAAATCTAGCGGATTTGATTTATCGTCGAACTGGAGTAAAAGCACGAGTTGCAGATGAACCACTTCTTTGTGTTGCAAAAGGCACGGGTGAAGCGCTAAACCACCTCGATACTTACAAGAAAAGTATTTTAAGTAAAAAATAATGAAAATAAATTATCAAAAAATTAAACGAAATACTTTTCGTATATTATTATTGGGATTTGCGATGGCAGGTTTTGTTTTTTTTATTGTCTATCTCGGAATGCAATTTAATTGGTTTAATGTTAAAGGTTCAGTTTCCGAACGCAATTCATATTTTAATCTCGATAAAAAAAGTCTAAGCAAAGGAAATAATAGTAATAATTTAGAAATTGTTTGTAAGATAAATGTACTGAGTAAATTTGCTCCATTAACCTCAATCAATATTTATAAGACACTAACTAAAGGTGCGAGTGATGAGCTTTTAAATAAAATGCTTGAAACAGCTTCTAGGCGTTTTACAAATGATTATTCCTATAAACAAGAAATAGATAATTGTAAAAATTTTACCCTATATTCTCAGGAATTAAATATTCCAATATCTGCTTATAATTGGGCCGATACGGATCAATGGAATTTAATGAAAGAAGTATTTACTCGCGATCAAGATATCATAAAAAGAGCAGCAAAAGATGCCCAAATTTCACCACGACTTATATTAGGGGGAATTATTGGTGAACAATTTAGATTTTTTAATAATAGAAGGGAATCATTTAAAACTTATTTTGAACCATTAAAAATTTTAGCATCGCTTTCCAATACTTCTTTTGGTATTGCCGGACTTAAACCTAAGACGGTTGGAATTATAGAAGATAATTTAAAAAATAAAAATTCAGTTTTTTATTTAGGTCCAAATTTGGAACATATTGTTGATTATAATGCGAATACTGATATTGAAATAGAAAGAATGAATAGAATTACCAATGCCAAAGACCCATATTATTCATATTTGTATGTTGGATTATATATGAAGGAGATAATAGCTCAATGGCAAAAAGCTGGATACGACATAAGTAGTCGTCCAGAAATATTGGCAACGCTTTACAATCTTGGTTTTTATTACTCTGTACCAAAAGAAAACCCTGAAGTTGGAGGTTCAATAATCAATATAAATAGTGTTGATTATACTTTTGGCGATATTGCTTATGAGTTTTATTACTCAGGAGAACTTTCGGATATTTTCCCAATTGAGGTACAATGATAAGGTAATTAATAATTACGAATTAAGAATTAAAAATGAACCTAGATAAATTGTTTCCTACCAATTTATACCATAGTTATGTTATAGAAGGAGATCCAGTTATTATAGCTCCGGATCTTTTGAGTTTTTTGGAAATTCGTGGAGAAATTTTAAAAAATAGTCCCGATGTGTTATGCCAAGTTTACGAATCATTTACTATGGACGATAGTAGTCAAATAAAAAATTGGCACAGTAAAAAAGGTGTAACTGAAGGTAAAAAGATTTGTATTTTGGCTACCAAATTCATAAATCGTGAAGCTGAGCAAACGCTTTTGAAAATAATTGAAGAGCCAGCCATAAATACCCATTTCTTCATTATTATTCCTGACTCATCAGTTCTTCTTCCAACAATTACTTCAAGGGTTCACATTATCAAAACAAACCAAGAAGATAATGTTGAATTGAAAAAAGAAGTTAATTCTTTTCTCAAATCTTCTCCAAAAGAAAGAATAGATACTATCGCCAAACTAATTAAAGATAATAAAAACGAAGAGAATAGTGGACAGTTGAGATATTATGCAACGCAATTTGTAAATGAAACAGAAAGTATAACTTACGAAAAATTTAAGAAAAATAAAAATAATAATGAAATCAAATTTATTTTAGAAGAAATTCAAAAAAGCCGTATTTATCTAAGCACCCCCGGCGCTTCAGTCAAAATGATTTTAGAACATTTAGCACTTGTGATATAGGGATTTTTTGTTGATAATAAGCATATTTTAACCTAATTTGAATAATCTTTTGGAGGAAAAAAGATAATAAATAATATGAAAAATAAATTGATGATGATTTCGAATATATTTCTTGTACTACCTGTTATATTTGCAGGTGTTTATCATCAGTGGCTATATTGCTTTTTAGCAAGTGGACTTTTAGTTTTTTCTCCACTCTATCATTGGTATAAAATTAATAAAACCACTTCTTTTTCTTTTAATCTATTTAAAAAACTTGATTGGATGTTTGCAATAGGTGCTTTTATTTATATGTATTACTATACTTATCAAAACATAGAAGGGTATAACCAAATTATTTTTTATATATTACTTTCTTTAATTTTGGTATTTTTCTGGTATGGATACAAAAAGAATGATTACGAAAAATGGCATCCATGGTTCCATATTATTGCACCTATAATATCTTCAGCTATCCTTATTGTTGCTAATTAAGGTTATTTAAGTGGTGGTGTAGATGAAATTAAAAAAGAGGGCCAACACGTGACCCTCTCACTACCGTCCGATTATCTTTGACGGTTATTGACTTTTTCACACAAACATTCTTCTGGTCTCGTTACCTATCCAGAAGCAAGGTTTCGGTACACCGACAGTTTGTATTCCAAAGGAGCATAAGCTCTTGGAGGTTTTGCTCAATGACCTCTCGCTTATTGATAATATATCATATAAAATAAGACATTGCTATTTGCTTAAAATATATGTGTAGCGATGTGTAGCAAGGACTGTGTAGCAAGGACGGTCCTTGCTACATCCTTATATTGACTTTAGGGTTATTAAGAAGTAATCTGAAGAAAATACTCACTTAAAACAAAATGATATGAAAAGAAAGAGAGAGAAAATATCATATGAAATTATCTTATCTGGGGAAAATAAGGATTTTGAAAAAATACTTCACTCAGAACCTGAAGATTACATTGAAATTGATCTAAGGGAGTTAATTAAAAGAGCTCACGTTAAGGGCTTAAAAATTATTAAAGCGATAAGGATTGATTTCTATCAGGAAGATATTCTCTTACTAGAAAGCCTCGGAGTTTACTCTGAGCTGGAGAATGGTTCTACTTGGTTGTATACTCTTTTTTTGTACAAGGGAGAATATTACAAATACCTTAAAAGAAAAGAGGAGCAATTTAAAAAAACTGTTTCAACCTTTGCAAATATGGGTTGGATTTAATTTAAATAATGAATTATTGTAAATGAAATGAGCTTGTCTAAACGATGAGCTCTTTTTTTTAATATGAATATATAGTAGAATAATAGGTATATGGCATACAATACACAAAATTTTAAAATAGAATTAAAAAAGATAGAAGAGTGGTTGAGTAAGGAATATTCACAAGTTCACACTGGACGAGCGACACCAATTGTTTTGGATAGTATAATGGTTCAAAGCTATGGAAGTTATATGCCGATCAAAAATGTGGCTGGAATTACTATTGAAGATCCAAAGACACTTCGTGTGGCTCCTTGGGATAAAAACCAGATTAAAGATATTGAAAGTGCAATTTCAGCTTCAAATTTAGGACTTTCAGTTGTTTCAGATAGTGACGGAGTTCGAGTTATTTTTCCAATGCTAACAACTGAGAACCGTACAAAGCTTGTAAAAGTTTTAAAAGAAAAACTTGAGGATGCTCGTATCAGTGTCAGAAAAGAACGCCAAGTTGAAATAGACAAACTTAATGATTTATCAGAGGATGATAAAAAAAGAGGTAAAGATGATATTCAAAAAGTTGTTGATGAGGGTAATAATAATCTCGAAGCTATCTTTAATAAAAAGGAAACTGAAATAATGAATTAAATAATCAGTATATTTTTTTAAGCACCAGTCCTAAGCATTGCTTAGGATTGGTGCTTTTGGTATAATATATTTATGTCAATAAGAATGACGCCATTAGTTGAAGGAGAATTTTTTCATATTTATAATCGTGGAAATAGTAAACAGGAGATTTTTCTTGATGAAGAGGATTATTTTAGATTTATTAAACTTCTATATCTTTCAAATTCTATCTATAATATAAATTTTAGAAATGATATAGTTAAAAAACATATAAGCGCTTTTGATTTTGAAAGAGGAGAGAGTCTTGTGAATATAGGAGCTTATGTATTAATGCCAAATCATTTTCATATATATCTCAGTCCTAAGCCACGCTTAGGACCAGATGAGGAGTTAAATAATGTGGCAAAATTTATGCTTAAATTATGTACTTCTTATTCTAAATATTTTAATAAAAAATATAATCGTACAGGTAAATTGTTTGAAGATAAATTTAAATCTGTTCATATTGTTACTGAGAATCAAGCTAAATATCTTTTTTCATATATTCATCTTAATCCTATAAAACTTATACAAAGTGATTGGAAAGAAAATGGAATTAAAAACAAAGATAAAGCATTAAAATTTCTTCATGATTATAAATGGAGTAGTCTTGATTATTATCAAGGGGTCCAAAAAGACGAAAATAAAATTTTAAGTTTAGAAAATTTTGTAAACTATTTCCCTGATCCTGAATCTTTTAGGAAAGAAATTTTTGAATGGTTATCAAAAGGTGACTGGTCCTAAGCAATGCTTAGGACTGGTTCATAATCGTATTTAAGGGAATGAATCTCGGAACGAGTCTTTTTGTTTTTATATATTGTCCCAATATGTTATTATGAGCTATATGAATATAATAATTTTTATAATAATCTTACTTGTGCTTGTTGTCTCGCATGAATTTGGGCATTTTATTGTCGCTAAAAAATCAGGGATACGAGTAGATGAATTTTCTTTTGGGTTTCCACCAAAACTTTTTGGTAAAAAAATAGGGGAAACAACTTATAATTTTAATGCACTTCCTCTTGGTGGCTATGTGAAAATCTATGGTCAAGGAGCCGATGATTTTCCTGGACAAAACGGTGAGGAAGTTACTGATTTAGACAAAGAAAGAAGTTTTATGCATAAGCCTCGATATATCCAAGCGGCTGTGCTTGTAGCTGGAATTGTAATGAATCTATTGGTGGCATGGTTACTTTTATCTATAGGTTTTATGTCGGGGCTTCCGACTTCAGTTGGAAGTGCACCAAAGGGGGTTATTGTACAAAATCAAGCACTTACCATTACAAGTGTACTTTCTGGTTCACCGGCAGAAATTGGTGGAATTAAAACTGGGGATAAAATCATATCACTTGATACCAAAACAGATTCGACTAAATTACTATCTTCAGAATTAGGAACTGAAAGTGTTCAATCTTTTATAAAATCTCATGGTAATGAAGATGTAAGTGTATCAATTATTCGAGGTAAAGAGCCAATGCAGTTAACTGTAATTCCAAAATTAAACAAAACGGGCGACAATGTGATGATTGGTATTTCAATGGATACTATTGGAACTCTCAAATTATCAATACATCGTGCTGTCTGGGAGGGATTGAAATTAACCTGGGATGTTACAATTGGAACAGTTGTTGGATTTTATAATTTAATTCACAGCGCTTTTTTAGGTAAAGCAGATATGAATAATCTTACTGGACCCGTAGGAATAGTAGGAGTTGTGGGAGATGCGGCAAAATTTGGTTTTGTGTATTTACTATCATTCACTGCTTTAATTTCTGTAAACTTGGCAGTCATAAATCTTGTGCCATTTCCAGCACTCGATGGGGGACGATTACTTTTCTTATTAATAGAAAAAATAAAAGGCTCTCGCATCAAACCTCAAATTGCAAACTGGGTTAATATGATTGGTTTTGGACTTCTAATGCTTCTAATGGTAGTAATAACCTATCATGATATAGTAAAACTTTTGTAGTTATAGGTTAAAATACCCACAATCTTGTGGGTATTTTACATTTTACTAAATATATGATATTATAATTAGACATTCGTTTATCTAAGCGATTTCCAGTTTAGGCAAGTCCGCTGTGGCGGATGTTTTTATTTAAGATAATTAATTTTTTAGCATAACAACATATATGGAAATAAGAAATATAGCTATAATCGCCCACGTTGACCACGGTAAAACTACTCTGACAGATCAGATGATGAAGCAATGTGGAATGGCAGAAGTTGGAGTAACCATGGATTCAAACGCTCTTGAACTTGAGCGTGGTATTACTATATATTCTAAAAATACTTCGGTTATTTATAAAGGAACTAAAATAAATATTGTTGATACACCAGGTCACGCGGATTTTGGCTCTGAAGTAGAGCGTGTCCTTCGTGCTATTGATTCTGTACTTTTACTTGTTGATGCACAAGAAGGTCCAATGCCTCAAACTCGTTTCGTTTTGAAAAAATCACTTGAACTTGGTCTTAAACCTATAGTTGTAATAAATAAAATAGATAAACCAGCTGCTAACCCTGATCGTGTTCATGATGAAATTCTTGAATTATTTTTAGAACTTGGAGCAACTCAAGATCAAATTGATTTTAAATACCTTTATGCTATTAGTAGACAGGGGGTAGCAAAACTTCATTTAGAAGATGAATCAAAAGACCTAACACCTTTGTTTGATCTTATTCTTTCTGAAGTAAAAGAGGCTTCTATAAATAAAGAGGACCCATTTAGAGCTCAAGTTTTTAATCTTGGTTATGATAACTTCCTAGGGCGTTTAGCTATTGTTCGTGCATATGCTGGTTCTATTAAAACAAATACTCCATTGGTGGTGAAAGATGCTTTTGGGAATTCTCGCACAGCAAAAATTTCCAAGATGTTTACTTTTGAAGGAATAAATAGAAAAGAAGTAACTGTTCTAAATACGGGGGATATCGCTATTATTGCAGGAATTCCAGATGTTTATATTGGAGAAACTTTTTGTGATGATATAAAAACAGAAGCTCTTCCTTCTATTGATATAGACGAGCCAACAATCTCTTTAAATTTTCTTGTGAATGATTCTCCTTTTTGTGGACGTGAAGGTAAGTATGTCACAAGTCGTCAAATAAGAGAGAGATTAGAGAAAGAACTCGAGATGAACGTAGGACTTCGAATAAATTTTGATTCACCAGATGAAGAAGAAGTTCAAGAAGGATTTCTAGTATACGGAAGAGGTGAATTACATATTGCTGTACTACTTGAAAACATGCGTCGTGAAGGATATGAACTTCAAGTTTCTCAGCCTCATGTAATTATAAAAGAAGAAAATGGTGTAAAATTAGAACCATATGAAGAGGCTACTATTGATGTACGAAATGAATTCTCAGGTGCTGTAATTGAAAAATTAACTGGACGTCGCGGAATCATCACAAGTATGCATGAAAAAGAAGGAATAGTTCGAATGTTGATTGAAATACCCACAAGGGGATTACTTGGATACCGTGGACAATTTGTCGTTGATACAAAAGGTGAGGGAATACTCGCATCTCGATTTATTGGATTTAAAGATTATGCTGGTGAAATTAAAAAACGTGATGTTGGTTCTATGACTTCAATGGTTGGAGGTAAAGTTATTGCATTTTCACTTTGGACACTTCAAGAAAGAGGAATACTTTATGTTGAACATGGTGATGAAGTTTATGAAGGTATGGTTATTGGAAATGTTACAAAAGGAGACGAGATGACCGTCAACCCAACAAAAAGTAAACAACTTTCAAATATGCGCTCGAGTGGAACTGATGAAGCAATCAATGTAAAACCACCTTATAAATTATCAATTGAAAGAGGTTTAGAGATCATGGCTGAAGATGAATATCTTGAAATTACTCCCAAAAGTGTTCGTCTCAGAAAGAAATTATTGACAGAAATGAACAGATCAAAATTAAAAGTAGCCGCTAAAAAGTAATATATTGGCCTTATTTGTCAACATATAATTAAATAGTTGACTTTATATGATTACAATGATATTATACATAGAGACAAGAAATTAATTAGATTAAAACAAATTAAAAATGGCTAATACAGTTACATTTAAACCAAAACAAGTTACCAAAAGAATGCTTTCAGGGTTACCACCACGTGCTTACGAGGTGATAGTTAATCGTTTCGGATTGACTTCCGATACTCAACGTAAGACACTGGAGGCGATAGGTCAAAAATACGGCATTACTCGTGAGCGTGTTCGTCAAATCGAAAATACAGCATTATCACTTATTCGTAAATCAGAATTTTTTAAGAACGAAAAAGAAGTTTTTGAAGAATTAAAAAAATTAGTACATACATTAGGGGCAATCGTCTCTGAACAAGATTTACTCAATAATTTATCTAAAGATAAATTAACTCAGAATCACATGCACCTATATTTAACTCTAGGTAATGAATTTACTAAACACAAAGAAGACGAACATTTTAAGACACGTTGGAGTGTTGATTCTGATATAGCGGAATCTATTCATAAATCTTTAAAAAATATATTCGAAAGTCTTTCCGATGATGAACTAATTTCTGAAGGGGAACTTATAGCTCGTTTTCTTGATGAGGTGAAAGATTTGTCTGAACAATACAAGAATGAAGAAATAGCTCGCCGATGGCTTTCAATGTCAAAAAAGATTAGTAAGAATCCATTGGGAGAATGGGGTAAATCTACTTCTTCTTCTATTAAAACTCGTGGAGTGAAAGATTTTGCTTTTTTAATGATGCGTAAACATGGTAGCCCAATGCATTTTAGAGAAGTAGCAAAAGCAGTAGCTAGTACTTTCGACAAAAAATGTCACATAGCAACTTGTCATAATGAATTAATCAAAGATCCAAGGTTTGTATTAGTAGGAAGAGGTATTTATGCACTTTCTGAATGGGGATATAAAACTGGAGTAGTTCGTGATGTCATAAAAGAACTTATCAAGAAAAATGGTCCTATGACCAAAGATGAAATTGTAGAGCAAGTAATGAAAGAGAGATATTTAAAGAAAAATACAATTTTAGTAAATCTACAAAATTCAAAATATTTTAAAAAGAATAAAGGGGGACAGTATATTATAGCTTAAAGTCAATAAAAAACCTCTCCGACCTAGGTCGGAGAGGTTTTTTATTTTAAGTATGATATAATAATTAATATGCAAAGAGGTTTTATTGTTAATACTTTAATAATAATTGCGGGTGTAATTTTTATCGCAATATTGATTGGGTATTTTACAAGTTAAAACATATTATTTTATGATACAAGATTTTTTTTCAACACATAATTTTAATTTAATACAACTACTGATTGTGGCGATTGGTTATTTGATGCCTATTCCACTTGCTTATGTTGCTTTTCATTTATGGCACCATTATAGACAAGAGCGTTTTATTATGAGTATAAAGTGGGTTTTACTTGAAATTCATGTTCCAAGGGATGTTATAAAAACTCCAGCTGCTATGGAACTTATTTTTTCAAACGCTTTGTATCATAAAAGTATAAAAGGTTTTTGGGAAGAATTCATGATAGGTGCTCCATGGCTTTGGTTTTCACTTGAGATGGTATCAATTGAGGGCAGAGTCCATTTTTATATTAGAACGCCATCTAGAATACGTGATTTAGTAGAGACACAGATTTATGCCCAATACCCCCAAGCAAAAGTTATTGAGGTTGAAGATTATGTTTGGAATATTCCCCAATATAAAAAAGATGGAGATTGGAATGTTTGGGGTTGTGAATTCACCAAAATGAAAGATGATGCCCAGCCAATAAAAACATATAAACAAATTGATGAAATGAAGACCGGAACAAAAGAAGAATTTAAAATTGATCCCATTACTCCTATTATAGAATTTTTAGGTTCATTACCCAAAGGTCAACAAGTATGGATTCAGATTGTAATTAGACAAAGTATTAAAAAATATCATAGTCATACTGGTAAACATGTGGGAATACAAGAACACTCAGAAGAACATATGAAAGAAATATTAAAACCTTTTACTAAATTTACTAAAACTGGTGGTTTGGGTGAAGGTGGTTCTGTTATGGAAATTAGAGCACCTGCATTTCTTGATGATCTTGTTAAAAAAATGATTACTGCCCTTACTCAAATTCATTTTGATGCTGGGATAAGAGTTATTACTTTATCAGACAAAAGACTTTGTACGGATGATCAATTTAATAATTTAAGACGTAATTCACGTTTGATATGGAGACAATTTGCCCAGCCATATTCAAATGAATTAAATCGTGTTAGTGCTACACAGTTCGATGCTCCTTGGTCTGATCCGACAGGGCTTGCTCTTACTTCAATCAAAAAACGTATGCTTGATTTTTATCGTATGAGAACTTTCTTTCATCCACCTATTCAGTACGCTTTTAAATATCCAGCTGTTTTATCAATGTTTTTTCCTTCAGGTAAACCGAATGTCTTTGTTCTTTCAAATGAAGAATTAGCTTCTCTTTATCATTTTCCTGGTATGGTTTCTGAGACTCCAAGCTTCAAACGTATTGAATCAAAGATTGCAAAACCACCATCAAATTTACCTATTTAATATATGGATGACAGTATTAGTAAAAACTGGCAACCAGAAAAGATAAAGCAACTAAGAATACATTGGATATTATTAGTTATTGGTTTTTTATTATTGATAGGATATTATTTATTTTCAGCCCCTTTTGATAGTAAAGATTTAATTATACATATAGAGAAAGGTCAATCCGTCAATGCCTTGACATTAGACCTTGAAAATAAAAATGCAATAAGAAATAATTCCGTTTTAAAAATTTTTATTAAATTATTTGGAACAAAAAAAGGTATTGTATCTGGAGATTATTTAATAAATAAAAATTCACCAGTTTGGATTGTTGCTTGGCAAATAGGTAGGGGTCATCATAATATTGAGCCGATTAAAATAACAATTCGCGAAGGATTAACAAATAAAGCTATTGCTGCACTACTTGCTGATAAATTGTCTGGCTTTCGAAAAGATTTATTTTTAATTAGTACAGAAAACAAACAGGGATATTTATTCCCAGATACATATTTTTTCTATCCACTTGATACTACTTCAGAAATAGTTGAGAAATTATCAAATAATTTTGATGTTAAAATTAAAAAAATTGATGAATCAATAAAAAAAAGTGGAAGAAGTTTGTCTCAGGTTATAATCATGGCTTCGATTTTAGAAGGAGAAGCGGGTGGTAAAGATGATATTGCTATTATTTCTGGTATTTTGTGGAAGAGAATTTCTACAGGAATGCCACTTCAGGTAGATATAGATAAGGATACATATATAAATAAAGGATTACCTCAAAAACCATTAAATAATCCGGGGTTAATGTCTATTAATGCAGCTATAAATTCAGTAGATTCAGCGTATTATTATTATCTTCACGATAAAAATGGTAAAGTACATTATGCTACGACATTTGAAGAACATAAGAGTAATATAAGTAAATATTTAAAATAATTAATTAAAAACTTCACAAATTATATTCTAAAAAAAGTCCTCGGATGAGGGAGGACAAGGAGCCAGACATTTTTTTATAAAATAATTTGCTACGTTTTTAGCTAAGATGGAACAATTATGATTTTAAAAACAATAAAACAAAAAGAATATGAATTGATAGATTCAGGTAATGGAGAAAAATTAGAAAGATATGGTTCTTATATTTTGAGGCGTCCAGATCCAGAAGCTCTTTGGGAAAAATCAAAAGATTTTAGTTTGTGGGATAAAGCAGAACTAAAATTTGTCCGTAATGGAAATAAAACAAAATGGATAGCCAAAGATGGGACTCCAAAAAATTGGGATATAGTATTTGGTGGTTTACATTTTTCAATTCGGCCTACTTCTTTTAAGCACACAGGTCTTTTCCCTGAGCAACTTCCGAACTGGGAATGGACAAAAGAGATAATTACGAATTACAAATTACGAATTACGAATGAAAAAAAAGTAAGTGTTTTAAATTTATTTGGTTATACTGGTGGAGCTACACTTGCCTGTGCAAAAGCTGGAGCCGAAGTTTGTCATGTTGATGGATCAAAAACTGCTGTTGAATGGGCTCGTGTGAACGCTGAACTTTCAGGATTGAAAGATGCACCAATACGCTGGATAGTTGATGATGTTTTAATATTTCTTAGAAGAGAAATAAAAAGAGGTCGCAAATATGATGCTATAATTATGGATCCGCCATCATTTGGACATGGACCAAAAGATGAACTTTGGAAAATAGAAGAACATTTCCTTTTGTTGATGAAACTCTGCCGTGAAATACTTTCAGATGATCCATTATTTATAATTACAAATGGTTATACCGCTGGATATTCTGCGATTGCTTATGAAAATAATTTAAAAGATATAATGAAGGAATATAAGGGTAAAATTGAAATCGGGGAGTTAACTATAAAAGAAGGTGACAATGATAGGTTGCTTCCTTGTGGAATATTTGCAAGATGGGAAAAGAAATAAAAACAGTATTTGTTGGAGTATCAGGAGGGGTAGATTCGTCTGTTTCTACTGCTCTACTTCTTGAACAAGGATACAATGTCGTTGGAGTTTTTATTCGTACATGGACACCAGATTTTATTGAGTGTACTTGGCGTGATGAAAGACGTGATGCCATGCGAGTTTGTGCGCATCTTGAAATTCCATTTTTAGAATGTGACGCGACCGAAGAATATAAAAAAGGAGTGGCAGATTATATGATTGAAGAATATAAAAAGGGCAATACTCCAAACCCTGATGTTATGTGTAATCGTGAAGTTAAATTTGGAGTATTTTGGAATTTTGCCAAAGCTCGTGGAGCAGATTTTATTGCAACGGGACACTACGCTCAAAATAATTACGAATTAAAAATTAAGAATTACGAATTAAAAAAGGGGAAAGATAATTCCAAAGACCAAGTTTACTTTTTATGGACTCTAACTCAAGATGATTTAGCTCATGTACTTTTTCCAATTGGTCATCTTAAAAAAACAGAAGTCAGAAAACTAGCAGTAAAATATAAACTTCTAACCGCCACAAAGAAAGACAGTCAGGGTGTTTGTTTTTTGGGACATCTTGATATGAAAGATTTTTTAAAACATTATATAAAGTCTGAAAAAGGGAATGTTCTTAGTGAAGATGGAGAAATTATTGGTACTCATGATGGAGCAGTATTTTTTACACTAGGAGAAAGACATGGATTTAATATTACTAAAAATACAGATGATAATAAACCACTATATGTTGTTTCAAAAGATCCAATGAATAATACAATTACAGTCAGCCCTAAGTCGGACTTAGGGCTAGAAAAAGAAAGTAAATTAAATACGACCATCATGTGTAGTAATGCGAACTGGATTAATGAAATTCCTAAAAAAGACAAGAAATATCAGGCCCAAATTCGTTATCATGGAGAGTATTTAGATTGTAAAATAGTTTGCATAAGTCAGACCTATACAGAGGTAATTTTTGAGAAAAATATACTTGTAGATAAAGGACAATCTATTGTGATTTATGATAATGATATTTGTCTAGGTGGATGTGTTGTAAATTAGTAAATATCTAGTAATAGATATTTTGAAGAAGAAGAATAACAATCTAGCTAGATTCTATAAATTTATGCATATGCGTAAAAAAACAGAATTTGAAAACATAATGTTAAAACATATTGAATAAATGGGCAAATTGGAATATAATTTATGTATGAATTCAGAAACAAGGAATTGCCACCCCAAAGGAAATCAAAACGTCGAATGCACATTTTTCTTCCTACAGGGCAGGAAATTGTAAAAAAATATGAGTAATATGTTTGAAAGTAGAATATGCCAAAATTGCAAACTCGAATTTATAATCGAGCCAGATGATTTTTCTTTTTACGAAAAAATAAAAGTTCCACCGCCAACTTGGTGTCCAGAATGTCGGTTGATTAGGCGACTGGCTTATAGAGAAGAAAGATCTTTATATAAAGATAATTGTGACAAATGTGGTAAAGATATAGTGAGTTTATTTGCTCCGGAAACTCCTTTTATTGTTTATTGTTCTCCGTGCTGGTGGGGTGATGATTGGGATGCGATAGATTATGGTAAAGATTATGATTTCTCTAAACCATTTTTCTTGCAACTTTATGAATTACAAAAAATTGTGCCTTCGCAAGGAACAAATTCTAGGAATTGCGTCAATTGTAAATATTCGCATGGCAATATTCGTTGTAAAGATTGTACTTTTGTTTTTGGCGGATTTCAATCAATTAATTGTTTTTATTGCCAAGCAGCTATTTTAACTCGTGATTCTATGGATTCTGATGTAGTTTGGAATACAGATCATGTGTATGAGACAGTGAATTCAAATGGATCTTATAATACAAAATTTGCATATTTTTCTGACGAATGTCTTGATTGCTCTTTTCTTTTTAACTGTATCGGGTGTTCCAATTGTTTTGGCTGTGTTAATTTAAGAAATCAAAAATATTGTATTTTTAATAAAAAATATTCCAAAGAAGAATATCAAAGAGAAATAAAAAAATGGGATTTAGGTAGTTATGAAATACGAAAGCAAGCTGAAAAATTATTCTGGGGGCTATATTACAAAATGCCAAGACGGTTTGCTCTTATTGTAAATTCAAACAATGTAATTGGTGATGATTTAAAAAATACTAAAAATTGCAAGAACTGTTTTGTGACTCGTAATGGAATAGAAAATTGTAAAAATATATTTACTTGTGGTTTATTATTAAAAGATAGTTATGATGTTACATTTGGTGGCGATACATCAGAACTTTTATACGAAGTTAGTGGAAGTACTCAGGCGCAACGTAGTTATTTTGCCCGTGGAAGTAATAATACTGTGGATGTTGAGTATTCAGAGAATATTTATGGTGGGACTAATCTCTTTGGTTGTGTTAAATTACGACAGAAAAAATATTGTATTTTAAATAAGCAATATACAAAAGAAGAATATGAAGAATTAATTCCTAAAATAAAAAAACATATGAATGATATGCCATATGTCGACAAAAAGGGTAGGATTTATAAATATGGAGAATTTTACCCATCAGAACTTTCTATGTGGGCGTATAATGAGACTTGGGCAAATAAATATTTTCCATTAACTAAAGAAGAAGCACTAGAAAAAGGATATTTTTGGCGTGATCAAGAAGAAAGAGATTTAGGAGTAACAATTAAATCACTGAATTTACCAAATCATATAAATGAAGTTTCGGAAACTATTTTAGATGAAATTATCTCTTGTGAACATGAGGGAAAGTGTAATGATCAATGTATTACAGCTTTTCGTATTTTGCCAGATGAGCTTAAATTTTATCGTGCCATGAAATTAGCTTTACCGCGTTTGTGTCCTAATTGCAGATATTATCAACGTTTAAAAATGGTTAATCCACCAAAACTTTATCATCGAAAATGTATGTGTAGTGGAAGAAGTTCTCAAAATGGAGAATATCAAAATATCGTAGAACATATTCATAGAGATGATCAATGTCAAAATAAATTTGAAACAGCAATTAATTCAGAAAGAAAAGAAATAGTTTATTGTGAAAAATGTTATCAGGCGGAATTTATATAATATGAAAAAACTTAAATTAAAATTAGAGTCATTTAAGTATCTTATTCCAATTATATTGAAAACCATTAAATTTAAAATAAAAATCTGGTTTTATAAAAAGTTTAATAATTATAAATAATTTGATACAATAGTAATATGAATAATATTTTTGATGCGGTGACAGTCGACATTATAATTCGTCTTTTTGTAGCGATGATTTTAGGAATGGTTATAGGTATTGAGCGTGTATGGGCACACAAGACTGCGGGTATGCGTACTTATGCACTTGTCTCTATGGGGTCTGCTTTGTTTGTGATTATCTCAAATGAGATGGTTAAATACTATGCAGGATTTTCTGGGCTTAATCCTTTAATGATAACTGCTCAAATTGTTGTTGGTGTTGGATTTATTGGTTCAGGTCTTATTTTTTCAAAAGAATCAAAAATGCTGGGACTTACAACAGCTACCGGTTTATGGGTTTCAGCAGGTATTGGAATGGCTGCTGGTTTTGGGCTTTATAATATTTCTATAATTGCTACGATATTAACTCTATTTATTTTTATAGTAATGTGGTTTGTTGAAGAGCAGCTTAAAAAGACAAAATATTTTAAAGAGAATCCTTCTATTGATAATAATTAAATTATTTATAAAGCCCCCCGACCTAGGTCGGGGGGCTTTATAAATTTGGTTTTTTGTTGTATTATGCAAAGATGCACTCAAGCGAAATAAGAAATCGGTTTTTAAAATTTTTTGAGAAAAGAGGTCATAAAATAATCCATTCTGCCTCACTTTTACCAGACAATGATCCCTCTGTGCTTTTTAATACAGCAGGAATGCAACCATTGGTACCTTATCTTTTGGGACAAGAACACACCATGGGAAAGAGAATTGCTAATATACAAAAATGCGTAAGAACTGGTGATTTAGATAGTATTGGAGATAATAGGCATTTTTCATTTTTTGAAATGATGGGTAATTGGTCACTGGGTGATTATTTTAAAAAAGAAGCAATAACTTGGAGTTATGAATTTTTGACTTCGAAAAAAGAAGGGTTGGGACTTAATCCAAAGTTACTTTATGTGACTTGTTTTGAAGGTGATAAAAATGCACCCAAGGATATAGAATCTTTTGAAGTTTGGAAAAGTTTAGGAATACCTGAAAATAGAATTTACTTTTTAGAAGCTGATGATAATTGGTGGAGTCCAGGAGAGAATGGTCCTTGTGGTCCTTGCAGTGAGATGTTTTATGATATGACAGATAATAAGGTTGGAGATTTATCTAAAGATGAGTTTTTGAATGCAGTTCGAACTGAAGATTTGATAGAAATCTGGAATGATGTTTTTATGGAATATGAAAAAAAAGATGGAATAGTTATAGGTAAATTAAAACAAAGAAATGTTGATACGGGGGCAGGGGTTGATAGAATGACAGCCATCATGCAAAAAAAACAAACCGCTTATGATACTGATTTGTTTGAGGATATAATAAAAAAAATAGAAGAGTTGTCAGGTCTTTCTTATGGAGAAAAAAAGGATGGAGAATACATAAAGGCGGGGAAAAGTTGTTGGGTTGAAACAAGAAAAGAAATGAGAATTGTCGCTGATCATATGAGGGCTAGTGTTTTTATGATTAACGATGGAGTTATTCCTTCTAATTCAGACAGGGGATATGTTTTACGTAGATTAGTTAGACGTGCGGTAAGATTTGCTGATAAATTAGGATTTGAGAAAAATACCCTAAAACTAATTGCAGAAGTTGTAGTTTCAAAATATAAAACTTTTTATAGTGATCTTGAATTAAATTCAAATAAAATACTTGAAGAAATAAACAATGAAGAAATAAAATTTAGACATACCTTAGAGCTTGGAATGAAAGAATTCAAAAAAGAACAAGATCCATTTATTTTATTTACATCTTATGGTTTTCCCATTGAACTTACTATTGAAATGGCTAAAGAAATTGGTAGGATTATTGATTTAGAAGATTTTAATAAAAAACTAAAATTACACCAGAATCAGTCAAGAACTTCATCGGCTGGTATGTTTAAAGGTGGACTGGCAAATCATAGTGAAAAAACTATTAAACTTCATACTGCTCACCATTTACTTTTAGCAGCCTTACAAGAAGTTGTTGGTCATGATATAAAACAAAGGGGAAGTAATATAACCGAAGAACGACTACGAATAGATTTTATTTGTGATCATAAACTTACTGATGAGGAAAAAATAAAAACTGAAAATTGGGTAAATGATAAGATAAAAAGAAATTTAAATGTAGTTAGAAAAGAAATGCCACTAGAAGTTGCAGAAAAGATTGGAGCTCAAATGGAATTTGGGGCTAAGTATCCAGATATTGTATCAGTTTATTTTATAGAAGATGAAGATGATAATGCTATTTCAAAAGAATTCTGTGGCGGTCCTCATGTATCTAAAACAGGAGAATTAGGTCATTTCAAAATACAGAAAGAAGAAGCCGTTGCCTCTGGAATACGTAGAATAAAAGCAACACTTGAATAATTTTTCCACAACATATTGAGCATTTTTATTAATCCTGTAGTATACTGTGAATACTATGGGATTTTTATTTACACAAAAAAAAGAAAGTTTTATTGCGATTTTTGATATTGGATCTGGAAGTGTTGGAGGAGCTATCGTTCGTGTTCCTATGGATAATAAAGAGATACCAGTAATATTAAAATCAGTAAGAACAGACGTAAAATTTCACAAAGATTTTGATTTTAATTTTTTTACAAAAGATATGATTTCTGCTTTGAGAGAAACAGTGACTTCTTTGTATGATAAAAAAATTGGAGCCCCAGATGAAATTGTCTGTGTCCTCGCTTCACCGTGGTATTTATCAGAGACTAGATCTATCATACTAAACAAAGAAAAACCTTTTACTTTTACAAAACATTTAGCTAGTGAATTAATTGAAAAAGAAATAACGAATCTTACTCAATTGTATAAGACAAAATACGGGACTCTAGAAGGTGCTCCTGAAATTATTGAGAAAAATACAATGTCTGTATCTTTGAATGGATATGCGATAGAAGACCCTGTCGGTAAAAAGTGTCAATCTTTGGAAATGGATATGGTTATATCTCTTGCTCCTAAATTGTGTCTAGATAAGATTAAGGAAACATTATCGAAAACTTTTCATCATACAAAAGTTAGTTTTTCTACATTTACTTTATCTACATATCTAGCTATAAGAGATAAATATTTAACACAAGATTCATATTTATTGCTCGATATTAGCGGAGAAATAACCGATGTAGGAATAGTAACAAAGGGAATATTAAAGTCGGTTCTTTCTTTTCCTTTTGGAAAGAAAACCTTCTTCGATTATATGTGTACCAAATTAGAAATTGAGTTACGTGATGCAAAAGAGCTTTTTAAACTTTATAGTGAGAATAATTTATCCGATGCATTTAAGAAAAAAATTGAACCACTTTTAAAATCAATCGAAAATTCTTGGGGTGAAGCTTTTAAACAATGTATAAGTACGTTACCAAGAACACTTATTCTTCCTAATACAATATTTTTAACAACAGACAATGATATGAAAGGTTGGTTTGTAAATGTTTTACAAAGTGAGGATTATATAAAACCTACAGTCTCTGTGCATAAAAGTATTATTGTAACATTAGATGGACCTGAATTTTTAAATATGTGTGATGTTAAAAATGGAGAATGTGACCCATTTTTAATGGTAGAGGCTATTTCAATAATGAGAAAAAAGGATAAATAACATGACTAGAATTATCTTGGAGGATATAAAACTTAATAAAGATAAAAAAATAATTAAACCACAAGAAAATATGAGTCATTATTTTGATTCCAATGTTAATAGTAATTTATATAGAGAAGAGGTCAAAAAAAAAGAAATTGATGTTGAAACCTATATAAATAGCAGAACTTCTCATACCACAAAACTACCAAGAACTCCTCAGGTGGCTAGAAAATCCAGACTTTTTAGTAGGCCATTGGTATCATTTTTGATTTTTTCATTATTAGTGGGAGCAATTTATTGGGGTGGTAATTATTTTCACAAGGCTATAGTTACTATCACTTCTAAAAAACAAAACATAAATTATGATCATAAATTGTTTACTGCTTCTAAGGTTTTAAATAATAATGGAGTAGATTTTGAAATAATGATAGTTTCAGATAATTTTTTGAAAAATTTAACATTAACTGAACCAAAAGATGTATCAATAAAAGCTCATGGAAGTATTATTTTATACAATGAATTTAGTACTACATCTCAAAAAATAACAATAGGTTCATTTATCTCTGATGAAGAGGGAAAAGTTTATAAAACAGATTCGACGATAATTATTCCAGGTTACAAAATTATAGACAAGAAAATTACTCCTGGTCAAATAGAGGTAAATCTAATATCTTTTCTTCCGGGAGAAGAATATAATGGAGAACCAACAGATTTTCATGTGAATGCGTTTAAGGGAACTTCTAAATATAATAAAATTTATGGGAAATTGAAAAGTCCACTTATAGGAGGAGCTCAAGGTTTAGTATATTCAGTTGGTGATAAAGATAAAGAAAATATTGATAATGTAGCTCAAAATTCTTTTAAAAATAAATTATTGGATAAAGTTAAATCTCAAGTTCCTTCTGGTTATATTTTATATCCTTTAGCCATGTCGTATTTTTATAAGATTGATGAGAACACAATATCTAAAACCCCAGAAGCTACAGTTAAAATAGATGGAGAGTTGTCTGTAGTTTTATTAAACGAGAAAAGTTTAATTGATAGTATTATAAAAAATTCATTAGCAAATATATCTAAAGGTGAATTAAAAGAAGTAAATATAGTAGATTTAAATAATTTAATTTTTAATTTTTCAGATAAGGAGCAGTTAATTACCAAAGAATTAGAATCAATACCTTTTTCTCTTACAGGAGATATAAAAGCGATCTGGAATCCAGATATAGAAATGCTTAAATCAAAATTAGTAGGAATTAATAAGGCTGATGTACTATCAATTTTTAGACAAGACCCAGGAATTTCATCGGCAATAGTGAGCGTATTTCCACCTTGGAAAAAACACTTACCCAGAAATACAAATAAAATAAATATTGTTATACAATAAATGTTGACTAAAAATTATTTATTTGTTATATTTACAAAGCATTAATGAATCAAAAAGATGATAAAAATACAGTGATGGGGATTGTTACGGAAGCGCTTCCTAATACACTTTTTCGAGTAGATGTTGGGGATGGAAAAATAATCCTCTCCTATCTTGCTGGTAAAATGCGAATGCATAGAATCAAAGTATTAGTTGGAGATAAGGTAGAGGTTCTACTTGATCCTTATGGTGGCAAGGGAAGGATCATAAAAAGAGGTTAGCCTTGCTTATTTTATTAAAGTAGTGTATTATAGAATAGTATGTGCTTATATGGTAAAAATACAGGGTAAAAGCCCTATATTTTTCTTTAGCATTTAAACGAAAAATGAAAATTAAATCTGCAGTAAAAAAAATTTGTACAAAATGTAAATTAATCAAACGAAGTGGTCATCTTCGTGTCATTTGTGATAATCCTAAACATAAACAAAAACAATAATTTTATATGAGAATTCTCGGTATAACTATTCCAAACAACAAGCATCTATATATAGGACTTACTAGTCTTTATGGTATTGGTATCCCACGTGCAAAATCTATATTGAAAGAGGTGAATATAAATCCTGATATTAAAGCAGATACTTTAACCACTGAAGAAGAAAATGCAATCCGTAAAATAATAGAGACCATGTCTATTGAGGGAACTCTGAAACGTGAGATTGCTTCCAATATAAAAAGATTAAAAGATATTAAAGCATATCGAGGAGTGAGGCATATGCGTAGGTTACCAGTTAATGGTCAAAGAACAAAGACTAATTCTAGGACTGTCAGAGGTAACGTTAGAAAAACAATGGCATCTGGTCGCCGAAAAGAAAGTAAAACATAATTAATATTCATATGGGAAAGATAAAAATTATAACAAAAGAAGAAGATAAAGTTGAAGCTACTGAAAAAGTAGCAGAAGTTGCACCTAAACAAGGAGGTAAAACACCAAAAAAAAAGATAGTGGCCGGAACTTTACACGTAGAAGCAACCTTTAATAATACTAAAGTAGTTTTATCTGACAAAGAAGGTAATACTTTGTTTTGGACTTCAGCTGGATCTCTAGGATTTAAAGGAGCTAAAAAGGGTACACCATTTGCTGCTTCAAAAGCTGGATCTGTTATTGGAGAAAAAGCAAAAGCTCTTGGAATAAAAGAAGTAGATGTCAAAGTTAAGGGAGTAGGTAGTGGTCGTGAACCTACCATTCGTGCTTTCATGGCTTATGATATAGAAATAACAGGAGTCAATGATGTTACACCAGTTCCGCACAACGGACCAAAACCTAAAAAGCCTCGTAGAGTATAAAAAATATTATGAAAACAGTTCAAATGTATAAAATATGTAGAAGACTAGGACCAGGAGTGTTTGAAAAATGTCAAACAACTAAATTTGCTATGTCTGAAGCTCGTCACGCTAAAAATACCAAAGGTAAACGTCCAAAACCTTTATCCGGTTACGCTACTCAATTTATTGAAAAGCAAAAAGTTCGCTTTATGTATGGTATTAGTGAAAAACAATTTTCAAATTATATTAAAGAAGTAGTTGACCATAAGGGATCACTAGCAACTGAATATCTTTTTGAATTATTAGAAAATCGTCTCGATAATGTTGTTTATCGATTAGGGTTAACTCATTCTCGTCGCTTATCTCGCCAAATGGTTTCCCACGGTCATATTGTTGTTAATGGTAAAAAGACCACAGTGGCATCACAACGTGTACAAGTTGGAGATGTAATTGCAGTTCGAGAAGGTAGTAAAAAGAGTGTTTTATTTGCTGATATGGTTAACAGAATGAAAGATTATACTTGCCCAAACTGGTTAACATTTAATGCAGAAAGTCTTTCTGGAAAAATCCAAGGAAAGCCAAAAAATATTGAAGGATATATTGACCTTAACACTGTGTTAGAGTTTTATAGTCGTTAAGAATAAAGTATGGTTAATTTTTATAAATAATACGAGAGCTTATAGCTTTCCAATATCATATAACTATGTCTGATTTAAATATTATACTACCATCAAAACTATCTATCATTTCAGAAGTAGACACAAAAGGTGTTTATGAAATAGATGGTCTTTATCCTGGGTATGGACATACTCTGGGTAATTCACTTCGTCGTATCATCTTGTCTTCTTTGACAGGAGCTGCTATTACATCTATAAAAATTGATGGAGTAGATCATGAATTTTCTGTAATTGATGGAGTTAAAGAAGATGTTATTACAATTCTTCTTCATTTAAAACAAGTTCGTTTTCGTTTAAATACTGATGAACCTCAAACTGTTAAATTGCAAGTTAAGGGACCTAAACAAATTACAGCAGGAGATATAGAGAAAACAGGACAAGTTGAAGTTTTGAATAGTGACCTTTATATAGCAGAAGTGACAGGGAAAAATACTCTCTCAATTGAAATGACGGTTGAAAAAGGTTTAGGTTTTATTCCAAAAGAAATGCACCAAAAAATTAAAAATGAAGTAGGAATTATATCGTTGGATGCTATTTTTACTCCAATTCGAAGAGTGTCTTATGAGGTTGAAAATATGCGCGTAGGAGACAAGACAAACCACAATCGTTTACGCATGACAATTGAAACCGATGGAACTTTAACTCCACGAGAAGCTCTTGAAAAAGCTATAACAATTATGGTAGAACAATTACAGGCTATTGTTGGTTTTACTATCTCACATAGAGTCATCAATAATGAGAAAGAACAAGAAAATATAAAAGAGAAAAAAATAGAAGGAAATAAAGAAGAGAGTAATGAATTTACTGATATTCTAAAAACACGAATCGATACTCTTGATCTTTCTACTAGAACTCTCAATGCTTTAACTGGAGCTAATATTAGAACCATAGGAGGTGTAGCCAGAAAAAAGAAGGAAGATTTATTAGAAATTGAAGGAATCGGAGATAAAGGTATTCAAGAAATAAAAAAAATTCTTGGTGGATATGGCATAACACTTAAATAATTGGTCATCAGTAATTAGTAATTAGTAATTATAAAAATATGCGACATCATAACAGTGTAAGAAAATTTGGAAGAAATAAAAATCAACGTAATGCTCTACTAAAGGGTCTTATGTTGGCTATTATTGCACATGGGAAGATAGAAACAACAGAAGCAAAAGCAAAAGAGTTGCGTCCATTTATTGAGAAATTAGTTACAAAAGCAAATGTTGGGACGTTAGCATCACATCGTCTAGTTATTTCTCGTTTATACAATCTTACAAGTGAAGCAAATAAATTAATCAATGATATTGCACCAAAATACAAGGGAATTCCAGGTGGATATACTCGTATCACAAAACTCCCACGTAGGTCAGGGGATGCAAGTAAAATGGCAATAATCGAATTTATATAATATATGGCAACAACATACACAATCGATGCTAGTGGTAAATCTTTAGGAGTAGTTTCAAGTGCTGCTGCAAAAGCTCTTATGGGTAAAAATTCACCCGATTACGTCGCAAATAAAATTGCTGATGTATTGGTAGTAATTATAAATACAAGTAAAACAAAAATGACAGAACGTCGTTTAAACGAAACTTTACACGAGACATATTCTGGACAACCAGGAGGTTTTAAAACTAAAACAAACGCTAAAATATTGGACATAAAAGGATGGAAAGGTTTATATGAGTTAGCAGTTTATGGAATGCTTCCTGCTAATAAATTGAGACCTCTTATGATGAAGCGTTTAACAATAAAAGATTAATAAAATAATATGGAAAAAAAACCAACAACAAAAGAATATAAGAGAGCTATCGGACGTCGTAAGACTTCAACTGCCGTTGTTCGTCTTTATAAGGCTACCAAAAATTCATATTCTATAAATGGTAAAGATTTGACTGAATATTTTAAAACAGCAGAACTAAAAAAGATTGTAACTTCTGCATTTGAAACAGCAACACCAGCCGAAAAATATGAAGTTGTGGTAACTACAAAAGGGGGAGGAATACACTCACAAGCTGAAGCAGTTCGTCATGGAATCTCACGCGCTCTTGTTCTTGAAGATGGAGAACTACGTGGAGTATTAAAGAAAGCTAAAATGCTTAAACGTGACCCACGTCAAGTTGAGAGAAAGAAATTTGGACTCAAGAAAGCTCGCAAATCTCCACAATGGAGTAAAAGATAAAACCCTTCGGGGTTTTTTCTTTTTATATACAATCCAGCCTTGCTGGTAAAATTAGACATGATACAATATAAACATGTCAATACGTAAAGTGAATTTTGTTCGAGGAGAGTATTATCATATATACAATCGTGGAAATAGTAAACAGAAAATATTTCATGATAAAGAAGATTATCAGTATTTTCTTAGATTACTTTTTATAGCAAATGGAGAAGAAAAATTTAAGTTTCATTTTTTAGAAGGTAATGTTTATGAAGCAAAAAGAGGAAATCAATTGGTTGCCATTGGTGCTTATGTTTTAATGCCGAATCATTTTCATTTACTTATCACTGAAATAGAAGAAGGAGGTATAAGTAAGTTTTTACATAAAGTTTCAAGTGGTTATTCTCATTACTATAATAAAAAATATGAAAGAACAGGTTCTTTGTTTGAAGGAAAATTTAAATCAGAATATGTATATAATGATCGTTATTTAAAATATTTATTTTCATATATTCATTTAAATCCAATTAAATTAATTCAAAAAAATTGGAAAGAAGAGGGTATTAAAAATAAACAAAAAGTTTTAATATTTATTAATAATTACAAATATTCTAGCTATAAAGATTATTTAGAAATAATACGACAAGAGAATTCGATTATCAATAAAGAATTTTTTCCTAATTATTTTCCCTTTAAGGATTTATTTTTAAAAGAAATATTTGACTGGATTAAAATAAAATTGTAAAATTTTACCAGCAAGGCTGGAAAATGGAGCTTTTACTTATTGGGTAGAAAGTTATATACTTTACAGGTGGAAGACTTAAATGAAAATAAAAAAATAGTTAACTTTTTGTTTGAAATTGGAACTATGAGAAAGTTACCTCGTATTCACCAGCAATTACTTTTATCGCAAGATTTATCGGATAATATTGCTACTCACTCATATCGGGTATCTCTCATTGCTTGGTTTATTGCTAAGGCTGAAAAAGCTGATCCTTATAAAACTATGATGATGGCTTCACTTCATGATATTAAAGAAGTCCGGAGTGGAGATCATAATTATATACATAAGAAATATGTAAAAATCTTTGAAGATGAAATTTCAAAAGATCAATTAGGAGATTTACCATTTTCAGATTTACTAGAATTTATTACTGAATTTGAAAAAAGAGAAAGCAAGGAAGCTATAATCGCCAAAGATGCAGATTTGATAGATCAAATGTTATTACTAAAAGAATATGCTCACCAAGGCAATAAAGAAGCAGAAATTTGGTTAACAGGAAAGGGAACTGACAATAATGTAAATATTCAATATCAAAGCTTAAAAACAGATGGAGCTAAACGAATTGGGAAAGAAATACTAGAGGGAAAAGTTTCTGAATGGTGGGAAAACATTTGGACTATTAAAAATAGATAAAAATCAAACTTGAAAAAGTTTGGTTTTTTGTATAAGATTACAACTATGAATGATGAAGAAATTAAAAGAGAAGAACAAATAGATAATTTTGAAGATGTAACTTTTGTTGAAAGTACTGAGGATGGCGAAGTATTACCAACTAAGGATGTCGCTAAAAAGTTAAGAGAACAAATAAAAACTTTACAAAAAGAAAAAGAGGAGTATTTAACTGGATGGCAGAGAGCTAAAGCTGATTATGTGAACCTTCAAAAAGAACTCGATTCGGCTCGGGTAAATATTGCCATTTTAACTAAAGAAAAAATGACAGAAAATTTATTACCAGCTCTTGATAGTTTTGAAATGGCTTTTTCAAATAAAGAACATTGGGAGAAAATAGATAAAGATTGGCAAGATGGAATAACTTCAATATATCAACAATTTTTATCTGGACTTTCAAACTCTGGTATTACAAAAATTGATCAAGAAGAAATTCCTTTTGATCCGAGTGTTCATCAATCGATTAGTGTTGTTGAGACAACCGAAAAATCAAAAGATCATACAGTTGAAAAAATCCTCCAAGTTGGATACAAAATAGGTGAGCGTGTAATCCGCCCAGCCAAAGTAACCATTTACGAATATAAAAAATAGGTTTTAAATAAATATTTCATAAAAAAATTCTCGGACTCACCACGCATAAATTTCTGCTGAAATTTTGCTCTGCTCGGTCCAGTCGGCCTGCGCAAGGGTTCGCTCGAGAACATTTTTACTCCATATTTATTTGCATAAAGTAAAGAATTCTTTTTCTGTTGCTTCATCTATTTTATCAGTAACTATTATCATCATTTCTGATGATAAGTTGAGATCTTTTTTAATATTAGTAAAAAGATGTTCGTATGGATACATTGAAATCCAGACTGAATTTTTCATACAAATAAACCCAGCTTTTTTAAGTAGATATCTAAGTGCTTCGCGCTCACTTTTTCGCTCTTCAGGAAGATCAAGAATGATTATTCGCCAATTACCGTCCCAATTATTTGAAACTAGGGTAGTATCATCGTCGAGTATATTAAAATTAAAACGCTTTTTACCTTCATTTGAAAGTCTGAAATATGGCTGATTTTCTGACTGAAAACACTCTACAAGGCCGTCTGAGGCCATCTTTTTAATAGAGCGGGATATTGCATATTCTGGCCTATTTTTGCTTGAATATGTGCCTTTTATTGCATTTTCGACACCTTCCTTAAGTGAATTAAGAGAAATAGCCTTCTTTCTGGATAGGGCTTTAAAAATAGCCTTTTGAATTGATGGTTTGTGCCTTTCCGGCGCATCTACCGAGAAAGTGGATTTCTTATGGTTCAAAATCATACTTAATTATTGTATCATATCTATATATATTAGACAACAATTTAGTGGTCACGAAATACTTGTCAAAATATTTTGGTTAGTATATAATGTGTTAGTAAATGTTTAGCTTTACGCTAAAACAATTTTTTATTATCAATCATTATTAATTTATT
>JBAYHJ010000003.1:0-87379 GCA_041666225.1 Minisyncoccota bacterium | reverse complement strand
CTTTTCCTTTGGAAAAGCTCTGTGCTTCGCACAGAGGCGCTTCAGCGCGCGGATGTGCGATTGTGTGGATATTCTTACGAATTTTTGATAAAGTAAGTTCGAGCGGAATCGTAAAACCACTCCATAATCAAACCAAAGCCATCCTAGCTCATCTGGTAGAGCAATTCATTCGTAATGAATAGGTGCCGAGTTCGAGTCTCGGGGATGGCTCAAGAGTATTTGATTATATATTTATATTATTGTAAACTACTTAAAAATTTAGTATTAACCATAAAAACATAAAATATGGAAAATTTTAAAAAAATAAATATTGGGAATATTGATAATAATATTCCTCACGACTTATATTTTATTGATAAAAGTTATGACGATCAAGAACAAGCCTGTATTCATTTGCCAGTTAAAATGGTCAAGGCAAATGGGGTTATTGATGTCGATATAGATATTGATAAAATTGAAACATTAGTATTAAAAAAATACCCAGATCTTATTTTTTCAGGTAAATGGAGTACTCTAAATGAGAACAGAGAAACAAAAGAGTATCTATTTTTTTATAACAAACCCTAACAAAAAACCACGTTAACCATACGGCGGTTTTTTTGTTATAATAACGAAATATATGAAAAAACCACAAAAATCAAACAAGAAAATTTTTGAAGGGGAAAGTGCCATATTCGATTTTTTAAATCCAAAATCTTTAGGTCTGACTCCACTTATTGAACTTCCTAAATCCTTAAACCATTTTAAAAAAGATAAAGTTCGTATTTATATAAAACTCGCCAATTTTGTTCCACTTTTAAATATCAAGTCCTTTTCTTCTTGGAATATGCTTTCAAGAATTTCAAAAGAGGAATTAAAAAATACAAAACACTTAGTTGAATACTCTTCTGGAAATACTGTTTTTTCACTTGCCATACTGTCTCGTCTCTTTGGAATACCAAATATGCATGCGATTATAACTCCTGATGTACCTGATCACAAAAAGAAACTCTTGAAACTCGCAGGAGCTGAACTTCTAATTTCCGATGGACCTCGAAGTCCCGATGTTTCTTCTCAAACAGGGGGAGTATATGAGGCTAAAGTTTTAGGAGGGCGCCCTGGGTGGCTCAATATGAATCAATATGTAAATAAAAATAGCCCAGAAGCGGCTGAGGAATATATTGCTAAAGAATTATGGAGTCAACTCGGTGAACGGATTTCTATTTTTGCATCTAGTATTGGAACGGCAGGAACTATTTTGGGTGTAGGTAAATTTTTAAAAAGTACAAATAAAAATATTTTAGTTGCCGGAGCTTCTATTAAAAGAGGCTCATCAATTCCCGGACCAAGGGGAGAAGATTCAATTGATAAGCTTGGTTTTCCTTGGGCTTCAGTTGTTGATATTACAATGCCGATGAATCAAGAATCGGCTTATAAGGAAAGTTTAAATTTAATTCGTGAAGGACTTTTGGTTGGCCCATCGACTGGCATGCAATTGGCGATGATAAATAAAATTTTAACAAAAATGAAGAAAAATAAAACCCTCAATCAATATAAAAATAAAGACGGTGAAATTGTTATTGCTTTTGTGGCTGCGGACACAATGTTTCCTTATGTCGATGATTATTTTTCTGTTTTACCTAAAAAGTATTTTAAGTCTGAACACACATTAGATATATAAATTTGTTATAATAACAAAATGGCTGAAAATAATGATGAATTAAAAAAAGAAATAGAAATTCTGGAAGCTGAAATGATGGAAGGGGATTTTTGGAACGATAAGGTAAAAGCTCAAGCGACGATCAAAAGAATTGCTTTTTTGAAGGACGAAATATTGGGTAGTCAAAAATACGACAAAGGGAATTGCATTCTCTCTATTTTATCTGGAGCTGGGGGTGATGATGCAGAAGATTTTTCGGCAATGCTACTTCATATGTATTTAAAATATATTGAAAACAAGAATTGGTCTTATAACATAATTCATGAAAATAAAAATGATAATGGAGGTTATCGAAATATTTATGTTGAAGTGATTGGTAAAAATAGTTATGGAATTCTCAAGAATGAGTCAGGTGTCCACCGACTGGTCCGGATTTCTCCTTTTAATGCGAATGCCAAACGCCACACATCTTTTTCCCTTGTTGAAGTAATTCCTGAACTTGAGAAGAATGATCATGTTGTTGAAATTCCATCGAGTGAATTAAGAATTGAATTATCAAAATCTGGTGGCCCTGGCGGGCAAAATGTAAACAAACGTGAGACAGCTGTTCGAGTTGTTCATTTGCCTACAAATTTATCCGTTCATGTTACTTCCGAGCGTTCTCAAGAGCAAAATAAAGAAAAAGCACTAGAAATGCTAAAAGGAAAACTTTTCCGAAAAATGGAAGAGGATAAAAAGAAAGAAAAAGAGGGTTTATCTATTTCAAAGACGACAGATATCGAGTGGGGAAACCAAATTCGCTCATATGTGCTTCATCCTTACAAAATGGTTAAAGATCACAGGACTGGAATAGAAGTGAATAATGTTGACGCTGTCTTATTAGATGGTCGGATAGACTCTTTTATTGAAGCAGAACGCAATTTGTGATATTCTTAATAAGGCGATGATCTATTTCAACAATGTTACAAAAAAATACAGAGACAACACATCATTGGAAGATGTTAGTATTGCTATTACGCAAGGAGAATTTGTGGCGATTGTAGGTCACTCTGGTGCCGGGAAAACAACTTTAACTAAATTGATTCTAGCAGAGGAATCACCCACAGGGGGGACAGTTTTTTTTGAGTCTACTGATATAAATAAACTTTCTAATAAAGATTTAACAAATTTCCGTCGCAAGATAGGGGTAGTTTTTCAAGATTATCGTCTTTTGTCCAATAAAACAGTTTATGAAAATATCGCTTTTGCGATGGAGGCAATAGAGAAGAATGAAAATGAAATATCTGAAGATGTTCCTCATGTTTTAGAATTAGTTGACCTAACTTCAAAGTCTTTACATTTTCCACATCAACTTTCAGGTGGAGAGAAGCAACGCCTAGCTATTGCCCGTGCAATCATAACTCAACCCGATTTGATTATTGCCGATGAGCCAACTGGAAACTTAGACCCTATAAACACAAATGAAGTTGTAAATTTATTGAAAAAGATAAATGATTTAGGAACTACTATTATTTTAACTACACACAACAGAAGTGTCGTTGATCAAATCAAAAAAAGAGTCATAACTCTCGAAAACGGTCGTGTCATTCGTGATGATAAGGATGGTAAATATATGTTATAATATCAATTATGTTTACGATTAAATTAAAAAGAATAATAATATCTGGTTATCGTAATTTTACTCGCAGTGGTTTCACTTCACTAGCCAGTATTCTTATTATGACTATAACTCTTTTTGTTATTACTTCTCTTATTTTTATACAAGCTGGTTTAAATTCTTCTCTAAATGATATAAAAGAAAAAGTTGATGTAACGGTTTATTTTGTTTCAAATGCTGATGAAGCATCAATTAAAAATATTGAAAACTCTTTAAAAAATTTACCAGAAGTGAGAGATATAACTTATACTTCCCAAGATCAAGCCCTAATCGATTTTAAAGAAAGACATTCCAATGATTACTTGACCCTCCAAGCCCTAGACGAGTTAGATGATAATCCTCTTGGGGCTTCACTCAACATTAAAGCCAAAGATCCTTCTCAGTATGAAAGTATTTCTAAGTATTTTGAAAGTGATACTACTCTTTCAAAAGGGGCTATGACGATAATTGATAAGATTGATTATCATCAAAATAAAATAGTAATTGATCGACTTACTTCAATCATAAATGGAGCCAAGAAACTTGGTTTTGCTATTTCACTTGTTCTTGTTTTAATTTCGATATTTATAACATTCAGTACTATTCGACTTATTATTTATATGTCTCGTGAAGAGATAAATGTGATGAAGTTGGTTGGAGCTGGAGGAAGGTATATCCGTGGGCCATTTATTGTCTCTGGTGTTCTTGTAGGTGTTATATCATCTCTTGTTACAATTATATTATTTATTCCAGTTTCTATTTGGCTTGGTAACCAAATGACAGATTTTATTGGGATTAATTTATATACGTATTATAAGGCTAATTTCTTTCAATTATTTATTATTATGCTTGGATCAGGTGTAATAATTGGAGGTATTTCAAGTATTTTTGCTATTCACAGGTATTTAAAAAAATAATCATTTATGAATAAAAAGAAGCCAGAGACAAAAGAAAAAAATTTGTTAGATTCTAAATATATTTTTGTCGTCGGTGGAGTTATCTCTGGTGTTGGTAAAGGTGTCGCTGCTTCTTCTATTGGCCTTATTCTTCAAGCTAGGGGTTACAAAGTAACTTCTCTAAAAATTGATCCATATATAAATATTGACGCAGGGACGATGAACCCCACTGAACACGGAGAAGTTTTTGTCCTTGATGATGGAGATGAGTGTGATCAAGACATGGGTAATTATGAGCGTTTCTTGGGTGAAGATCTTGGTCGTTCAAACTATATGACCACTGGTCGTGTTTATCAGGAAGTTATTCGCAAAGAACGCAATTTAGAATATAAAGGTAAAAATGTGGAAGTTGTTCCTGATGTACCATTTGAGGTTATTCATCGTATTAAAGAAGCAACAAGGACGACGAAGTCAGACATTACAATCATTGAGATTGGAGGAACTGTGGGTGAATACCAAAATGTTCTTTTTCTTGAAGCTGCTCGTATGCTAAAAACCAAACATCCTCACGATGTGGCATTTGTACTTGTCTCATATCTACCCGTGCCATCAAATCTAGGAGAAATGAAAACAAAACCAACACAGTATGCATCACGCACTCTCAACTCTGCTGGTGTTCAGGCCGATATTATTATTGCTCGCGGAGCAACTGCTCTTGATAAAAAACGCAAAGAGAAGATTGCTTTATTTTGTAATGTTCCCGATGAAAATGTTATTTCTGCTCCTGACGTAAAGAGTATTTATGATATTCCACTAAACTTTGAAAAAGATAAAATGGGGGAAACCCTTGAGAGAGTTCTTAGTTTACCAAAGAAAACAGCCAATCTTTCAAAATGGAAAAATTTTGTTGCGAAGACTAAAAATGGAAAAGAAAAAATAAAAATAGCAGTGGTGGGTAAATATTTTGATTCTGGTGATTTTGTTCTTTCTGATGTATATATTTCAATACTTGAAGCACTTAAATTCTCTTCTTATGAATCTGGAGTTGGAATCGAGATTGCCTGTGTAAATTCGAAGGATTTCGAATCTAAAAAAATTCCATTATCAATTCTTAAAAAATATGACGGTATTTTAGTTCCTGGTGGATTTGGGGAAAGTGGAATTGAAGGTATTATATCTGCTATCGGTTACGCACGACGTGAAAAAATTCCATATTTTGGATTATGTTACGGTATGCAACTTTTGATTATTGAATATGCCAGAAATGTTTTGAAACTCAAGGATGCAAATACTCGTGAGATAAATCCAGAATCAAAAAATCTTGTTATTGATGTGATGGAGGATCAGAAAGAAAAGATTAAAAATAAAAATCTTGGAGGTAGCATGAGGCTTGGGGCATATCCTGCACATTTATTGAAGGGGAGTATTGCTTATAATTCTTATAAGAAAGACATAATATCAGAGCGTCATAGGCATCGTTATGAAGTAAATAATGATTATAAAGAAGCACTTGAAAAAGCCGGCATAATTTTCTCTGGGGTATCTCCTGACGGAAAACTTTGTGAAATAGCCGAACTTTCACAAAAGGATCATCCATTTTTCCTTGGAACTCAATTTCACCCGGAATTCAAAGCTCGACCGCTTTCTCCACACCCATTATTTACGGCATTTATCAAGGCTTGTATAAAGAATAAAAATAAATAAAATAAAAATCCTCCGATCTCTCGGAGGATTTTTATTTTATTATTTTAATGAATCATCACCGTTTCTAATTCTACTATTTTTGATTATCTCTAAAATTTCATTTTCATCATCTTTTATAATATACAATTCCACGTCTTTCTCGTTGACGGTATGGTATTTTTTTAATAAGACTTCTTTTATTGTACTATCAATTGGTTTCCAGAAATCAGAACCGAAAAGAATTAAAGGGATTCGTCCTATCTTATTTGTTTGTTGAAGAGTGATAATTTCAAAAAGTTCACTAAGTGTACCAAATCCTCCAGGACAGAACACACATACTTCTGTAGAATAAGACATTGCTGATTGCCTTGTAAAAAAGAAATGAAAAGGAATTTCCTCGGTTAAATAAGGGTTGTTTATCTGTTCATTTGGAAGCTTGATAGTCAGCCCTATAGACCTCCCACCAGCCTCAAAAGCACCTCTATTAGCAGCTTCCATGATTCCTGGACCTCCACCAGATAAAACAGCGTAACCTAGCTCTTTGGCTATTCTGAAAGATAACTTCCTAACTTTTTCATAATTAGGATTATTCTCTTCTATGCGAGTTGAACCATAGAATGTAACTGATGGGTTAATTTTATCAACACTATCAATACCATCATGAAATTCATCCCGAATCATTTGTAATTTTACCTCCTCAATATCTACTCCTTGATTTTTATCTTCATTCATATAAGGGTTATTGTACCTTAAAAATCCATTGTTTTCAAATCTGTATTTTTTAGCATTTTATGGTAATATATTGAAGTTGAGGTTGATATTACGGGATCGTCTAATGGTAGGACCACAGTTTCTGGAACTGTGTATCTAGGTTCGAGTCCTAGTCCCGTAGCTTTGAAAATAAGATATATAATTACACAGATAAGGGTTAAGACCCTATCTACATGCAATTAAATTATGAATATTTTTGTTGTAATAGAAATTATAGGTTCAATCTTATACTTCTCACAGAAGATATTTTTAAGTCTAAATAAAAGAGTTGGTTGGATATTGGGTTTTCTGGGATCAATTGCTTTTACTATTGTTACCTTACACAAAGGATCATTTTCGTATTCTATTCTTGAGATAACAAGTGGAATAATTTTTATTTTTGGAATGTTTGCATGGAAGAAAAATAATAAACTTCAAAACAAAATAACTATTTTAATGAGCTTTCTTACTTTGATAGGAATAATTATTGTATTCTTTTTAAATCTAAGGTCTCCAAATTGGATTTTAGAAAATTTAATGGTTATATTATTTTCCATTGGTGCTGTATTTTTAGTTCTCAGAAAACCAATAGGTTGGATTCTGTATATTTTAGGTCATCTAGTCCTTATATATTATGGATATATTTTAGGAACTTATTATATATCTATATTACAGATAATATCTTTACCATTTGCAGTAATTGGGTATAGAAATCTTAAAAATGGTATAATTAAATAATGAATACAATTTTTATAATTCTTGGTCTAGGTCTTATTCAATGGCTTTTATCTCTTTGGATAAAAAGTAGAATTGAGGAATCAATAAAACAAGAATATAATAAACAACTTGAAGAATATAAATTTTCAATTTCAATAGTAGCAAGGACTGTCCTTGCTACTACCTGTCCTTTCTACTACCAAAATTTATAAATATAAAACACTTGAGTTGTATTAGCCTAAATTAACTTAAGTGATATAATTAACAGTGTTATAAATAAATTACTATATAAAAGCATGTTATAAATAATAAATTTTCGTTATAAAATGAAAAAATTGGATATTTTCTTACTTATACTATTTCCGTTATTATCTGTTGTATTATCTTTAATTTTTAAAGTAAATTTTTTAACTTCTATTTTATTATTTTTTGGATTACCATCATTATGGTTATCTATTAGAACACCATCACAAATAAAGAAAACTCTTATCTTTTCTTTGATTCTTGCAATTCCACTTGGGTTTTTTGCAGATTATATTGCCATATTAGATCATTCTTGGTTTGTTCCTTTAACCGTTTTTCCATTTCGTTTATTTGGGCTTGTACCTGTCGAGGACTTAATCTGGGGATTCTTTCTTATTTATAGTATTGTTATTTTTTATGAACATTTTCTTGATAAAGGAAAACATGAATTAATAGACAAGAAAATGAAATATCTAATCTGGCCGCTAGTTGTTTTATTACTGATTTTCTTTACTGTTTTACTTACTAAACCCAATCTACTAATCATTCCTTATGCTTATTTCTGGCTCGGAACTATTTTCTTTGTTTTACCAACAGTTACTTTTTTGTCTTTCTTTCCAAGACTTTTATCTAAATACATCAAAGTTGCTTCTTACTTTTTCTTGCTTGCCACTCTATTCGAAATTACAGGATTACAACTTAATCAATGGACGTTCCCTGGTACTAACTTTTTGGGTTGGGTAAATCTTTTCGGGTATACTTTCCCTTTTGAAGAATTTTTCTTTTGGTTTATCATGGGAGCAATAGGTGTTTTGTCTTATTATGAATTTTTTGACGATGATAGAATATAAAATTTACTTTTAACTAAAATCTTATCAATTTAAAACATTTTTTTATTTTTATTCTAAAAACTGATATAATTAAGACCATGATTGAATCATTTAAGTCACCAGAAGGAGTTACAGAACAACAAGTTATAGATGCTCTAAATACCAAAGGAATTGAGGATCCAGAAACAAAGGCGCTCTTATTAGAATATGTTGATCATTGTCATGATGATGCTGATAAAGAAGCGAGAGACAATCCTGAATTATCAAATAGGATAAACCTCTTAACTGAAATTAAAATAGCTTTACTTTATTCAAAAACAGAAAAATATAAAGAGTATGCCATTGAATCATTAGAAGATATCTATACGGCAGCTTCTCAAGATGATTTGACTCGTGATCTAGCTGAGCAAATTGGAGTATTAATTAATAAGTTTAATTTTTAATAAAATAAAAGTAGTAGCAATGACCGTCTTGCTACTTAAAACTTAGTTCAATATCTAGTTTCTTGATAAACATTTTTTGTTTTATTAAATATTTTTCGGTACTCATTAAAATATATTATAATTTATATTCCTTAAAACCTTCTTCAAAAGAATTGTAATCATCCAGTAATTCCTTTCCCTTCTTAATATCACGTAAGGCATAAGTTATGACTTCATGATGTCCTTCAAGATAATAGGATTGAACATTGTTATTCTTTGAATGATTAAAATATTTTCCGTTATCTGAAGAAAAACAATACATACCACTTTTCTTACTAAGCCAAGCATATATTCCTAAATATTCTTGCACTGCTTTTGGTAATTCTTTTATTTGTTCGGGTGTAAATTTTAAATCAAATCCAGGTGTAAATTCCCAAATTTTTGTTCCTTTTGGAATAAATTCATCAGCAAATAAACCAATTCCATGGATACTGCTTTTATCTATTTTTGTCTTTACTGTCATCATATAATTTTCTTATTATACCTTATTTTTCAAATAATTTTCTATGGGTTCAATATTTTTAGTATGTATGCATTACTTAGTAGCAAGTAGTAGCAAGGACCGTCCTTGCTACTTCAGAGATGCATGTTATCTAAGTGGTAGTGAAGAAAAAGAATTAAAGATTAAAATATAAAAAACCCGCCACAACCTGTAAGGTTGTGGCGGGTTTTTTATTTGATGTTTATATTTTATTCATCATCATCTTCGTAGTTTTTATTATAGTCTCTATTTTCATTTTCATGATTCTTATAGGATTGTTCATAAAAATCCTCATCTTCATCATCGTCTTCATAATCTTCATACTCACTCTCATCGTCATCATTACTATCATCATATTTGGGTGTTGGCGTAGGTGTTGGGGTAGGAATTGGAGTAGGCACTATTGTATCAGATATGGTTACAATAATACTACTTGTAATAGTTTTACCGTCCTTGATTGAGGTTGTAGTTATTGTTGTTGTACCAAGAGCAACTCCTTTTACTAGACCAGTCGCATTATTTATGATTGCAGCATTATGGTTACTGGAAGCATAAGTTGTGACTACTCCATTGACAGGTGCCCCATTCTGATCTTTTGGAGTTACTACAATTTGTAGTGTTCCATTTATTTTTACTACGGGTGAAGTCGGTGTTATAACTACACTAGTGAGTATCAATGGTGTATCTGGGGTTGGTGTGGGAGTAGGTGTCGTGGTTAGAGGTCCAAGCTTTAGAGAACTAATTGCATTGAGTGTACTTGACCTATGTGGTCCACTGTTAAAGGTAGCTGTTCCATCCTTTCCACATTGTCCGATTATGACAGCACTACCACCTGAATGTGTATTTACAAAAGTAGTTAAATTGTAGACGTTGCCATTAATAATCATCCAACAATCTGATTGTGTATTGTGTGCTGACACATCAGATGCTGTATATGCAGCTTGTGTGGCATTACTTCCAAACCCCACAATAGCTATTGTAAACATAAGAGACATTAAACCCATCGATATTAATATTTTTTTCATGTATTTTTAATAATTTATTAACTAATAATATAATATATGTCGTGTATTGATATATAAATTAAATACACGACTTACATTTAATTAGACGTATCATGTATACACTTTCTTACGTAGACATTTCTTTATTTATATTGTCTTTTGTTTAAGAAATTTTTGTTACATTTTATAAAAAGCTTTATTATTTAATTTTTCCCGTATAACTTTTATTAGAATGTGTTAAAATAAAATATGCCAGATTTAAATTTAGCTTCTCTTGTTCCGTGGATTATTGCTCATGGCTACTTTCTTTTCTTTGTTACAGCGGTAATTGAAGGAACACTTGTTACTGTTGCAGCAGGAGTGGCTGCCGGATTGGGCTATTATAATATCTTCATAATTATATTAATTGCAATTATTGGAGATTTAACTGCTGACATTGTTTATTATTTGATAGGGTATAGAAGTAGGATTTTAATAATAGAACGTTATGGGCATTATATTGGTGTTACAAAAGAAAGAATTGAAAAAATTGAAAAGATGGTGCATAGGCATTTTAGAAAAACCATGATAGTAGTAAAACTCTCCCCAATTCTTCCCATTCCAGGACTTATTGCAATGGGAGTGGCTCATGTTCCATTACGAAAATTTATAGGAATGTCTCTTTTAATCACTGTTCCAAAGGCAATTTTTTTCTCACTCTTAGGTTTCTACTCTATAAAAACATATATGTATTTAACGACTACCATTCAAAATGGCTCATATATTTTAGGAGGAATAATTTTATTAATTTTTGTTGTTTATTTTACCTATCAAAAAATAGCTTTTAATTTTGTAAAAAATAATCCTATCGATTAATACCTTCTTTTTAAGAAAGTATTTTTAAATATTTTTGCAAAAGATTATCAAAAACTTTTTCCCATGTGTGGGTTTTTACAAAGTCTAGATTATTGTTTTTAATTTTCTCTTGCAATTGTTTATTTTCTAAAAGTAAACAAATTTTATTATAAAAATCATCAGTATTCTTAGGTTCAGCAAGAAATCCATTTTCATTATCTAAAATTATAGATTTTGACCCTCCTGCATTAGCAGCAACAATTACAAGCCCTGAAGCCATTGCTTCTATTGTTACATTTCCAAATGTTTCAGTATATGAAGGAAAGAGAAAAATGTCACAAGATGCATAAACTTTTGAGAGTTCTAGCCCCTCAAGATGTCCTACAAACAATGCTTCTGGCATAAGAGTTTCTAATTTGCGACGAGCTGGACCATCACCAACGATAACCATTTTGAAGTTGTCTTTATTGTTCTTGAGTAATTTAAATACATTGACTAGTGTCCTTAAGTCTTTTTCCCAAGTTAATCTACCCACATATAGAATAATATTTTGTTTTTCTCTTTTAAGAATTTTATTTCGCCATTCTAAAGAATAAAAAGAAGTATTAAATTTTTCTAATTCTACTCCCCAAGGAACAGTATAGACATTTTTTATCTTATGCTGAATAAGCATATTACTCACAACTTCTGATGGTGTAGTAACGAAACTCATCTGTGTATATATTTTTTTAAGTATGAACCAAACTAATGGACGTAAAAAAGACAAATGATAATATGGAAGATAACTACAAAAATCAGTATGAAAAGTAGCGACTATTGGAATTTTATTCTTTTTTTCATATTTTAATGCTGCCCAAGCACTTGTGTCTGGGCTATGAATATGGATAATGTCTGGATGAAATTTATCTAATTGTTTTTCAAAACCATGCATTCCAGGTAATGGAATACGATATTCTTTATAAAGAGGAAAAATAAACGATGGTATTTGTATTATTGGGATTGGAAAAGAAGATTCATTTTCAGCCCAACCAGTAATTATTATGGATTCAATTTCATTTTTCTGTCCTTCTTTAATCAATTCTGAAAGTACTCTAGTTACACCATCTTCATTTTTCAATGTGCCTAAAAAGTAAGCGATTTTCATAATGCTATTAAAATAATAACATAAATATTATAAAATAAAACCACCTAGAGCTTGTATGAGCTCGAGGTGGTTTTATTTGGCCTGTTATTTAGTTTAGTTTTTGTTGATAATTTTTACAGTCCGAAATTAGTTATAAACGAAGACTCACTAGATATTGTTGTGTTGGATGATTCATCAGCAGACTTTATTACAAAGTGATAGATTGTGCTTGGTGATAATCCAGACATATTAAGTGAATGCTTGGTAACTAATAATTTACTAATAATCGATGGGGTTAAACTTGAATTTACATCAACAGGTGTATTTGTAGAATAGAAAACTTCTGATGTTGAGGGTTCATTTGTAGTCCATGAGATTGTACTTGTTGTAGATCCTGTTAATGTTCTTACTTCACTTATCAATGGATTAGTAATATCGACAGATAAAAGTGTAACTAAGATTTTCATTGATGAAGAATCTTTTTTACCATCACTATTTTCTACAGTAAAGGTTGCTGTGTATGTTCCTGGTGAACTATATACGTGACTAAATGTTGCACTCTGAACAAATATTGGTTTTTCTGATACTGAAATTGCATTTTTTGTGATTAGATTTGTGTCACCCCAATCTGCAGAATAACTTAAAGTTCCATTTTTAGGATCATAAGCATTTACAGTTACTGTTTCAGTTTCTCCAACCTTAATTGAGTTAGATCCTGTTAATCCTGTGATAACAGGGGCAGATGTGTCAGTTGTTATTGGTGGTGTTGTAAAGGATGTTTCACTAGATGTAGTTGTACCTGCTTTATTTGTTGATTTAACAACTACATAATACTTAGTATTCGCTTCTAGCTTTTTTAACTCAATCTTATGATTTAGAACTAGAGCCTTACGTGACACATTTGAATTTACAGATGTATCTACAGGAGATATTTTACTAAAATAAACTACACTATTAGCTTTAACATCTGTAGTCCAATTTATTGTAGCTTTATGTTGTTTGATTGATTTTACTTCAAGGTTACTCATAACTGGAGCATTTAATGTTTGTTCTCCTGTTACATAAACAGTTACAGTTGAAGTTGTTTCTAATCCTTCACTATTATTTACTGTAAAAACAATAGTATATTTACCAGTTTTTGTGTAAGTGTGTGTGAATGTTGAATCTTGAACAAATATTGGTTGTGATAATTTGGCCATGGATTTTGAGAATATATTACTCTCATCTCCCCAATTAACTGCATAACTTAAAGTTCCATTTTTTTCATCTGATGCTTTGACTACCCAAGTTCCCATTTCGCCAGATTTTAGAACTGTTGGAGCGGTTATTCCATTTATTATAGGTGCAATATTAGCAATAATATTAGCATCGATATCTTGATTAAAGAATTGTCTAAACCTATTCCAAATTGAATTAGAATTTTCTTTATTAAATTTGAAATTATTATTGTCTTCTAAATGTACCTTGCTTTCGACACGGACTTTGTTTTCATTGCTTTTGTCATTATCTTTACTTTCTGCAAAACTTGCAAAGGGAATAGATATTATGACAGCGGCAATAAGTGAACTAACGACTAATGATTTATATTTTTTCATTTTAATAATTTTTTTTATTATGTTAATAATATGTGTTTATTATTAGGAAATATTAAACACACGACCAAACATTAGAGTAGACGTACCAAGTTATCCTTTTCTTACGTGGACATTGTTGATTTATTATTGTATTGTAAATAAATAAGAGATGTAAGAAATAGGTAGTTTATACGTCGTACTATATGAAGGCAGATATTAAAAATACATTTGAAAAGATATATGAAAATGAAGCAGATGCAATCTTTCGGTTTTGCCTTATTCGAGTATCCGATCGTGAGCAGGCTATGGATATTACCGAAGAGACATTTTTGCGATTATGGCAAAATCTATTAAGTGGAAAAGAAATTCTTAATACGAGAGCTTTTCTCTTTACAATAACTCGTAATCTGATTATTGATTGGTATCGAAAAAAGAAGAGTATCCCTTTTTTTAAGATGAATGATGCTATTTTTAACGAAGGAGAGATGGGGTATGATCCTTCAGATGAAATGTCCACCTCTTTACTTGAAACTAAAGCAGAGGGGAGATATCTTTTAGAGAAAATTAGTGAATTAACTCCAAGTTACAGACAACCAGTTTATCTTCGTTATGTAGAAGATTTATCCCCGGTAGAAATAGGTGAGATCTTAGGAATATCAGCCAATGCTGCATCAGTTAGGATAAATAGAGGGTTATTGGAGTTAAAGAAAAAAGCAGGATATAATGATGATATAAATCAAAATGAATAATATGGAACATAAAAATTTAAACAATGGAATAAAAGAAATTAAAAAGATAATGATGACTACTGATGAAAAAAAGCAGATTTTTGATCGTATTTTAAATTCTAATATCCCACAACAAAGAGTTCAAAGCCCTTGGTTTGGTTATTCTTTTATGTTGAAAATACACAAAAGTCAGTTGGTTTATTATGTCGTTGTTCCTTTAGTTATTATTCTTACAAGTAGTGGAGTCGTTCTCGCTTCAGAAAAAAGCTTACCGGAAGACGTCCTCTATCCCATCAAAGTTAGTGTCGTAGAACCTATTCGTGGAGCTTTCACTTTTTCGTCAAAATCTAAAGCCAAATATCAAAGCAACCTAGCTACAGAGCGTTTAGTTGAAGCTGAAATGTTGGCCTCTTCTGGAAAATTAGATGATTCAAAAGAAAAAAAATTAAATAATCTTTTAGAAAAACACAGTATTTCTTTAAATAAAGAACTTGAAAAAGTGACTAAAGAAAATTTATCAACTGAGGCCGATGAAATTGCTATTAATTTTAAAGCAGAAATGAATGCTCATGCTCGTGTTTTAAATATTATAATGGCCGAAGACAATGAATTAGATTTTGATACCATAGACAATCAGATTTCTAAAACAGCTAGATCAAATGCAGATAAAGTAAAAATCAGTATAAAAAATGAAGAAGAAGATGATGATGAAGAAGATGATATTTCTGATAAATATAATAAAAAGAAAGATATTGTTAAGGCCAAGATTAATTCAAAAGCCAATAAAAATACGACAACTTCAATTAGTATTTCTGAGATAGAAGATATAAATAATGATGACGTGGATCAAATATTTAATGAAGCAAAAAACTTTTTAGATGAAGCAGAAAAAAAGGAATTAGAAGGTGATTCAGCTGGAGCATATATTGAGCTACTTAACTCTGAAAGTTCCATGAAAGAAGATGATATCTTCAAAGAAGTAAAATCAAGATTTGAACACGAAGATGAAGATGATTAATTGATTAGCAATCTTTATTTTTAAAAGTTAGTATAAATAGAATATGTGTAGTATACTCCGAGGGTCGTTTTAGTATAATCTAATTTTTTAAAAATATGGATGAAGAAATAAAAACAGTTGAAGAAACTGTAGAAACTCCAGTTGAAGAAACAGTAGTTGAAGCTCCTGTTGAAACTCCAACAGAAGAAGAAGTATCTGAAGAAGTTGCTGCGTAAGCTCTTAAAATAAAATCTCCCCAGAGAAATCTGAGGAGATTTTATTTTTTCTTGCTTTTTAAGGATAAAAAGGCTAGTATTCAAATATAATAATAACAACTTGTCTAGGATTAGAGAGGTAACAATAATATAATTTATGGGAAATTTTCAAGGAGGAGGTAATAGAGGAGGTGGTTTTAGGGGTGGTAATGGTGGTGGCAGACCAAGTTTTGGTGGCAATCGTGGAGGAGACAGAAGAGAAGTTTCAATGCACAAAGCAACTTGTGATGAATGTCACAAGAGTTGTGAAGTTCCTTTCCGTCCATCAGGTGATAAACCTGTTTACTGTTCAGATTGTTTTAGTAATAAGCGTGATGACGGCGATCGTGCCCCACGACGTGAATTTAGAGATAATGGACATAAAAGAGATTTTAGTGATAGGCAAGCTCCATCATTTACTAAACCTGCAACAATGCCATCAAATGACGGTGTTTCAAAACAATTAAGTGAAATAAGTACAAAACTTGATCGTCTTACAAGTGCAATAGAAAAATTAATTACACCTAAAACAGAATCAAAACCTGTAGTTAAGGTTGCCGAAGTAAAGAAAGTTGAAATCAAAAAAGCTCCAGTTGTAAAAGCTGTTGCAAAAAAAGCTGTAACAGTGAAAGCTCCTGTAAAAAAAGTAGTAGCAAAAAAGAAGAAATAATTTAATTTTTAACAAAAGCCCTCAACTGAGGGCTTTTGTTTTCTGTGTATGTTAAGAAATGCTATACTTTCATTATGTATTTCGTCTATATTTTAGAATGTGCAGATAAAAGCCTATATACTGGTTCGACAAATGATTTAGAAAAAAGATTATATAAACATAATAATCTAAAGAGTGGTGCTCATTATACAAAAATCCGTCGACCCGTGACTTTGAGATATCACGAAGAAATTGAGACTTACAAAGAAGCTAGAGCTCGAGAAAATGAAATAAAAAAACTTAACAGAACAGATAAACTTAATTTAATAAAAAATAATGCAACAATTTATAAAGCTAAATAAAAAAATTAAATATTTTATTCGTTTTAGAACTCGTGTCCCAAAAAGAAAGAAAAAAAATTCTCAAAACTATTTAAAAAACAAAGGAAAAGCTTTAGAAATTGTGGTAAATAGAATTGAATATTTTAATAAATTTTATAATTATAAATGGAATAGAATTTTTATTAAAAATCAAAAGACAAGATGGGGGAGTTGTTCTAAAGCGGGAAATTTAAATTTTAATTACAAAATAGCTTTACTTCCATCCAAAACAGCCGACTATATTATTGTTCACGAACTTTGTCATTTAAAAGAATTTAATCACTCTAGTGACTTTTGGAACCTAGTTGCAAAGACTATCCCTGATTTTAAAGAGATTAGAAAGGAACTTAAAAATAATAAATTTACTCTTAATTAAATTATGTTTCTAATTTTCTATTTATTTACGCATATGCATAAATAACTAGAAATACAAAAAGCCTTTCAATTTAAGCAAAAATGATGTAAAGTAATAACCTATATGGCTCACGGAGAAGTAGTAATACGTTTTGAAAAGGTTTCCTTTGAATATGGTCACAATAAACCGATACTAGATGGGGTAGATTTTTCTATTCGTCGTGGAATGAAGGTTACTATTATGGGTCAAAATGGTGCTGGTAAGAGTACTATCTTTTCCTTAATTACAGGAGAAAGAGAGCCAGAAGATGGAATTATTAATAAAGCGCAGAGAACAACAATTGCACTATCTCGCCAAGTTATTCCTCGAGATGAACTTTCCTTAACTGTGCGAGAATTTTTTGAAAAATGTTTTTCACAAAAAATTTATGATATTGATCCACGGATTGATGATGTGCTTGAGATCGTAAATCTAAAAGGGCATGAAAAAGTTCACGAAAGAATTATTTCATCATTCTCTGGCGGGCAACAAGCACGACTTCTTCTTGCTTCAGCTTTGATTCAAGAGCCAGATATTTTACTTTTGGATGAACCAACAAATAATTTAGACAAAGCCGGAATTGCTCATTTGACTGATTTTCTAGTTAAGTATAAAAAGACAGTCATCGTTATTTCCCATGATGCAGAATTTTTAAATAAATTTACCGATGCCGTGCTTTACCTTGATGTGTATACTTTAAAGATTGAACAATATGTTGGTAACTATACTGATGTACGCGACCAAATCACAGCTCGAATGGAGAGAGAGAATCGTAAGAATGCACTTTTATCAAAAGAAATTTTAGCAAAGAAAGAGCAAGCTAATGCTTTTGCTATGAAAGGGGGAAATCTTCGTGCCGTGGCTAAACGCATGCGCGATTTGGCAGAAGAACTTGAAGAAGAAAAAGTTGATGTTCGTAAAGAAGATAAAACTATTCGGCCATTTACTATTCCTGTTCAAGAAAATATTATTGGTGACATTGTAAATTTCTCTTCAGTTTCAATATTTAAAAATCAGAAAATCAAAAAAATAAAAGCCGGAATTAAACTTCGCAAAAATAAACACTTACTTTTATCTGGTCCAAATGGCATAGGGAAGAGTACACTGTTAGAGTTAATTGCCAAGCGTGATGCTGAAGGAATAACAATTCATCCTGATGTTAGAATTGGATATTATCGTCAAGATTTCTCAACTCTTAATTTTAATGACACTGTCTATGAATCTTTAGCTGAAACTACGAGAAAAGTCTCTGGAAGGGTCAACGAAGAGGCTATACGCTCGACAGTTGCAGGTTTCCTTATAACTGGTGATATGGTCCATACAAAGATTGGAAGCTTATCTGAGGGCCAGAAGGGGCTTGTAGCCTTTGCTCAGCTTGTCCTTACTCGCCCAGGGTTACTGATTCTCGATGAACCTACAAACCATATAAATTTCCGTCATTTACCTATAATTGCCAAAGCCCTGTCTGAATACCAAGGAGCCATGATTCTCGTCTCTCACACCCCCGAATTTGTCGAACAAATTCGTATTGATGAAATTCTTGATTTAGATAAATAAAAATATTTTTCAGCTCACTACATATTTACGCTATCGCTTAAATATGTAATTAAATAAAAAAGGTTTTATTTTATTATTTCCACAACGTCATCAAAATTTCGGCGGACTTTTAGACGGAGACTAGCAGGGTCGTCACCTCTGTATCCGATAGCGAACATAGTGATTGATTTTAGTTTTTTTTCTGCAAGTCCCAATATTTCATCAACTTTGTCTGGTTCGAATCCTTCCATTGGTCCGCCGTCAATTCCTAAGAGGGCTGCGGTTTCAATCATGATTCCAAGTGGAATATATGATTGAGCTTGAATCCAAGTTTCTAGTGTTCCATCTTTTATTTTTTGAGCGACAGTATTTTCAAGCATCGTTTTTAAGCTGGTCAATTTACTTGAGCCATCATTTTGAATCTTAGCTGTACGTTCTATTCTTTCTTTAGCTAAATTTTCTTCTGAATCAGTTCTATATGTAATGATAATAATATGAGAAGCATCGGTCACTTTGGGTTGATCAAAACTTACGGCACGTAATTTTTCACGAATCTCTTTATTTGTCACAACAATAAATTTCCACATCTCAATACCATTAGATGAAGGGGATAAGCGAGCCGATTCTAAAATTGTATGTAAATTATCCTCAGATATTATCTTAGTTGGGTCGAATATTTTTGTGGCATAGCGCCAATTTAAGGCCTTTATTATTTGTTCATTCATAAATTTGACTTTTATTAGTTATGGGTATATATTCATAATATACTAGGTCGAGTTTAAAAGCAAGGAAAAAAGAAAATTACGAATTACGAATTACGAATTACGAATTACGAATTACGAATTACGAATTACGAATTACGAATTCAAATAAATTATATGGTCAGACCAAAATGTGATAAAAAAATTAGTTTTCAACCTAAGTATAGTGAGTTTAAACCAGAAGGCTGTTGTAGAACTGAAAAAATTATTTATATTGATGCTGAAGAAGCGGAAGCTCTCAGGTTGAAGAATATTGAGAATTTATGCCAGAGAGGTGCAGCAAAAGAAATGGGTATTTCTCAAAGTACTTTTCAGAGAATTTTGGTATTGGCTTATAAAAAAGTAACAGTCGCATTAATTGAAGGAAAAATTATTAAATTAAACGAAAAATAAATTATGAACAATATAAAAGATAAAATAGAAGATTTAGTGAAGATGGTAAACGAAGGGAAAATATTAGAAGCATTTGAAAAGTATTATGCTGACAATGTTACCATGCAAGAAAACGAAGGTGAGATTCGTGTCGGTAAAGATGCAAATAGAGAATATGAAAAAGCCTTTGTTGAAGGAATCGTAGAATTCCATAGTGGAAAGACATTAGGAATAGCGACAGGAGATAATTATTCAACAGTTGAATCATTTATGGATATTACTCACAAAGACTGGGGACGCTCAGCACGATCACAAGTTGCAGTTCAGAGATGGGAGAATGGTAAAATTGTAAGTGAGAAGTTTTACTATGATACAAAATAAACTATCAATTGAAAAGCCACGTTTATCACGCGGCTTTTTTAGATTATTAAAAACAAATTTTTATAAACCGGATTCTTCTTTTTGTAAGCTTGCGATAAAAATAAAAACGATAAGGCTTACATAAAATGTAATTAGGGCTATTGCCCATATAGGAAGAAAAACAAAGCCGAATTCATTACAACTATAACAAATAATAATTGTAATTATTATAGAATGGAATAATATTTTTTTTATTCTGTCCATAATATATATATTTTAAGGTTCTATTATATTATACTACTAAATTATAAGTCTAGCAAGTCTTGGTGTTTTGATTGATACAACATGCTATAATATAGAGACTTTAATATTAATTAAAATTTTTATGGAATTTACATTTAAAATCGGAGAAAAAATAAAAGAAGCATGGGTTTTATATAAAGAGCATTTTAGTACTTTATTAATAATAACTTTGGCAACTTTTGCAATTCAATTTGTGGGGCAGAAAGATAATCCAGTCTTAGGATTTTTGGTCCTTGTGGTTTCTTTTTTTCTTTCCTATGTATGGATACGTTTGATTTTTAGTATTTTAGATAAAAAAGAACACAATCTTTTTTCAAAAGAAGCACTTCCAACTTTAGTTCAATTTTGGAATTTTATAAAAACTAGTATTCTCCTTGCTTTGTGCGTTTTGGCTGGATTTATTTTATTTGTAATTCCAGGGTTTTATGTTTTAGGACGTCTAGTTTTTTCATCATATATTTCTGTTGAAAAAAATCAAGGGGGGAGAGCAAGTATAAAAGAAGCTTGGGGAATGACGAAAGGTTTTGGTTGGAAATTATTTTGGAAGAGTTTTTTAATAGGGCTATTTATGTTGTTGGGAATTATTGCATTTTTTGTAGGATCAATAATTACTTATCCAGTCGGGTTTATGATTATGATTATGATGTATCGTGAATTTGTAAAATTTAAATCACAAATACCAGCAAGCCCTGCTCCATTTGAAGTTGTGAAAGATTTACCAAAAGAAACTTCCATAGAGACAATTGTAAAAGAAGAAGTAAAATAATACATCTTGAAATAGGCTGATAAATAAGCATTTATCAGCCTATTTTGTTTTAATGCGACAAAAATACTTAATTGTGCGTATAATATATAGATAATGGTAAACCATGAATATTGCATCAACAAAACAGATAATGAACTGGTCGAATTGTCACTCGACAATCCAGATCATTTTTTGTGTTTGATTAGAAGATATGAAAGTAAGTTGCTGTATTACATCATGAGAATTTCTAAACTTAGTCGGGAAGATGCTGGGGATATTTTGCAAGATGTTTTTGTTAAGGTCTATTATAATTTAAATGAGTTTGACAAGGATTTAAAATTTTCTTCTTGGATATATCGTATTACACACAATCAGACCGTAAGTGAAATACGAAAAAAAGTAGTTCGGCCTACAATTCCTTTTGAAAAAGAAGATATCGATAGATTTGAAGATGCTTTTAATATAGAGAAAGAAATTGATAATTCTTTTGATAAAGAAAAGATAGATGAAGCTCTTTCAAAATTAGATAAGAAATATCGTGAGGTTTTAGTTTTACGTTTTTTGGATGAAAAAGATTATGTAGAAATTTCAGATATTTTAAAAAAACCAATAAGTACTGTGGGAAATTTAATATTAAGAGGTAAGAAACTCTTTAAGGAAGAGTATGAGAAATTAAATGGAAAATAAAGATATAAGCCAAATAGCATTACAAAGAATTAAAGAAAGTGGCATAAAGCCAATTTCTAAAAACATCTTTAGTTTAAAGAGGGTTATTTTTTGGTCTCTCGTTGGATTTTCTATTGTTGTAGGAGCTGTTTCTTTTTCTGTGATAATTTCACTTTTATTTAATAATGACTGGTATCTATATCAAAAATTTGGTCTAAATTTTATTGTTAAAACCATACCATATTTTTGGTTTGTCTTTTTAGCGGTCTTCACTATTTTGGGAGATTATTATTACAGGAAAACATTTTTAGGATATAGACACCGGACTATTACAATCGTATGTGTATATATAGTAATAACTATCGTCGCAGGATCAACACTTAACATAATCGGTACTGGAAAAATAATTGAAGAATCATTAAGGGACCATGTTCCTATGTATAGGGGGTTTATATTTGATAAAGATGAGTTCTGGTCTCATCCAGAGAATGGTTTACTTTCTGGAAAAATTATCGGAATCAAGGAAAATTTAATCCAAATTATTGATTCAAATGGTATTATTTGGATTATAGATATTGATAGTGCTTTTGTTGGAGGCAGAGCTCAAATAAAAATTGGAGAAACAATTAAAATTATTGGAGATATAGATGAAAATAATATTTTTACTGTAGAACAAGTTCGTCCATGGATAGGAAATAAAAATAATATAATGAGATAAATCTCAAACTCCTTGCGTATTAATGATGTAGGTGACGACGGTTATCTATAATTATAAAATTTAATCAAAATATCATGTTATATTATGAGTATAATCTGATAAATAAAAAATATGAGAAATAAATTAATGATGAGTGGTTTGATGGCACTAGTTTTAGGATTAGGTGTTTCGGGTACAGCCCTTGCTTACCAAGGTGATTTTTCAAAAAATGGACCAAATTATACTCCAGATTTTGAGGCCCAAATCACTGAAGTTATGACCAATAGTGATTATGAGGGGTGGAAAGATCTTATTGAAGAGAAAGTTGGCAATCGAAGAGTTGCTGAAGTTATTAATAAAGATAATTTTCCCAAATTTGTGAAAGCTTGGAAACTCGCACATGAAGGGAAAATCAAAGAAGCAAATGCAATTCGAAAAGAATTAAATCTAAGGACTAGCGATGGACAAAGACCACAAAATGGAGAGGGACATGGAAGAGGAATGGGGATGCATCATACAAATAAATAATATTATAAAAATAAAAACCGGTTCACATTATGAGTGTGACCGGCTTTTTAGAAAATATTCAAAATAAATATTGCTTTATACGTGTAAAAAACCGTATATCCCGAAAACAAGTTAGCTAATAAAAATAATGATAATGTTTGGAGGTCTGGAATGTCATTATATTCATAGCTTCCTTTTCGTAGAAAAAGTATTGCGAACAATGGTTCAATTATACAAAGACCAATAAAAAAGATTAAATCTCCTAGCCATTTTAACCATTTTACTTTATTAATAAAGTTCCTGATTTTGTTTAACTTGTGAACTTTACTTATAAAACTATTTTGCTCAAGAAAAATTTGACTCAAATTTTTCTTTAACCATTCTATTTTGAATTTATCAATTTTACTGTGGTCATACCAATAGATTAATAAATATCTAAATATAATGTTAATATAAAAAAAATAAAAAGTACTCTCCATTTGATTACTATCTTTGAATACAAGAAAATATTCAAAAATATGTACTGCTGTATTGATTCCAAAAAGAATAAGGAATGAATTCAGTAATAATGCTACTATTTTATTCATTTTTTTCTCCTTTCTGATTTTTATGGAACTAATGTGAATTAGTCTGTATATTAACCTTTTTATAGGTTTTTACAAGTAGTACGATTTTTAAAGATTATTATGGTATATTTTAAGTATGGATTTTATCGTCCAAAACATAATACCGTATTTAGTTCTCTATAAATATCTAACGATTTTTATTATATCTTTTGTTGCAGCTTTTATTATTCCAATTCCATCAGGGAATATTTTAATGATTGCTTCTGGTTTTGCAAGTGTTGGGTATTTAAATCTTTTTTGGATAATAATAATTTCTATTATTGCAAATATTTTAGGAGATAATTTGGGGTATTGGGTTGCTAGAATTTATGGCAGGGAAGTTCTTTATCGTTTTGGCTTTCGTCGCATACTAAATTCAAAAGGTTTCAAAAATATCGAAGAGAGATTTAATAAACATCCTGGTTTTTTGATTTTTGCTAGCCGTTTTGAGGTTCTTTCGACGTTGTCAGTAAATCTTTTATCTGGGATAAGCAAAACACCTTATAGAAAATATCTTAAACATGAAGTTCTCGGAAGTATTTCTCAGGTTTCCTTTTATTCTCTTATTGGTTATTTTTTTGCAGATAGTTGGGAATCGATAAACACCACAATAGGCAAGATCGCTTTAATTGGTGGTTTGATTTTAATACTACTAATTGTATCTTTTAGTCGAAAAACTATTTTAAACAAACTTCAATAGAGATTTTTAGGTTATTTTGTGATAAAATTAGGTTTATATACTTAATCCATATAAATATTTTATGAAAACATACTATGGCAATGAGACCAAAAAAGCCTTGAAAAATTTCCCTTTTTCGACACATCCCGTAAAAGAGGAACTAATTTTTTCAATTATTAAGATTAAAAAAGCAGCAGCAATAGCTAATTTTAAGTCTGGTAATTTAAACAAAACAAAAAAGGACGCAATAATTTTTGTCTGTGATGAAATACTAAGTCATAAACATAAAGATCAATTTACAGTTTCCTTTTTTCAAGGAGGAGCAGGAACTGCTATTAATATGAATATCAATGAAGTAATAGCAAGTCGAGCAACAGAGATTTTAAAAAATAAAATCATAGTTCATGCCAATGACGATGTGAATTGCAGTCAATCAACAAATGATGTGAATCCTTCCGCATTAAAAATTTCAACATTGGTATTTATAAAAGAATTAGATCTAACTCTCAATGTGTTAATTAAATCAACAGGATTAAAATCAAAAGAATTCAAAAAAATTTTAAAACTCGGGAGGACGCATCTACAAGATGCAATCCCTACTACACTAGGTAGAGAATTTGAAGCATATACTGATAACTTAAAAAAATATCAAAATGAAATAAAAAGAATTTCAAAATTATGTTTAAATTTAAATTTAGGAGGAACAGCGATAGGGAATTCAATGAATGCAAGCCCTACTTATATCAAGCAGGTTTATCTTGAACTCAACAAAATTACAGGAGAGCATTTTGTAAAAACCAACAATCTAATGGCAAGCACTAGTAGTCAAACGGATTTTTTAATGATTTCTCAATTATTTGTTTCTCTCTGTGTTGAGCTATCAAAAATTGCAAATGATCTCCGTTTTATGTCTTCGGGTCCGAGTGGGGGCATTGGGGAAATAGTTTTACCAGAATTGCAAAAGGGCTCATCTATAATGCCTGGCAAAATAAATCCAGTTATCCCTGAGGCGATCAATCAATTGTATTATTTGGTGTCTGGGAATAATTTAGTTATTGAAAAAGCTTCAGAAGGTGCTCAGATGGAGCTAGGAGTGATGTTCCCTGTGATTGCAGATAAATTATTGGAATCAGCAAAGATTATTACTGAATCATTGTATTTATTTGATAAATTATGCATATCCGGTTTATCTGCAAATAAAGAAAAATGCTTAAATCATCTTGAAAATTCAACAGCATATGCGACACTATTTGTTCCTATTTTAGGTTATGATATAGTTTCTAGTCTTGTGGATAATTCTCTTAAAAATAAAAAAACATTAAAAGATACGATTATTGATGGGGGGTATGTCACAGAGAAAGAATTTAATAAAATAATTGATTCTTATTTAAAAGTGTTATAATAATGAAATATTATTAATTAATGAAAGCTACACAAATTATAATAACAAAAAAGTCTGAGTGGAAGAGGACGAGGAGCCACCCAGTAGGTGATTCTTCTAAATCAGACATTTTTTCGTAAAATAATTTGTTTCGCCTTAAAAATATATGAAAAAAGGTTACAAAGATAATATAGAAAAATTAACAACCGAAAATGAAAATTTTCGCAAGGTTTTGTATACAAGTTCTCATTGCCAGCTTGTACTTATGAGTCTAGACCCAAATGAAGAAATTGGCATGGAAACTCACGAAGAAAATGATCAATTTTTTCGTTTCGAAAAAGGAACTGGTAAGGTCATAATCAACGAAACAGAATACAATGTAAAAGATGGTGATGCTGTTATTGTTCCGTCAGGTTCAAGGCACAATGTTATTGCTGGTTTTGAAGGTCTCAAACTTTATACAATTTATTCTCCTGCTCATCACAAAGATGGTATTGTCCGTTCTACAAAAAATGAAGCCGAGAGTAACGGCGAAGATTTCGATGGAGTAACAACAGAATAATAAAATGATCGGATTAATATATAGAAAAATTATCAAGCCAACGCTTTTTCTTTTTCCCGCGGACGATGTTCATACTTTTTTTCTTAAAACAGGAAATTTTCTTGGTAGATTTTCATTTACAAAAATTTTAACCTCAAAAATATTTTCTTATAAAAATAAATCACTATCACAAAATTTTTCAGAAATTTATTTTGAAAATCCAATAGGTCTCGCTGCTGGTTTTGATTATGATGCGGATTTGATTGATATATTGCCTTCGGTTGGTTTCGGTTTTCACACGATCGGGACAGTTACAAATTTACCCTATGTAGGTAATCAAAGACCGATGCTTGGTAGACTTCCGAAATCAAAATCACTACTTGTGAACAAGGGTTTTAAGAGTGAAGGAATAAATAAAGTTTTAGAAAAAGTTAAAAAAGTTGCCTCATCGGCGATCCGCCGAAAAGGCGGGAATAAAATTCCACTTGGAATTAGTATTGGTTCAACAAATAAGAATTACAAAGACATTGAAGAGATGGCAGGGGATATTATTGTTTCATTTCAAAGAGTTTTGAAGGAAGATTATTTCACTTATTTTGAATTAAATATAAGTTGCCCAAATTTAATTAATACTGAAAATTTACCTGAAAAATTTGATACTCCAAATGGTTTAAACTTTCTACTTTCTAAATTAGAAAAACTTCAGATAAACAGACCTTTGTTTATAAAAATGTATTTAGAAAAAAGTGTCGATGATACTTTAGCTCTTTGTGAGGTTGCGACAAAATATGAATACGTTTCAGGTTTTATTTTTTCAAATTTAGTTAAAGATAGAAAGAATCCAGCATTCAATAAAGAAGAAATCGAAAATGCAGGACGAGGAAACTTTAGTGGTAAGCCAACAGAGAAAATTACAAATAATTTGATCAGTGAAGTTTATAAAAAATATGGGCATAGATTTATCGTCATTGGTTGCGGAGGAGTTTTTAATGGAGATGATGCTTATGAAAAAATAAAAAGGGGTGCCACTCTTATACAGCTGATTACAGGGATGATATATGAAGGTCCAAGTGTGATAGGGAAGATAAATAAAGAGCTTGCAGAACTTTTAAAAAAAGATGGGTATAAAAATGTAAACGAAGCCGTGGGGAGTTATTATAAATAGAAAAGGAGCTGTTTTAACACAGCTCCTTTTTGTAATTTTGTTCTACTGTTCTATTGCATTTGTCCAGGCACAGGGAGTAGTTCGTGAATCCCATTTATTTGGGTTACTCCTTTCACGGCATGATTGCTGTCGGAATTTTTTGAATAAAATAAAATCGTTTTTCCAGGTGCACTTCTTTCGATTTTGGTTTTTCTGGTTTTTATTGTGGCATGAGGGCATTCATCAAATACAACTATTATCTCTTCATACTGTGAGATTTCAGCGAAATTTTTTGCTGAATCCATCTTGTGGTGGTGAGCATGTACCGCCCTGTCTTTAAACTTACCGGTTACATTTTTTTTGTGGGCTTCCCAATCATTTCTGTTCTGAAATTGTTGGTTTGAAATAAACAAAAACGCAGATTTTGTAGACATAGAACTGGTTTTAAAGGTTCAAAAATTAAATGAATTAGATTAATGAATATAATACTACTTTAATAAATTTCGTCAATGCTTCACTTTTTGTTTCGATTTAAACCATGATATACTTTGTTTATGAAGAAGATACAAAATCATCTTAAAAAAGATAAAAATATCTTATATACAGGTTTTGGAGACAATGGTACAACTACTCTTTTTGATTGTAAGCAAACTAGAATTTCTAAAAGCGCTGCCCTTATTGAAGCACTGGGTTCTATTGATGAATTAAATGCATATTTAGGAATTATAAAAGTATACGCCGATATTGATAAAGTAATTTTAAAAGTTGGCTCAAGGAAATTTTCATATAGCAGTCTTATAGAGGAAATTCAGCAAAATCTTTTTGTTATTCAAGCAGAACTTGGTGGATCAAAAATGTTTGTTCCAAAAAAAGAATTACTTAAAATTGAAAAAATAATAAATGAAATAGGAAAAGTTTTACCACCGATTACTTCTTTTACTATCTCAGGAGGAAGTTTAATAAGTTCAGGTTTAGATTTTGCCCGTACTCTTGCCCGCAAAGGGGAGCGTCGAATTATTGCAGTTTCTGAAGAAGGAGTTAGAAATATTAATCCCCATACAATTTCTTATATGAATAGACTTTCTAGTGTATTATTTGCAATGTCTCGATATGCAAATTATATTTTTTCTATTCCAGAAAGTCACCCAGATTACAACAAAAAAACCTAAACTTTTACATAATCTGTAAGCGATAGCACACAAAATATGTAAAATAATTAATTTCGCGATTAGTGATTTAGGAGTATATTGTATTAATGGAGAATAGTGATGAATTAAAAATAAAGGAATACCTACTTGGTAATGAAGAGGTTTTTAAAGAGTTGGTATATAAATATACACCATCAATTTTTAATTTTTCTGCACGTTTTGTTGGTGTTGATTATGCCAATGATATTGTCCAAGATGTTTTTATAAAAGTCTGGAAAAATATTAAAAAATTCGATTACAACAAAGCGAGTTTTAAAACTTGGATTTTTACAATAGCTCGCAATACCGTCACTGATTATTTGAGAAAGAAAAAAATGATAAACTTTTCAGCCTTAGATAAAGAAGAAGAAAGTTTTGCCGATAATATAGAGGATGATGTAGTCCTACCTGATGAAGCTCTAATTAAATTAGAAGACAAAGAATTTTTAAATAAACTTTTAGACGAAATTCCTACCAATTATAAAGAAGTCCTTGTTCTTTATTATCAAGAAGATATGACTTTTAAAGAAATAGGGGAACTTCTTGGTAAACCCTTAAATACAGTAAAAAGTCACCACCACAGAGCATTAACTATATTAAGAGAAATGCTCAAATAATATCTCACTTTTTTATAATGTTCGAACCTTATTTTTTGCACCAAAAGGGGAAGTTGTTCGTATATATAAATGTGGAACAGAATTTACAAAAATTATTCAAACAAGCAGCATATCATCCAGAGAGTCGACTTTCGGGTGATGTTTGGACTGCTATTGAAGTAAAGAAAGCTCAAATAACCAAACGGAAAAAATTTGGTTATTTGAGCTTAAGCGTATTGTCACTATCTGGGAGTGTTTTTTCTATCAAGAGTCTGATTGGAGAATTAATAAGATTAGGATTTTTTGATTATTTCTCTCTGGCATTTTCAGATAGTGGTGTTATCGCGACATATTGGAAAGAGTATACACTTTCACTTGCAGATTCACTACCAGTGGCAAGTCTAGCTCTTTCTTTTTTCTTATTATTCGTTTTATTTATTTCAATAAGACGAGCCTCTTATCAATTTAAAAATAAATTATCAATAGCTTAAAAAATATGAATACAAATGAAATAAAAAATAAAATAAAAAACTTTTTAAATTCTAAAACTTTCAAGATTATTACATATACTCTTGGGTTTTTAGTTATTGCATTTTTTATATTTCAAGCGGGCATGATTGCTGGTTTCAGAAAAGTATCATTTGGCCGTGACTGGGGAAATAATTATGAAAAAAATTTCGGCTCACCTCATAAATCTTTTCGTATGATGGAGCAAGAATTTGGAGATTTTGGGAATATGCCAAATGCACACGGAGCCGTAGGAAAGATTATTAAAGTAGAACTACCTACCATTGTCGTTTTTGACGGGAAGGATCAGACTGAGAAAGTAATCGTAATAGATGACAAGACAGAAATTCGTAAAATGCGAGACATTGTTACTAAAGAGGATTTAAAAATCGATGAATATATAATTGTGATTGGGAGCCCGAATTCTTCTGGTCAGATCGAAGCCAAATTAATCAGATTTATTCCTGCTCCACCCGAAGATTTTCTCAATAATAAAACTAATTAATTTATGATAAATAAAATAAAAACATACATCTTGTCTCACAAGATCATAACTATCGTTGCCATCGTCATTATTGCTGTTAGTGCTTATTTTATCTTTAAAAATAGCGCTAGTGGAGAAACAAGATACATTACTGAAAATGTAAAAAAGGGAGATATTATAACTACTGTGTCTGGGACTGGTCAAGTTGAGGCTTCAAATACGATAGATATAAAACCAAAAACAACAGGCGACATAACTTACGTGGGAGTAAAAGTCGGTGATATAGTAAAAAAAGGAAAGCTTATAGCTAGTGTTGATTCTCGTGATGCAAAAATAGCGCTTGAAAATGCTCAAATTAGTTTAGCGAAATTAACAAAAGATCCTGATGCTCTCACTTTATTGCAAAAAGAAAATAGCTTAGATGAATCATATGACAATGGATGGAATAGTGTTTCTTCTTTTGTCACAGATATGACTTTGATTATTAGTGATTTAAAAGGTCTTTATAGTAGTGATGGTTATCTTGGTTATAAAAATATCTCGAGTCTAAGTTCGAGTGGAAAAACAAAAGTAAATTTGGCTGAGAGTAGTTATTATGATGCTAAAAAAAGTATTGATGATATTTCAAAATTGTATAAATCTTTAACTAGATCAAGTTCTCAAGATGAAATCAATGAATTAATAAAAAAATCTTACGAATCATCAAAAATTATTGCTAACGCGGTAAAAAATACAGAGACAGCTTTTAATTATGTTGTTGAAGACTTGGAGTATGAAAATAATTCGGATACAGCTTCAAATAGGACAAATATAACTTCTTGGATAAGTAGTGCAAATAATTATGTAAATAATTTACTATCATCAATAAATGGTATTAAAGAAGGCGAGCAGTCTTTAAAAGATACAGTTGCAGGTTCTGATGAATTAGATATTCGTTCAGCAGAATTATCATTACAATCTAAGCAGTACGCGTATAATGATTGTTTTATCTATGCATCGTTTGATGGAGTAATCGCTACACTGACAGCCAAGGTTGGCGAGTCTTCTGGTTCAAGTGTGGGAACATTGATTACAAAACAAAAAATTGTCACAATTCCATTTAATGAAGTCGATGTCACTTCAATTAAATTAGAACAAAAGGTAACAATTACTTTTGATGCAATTGAAGGTTTATCGGTCTCAGGTGTAGTTGCAGAAATAGACCCAGTTGGAACTGTTTCATCGGGAGTTGTGACCTATAATGTTAAAATCGCCTTCGATTCTGATGATGACAGAATAAAACCAGGCATGAGTGCCAATACTGAAATAATTACGCAAGAAAAAAAAGATATTCTTACTGTCACAAGTAGTGCTATTAAAACTAAAAACAAAAAAGTATATGTAGAGGTGTTTGAAGTTCCACTTCCTAGTATGGGCAATATAAATGGAATAACATCTGCTGTCCCCCCAGTAAGAAAAGAAGTTACTATTGGTTTATCAGATGATTTAAAAACAGAAATAATTTCAGGGCTTAACGAAGGTGATCAAATTGTATTAAAAACGACAACTAGTTCAAAAACTTCTTCCACCACTAGTACTCCAAGTATACTAAATTCTGTGGGGGCAACTAGGGGTATGGGAGCCGGAGGAGGAACTCCGCCCAGAAATTAATATGATAGAAATACATGATATAACAAAAATATATGATGGCGGAGCAGAACCATTTCAAGCTCTTAAGGGTGTTAGCTTTACCATAAAAGATGGTGAGTTCGTAGCAATTATGGGACCATCTGGGTCAGGTAAATCAACGCTTATGCATATACTCGGAGCATTAGATAACCCATCTGATGGAAAATATTTTTTAGATGGAAAAGATGTATCTACTTTGTCTGATGATGAGCTTGCTGATATTCGTCGGGATAAAATAGGTTTTGTTTTTCAGTCATTTAATTTGTTACCTAGAACTACAGTATTAAGAAATGTTATGTTGCCGCTTGTATATGATGGTATACCAATTATTGAAAGAGAGCATAGGGCAAAGGAAGCCCTTCTTCAGGCAGGATTAGATGAATCACATTTTTTACATTTATCCAATCAACTTTCTGGTGGACAAATTCAACGTGTCGCTATCGCTCGTGCTCTTGTGAACAATCCAACTATTATTTTAGCCGATGAACCAACCGGGAATTTGGATACCAAAACAGGAGAAATTGTTCTTGGTACATTTCAGAGACTAAATAAAGAACAAGGTAGAACTATCATTTTAATTACTCACGAACCAGATGTGGCTCAACATGCAGATAGGATAATAACTATTCGTGATGGATTAATAGTCAGTGATAACAATTTACATACTAAAAAAGTAATTAAAAATTAATTATGAAAACAAGAGATATATTACAAGAAACATCTTCGGCACTTAGGGCAAATAAAGCCCGTACGGGTCTTACTATGCTTGGTATTATTATCGGCATTGCTTCAGTTATTGCTATGACCGCAATTGGTCAAGGAGCTCAAAATTCTGTGTCTTCTTCGATTGAATCAATAGGAGCTAATCTTATAATGGTGATGCCTGGAGCTCAGCGTTCTTTTGGAGGAGGTCCGACTGCTTCTCGTGGTGGAGCTCAAAGCTTGACTCTAGAAGACGCTGAAGCAATATCTAAAGAAGTTGAAAATGTAGAAGCTGTGGTTCGGGAGGTTTCTACTCGTAAACAAGTAGTGGCAACAGGAGCAAATATAAATACAAGTATTATGGGGACAGAGCCATCATATTCTACAGTTAGAAATGTTTCAATGGATGAAGGTGATTTTATTTCAGATCAGAATGTTTCTAGTAGTTCTAAGGTTGCAGTACTAGGCTCAACTACTCGCGATGATTTATTTGGAGAAGGAACGACTGATGTGACAGGAGAGAAAATTCGTATCTCTGGGTCAGAATATAAAATTATTGGTGTGGCTAAATCAAAAGGCGGGTCGGGTTTTTCTAATAGTGATGATACTATCTATATTCCTTATACAACTGCACAACGTTATTTATCAGGTAATAAATATCTAAGTCAGATTGATATTTCGGCAGTTAGTTCAGAAGCCTCAACACAAGTTCAAACAGATGTAACGGCATTATTAACGGAACTCCATGGAATTACTGACGAGACAAAAATTGATTTCAATACTTTAAACCAAGCTGATATCATAGAAACTGCTTCGAGTGTGACAGGTACTTTTACTTCACTTTTAGCTGCAGTGGCGGGGATATCCTTGCTTGTAGGGGGGATAGGTATTATGAATATGATGCTTACAACTGTTACCGAGCGTACGCGTGAGATTGGTCTTCGTAAAGCAATTGGGGCCAAGAAAAAAGATATTAATATTCAGTTTCTTATTGAGGCTACGATGCTTACCTTAATAGGTGGAATTGTTGGAGTTGCTCTTGGTTGGGCTATCTCTTTTGGAGTTTCTTATTTTGGTATTCTTCAAGCGCAAGTGTCTATTTCATCTGTACTACTTGCTTTTGGAGTTTCGGCTTTAATTGGAATTATATTTGGATACTATCCTGCTCACCGTGCTGCGAATCTAAATCCAATAGAAGCACTCAGGTATGAATAATATATTTTTATAGTATATCGCGATTTATTTGCTCATGCTTCTCACTTATTGTTATAATAGCAAAATGGAAAGTATAAGTGATATAAAAAAAGAAAGAGAGCTTGTTTGGTTGCAGATATTATATTTGTTTTTGATTCCCATATTACTTCTTTATTATAAAGTTATAGGAAATGATTTTCGTATCTTAATGCTACTAACTGTAGCAGTTTTGATTTACGGTATTGCTCGCTATGAGAAATGGAATCATGAAGATTTTGGAATCAAAAAAAAATGGACGAAAGATTTTTTACCTTATCTAATTTTTACTATTTGTGGAGTTATTTTTCTTTTTATAGTTGAAGAATTTGAAATTGGTAAACCATTTTTAAATTGGTGGAAAAATGAAAAGTTTTTGCTTTTATTTATACCTCTTAGTGTTCTTCAGGAAGTTATTTTTCGTGGAGTTTTAATGAATATGCTCCGTCGAGTTTTTAAGAACCCAATATTTATTATTGGCTTGAATGCAAGTCTCTTTGCTTTAATGCATGTCATCTATCTTAATTCAGCTTTTGTCCTCCCCGTAACTTTTGTTGCAGGTATTGGTTTTGCTTGGATGTATTATAAATATCAAAATTTATTTTTAATATCTGCATCTCACACAATTTTAAACTTTGTGGGGATGATTTTAGGCTTTTTTGTACTTAGATAAAATATTTGTTAATTTTAATTAAAAGTATTATTATAAAACTATGGTAGATTTGAAAGAATTACAAAAAGAAGTGATGCGTAATAAGTTGGGAAAAGGCTTCAATACTACTGATGTTGCTATTGAATTTTGTCGGGCGCATGAAGAGTTATCTGAAGCTTTTTCTAAATTTAATAAAAATCAAAATGGTGTTGCTGAAGAATTTGCAGATGTCGCTATTTTCCTTTTAGGTATGTGTGAGATTCTTGGTTATGACTTAGAGAATGAGTTAGTCCGTAAAATAGAAATTAATAAACATCGTAAATATATAAAAACAAAGTCACCAGATGGTAAAAATATTTTTATTAGAGAAAGAACAGAAGTAGATCCATAAAAAATAAAACCCTCATATGAGGGTTTTATTTTTTAGTATATGTTGCAAACTCAAGATTATATTTATTTAATTCATTAGCGGGATAAAATTCATTTTTTGTTTTTTCCCATTTAGTTGTATCAATCTCTGGGAAGAATGTATCTGCATCAGGGAATGATTCCTCGACGTGAGTGATATATAGTCGGTCCGCAACATCCATAAACAATCGATATATCTGACCTCCTCCGATTATAAATCCTTCTTCGTCTTTGCTTGTTTTTTTGTCTAGTAATTCCATAAGTTCTGGAATTGAGTAAACAATTTCTATCCCTTCTTGTTTAAAATTTTCATCTTTAGTAAGTATTATATTACGACGGTTTGGAAGGGGACGTCCTATGGATTCAAAAGTTTTCTGACCCATAATGACAGCATGGCCACTTGTTGTTTCTCTAAAATGCTTCATATCAGCGGGCAAATCCCATAACAAAGCATTACTTTTACCGATTTCATTGTTTTTTCCTATGGCTGAAATTATAGATAAAATCATATTATTTTATTATGTCTAAACCTTTTATTGGTTCATCTGGATGGTAATATGGGGCAAAAGATTCATAAATTTCACCAACCAGTGTTTCATCTTTATTAAAGGCTCTGTCGTAAATATTTTCTGGAAATACTGGAAAAATATTTGGATGATTATTTTCTCTTTTAATCAATTCAAGTGCTCCTTCGTAATGATTGTCATATATATGTGCGTTGGAAATAGTATGAGTATAAATTCCTGGCCTTACTCCCAATTTTTGAGCGAGAGCACACATAAGTAGGCTAAATCCAAATGTATCAAATGTACAACCAAGCATCATATCGTTTGATCGAATTATATTATGAAGATGAAGTCTCCCACCCACTATGTTTACCGTAAAAGCGAAAGGGCATGGCGCATTCTTTTTGTATGTTGCTTTTAATCCTTTACCATATAGACCATCATCAGAAGGGTCCCATGTTATAACTACTCCTTGTCTTGAATGAGGCTCTTCTGTTAGGTGTTTAATTAGTTGGTCTAATTGGTCTCTGCCAAAATGATGTCTCCATCTATATCCATAAGCAGAAGTTATAGTCCCATCTTCTTCAATAAATTCATCCCACATTTTTGTATATTTTCTTAAAAATTCTGTATCTTTATCTCCAGTTATAAACCATACCTGCTCAGCAATGGGTGATTTAATCGGATTCTTACGAAGAGTTAATATTGGAAACCCTTCTTTCTCTATATCAATTTGGAAAGTAAGTCCAGGTATTATTTTTATCTTATGACCTGTGCGTTCATTTAATTCTTCAATACCTTCTTCTATTATTTTTTTTATTAAATTTTTATAGATTGTATCAAAAGTAGTCATGCTAATAATTATATAGTATAATTTAAATTATGGAAACATCACAAAATAATGTAAAAGAAAGTGTAAAATATCCCTATTTACCAGAGGGTTGTTTTATTGAATCTGTACCTCTAAGTAATAACTTAATGAGTAAAGCAAAAGAAGAGGCAAAAAAATCAAATGACCAACAGCAACCAACTGGTGCAGTTATTGTTTGTGATGGTAAAATAATATCTGAAAAGTCTAATAAAAATCCTTTATCATCTTCTTGGATGATAAAATTACATAAAAAATATTGTATAAGACATTTACTTCATATTCCTACTGGTGAAAAATATTGGGCTTGTCCTGGGTGTGCAACAAATGAAAGTCATGCAGAATCTAGAGCAGTTTTAGATATTCAAAAAAGAAATATTAAAGATATTAATAATCCAGAATTATATCTATGGGGACACTGGTGGTGTTGTAAGCCCTGTTGGGATAAGATGTTGGGAATCGGAATAAAAAAAGTTTATCTTGTTGATGATAGTGAAATATTGTTTAATCCAAGAAACCCTAAAAATATTTTAGGTCATCAGTTTGATAAATAAAAAGCAATTTTAAATTATATGAAAAATATATATCTAACTTCAACTTTCACTAATCAGTGGAATGTTGAATTTAATCCTAAAATAGGTGAAGCTCTTGAAAAAAGTGGAATAACTTGCTATCTTCCACATCGCGATACCAATCAAGAAGAAAAAGATGAAATATTATTTAGCCAAGATATAAGAGGGATTGAAGAATCATCATTAATATTGGCCATTGCCCTAAATGAATCTCCTAATTGGGGGGCTGAATTGGGATACGCATATGGAATAAAAAAACAAATAATTATTTTAACAAATGAAAATCATTTAGTTCCATTAATTTGTAATGGTATGAAAACTGAAATTGTTCAAGTTAACGATTTAAATCAAATAGAAGAATATATTGACTTACTTGTCGAAAAAATAAAAAAACTACTATAATAGTCAAATTAATCTCTTTAAAAATCCGGTTCAAGCCGGATTTTTTAGTTTCCTTAATTTGTGATAAAATCAATTTATTACCAATCTAAACCACCAATAATATGAAAGATAAACAAATAGAAAAACTTATAAAGGCAGAAGAAAAAAGACAAAAAAGTGTTATAAACTTAATTGCTTCAGAGAACTATGTATCTGACGATGTTCTTAGGGCAGTTGGTTCAAAACTGACAAATAAATACGCTGAAGGTTACCCAGGACGTAGATATTATGGTGGTAATGAAATTATAGACAAAGTTGAAGTTCTTTGCATGGAACGTGCTCTCAAACTTTTTAAATTAAAAAAAGAAGATTGGCATGTAAATGTTCAACTTCTATCAGGAAGTCCTGCCAACTTTGCTTTATACTCTGCGCTAGTTCCTATTGGTGGAAAAATAATGGGAATGAAATTAACTTCAGGAGGGCATTTAACTCATGGTCATCCACTTTCAATGACGGGGAAACTTTGGAAGCCATTACAATTTGAGCTTGATTCTAAAACCGAAGTTATAGATTATGATGCTTTGAAAAAATTAGCAATAGCTGAAAAGCCCGATATTATTGTTTGTGGTTTTACTGCTTATCCTAGAGTTGTTGATTTTAAAAAGTTCAGAGAAATTGCAGATGCAGTGGTTTACCCCGATGGTAGGCGGGGAGCGATTCTACATGTAGATATTTCACACTTTGCGGGACTTATTGCAGGTGGTGCTTATCCATCACCATTTCCATATGCTGACTCTGTGATGACAACAACTCATAAGTCTCTTCGTGGTCCACGCCAGGCAATTCTATTTGTTAAAAAAGACGAAAGAGGTTTTGATAAAAAATTAGACAAGATGGTGACTCCAGGACTTTTTGGTGGACCACACGAAAACAATATTGCAGGCGTCGCTGTAGCACTTGCTGAGGCAGCAAAGCCTGAGTTTAAAAAATATGCAAAACAAGTTATTAAAAATGCTAAAGTCCTAGCTAAAGAATTACAAAAACTCGGCTGGCATATTATCTCAGGTGGAACGGATTCACATTTAATATTGATGGACACGTGGATGGACGGGAAGGGTATCAGTGGTAAAGAGGCAAGTATCAAATTAGAAAAATCAGGAATTATTGTGAATATGAATACTATTCCAGGGGACACACGAAGTGTTATGGATCCATCAGGAGTTCGACTAGGTACTTGTGCTGAAACAACAAGAGGAAGAAAAGAGAATGATATGATAAAAATTGCCACTAAGATGGATAGAATTTTAAGAGGTAAATAAAATATGAATGAAATAGAAGTAAAAGCAAAATTGAGAGATAGAGAAAAAGTTTTAGAATATATTAAAAATTCTAGGGCAGAATTTTTAGGTGAAAAACACCAAAGAGATATTGTTTTTTGGCCGAATCATATTAGAAAAATAGAAGAGGGGATAAATTTACTTGGTATTAACTATTTGAGAATTAGAAAACAGGAATCAGAAAAAAATAAAAAAGTTATTTTTACTCTTAAACAACCAGTGAAATGTGAATCAGATTGCAAAGAGTACGAAATTGAAATAAAAGAAGAAGATATTACTAATTTAGAATCAATTATTTTAACTTTGGGATTTTATGAATTTTGTATAACAGAAAAAGATAGGGAAACTTACAAATTGGGTGAAATTGAAATTTGCCTTGATAATGTTGTTGGACTTGGTTCATACATAGAACTAGAAAAATTTGGCACTGCAGATGAAACAGAAAAAATTCAAAATGAATTAAGTGATATATTGGAGTTATGGGGTGTAGCAAGAGAGGATCATACCGAGCATGGTTATGATATATTAGCTTATAATTTAAAAAATAATTTATGAAAATATATTTTTCTGGATCAATAAGAGGAGGAAGAGAACATGCTGAATGGTATGATTTTATTGTGAAGGAGTTAGTTAAATACGGAGAAGTGATTAGTGAATTTGTAGCCGATAAATCACTTACTAGTTATGGAAGTCCTAATATGACAGATAAGGAAATATATAATCGAGATATTTCCTATATAATGGAATCTGATATTATTATTGCAGATGTCTCAGTTCCTTCTCTTGGAGTTGGTTATGAAATTGCTTATGCAGAAAAATTAAATAAAAATATTTTTTGTTTATATAATAAGAAAGAAGACAAGAAAGTTTCTGCTATGATTGCCGGTAATTCAAATTGTAAAGTTTCTCATTATTCAAACAAAGAAGAAGTTTTAGATATATTAAAAAACATTTTCAAAAATTATTCTGACAAAAAATAAATAAAGTTAATAATAAAACTAAAATGCTACCATTTCTGCCATGGCAGAAATGGTAGCATTTTAGTTATTTGTAAGATTTTTCGAGCTTAAAAGTTTTAATACATTTTTCCAATTTAATTTCTTTTATATAATCCTTGAATTCTTTGGGGAGAGGAGATGGGCCAACCCAAGCACTTTTTTGAATCATAATATAACCGAATTTTTTTAGGTGCCACCTGAGCCATTCTCGCTCTGGTTTTCTATGTGTTGGTATATCAAACATCAATAGAAGATTTTTTTCTTTAGATAAATTCTCAGGCCTATCAAATTGTTTTAATGAATCAATCTTTTTCTTAACATACTCCTTCCCGTATTTGGAAAGTACTATACCAGATAATTCTTTTTCTACAATGCCCTTTTTCTTTAATCTACTAATGGTTATATAAATACTTTCCTTTTTATATCTTTTTAAACGAGGAATACCGAATATATTTACTCTAACTCCCTTATAATTAAGTTCTTTATTCCATAATTCTTCTAATATTTCACTTACTATAGACATATGAATATATTATATATTAAAAATGAAATCTATACAAACTCTGCCATGGCAGAGTTTGTATAGATTTCATCGTTTTATAATTTGATGATATAATTTAAGATAATATGAAACAAAAATATAAAGGGAAGTTGATTGTTATAGATGGGACAGATGGAAGTGGGAAGGCGACTCAAGTGGCTTACTTAACTGAGCATTTGAAAAAAGATGGTCACAAAGTAAAAGTTGTTGATTTTCCTGAGTATTATAAAAATTTCTTTGGAAAATTTATTGGGCACTGTCTTTCTGAGCAATATTATAATTTTCTAGGTGTTCACCCAAAAATTACTTCAGTACTTTTTGCTGCAGATAGATGGGAGTCTAGTGTTGAGATGAAAGAATGGCTTTCAAAGGGATACGTGGTTATTGCAAATCGTTATGTATCGGCAAATCAAATTCACCAAGGTGGAAAAATTAAAAGTGCCAAGAAAAGAGCAGATTTTATGAAATGGTTAAACCAAATGGAATATGAAGTTTTTGGTATTCCAAAACCAGACATTACTTTGTATTTGAGTTTACCAATTAAAATTGTCCTAGATCTTTTAAAAGAAAGGGATAGTAGTAAGATGAAAAGAGAGTATTTGAAAAAGAAAAAAGATGTTTATGAAAATGATATGGAATTTTTAGTTAATTCAAGAAAAAGTGCTCTTAATTTGGTAAAAGAAAATCCTAATTTTATTAAAATTGAATGTTCTCAAAAAGGAAAAATTTTATCACGCGAAGATGTGCATGATATGGTTTATAAAGAGGTTAAAAAAATATTAAAATGAGAATTCCAATTGTAAATGACAAAGATGAAATAATAGGATACAAAGATAGGGGAAATAGGGATTCTCAAGATATAGTTCGTGCAACAGGGCTCTGGGTAACAGACAAGGATGGTAATATTCTTTTAGCCCAAAGAGCTTTTAGTAAAAAACATGACCCAGGATTGTGGGGTCCGGCGGTTGGAGGAACGGTAGAAGAAGGAGAGACTTATGAATCAAATATCATAAAAGAAGCTGAGGAAGAAATAGGATTAGTTAATATAAATTTTAATGCTGTTAATAAGGCCCGTGTCTATAGTTGTTTTGCTAAATTATACACTGCTGTTGTTGATCATGATTATAACTTTGTAAAACAAGATGAAGAAGTTGAAGATATAAAATGGTTTTCAAAAAATGAATTAGAAGAATTACTTGAAGAAAAACCAGAAATATTTTTTAAAAATTTTAAAGAACTTATAAAATTATTTAAATACAATGAAAATAAAGATTAAAAAATTAAAGGAGAATGCAAAATTACCAAACTACGCTCACCCTGGAGATGTTGGTATGGATATGTATGCTATGGAAACTGTAACTATAAAACCAATGGAACATTATAGATTTTTCCATGGTTTTGCTATGGAATTTCCAGAAGGGAATGCAGGAATTATAATGGACAAATCAAGTATTTCAAAAGCAGGACTTATTCATATGGGTGGAGTATTTGATGCAGGGTACAGAGGGGAATACAATACCCACCTTGTAAATTTGGGAAGTGAACCATATACTGTAGAAGAGGGTGATAAAGTTTCTCAATTAGTGATAGTTCCAGTTGTGATTGCAGAAATTGAGGAAACTGATACTCTTAGTGATTCATCTCGTGGAATGGGAGGTTTTGGCTCGACTGGAAGAAAATAATGAAAGAACAAATAGAAAAATTAATAAATGAAGCTTTAAAAAATCTTGGAATAGAAGATGTTTCTTTTTCCGTTGAACATCCTGAAGATTTTAAAAATGGAGATTATTCTACAAATGTGGCAATGGTTTGTGCAAAACAACAAAAAACAAACCCTCGTGAATTAGCAGAAAAAATGGCCTTAGAATTAAAAGGTTTACCGAAGCAAGGCTTCGGTGATATTGAAAAGATAGAGACTGCAGGAGCTGGATTTATTAATTTTTATTTGTCACGAGAATTTTTCACAGAGAGTGTAAGTGAAATTTTAGATAAAGGAGACAAGTGGGGAAAGAATAAAATACTTGAAGGGAAAAAAGTTATGGTGGAGTACACGGATCCGAATCCTTTCAAGCCTTTCCATATCGGTCACTTAATGGCTAACGCCATAGGTGAGTCAGTTTCTAGAATTGTAGAATTCTCTGGGGCAAAAACTATTCGAGCAAATTATCAAGGGGATGTAGGTCCTCATGTTGCAAAGGCTATATATCATTTGATTAAATTAGGATATCCTACTACTGATAATGGATTATCTTATTTGGCTCTTTCATTAGCTATTGGTGATAGTTATGCACAAGGTAATAATGAATATGAGATAAATGATGAGGCAAAAAAAGAGATAGAAAGTATTAATAAACAAATTTATAATTATATAAATAAAAGTGGTGAATGTGATGAAAAAATAAAAGAATATTATGATTGGGGAAGAAAAGCTACACTTGAAGCATTTGAAGAAATATATAAACTTTTAGGAACAAAATTTGATTATTACTTCTTCGAAAGTGTCATGGCTCCAATTGGAGAGAAAATTGTAAGAGAGAATGTTGGGAAAATATTTGAAGAATCAGATAGAGCAATTATTTTCCATGGTGAGAACTATGATAAGAAACTTCACACTCGTGTTTTTATAAATTCTCAGGGCTTGCCTACTTATGAAACGAAAGAAATAGGTCTAACAACTACCAAGTTTGAAAAAGAAAATCCTGATATTTCTATTGTCACGACAGCAATAGAGCAAGCTGAATATATGAAAGTTGTTCAGAAAGCGATTTCCCTAATGCATCCAGATCTAGAAAGTAGAATGAAGCATATTACCCATGGGATGATGAGACTGTCCACAGGTAAAATGTCTTCTCGAAAAGGTAATGTTATAACGGGTGAGTCACTTTTGCGAGACTCAATGGATATTGTTTTTGAGAAAGTAAAAGACCGAGAACTTTCAAATGAAGAGAAAAAGAGAATATCTCAAATTGTTGGAGTAGCAGCACTTAAATATTCTATTCTTCGCTCATCACTTGGTAGTGATATTGTTTATGATTTCGAGAAATCAATTTCTTTTGATGGTGACTCTGGTCCTTATCTACAATACACTGCTGTTCGAGCAAATTCTATTCTTGCAAAATCTCAGATGTCCAGGCAAGGCTTGGACAATGGGGAGATTCCAGAAAATATTATAGATTTAGAAAAATTACTTTATCAATTTCCTGAAGTAGTTGAGCGTTCATACAGTTTGCTTGAGCCTCATCATATTGCAACTTATCTCACTGAACTTGCAAGTAGCTTTAATACTTTCTATGGCAATACTCAGATACTTGTGGATGAAAACAAATATATGGCTTATCATTTGAATCTTATAAAAGCATTTGTACAAACTATGAAGAACGGTCTCTGGCTATTGGGTATAGAGGTACCAGATAGGATGTAGGAAAGTAATTAAGAATTAATAATTACGAATTAAGAATTATGGAAACAATAGAAGAAAGATTAAATAAGATAGAAGAAAGGAATAAAAGAGTAGAGCTCGATAAAGCTTGGGAGACGAGTTTTGTTCGAATTTTATCTATAAGTATTATTACTTATATTATTGCCTTTTTTGTTTTATTTAGTATGGGATTTTCAAAATCATATTTAAGTGCTTTAATACCAGTACTTGGGTTTATTATTTCTACACAATCAATTCCTGTTGTGAAAAGATATTGGATTAAAAATAAATAAAAAAATAATATGAAAATAATAATTTTAAATGGGAGTTCTTGCTCAGGAAAAAGTTCTGTTATTAAAATATTAATGAAAAATAATGAGAATTTATTCCATTTATCCTATGATTATTTAAAATGGTCTTTTTCTAAATATAAATCAGATAAGTATTATAAAGATGTGCAGAAAATTGTACTGGCTGTGGCTAAAGAAACTTTTAGTATGAAATATAATATTATTTCAGATTCATCTCTTACGAGAGAATTTAGACAAAAGTTAATTGATTTAGCCAAGCAAGAGAACTATGAGGTTGTTGAAATTAATTTAGAGGCAGATTTTGAAGTTTTATTAAAAAGATTTAATGAAAGAGTAGAGAGTGCTTTAAAAGTGCCAAAGGAAGATAGAAAAATATCAAATTTATCAGTTGATAGATTCAAGGAACTTTATGAAATTTTTAATAAAGAAAAAAATCTTAAGGCTATAGCTTTTAGAACAGACTTAGAAAGTTCAGAAGACATTGCAGAAAAAATAAGTAGAATGTTTTAATTTTTATGAAATCACAAACAAAAAATTGTCAGAACTGTAAAAAAGACTTCATAATTGAATCTGATGATTTTGGTTTTTATGAAAAAATGAAAGTTCCACCTCCTACTTTTTGTCCGGAATGTAGACGTCAAAGAAGACATACATGGAGAAATGTTATGTCTCTTTATACAAGAAAGTGCGATTTGTGTGATAAATCTGTTATTTCTTTATATTCATTTGAATCTGGTATTACTATTTATTGTAATAAGTGCTGGTGGAGTGATAAATGGGATCCAAAAATATGGGGTTGATTATGATTTTAGTAAACCGTTCTTTATTCAATTCCAAGATTTAATGAAAAGAATTCCACACATGGCTCTCGTAAATGATGATGGTATTGCTAGCATGAATTGCGAATATACTCATGATGTTTGGTTTTCAAAAAATTGCTATATGGTTTTTTCTGGGTGGCATATTGAGAATGTCATGTATGGTTATTTTATTAATGCTGGAAAAGAAATTGTAGATTGTTTATTAAATTTTGCAGAAACTGAGTTTGTATATGAATGCATCAACTGTACTCATGGATATAGACTTAAATATTCAGAATTTAGTAGAGCGTGTATAGATTCACAATTCTTATATGATTGTAAGGATTGCTCCAATTGTTTTATGTGTTGTGGTCTACGAAACAAAAAATATTGTTTTAAAAATGAACAGTATACAAAAGAAGAATATGAAAAGATTTTAGGAAAGTATAAACTAGATACATTTTCTAGTGTAGAGAAAACTAAAAATGAGTATAGTGAATTTATTTTAAATTACCCTCGTCGTTTTGCTTGGTTTAAACAGACATTAGATTGCTCAGGGGATATTATTTCTTATTCTAAAAACACTAAAAAATCTTTTGTATTAAAGAAATGTGAAAATTGTAAATATTCTGATTTTGGTGGTATCCAGAAAGATTCTTATGATTTAACGATGTCAGGAGAACTTTCTGAGTGTTATGAAGGGGAAGTTGTAGATCATTCCCAATTAAACTTTTTTGGTTTATTTTCTGTGAAGAGTCAGGATATAAGATATACTCAACATTGTCATAATTGTAAACATATTTTTGGGTGTGATGCTCTCCGTAATGATAGTTATTCTATTTTAAATAAACAATATACAAAAAAAGAATATGAAGAATTATTACCAAAAATTATAGAACACATGAATGATATGCCATATGTTGATAAAAATGGAGTTATATATAAATATGGTGAATTTTTTCCTTCAGAAATTTCACCTTTTGGATACAATGAAACAATTGCGATAAATAATTATCCTTTAAATAAAGAAGAAGCAATAGAAAAAGGATATGGGTGGCAGGATAATATTCAGAAAACATCAGATAAAGAAACTCTATTTTATAAAAATATTCCAGATTCTATAAATGAAATTGGTGATAGTATATTAGATGAAATACTTGGTTGCATAGAATGTGGAAGAAATTATAAGATTGTAGCTAGTGAACTAACTTTTTATAAGAAGATGAATATTCCAATTCCTAGAAGATGTTTTCATTGTAGGCATATATCAAGAACAAAAAAACTTAATCCTATGAAGCTCTGGTACAGATCCTGTATGAAAGAAGGTTGTACTAACGAATTTGAGACGAGTTATGCCCCAGACCGATCAGAAATTATATATTGTGAAAAATGTTATCAGCAGGAAGTGTGTTGAATCTTGCAATTTTGTGATTTTATAGTATTCTTAATATATATGCAGTGAAAGGGTTATCACCCTAGAGCATTGGGAAGAAAGTTTATCACGCTATTGGCGGGACCATATAAATGAGTAGAACCCTATTAAATGAGAAGTAATCAAGGTGGTACCACGAGAGAAACTCGTCCTTGTATAGCAATTATTATAATTGTTGTACGGGGACGAGTTTTTTATTTATAAATTAAACAAAAAAGCTACACAAATTATATTCTGAAAAAAGTCCTCGGATGAGGGAGGACAAGGAGCCAGACATTTTTTCATAAAATAATTTGTTTCGTTTAGTAAAATTATGGAGGACAAAAATCAAAAAACAAATAGTGCGCTTCGAGAAGAAGAAGTTTTAAAATTCTGGAAAGAAAATAAAATTTTCGAGAAGAGTTTGGAGAAAGATGCACCGAAGGGAAAGTATGTATTTTATGATGGGCCACCTTTTGCATCAGGACTTCCTCATTATGGGCATATACTTGGAAGTACAGTAAAGGATGTGATAGGTAGATACAAAACTATGAGTGGGTACAATGTTCCTCGTCGTTGGGGTTGGGATTGCCATGGATTGCCAATTGAGAATATTGTAGAGAAAGATTTGGGTATTTCTGGAAAGAAGGCTATTGAGGCTCTAGGTATTGATAAATTTACCGAGCATGCTCGTAGTAAAGTTCTAACATATGTAAATGAATGGAAGAAAACAGTAGATCGTATGGGTCGCTGGGTGGATTTTGATAATTCTTATAAAACTATGGACAACACTTTCATAGAAAGTGTCTGGTGGGCATTGGGTGAGATGAATAAAAAAGAATTACTTTACGAAGGAGTAAGAGTTCTTGCTTATTGTCCACGCTGTGAGACCCCAATAGCAAATTCTGAAATTGCTATGGATAATAGTTATAAGGATATTACTGATATTTCTGTATATGTTAAATTTAAAATTTTAGATGAAAAATATAAAGATACATATTTACTTGCTTGGACTACAACTCCTTGGACATTACCAGGGGATACTGCAATAGCTATAAATAAAGAATTGCTTTATATTTTAGTAAAAAATATTACAGAAAAAGGCGAAGAGGTATATGTAGTAGCGAAAGATTTGTATGAAAATTTACAGAGTAAATTTGATAATGGAGAAATAATAAAAGAAGTAAAAGGGGAAGATTTAGTAGGTCTTTCTTATGAGCCAGTATTCCCATATTATAAAAATGAAGAAGTAGCTAAAAATCCTAATATTTGGAAAGTTTGGCATGCAGATTTTGTGACAGTAGATAAGGGGACAGGGATTGCTCATGAAGCGCCAGCTTTTGGTGAAGATGATATGGGCTTGGCAAAAGAGCACGATATCCCATTTATTCGTCATGTGGAGCCCAACGGAGATTTTTCAAAAGAGGTAACTGACTTTCCAAATGTAAAAGTGAAACCAAAGGAAGATCCGCAGTCTACAGATGTTCTAATTATTAAATATCTGGCACACACTGGAGCTCTCTTTGCAAAAGAGAAAATCATTCACTCATATCCGCACTGTTATCGTTGTGAGACACCTCTTCTGTATTATGCACTACCATCTTGGTTTATAAATATACAAAAAGTTAAAGATAGTCTACTGAAAAAAGGTGAAGATATGAATTGGATTCCTGAACATTTAAAAGAGGGACGTTTCAAGAATACTATGGAGAGTGCTCCTGATTGGACTATCTCCCGCAATCGTTATTGGGCGAGCCCGCTTCCTATTTGGAAATCAGAAAGTGGTAAGATAATGGTAGTGAATTCTCTTGAAGATTTAAAGTCAAAAGTTAAAAAGTCAGGGAATAAGTATTGGGTCATGCGTCATGGGCAAGCAGAATGCAACGTTAGTGAGATTGTGATGGAAGATGAAGAATCCAATAATTGTAAACTTACGAAAGTTGGGGTAGAGCAAGTGACAGAAAGTGCAAAAAATTTCAAAGAGAAAGTTGACGTAGTTATAGCATCTCCTTTAGAGAGAACCAAAGAAACTACGAAAATTCTTTGTGAGCAGATTGGCTATCCACTGGATAAAATTATCTATAACGACCTTGAGAAAGAATGGGATGTAAGTTCGGATTACGAAGGAAAGTCGCGAGAAGCTTTCGAAGAATTTTATTGTAATCAGTACAAGGAGCATCCATTTGAAGCGATGCCAAACGGAGAGAGTTATTCGCAAGTTATTAATCGAGTAGGGAAAATGATTTATGAAATAGATAGCCAATATTCCGGTAAGAATATTCTCCTTATAGGTCATGCAGGGGAGACTAGTGCACTTTGCCATGTAGTACAAGGCTTCTCTTACGAGACACTTCCTACTGATGAAAATTTTCCTCCATACTTGAAGAATGCCGAGATAAGAGAATTAAACTTTGTAGTTCTTCCTCATAATAAAGATTATGAGCTTGATTTGCACCGCCCATATATTGACTCAATAGTACTTATTGATGAAAAGGGTGAAGAATACAAAAGAATTCCAGAAGTTATAGATTGTTGGTTTGAGTCAGGATCAATGCCTTTTGCACAGGATCACTATCCATTTGAGAATCCAGATTGGCAGAAAGATAATTTTCCAGCAGGATTTGTAGCAGAATATATTGCCCAGACGAGAACTTGGTTCTACTATACTCACACTATTTCTACTATATTGTTTGGGAAGGCTCCATTTGAAAATGTTGTAACTACAGGGACAGTCCTTGCAGAAGATGGAAGCAAGATGTCCAAGTCTAAAAATAATTTCCCAGATCCTTGGCTTTTATTTGATAAGTACGGAGTTGACGCTCTCAGGTTCTATCTGATGGCTAGTACTTTGATGAAGGGGGAAGATGTAAATTTCTCTGAAAAACTCGTCCAAGAAGTATCTAGTAAAATAATTAATAGGTTTGATAATGTTGTCTCTTTCTATGAATTATATAGAAATCAAAACACTGAAGATCAATCATATGAAGTTTCAAAAAATGTTCTCGATCAATGGATAATTGCTCGGACATCACAGTTTGTTCTTGAGGTCAAAAATGGTATGGAGGCATATGATTTGGCACAAGCAACGAAACCTTTTGAGGTATTTATTGAAGACCTTTCAACCTGGTATTTACGCCGTTCCCGTGATCGATTAAAAGATGGCAATGAAGACGCAAAGCATACTTTATATTTTGTTTTAAAAGTAACGGTTCAACTTTTTGCACCTTTTATGCCTTTTATTGCGGAAGAAATTTGGAAGAAAATTAGATTTTCATCTGATCCAATAAGTGTTCATCTGACTGATTTCTTTTTAGATATTACAATAGATAATATTAATACAAAAGTTATTGATGAAATGAAAAAAGCAAGAGAGATTGTTTCTCTTGGCTTGCAAGCTCGTCAAAAATCTGGAATTCCAGTTAGGCAACCACTAAGAGAATTAATAATTACGAATTACGAATTACCAACTGAATACGAAGAAATAATTAAAGACGAACTTAATGTTAAAAATTTGAAGTATGATAAGGGTGATGAAAAGAAAGTAGAACTCGATCTAAATTTAACCGAAGAACTCAAACAAGAAGGGAATTATCGTGAGCTTGTTCGTGCCATACAAGATATAAGAAAAAAGAATGGATTAAATCCAAATGATATTATCACATTGGTTATTGAAACAAGTGTTGAAGGTCAGGAATTGATAAATCAATTTAAGGATGAATTTTTAAAAACAGTTAACGTGAGAGAAATAAAAATTAAAGAAAACAATGGTCAAGAAATAAAAATTGATAGCTTGGTATTTATCGTAAATTTGGTAAAATAGAAGAATGAAAAAAGTATTTATCGTACATGGATTTGGTGGTATACCTAATGCTGGGTGGTTACCTTGGATAATGAAAGAATTAGCAAAAGATAAAACTTATGCTTGTGTCTTGCCTATGCCTGATTCAAAAAAACCAGTTGTTTCAAAATGGGTAGAAGAAATTTCTCACGCAGTTGATAATGCGCCGGAAGAGGAGATATTTTTGGTGGGGCACTCTTTAGGGGCAACGGCAATATTAAAGTATCTAGAATCTATTCATGAAAATAAGAAAATTCCCTATGTTGTTTTAGTGTCTGGTTTAATAAGTTCATTGGAACCAGAAAATGAACAAAGTGTTTATAGAGCAATTGATTCTTTCGTGGCTCCTAAGATTGATTTAGATAAAGTAAAGAATAAAGCTGAAAAGTTTGTAGTCTTACATAGTAAAGATGATCCAGCTGTTCCGTTTTGGCAAGCTGAAGAAATATCTAAAGCCCTTGATTGTGAATTTATAACAACAGAAAAAGGAGGGCATTTCTATATTTTAGCTGAACCAGTCATGTATGAGTTTCCTGAACTTTTGAAAATATTAAAAGAAATTATAATTAGTAATCAGTAATTGTTAATTAGTAATTATAGCAATGCATCATATTTATCACACTCATGGATTTATACTTTCATCTCGTAATCGAGGTGAAGCGAATAAAATGCTCACGATTTATACCCGCGAGATGGGTTTGGTTCATGCGGCTGCACAGGGGGTTCGTTTACACAAATCAAAGCTCCGTTTCACTTTGCAGGATTTTTCTTATGTAAATGTAGATCTTGTTCGTGGTAAAGAATTGTGGCGTGTGACTTCTGCTAAACATATAACTTCATTTCCACTTGCTCGAAGTTCTTCTCAATCACTTCTACTTATAACTCGAGTTAGTAGTTTGCTTGAGCGACTTTGTAATGGGGAAGGTCCAAGTGAAGAGATTTTTGACGATTTTATACAAGCACTATATATATTAGATACTGATGATATTGAAACTAAATCTCGTGAAGCACTTGAGCTTCATTTAGTTCTTCGTATTATGAATAGCCTTGGTTATATTGGTGACTCTGATATGTTAGCAAAATATTTAGAATCTTCATTCGATCATAGTAAAACGGAAGCTCTTCTTAAGGAGCGTCAGTCAATAATTGCCCATATAAATAAAGCTTTGAACGAGAGTCAATTATAAAATATTTATGATATAATAGATTAATATGCAAGAAGAAGATAAAAATAAAATTGAAGATGTAAAAATACACCTCTATGATCCAAACAATAAATCTATAGGACATCAAAGAGAGGGAATTCTGCACCAAGTGAATCATAATGTATCTCTAGATTGGCAAGATAGTCAAATAAAAAAAGACGAAGGTATGAATAATAAATTTAAAAAGCCACCAGTATCTATATTTAAAAAATTTTTTCTCGTTTCCGTTATTTTTTTTATTGCAGCTTTAGGTTTTGCTTTTTATAAATTTTATAACAATGATTCCTCTGTTTCTAGTGATAAGATAGATATACAAGTTATTGGTAATGCTTTTACAAAAGGGGGAGATGAGCTTTCTCTTCAGATTGAAGTTTCTAATAAAAATAATGCCAGTCTTGAATTTGTGAATCTCATTGTTGAATATCCTAAAGGAGCAGGAGATAATACTGCTGACGTTGTACGTATTCCTCGTGATTCGATTGGGACTATCAAATCAGGCGAGGTTGTGATAAGGACTGTAAAAGTTAAACTATATGGAGAAGAAAAATCTATTAGAAATATTAAAGTTAGTTTGGAATATCATCCCGAAGGGTCAAATGCTATTTTTACTAAAGATAAATTTTATCCAGTAACAATAAGTTTAGCTCCTCTATCTTTAAATTTAGAATCTCCCAATAGTGTTACTTCTAATCAAACAATATCTTTTAAAATTACAGCAAATCTCAATACTTCTTTACCAGAGAGTAATTCGATTCTCCAAGTGACATATCCAAATAATTTTATGTTTGAGAGTGCTATTCCCGCACCCATTTTAGGTAATTCTGTTTGGGATCTTTCAGCCTTAACTCCCACAAATCCAGTAGTTGTTGAAATAAAAGGACGTTTGATAGGCCAAGATGGTGAAGAGCAGGTGTTCCATGCGTATGCAGGAACTACAAATGGTATGAATCAATCTGTTGTCAATGTTATCTATAGTTCTATTTTGCAAAAAATTTCAATAGTAAAACCATTCTTAGAAGCAAATATTCTAGTCAATGGACTTGATCAGCCTGAGTATACTATTGTAGGTGGAGGAACAGTCAACGCAGAAATAAATTGGGCAAATAATTTATCTACACGCATAACGGATGGGCAAATTATTGTAACTTTGTCTGGTAATGTTTTTGATAAAAGTACTGTTAATCCAGGTAATGGTTTTTATGATTCATCAAATGATCAAATTATTTGGGACAGAAATTCTGTTTCTAGTTTAGCTGAAATAAATCCTGGAGAAAAAGGAAATATTTCATTTAGTTTTAAACCTACTTCTCTTATTGGCCTATCAACAATTAAAAATCCTCAGGTTTCTATAAAAGTAAGTATTAAAGGAAGAGAACCTCTTTTAGGAGCTACTTATGATGAGATAAATAATTTTTCTGAAAAAATAGTAAAAGTATTATCTAATTTTCAAATAGCAACATCTGCCTCGTACTATTCTGGAAGTATTCCTCCAAAGGCAGATACTGAAACAAAGTATAAGGTTACTTGGACTCTTTCAAATTCTGCAAATAATATAACAGGGGCTGAGGCTCATGCGGCTTTGCCGATATATGTAAAATGGGTAGGTTTAGCAACTGGAGATATACAAGGAGTTACTTATAATGATGTAACTCATGAGGTAATCTGGGACATTGGATCAGTGTCTCCTAATACGGGAATAAATTTGAATAGAGAGGCATCTTTTATAATTTCTCTAAAACCGTCGTTGACTCAAGTTGGAAGTCTCCCTCAATTGATGAAAGAAGTTTATCTAACAGGAACAGATACATTTTCTAATACTGTAATTAAAAGTACTCGTGGCCCTATCACAACTCAGTTAACAAATGATCCAAATGCACCATCGAGTAATGGGAGAGTAGTAAGATAATTAATAATTAATAATTAATAATTAAGAATTACCAAGTACCAAGTAGGTCATCCTACTGAATGAGGTGATTTTACTAAATCAGAATCAAATGCAAAAACAAGAAAACAATTTAATGGAGAAAATTATATCACTTTGTAAAAGGCGTGGATTTATCTATCCAGGATCAGAAATTTATGGAGGTCTTTCAGGGACGTATGACTACGGTCCGCTTGGATCATTGCTCAAAAAAAATATAGAAGATTCCTGGGTTGATTATTTTATTCGTAGTAGAGAAAATATTTATCTTATAGATACACCCATATTAATGCATCCAAAAGTTTGGGATGCTTCAGGCCACACAAGTGAATTTATCGACCCGTTAGTTGATGATTTAGTTACAAAGAAAAGATATAGAGCAGATCATTTACTTGAAGATGCTGGTGTAAATGCTGAAAAACTTACAATTGAAGAAATGGGTGAGAAAATAAAAGAACTCGGAATTAAGAGTCCAGACGGTAATCAACTTTCAGATGTTCGTCGTTTCAACCTAATGCTTGAGACAAAAATGGGGGCAGTTGAAGAAACAGCAGTAAAGACGTATCTACGTCCAGAAGAAGCTCAGAGTATGTTTGTTAGTTTTAAAAATGTTTTACAATCTTTGTCTCCAAAAGTTCCTTTTGGAATTGCACAAAAAGGTAAAGCTTTCAGAAATGAAATAACTCCAAGAGATTTTATATATCGTCTACGCGAATTTGAAATAATGGAATTTGAATATTTTATTCATCCAAGTTCTCCATGGGAAGCATTTTTTGATAATTTTTTATTAGAACAAAAAGAGTGGCTCTCAAAGATTGGAGTTGATTCAACTAAACTTTCACCACTTGAACACCCTGAGCAAGCTCGAGCTCATTATAGTAAAAAAACTGTTGATTTAGAATTTGCTTATCCGTTTGGAATTAAAGAATTAACAGGTCTTGCCCATAGGGGAGATTACGATTTAAAAAGACATCAAGAATTTTCCGGGGAATCAATGGAAATGTTAGACGATAAAACTGGAGAAAAATTTATTCCGCATGTTTTAGAGCCGACAATTAGTGTAGACAGAGCAATTCTTGCATTGTTATGCTCTGCTTATAGAGAAGATGGTGAAGGTGATAACTCAAGAGTTTATTTGAAGTTTCCACCATCAATCGCTCCATATAAAGTTTGTGTCTCTCCACTACTAAAAAACAAACCGGAACTTATTTCTTACGCAAGAACAATTTTTGGAGAATTAAAAAAGGAGTTTGGTTGGGTCGCTTATGACGACAATGGTAACATTGGTAAGCGCTACAGAAGACAGGATGAGATAGGGACACCATGGTGTATCGTTATAGATTTTGATACTTTGACTGATGATTGTGTGACAATTCGTGATCGTGATACAGGCACTCAAGAGCGAGTCAAAAAAGATGAAATCATAGATTATATAAAAGATAAAATGAATTAAAAAACTTCCCATAGGTCTGACCTATGGGAAGTTTTTTAATGTGGGTAAATATGGTAATATAGCCTTATGATAAAAGCCAAAAAGAAAATATTTAAAAATGGATTACGTGTTGTAACTATACCAATGAAAGATAACCCAACTGTGACGGTCTTGGTTTTAGTGGGTACAGGGAGTGATTATGAACCTAAAGAAATAAATGGTATTTCACATTTCCTAGAGCATATGTGTTTTAAGGGCACGATTAAAAGACCTAATTCGCAGATTATTTCACATGAGCTTGATGCTCTCGGGTGCCAATATAATGCATTTACTGGGAGCGAATATACGGGATACTACGCCAAAGGAGATGCCAAAAATTTTAAACAAATGTTTGATATAGTGACAGATGTATATTTAAATTCGACTTTTCCTGAAACTGAAATGCAAAAAGAGAAGGGAGTTATAATCGAAGAAATAAATATGTATGAAGATATGCCAGCTTCCCACGTGCAGGATTTATTTACTGAAGTTTTGTATGGTGATCAACCAGCAGGAAGGAGTACGCTGGGAACGAAAGAAAATATAAATAAAATGATTCGTGATAATTTTGTAAATTATAAAAAGAGTCATTATGTGACAGGCAACACTGTAGTAGTTGTATCAGGCAATATTACAAGTGATGAGGTCTATAAAGAAGCGGGTATTTATTTTAAAGAGGCATCAACTTCAGCAAATAATAAAAAAATAAAAACTAAAGATACACAAAAAGAACCTACTGTTTTAGTGAAGTATAAAGAGACAGATCAAACGCACTTTGTTTTAGGAGTTAGAAGTTTTGATTTATTCGACAAGAGAAATACCACACTCTCACTTCTCTCTGGAGTTTTGGGTGCAGGTATGAGTTCAAGACTTTTCTCTAAGCTTCGCGAAGAGATGGGAGTAGCTTATTATGTGAGAGCTTCAAACCAACCCTCGCTTGACCATGGCTCATTTCAGATTTCAGCCGGAGTAAACAATATTCGGACAGAAGAAGTTATAAAAGAAATTATTAAAGAGTGTAATCTTTTAGTGAAAGAGAAAGTGGGCGATAGGGAATTGGATAAAGTAAAGTCGCTAATAATTGGTAATATGAAAATGTCGCTTGAAGCAACTGATGATATTGCAAACTTCTATGGTGGTCAAGAATTGATGAAAAAAGAAATAAAAACTCTTGAAGAAAAAATAAAAGAAATAAAAAGCGTAACTTCAAGTGATATTCAAAAAATGGCAAAAATTATCTTTAAAACAAAAAATTTAAATCTAGCTATAATTGGTCCATTTAAAAATGGAGATGAATTTAAAAAAATACTCAAATTCTAATTAATTTACAAATGTGTTATTATTAGATATATGGATAATAAAATTAAAAATATGCACATAAGTATTTCAACCAACACTTTAGTAAAAATACTCCTTATGGGAGCTTTAGTTTTTGCTGTTATTAAATTATTTAATTTGGTCTTGGTTATTCTCGTGGCGATTGTGATTGCTTCTTTTGTGGAATCTGCTGTTAAGAAAATTAAACCATATATTAAAAATAGAACATTTGCTGTATTACTTATCTATGTTTTGACTATTAGTGTGGTAATAAGTTTACTCTCTGTTTTTATGCCTGTTTTTATAGAAGAAATGTCTACTTTGGTAGCATCACTTAGTCAGTATATTCCCAACAGCAGTATCTTAAATTCATTCCAGCCAGATACGATTTCTGGAGCGAAAGATGTAGTTTCAAATATTTCCAAAAATGCATCTATCGGTGAAGTTATAAAAAGTACACAGACACTAATCAATGGTTTTTCTGGTGGTTTTATGGATGTCTTTGGTGGAGCCTTTGGGGGATTGTTGAATTTCTTTTTCATTGTAATTATTTCTTTTTATCTTTCAATTACCGAGAAGGGTATTGAGAACTTTTTGCGTATTATTACTCCAAGTAAGAGCGAAGAGTATATTATTGACCTTTGGCAACGTACAGAACACAAGATTGGTCGTTGGGTGCAAGGACAAATGTTGCTTGGGCTTATTATTGGAATTCTTGCTTATCTAGGACTTACTATTTTAGGAGTTAAGTACTCACTCGTGCTCGCTATTTTGACGGCATTTTGTGAACTTGTTCCTTTTGGAATTTTCTTGGCGATGGTCCCTGTGACACTCTTCGGATATCTTGATGGGGGAGTTACTATGGCGTTATTGTCATTTGGTTTGTATTTTGTTTTGCATCAATTTGAAAATTATTTGATATATCCTTTGATAATTAAAAAAATTATCGGCATATCTCCACTTGTTGTTATTCTTTCAATTATTATTGGTGCAGAACTGGCTGGATTTTTAGGGGTAATACTTGCGATACCTGCAGCTGTTTGTTTATTAGAATTTTTAGATGATTTGGAAAAGAAAAAAATTCTCTCCAAGACTGAATAATATGAAGAAATCGTTTTATCTCACAACTACTCTTCCTTATGTAAATGCACCACTTCACATGGGTCATGCCCTTGAATTTGTCCGTGCTGATACTATCGCTCGTTATAAAAAGCTTATTGGTTATGATGTGTATTTTAATACTGGAACCGATGAACATGGTTTAAAGATATTTGAGAAAGCCAAAGAACAAGGTAAAACAGCCCAAGAATTTGTCGACGCTGGATTTGTAACTTTCAAAGAGCAATTAAAAATGTTTGGTGTTTGTGATGATATCCATTATATTCGTACGACTGACAAAAATCACGAAAAAGCGGCTCAAGAATTTTGGAAGAGGGTATCTGACAATGGATATATTTATAAAAAAACTTATGAAGCTAAATATTGTGTTGGTTGTGAAAGTGAAAAGACTGATAGTGAACTTGTAAATGGAGAATGCGTTGACCACCCAGGTACTCCTCTTAAAATAATAAATGAAGAAAATTATTTCTTTAAATATTCTGCATTTGGAGATAGACTACTTGAACTATATGAAAAAAACCCAAATTTTGTTGTTCCAGAATTTCGCTTAAATGAAATTAAAAACTTTGTTAAAAGTGGCCTGCAAGATTTTTCAATCTCTCGATTGAAAGAGAAAATGCCATGGGGGATAGCAGTACCTGGGGATGAGAACCAAGTTATGTATGTATGGTTTGACGCTTTGGTAAATTATATTTCAACATTGGGGTGGCCAAACCAGACCCCCTCTGCCTCCGGCATCTCCCCCTTAGCAGGGGGCGAGGAATCCAATTTTGAAAAATATTGGGTGAATGGAACACCAACTCAATATTGTGGTAAAGACAATACTCGTTTTCAAAGTGCCATGTGGCAAGCGATGCTGATGGCTGCTGATGTTCCAAATTCTCACCAAATAATAGTGAATGGTTTTATAACAGGTGAGGGTGGAATACGAATGTCTAAAACTCTTGGTAATGTCGTAGACCCTAGAGATGTAGTTGCTGAATATGGAACAGATGCGCTTCGATATTTCCTTCTTCGTGAAGTGGGAAGTTTTGAAGATAGTCCCTTTACGATTGAGCGATTTAAAGATGCTTACAATTCAGGACTTGCAAATGGATTGGGGAATTTATCTTCTCGCATTTTAACTTTGTCTGAAAAGTATTTAGATAAGTGTCCAGAAATTCCTGAGTTTGAAGATTTTAAAGAATACTTCAAAAATTATGAAGAGTTTGATTTGAAAAAAGCAGCTGATTATGTTTGGGAAAAAATTAGTGAACTCGATAAAATAATTCAAGAAACTCAACCATTCAAAGTTGTGAAAGTAGATGAAGAAAAAGGGAAGGAAATGATTAAAGATTTAGTTTTGAAACTCTACACTATCGCTCGCATGCTAAATCCTATAATGCCAGAGACAAATATAAAACTAAAGCAATTAATCCGCGATAACAAAAAACCAGAAAACCCTTTATTTTTAAGGAAAGACTAGTTATTGACATACTACTCCAAATATGCTATACTATATAGATAGTATAGTTCTTTGATATTTGGGATTTTTTGTAGACGTAGGATTTTTAAAGATTCTTTTAAAAAGGAGTTTTTAAAAATCTTATGTTTAACAATTCTAAATCCAAAACAAATGAAAACAAAAAAAATTCTTGAATATCTGAAAGCAGTATATCTTTCTTTATTAATTACAACAGCTTGTGTGGCTATTATAATTGGTATAAAAAGTATAATATTGTTCATTCTTCCCCCAGAATTACAAACTATTAGTGGAGCTGAAAGCGTATTAGGGCTTGCATCAGGTGTTACTACAGCCTCACTTTTATATTTTATGCCTGATAATGGAGAAGAAGATGAAGAAACACAAGATAATTAAAATCTGACCACTTAAAAAGTTAACCACTTTTTGGGTGGTTTTCTTTTTACCTATAAATGCTATATTTACTTTATGCTTAAATACATAGATATACATGCGCATACAAATTTTAAAGCATTTGAAGAAGATAGAGATGCGGTTATTTCTCGTGCCTTGGAAAATAATACTTGGGTGATAAATATTGGCACTCAATATGATACTTCAAAAAAAGCAGTTGAGATGACCGATGATTATCCAGAAGGAGTTTATGCAACAATTGGACTTCATCCGATTCATACTGGAGCTTCATATCATGATGTTAGTGAGTTAGGAGAAGAAGGACAAGAGTTCACTTCTCGTGGTGAAATATTTGATAAAGAGAAATACAGAGAACTTGCGAAGCTCGGCAAAGTAGTTGGGATAGGGGAATGTGGTCTTGATTACTACCACTTAGATGAAGATAGTATTGAAAAACAAAAAACTGCATTCATCGCTCAGATAGAACTTGCCAATGAACTTGGTTTACCCCTGATGTTGCATGTTCGAAATAACGGAACGGATAAAACTCACAATGCCTATTTTGATGTTTATGAATTAATTAAAAAGCATTCAACTAGATTGTTGGAAGTCGGACTTCCAACAATTGGGGTGTCGCATTTTTTTGCTGGAAGTGTAGAAGATATGAAAAGATTTGTGGAAATAGGAATTTATATTTCATTTGCTGGGCCTATTACTTATAAACCAAAACCGGAGATTTGTGATTATACTGGGGTTATTAAAGAAACACCTTTAGATATGATACTTACTGATACAGATAGCCCATATGTGGCTCCAGTGCCCCATAGAGGAAAGCGAAATGAGCCCGTGTATGTGAGAGAGATAGTCAAAAAAATAGCTGAAATCAAGGGTTTAAATGAAGAGGAGGTTGCAAAAGCTATAATTGCTAATGCAAAGCGACTTTTTGACATTTAGAGATTTTTTTGTTAATATATGTCTTATCTCGTTTGTACCGACCCTGAAGTCGGTACACACTGGTCCATAGCGAGATAGTATTAAAATTAACAATTTATCGCGTTTTTACGCATTATCTTATGGCAAAAAAGCAAATAGTAGAAGAAAATGTAGGCGAAGAAAAAGAAATTCGTCTTAGCGTTTACGAAGTAGGTTACTTGATGTTGCCTACAATCGCAGAAGAAAATTTAGGTGAAGAAGTCACAATATTTAAAGATATGTTTATAGAAAAAGGAGCTGTTTTCATCTCTGATGAATATCCTAAACTAATGGAATTAGCTTATGAAATGACTCGTTCTATTAATAACAAGAAACAAAAGTTTTCTTATGGATATTTTGGTTGGGTAAAGTTTGAATGTACGACCGAAGCTGCTAAAATTATAAAAGATATCTTGGACAAGAACGAAAAGCTTGTTCGATATCTTATGATTAAAACAGTTCGTGAGAATACCATGTCAGTCAAACGTGCTTATGGCAAGCAAGATGGTAACAATAGACGTCGCCCAGCTATAAAGACTGAAGAGACTGGTCCTATTAATGAAGAAGTTATAGACAAGGAAATAGATGCTCTCGTGGTATAATAGGATTATTAATAAATATTAGGTAGGAAGTAGTAGGTAGTAAGTAGTAGGGGTTAAAAACAAATTAGTTTTTCCTTTCTACTTTCTACACTCTACATACTACATATTCACATATGTATTTAAACAAAGTATTTATAATAGGAAATTTAACACGAGATCCAGAATTGAAAGCTATCCCCTCTGGAATGAAAGTATGCAGTTTTTCAGTCGCGACAAATCGTGTTTGGAAAGATAAAAATGGTGCAAAACAAGAAGCAGCCGATTATCACAATGTAGTTGTCTTTGGTCGTCAGGCTGAGACAGTTGCTCAGTATATGAAAAAAGGTAGTCAGGTAATGGTAGAGGGTCGTATGCAAACAAGAAGTTGGGATGACGCTGCTACAAATACTAAAAAGTATCGTACCGAAGTTATCGCGGATAGAGTTCAATTTGGTTCAAGTGGTGGCCAAAAGACTGGTGGAAGTTTTGATCAAACCATCAAAGGATCACCATCACAAAAAGAAGACGAAGGTGGACTTGATACGATTGAATATCCAGAGGAACAAATAAATGCGGAAGATATTCCGTTTTAATAATTACCAATTACTGATTACTAATTAAGAATTAAGAAATATGAAACAAGATTATTTTTCATCAAACAATATAAAACATATTGACTATAAAGATGTAGAAGTTCTAAAAAGATTTCTATCTCCTTCTGCTCGAATTCAGTCTCGCAGACGTACAGACGTGACAGCTAAGAATCAAAGAAAATTGGCTGAAGCGATCAAGCGTGCAAGATTTATGGGACTGTTGCCATATATCGCAAAATAGTTAACCATGTAAGATTTCAATCCCCACTACGTCATAAGTAGTGGGTTTTGTTATTTATGCACTAATTTAGTGTATAATGTCGATATATTATTAGTTTTAATTTTTCAAATAAAATTTTTATGAAAAAGTTATTAATAGGTCTATTTGTTTTTAGTTTTATTATTGTTGGTTTTAAGGTTCAAGCTGAATCTTTTCAACCTTCAATCACAGTCATTTCTCCAAATGGTGGGGAAACAATTCAAGTTGGTCAGAAATATAATATAAGATGGGATTCAGATAATTTTGATAGTAATTCTGATATCACTATAAACCTAAAATATTATGGTATAAGTTGTGGCTCAGCTCCTATGGTTGGGTGTCAAACTCAATTTTATATAGATACCGTTAAAAATACAGGCAGTTATTTATGGGATACAAGTAAGAAGATGAGTGGAGCGAGTACTGGACCGAATTCGGTTTCAGTTGTTTCAGGATCAAGGTATGTAATTGAATTATCCTCCTCTTCAGGAATTAAAGATGAAAGTGATAATTATTTTACTACCACTTCTTCTGTCTCAAATAATCCAGTTATTTCAGGAGTTAAGGGTCCTCAAATATTAAAAGTAGATCAAAAAGGGGAATGGGAAGTAAAAGCTTCAGCTCCAACGGGAGGGAATCTTTCCTATTATGTAGTTTGGGGAGATGAACCTCTTTATTCAACGTCCACTACTTCAATAATGCCACCTATTAAGGATTATCAACAATCAGCAACATTTACCCATAGTTATGGACGGGTAGGAACATTTACTCCTGTATTTAGAGTAACAAGTGAGAATACTGTTAGGTGTATTACAACCCCATGTCCTTCGAATGGAGGAAGTGCTGAAACAAGTTTAAGTGTGAAAGTATTAGATTCAACTGAAAAAGAGATTAAGGGTTGTTTACCTGGATTTAAATTTAGTCCAATGACAGGACTACCTTGCTCTACTGAGTTAGTAAATGATGGATGTCTACCTGGGTATAAGTTTAGCCCAATGACAGGGGAGATTTGTCCAGTAGTTGATGATGATAAGAAAGATGATAAAAAGATTTGTACAGAACCAGGGTCTAATTGTGGTGTGAGAAATTATGGAATTTCAAGAACACTAAAGCATGGAATAAAAGGAGATGACGTTAAACTTCTTCAAGCAATATTGGAAATACTAGAAGATGGATCTTTTGGGCCAATGACAAAACAAAAATTAATTGAATGGCAAAAAGAAAATGGACTTACTCCTGACGGTGTTTTTGGAATTGAGAGTCGTCATAAGGTAGGATTTGAAGATTAAAAATTCATAAATAAAAAATCACCAATTTTATTGGTGATTTTTTATTTATATTAGATTTAATTGTCTTAAAAGTTCATCTAATTCTTTTCCTTTGATTTCTCTCCATTCACCGAGAGGAATTTTACCTAATTCAATATTTAAAATGCGTATTCTTTTAAGATTTATGACATTGTGGTGTAATGCTTCACACATGCGTCTTATTTGACGTTTCTTGCCCTCTGTGAGCACTATGTGAAAGATATCCTTAGATTTAGGTTGCCTCCAAACTTTACATTTTTTACTGATGAATCCATCGAAGTGAACTCCATTTTGCATTAATTCTATAAAGGTATCTGAAAATGGCTTATCAACTTTTACTGTGTATTCTTTCTCGTGGACATAGCGAGGGGAAAGTAATCGGTCTGTCACACGGCCATCATTGGTCATCAATATTAATCCATGTGAATCTTTATCAAGACGTCCAACAGGAAATACGCGGACAGGGAATCTGGTAACTTGTAAGATATCTTTACTAGTTGTGTCTGGGTTTGTAGAAACATTTATGTCTTTATTGTATGCATAATAAACATATTCTTTTTTTGCTCCTTTAGAATTTACTTTTACTTCATCATTTTCATAAACTTTATCACCCAGGACTGCTTTTTTGCCATTGATAAAAACTAGACCCTTTTTAATAAGTTCATCTCCACCAACACGAGTGGAATAATTTTTAAGTGCGAGGTATTTATTTATTCGTACTGGGTAGATTATCATGATTGTGTTTTAGTTTAGAAGTAAAATACAAACCTGTAGCTAATATTACACTTAATACAATAAAAAGATATTTAAAAGGTAAAAATAAGAATACTCCAGTCGCTATCAATGGTGCGATTATGTATGCGACAGGATTCATATCTCTAAATGTTCCAAGTAGATAAGCATCTTCCTCTTTGATATGAGTGAAAAAATATGTTTCTGATGTTGTTTCTATTATGCTTGCTCCAACTCGTGTAATCAATAAAATAATAGCCCAGATTGCTATACTTTTTGTTGTAATGAATGAAATAATTAATGTTGAAAAAATTATTATAAAAAATCCAATATATAATAAAAGTCTCTTACTAGTATGATATTTATCTATAAGTGTTCCAATTGGTAATCCAAGTATGACAAAAGGAGTAAGCATGATTGTGAAGATGATGCCAATCTGATTCCAGTTAAAACCTAAATGATTAAAAAGATAAATAGGAGTATAAACAATCATCCAAGCAAAAAAGAATTGTAATAGAAAATTTATAACTACAATAGAAAACATATGGTGATTTGTTTTTAAATATTTAAATGTTTCTAAAAGTGGAGTTTTGTTGTAAGTTTTATCCTTGAAAGTTCTTACAGAGAAAAATAATCCTACTGTCATCAAAGAAACCATTAAAAAGGCGAGTATAAATATAGCTTTATATCCACCCTCTTTTGTAATTAAAAAAACCGAAATAAGAGGAGACATGATCCATGCTATATTCAATATCGTTAAATATAATCCACGAGTCTTGCCTATTGTTTGTGGATTTCCAAAATGTTCAATAAATATATCAATACAAAAATAAACAAGGGTATTAGTTGTAGTGAATAGGATAAATGAAGTACCTATAATATAAGGATTATTTGAGGTTATAAGACCAACCAATGAAAACATATTCATCACTAGAAACATAATGATCAATCTTCTATTCCCAAAATTTTTTAGTATACTGGAACTTTTCGTTAGAAGAATTAGGGTCAATAAAGAAGCTAGTGTATATAAAATACCCACGAAGTCTTCTTTTATAATTTTAGTTAAAAATACAGAGCTGATATATGCTGATATAGAAATATGCAAAGCAAAAATAAATGATAAAGCATACATTCTTTTTATTTTAGAAATTTTATTCATATTTTTAAATACTTAATAATACTGGGATGACAATAGGTCGCTTGGCTGTTTTTTGGAAAAGGAATTTTGAGATGTTGTCACCGAGGGCAGTTTTAATAACATCAAAATTGATTGGGTTCATTCCATTTGTTTCATCCTCAACGGTTTTCTTAATTATCAACCTGACTTGGTGGAGTAATTCCTGATTTTCTTTTAGGTAAATAAAACCACGAGATATTATATCTGGAGATTTTCTTAATTTTCCAGAAGTAGAATCAATTGTGGCAATAAGAACAAACATTCCATCCTGAGCAAGCATGACTCTATCTCTGATCACAACATCTTGTTCATCTCCAACAGAGAATCCATCCACCATCATTGGGCCTGATGGTGCTTTTTCTTTACGAAGAATCATCTTTTCTCCATTATCAACTATTTCAATAATTGAGCCATTGTCTGGAACAATAATATTATCTCCTGACATACCGATAGACATAGCTACTTCTTTGTGTTTTACAAGCATTGAATGCCAGCCGTGTATAGGAATAAAAAATTTAGGATGAGTTTTTTTATGTAACCACTTAATATCTTCTTGGTTCCCATGTCCAGTCGCATGAATATATTCTTCACTTGTTCGATAACTTATAATACGAACTCCATGACGAGATAAATTATCTTTTAGGTGTTGTACAGCTATTTCATTTCCAGGAACAATAGAAGAAGAAAGAATAATTGTATCACCCGGGCGAATTTGAAATTTTTTATGAGTTTTATTTGCAGCACGACCAAGGGCCGCAAATTCTTCTCCTTGAGCACCTGTCATCATGATAAGAACTTTATTGGGAGGGTATTTGTCTACATCTTCAACTGGAATAATTGTACCCTTTTTTGGAGTGAAGATTCCCGCTAATTCACAAACTTCCATATTTGTTTTAAGTGACCTTCCATCAAGAACAACTTTTTTACCCAAAGATTCTGCAATTTCAACAATTTTCATAAGACGAGTAATAGATGAGGCAAAAGCCGAAATAATAATTCTACCAGTTCCTTGTCTTATAACCTTATCTAGTCCCTCATGAACTCTAACTTCTGGAAGAGAGAATCCTTCATTCTCAATATTTGTGGAATCTGTTAAAAGTAAGAGAACTTTTTCTTTATCAAAAAATGCATATTCTTTTTCTTCTTCATCGCTAACTACTCCGTCAATTTGATCTAATTTATAATCTCCTGGAGTTACGATTGATCCATATGGTGTTTCAATAACTATACCCATAGAGTCAGGCATTGTATGTGTTACTCCAAAGAAACGGATACGCAAATTACCAACTGTAATAACAGAATTTTTTTCAACAATTTGGCAGTTTAGGGGTGGCAAGTGAGGAAATTCTTCTTGTCGTTTTTTCATTACTAATACAGAAAGATTTCTAGAATATAGCGGGGGATTACCAATACGACTCATGACTAGAGGAATACCTCCTATATGATCTAAGTGCCCATGGGTTACCAACATCGCTTTTACTTTATCCTTTCTTTCTTCTAAATAAGTAGTGTTTGGGATAATGTAATCGATTCCAGGTGTATCTTCAGTTTTAAATTGCATACCAGCATCGATGACAATAATATCATCACCGATTTCAATAGCAGTCATATTTTTCCCAATTTCTTCAACTCCACCGAGAGGAATTATTCGAATAACTCCCTTCTCTGGCGGTGGAATAGGTGTTGGTTTATTTTTGGAAAAAGTTGGTTTATTGTTTATAGTTTGGACTTCTGCCTTAGGTCTACGATTACCTTTATTATTACTATATTGATAACTTCCGCGACTTATTTTTTTATTTGTTCCTTTTGGTCTATCACTACTATAGGAAGTTTGTTTTGTTGTACTTACTATTTTGGTTATAGGTTGCTGTGGTTTATGCAAGACACGGATATTCCCTTGTTTTTTGTAATTAAACTTTTGACCACTTTTAGATTTAGGGTTTACGATTTTTTTTGGTATTTCATTCATATTTTATTTATTTTATTTAGTAAAAATTTTCCAGACTTTGTCCGTATCAGCATACCAATTGTAAGCTGAAGTAAAACGATCTGAGGGCACCGTTATATTCTTAAGTAAGATGTTGTTAAGGTTAGGGGATGTTACATATAAATATTTGGGAGAGTAAATCAAAATAGCAGGTATATTTTTATCGAATTCATTTTCAAGAGCTTTATATTTATCTGTGCGCTCTTCGAATTTTAGTGTTTTCTGAATTGATTCAAGAATTGCATCAGCCTTCTTATCGTTGAACATCGCGATATTTAAACCAGGATCTGTTCTTTGAGATGAATGCCAAAAAGAATATAAATCGGATTCATGATTTACAATTTGCCCAAAGAAAAGTGCTTCATAATTTCGGGCTCTAATAATTTGATTTAATTGACCTGTCTCATATATCTTACTTGTGTCCACTTCTATTCCAATTTTTGCCAATTGTTCTTTTATCAATAATGTTGTTTGTTTAAGCTCTGGAGTATCACCTGTCGTTAGAGAAAAGCTTAAACGAATAGAAGGGGAAGTGCTTTTAATTGTTTGAGTTACTGTTTTCTTCCCAACTTTTTTTGTAATTGTTTTACTTACAGAACCTCCTTTTTTGCGAATACCATCTTCTCCGATAACCCAACCAGCCTTGTCCAATATTTGACGAGCTTCGTTTAAGGTCGATTCATCATAAGTAATTTTATTTTCAGTTTGAATAATTTTTTCTGGTATTGGGCCATAAATATTAGAACCATAACCACCCAAAACTTGGTTTACCACAGCTTGTCGATCTAATGCTTTATTTATGGATTGTATAACTGCTTGATCGGTAAATATTTTATTATTATTACTATTAAAAAATATTCCAAATATTCGAGGTAGTGTAGCTTCATATACTTTATATTTTTCTTTTTTTACCTCATTCATATTTTCTGAACTAATTCCACCCGCTTGATCAATAGAGTGATTTAAGAGTGCTTTTATTAAATCTTTTTCATTAGCAAAAGAAATTATATTAAAATATTTAATATTTGGTTTACCAAGCATGAAGTTACTGAAACGCTCAAGTTTATATTCTTGTGATATTCCATTATCATCTTTAGTTACCGATTTTATTTTATAAGGACCTGATCCTATTGCTTTTGTGTTTAAAGGAGATAAATTAAATTCATTTGGTTTTATATCTTTCCATAGGGCTGATGGAAGTATACCAATTGTCATGTTGTCTAAAAATGATATATATGACTGTGCAAGTGTAAAGACAACAGTGTAATCATCTTTTTTACTCACATTAACTCCATCCCAGCCCATTCTGCGAGGACTTTTAATGGTTGGGTCTTTTATTTTTTCAATCGTAAATATAATATCATCTGCAGTTATCTTTGTTCCGTCATGAAATTTTGCATCTTTTCTTATCGTAAAAGTGTAATTAATACCATCAGGAGAAATATTATATGATTCTGCTAAATCTTGGATAAAATTTCCTTCTGAATCTTTTCTCATTAAACCAGAATAAACAAGTGAAGTTAAATCTTTATCAGCATCAGATATTGCAATAACTGGATTAACTAAAGTTGGAACACCGATGATACCTTCTGTTACTGTTCCACCTGTTATAGGCACATTGACTAAAAACATGGAATTCACTTTTCCCACAATAATTGTCACTAAAATAATAGCAATAGATAAAATTGCTACAAAGATAAGAAAAAGTTTATCAGAGAAAGATGCTGCAGCCTCGAGTAGTTCTTTTTTCTTGTAAAAATGAAATTCTTTAATGAATAGAATAAATTTATGCATAAAAACACACAATAAAAACAATTAGATTAGAGATTTTAATCTTCGATTATTTGATGAATATAGCCACAAACGATGATACAACAAAAAAAATACCAATAATTATCGTTAAAATAAAAAGAAATTTCTCAAAACCACGACGTGTACTATATAGTCCACCCCCGTCTCCACCTCCTAATGCCCCTCCAACTCCAGCACTAGATTGCTGAAGTAAAATTGCAACTACTAAAATAATAGATAGTATAATTTGTATATAAGGCAATACTTTAACTATAATCGTCATGTTTTAGAGTATACTATATTTTAGAAGAAGAAGCAACTTTATATTTAATTATTTGGTTCAACGTGAATCAAAACATTTGATAATTCTGCCATTTCTTCTTTTAGGACTTTTTTAAGTCTATGAGATATTGCATGTCCTTCTTTTACAGAAATCTGAGAATCTACAGTAATATGTAAGTCTATATGAAATTGCATTCCAGTTTTTCGAACAAAACATTTTTCGGTGGCTATAACTCCTTTGACTGTTGTTGATATTTCTCTGATTTTACCAACTATATCATCATGAGTATGTTCATCCATGATTTCGCCAAGTGCGGGTCTAAAGATTAAATAACAATTATATAAAATAAATAGAGCTGCAAATATAGCAGCCCAGTCATCGGCTGACTCAAATCCTTCACCTAGTATGAGAGCGATAGTTATTCCTATAAATGCGGCAACTGAGGTTATGGCGTCACTTCGGTGATGCCAAGCATCGGCTTTGAGTGAACTACTTTTTGTCTCCTTACTTTTTTTAATAACTAGCCTATAAGAAATTTCTTTCCATGCGATAATCCCTGCTAAAATAAAAAGGGTATAAAATTTTGGTAATCCGTGAGGGGTTTGTATATTTTCAATTGCATGAATAGTAATTATTATCGCCGATGTAATTAAAAATCCAACAACCAAAAAGGTGACAAGTGGTTCAATTCTTCCGTGACCGTATGGATGGTTTTTGTCGGCTGGTTTTGAAGAATATTTTATTCCAAATAAAACTAAAATAGATGACACAATGTCTGTTGTTGACTCTATTGCATCTGCGATTAAAGCATATGAATTTCCAAAGAAACCAGCAGTCCATTTAATGGCAGCAAGTAGAGTATTGCTAAGGATACTAAAATAAACAGTTTTTTCGGCAGTTTTTTGGTGGGACATAAAAGTAGTTTAACATGGAAATAAATAAAAAAAAAACTACAATTTAGAGACGGCCGTCTCTAAATTGTAGTTTTTTATGTGGTGTCTCTCTTTGTGCCCAGGAGAGGACTTGAACCTCCAAGGATTGCTCCACTAGTTCCTAAGACTAGCGCGTATACCAATTCCGCCACCTGGGCATAAAAATATACTAGCAAAATTATATATAAATTGCTACTTTTTATTTTTGAGGCCTGGGGCGGAATTGAACCGCCGTATAGAGATTTTGCAGATCTCTGCCTTACCACTTGGCTACCAGGCCTTATTAAAAACTAAACCTTGAAATAACTTTTAAACTTATCTTACTTGTCTGGCAGAGATCATCTCTGGCTTTTTTCATTTCGCTACGTTCGTGCCACTTGGCTACTAGGCCGATATTAAAAATTTAACAAACTTTTCTTATCCTACCCGTTCATTAACAAATCGTCAATCTTTTGACGATTCTTTTCTCCTTCATCTATTTCAACATCTAAAAAAGGGATTGGATTAATTCGTAGACTTTTTGTGACTTGTTTTCTCAAGTCTCCTAAATTTCTTTTTATAAAACCATAAGCTGCTTTTTCTTTTTCACGAGGAAGGACACTTACCATGATAGTTGCTCTCTTTCCATCAGGAGATAAAAGAACTCGAGTGACAGTGATCATCGAGGTTGGACCTGATTCACGTTCTATATATATAGCCGCAAGTTCTTTTATATTATTTGCTATTTTTTCATTTCTAAATTCAGACATAAATTAATTTTAAGCGGAACAAATTATTTTATGAAAAAATGTCTGGCTCCTTGTCCTCCCTCATCCGAGGACTTTTTTCAGAATATAATTTGTGTAGCTACTATACTATTTTAATTTCGAACGCTTCTAATACATCACCTACAGCAATATCCATTTTGGTTTCAACTTGAAGTCCGCAATCGTTTCCTTCAAGAACCTCTTTTGATTTAAATTTATTTACTTGTAACTCTACAATTTTTCCGGTTCCGATTTCGAAATCACGACGAATTATTCGAATATTACTTCCTAGGGTTATTTTGCCGATTGTTACCTTCCCTCCAACAATATGTTTACCTTTTGTTGAGCCAAAAGTTTTTAGGACTTTCAGTGAACCGATAACCTCAATCGTTTCAAGGCGAGGTCGGCGTTCTTCCACAAGTTCTTTCAGCCAATCAATTAATTTATAAATAATATTAAATGTTTCAACTCGTACTTTTAATGATTCATTTAAATCACGAGCTCCACTGTCTATCTTTGTGTTGAAACCAACAATAATACTTTCTTTATTTACGTTACCCATCTTGAGGTCTGATTCATTTATTGCTCCAACTCCTTTACTAATTATTTTAAAAGAAATTTCTTCTGTATTTAATTTACTGATTTCTTTTTCAATAGCCTCGATAGTTCCAGAAGCATCGGTCTTTATAATTATTGGAATAATTTTACCCGTAGAAGTTTCATTTTTCTCGCAGATTTTATTATTTTGATTATCATCTTTTTGTTTTTCAATATAACATTCAGCTTCTTTTTTTGTTTTAAAAGACTCAAATACACTTCCAACTTCTGGCATTGATTCGAAACCAACAAGTTTAATAGGGGAGGAAAAAGTCGCTTCTTTTATTGGCAAACCTTTAAAATTTTCCAAGATACGAGTTGTAACAATAGCTTCACCGCAAGCCACAAACATGCCTGCGTAAAGTGTTCCATCTTTTATGACACAAGTCGCGGAAATTCCACGCTTGGGTTCGCGTTTTGCCTCGATTATAATTCCAGTTGCATTTATATTTGGACTTCCTTTGAAATCTTGTAGATCAGCAACTAAAATAATCATATCTAAAAGTTCTTTTATACCATCTCCATTTTTTGCCGAAATTAAAACAAAAGGAATATCACCACCCATACCTTCTAGGTATATTCCTTTTTCAGATAAATCCATTTTAGTTTTATCAATGTTTGCGTTTGGTCTGTCTATTTTATTTATTGCAACAATATAGGGAATTTTACTTTCAATTATTGTATTATAAGCCTCTAACGTTTGAGCTTTAACACTATCTTCAGCAGAAACTACTAAAATAGCAATGTCGGCAGCTGCGGCTCCACGGGAACGCATTTTTGAAAAAGCTTCATGCCCAGGAGTATCCAAAAAAGTAATTAGTCTATTTTCTCCCTTATCATCTTTTGTGGCTACTTCGTACGCACTTATATGTTGAGTAATACCTCCAGCCTCACTGTCAACAATATTTGATTTTCGAATGTAATCTAAAAGCGTTGATTTTCCATGGTCAACATGCCCCATCACTACGACGACAGGTGGGCGAACTTTTTGGATTGTTTGGTTTTTTTCTGGCATAAAATTTTATAAAAATAAACAATATTAAAAATTTCTGAGTAGGTGTGGGCGTGCCGGAGCAAATTAATATTTGCGGAGAGGGATAAACGAAGAAATTTTTAATATTATTTATTTTTTATATTTATTATTATTTTATCGATTTCTCTAACACTTCTTTTTCTTCACTTGATAATTCAAATTCTGATTTACCATTGATTATTGGTTTAGCAAACATACTCATTCGATCGCGAGCATACAAACTGGACATAACTACTCCATTTTTTTCATCATTCATGAAAGCAATCGCAAAACTTTGATTTCCCCCTGCATCAACAAAAGGATTAAAGCGTATTGTCTCGATACTTCTGATAGATTTATTTAAACGGTTATCTATGGTGACTAAATGCTTGTCTATTTTATCTTGCGTTTCTGCGAGTTCGTTCATTTTTTTCCCTACCGAAACAATCATTTCTTCCAAGTTTCTTGCTTTAGTTCCGGCGAATATTTTCTTCAGACGAAGTTCAATCATTAAAATCCATAATAAAATGATAACAACAACCGCAGAAATTATATAAAATAAGATAGTAGTATTCATATATTAAAAGAGTATATACCAATAAGGCTTTTTTTACAATGCTATGTTATAGTAATATATAGTTATGAAGTTTTTATCACCCAAAAACATATATCTCGATAATGCTGGGGCAACACCTATCAATAAAGAAGTTGCCAAGATTGTTGCTCTGTACGAGAGAGAGTTTTTTGCTAACCCTAGTTCTATTTATACTAGTGGAGTAAAAGTAAGGAATATAATTGAAGAAAATAGAAATAAAATAGCTAAACTTATAAATGCACATAGCGATGAAATCATTTTTACAGGTAGTGGTACAGAAAGTGACGCACTGGCTATATTGGGGGTAATTAAAAATTACGAATTAAAAGTTAAGAATGAAAAGAAAGAATCAAAAATTCCGCATATTGTAACAACTCAGATAGAACACCCCGCGGTATTGGAGAATTGCAAAGTGCTTGAAGAAAAAGGAGAAGCAGAAGTAACGTATGTTTCTGTAGATAAGAATGGAATAATAAATTTAGATGAATTAGAAGAATCCTTAAAAGAGAATACCATTTTGGTTTCTGTAATGTATGCCAATAATGAAATCGGAACAATTCAACCGATAGAAGAAATTGCAAAAATAATTAGGAGATTTAGGAAATCAAATTCATGTTCTTCACGATTTCCGCTACTCCATACTGATGCTTGTCAGACAATGAATTATTTATTCACGGAAAATATTGAAAAACTTGGAGTTGATCTTATGACCTTCAACAGTTCAAAAATATATGGACCAAAAGGAGTTGGTGTTTTGTATGTAAAAAGAGGAGTTGAACTTGCTCCACTTTATAGAGGTGGTGGGCAGGAGTTTGGATTACGTTCTGGAACAGAAAGTGTTTCTTTGATTGCTGGACTTGCTCTTGCTCTTGAGATTACAAATAAAATTAAAGAAAAAGAATTTATTCGTCTTACTAAAATTCGTGATTATGGAATTAAAAAATTATTATCTCTTTCTATGGTGTCTGGTTATAAAATTTCCTTAAACGGAGATAGGGAAAAACGATTACCAAATAATATAAATATTTCTATTTCTGGAATTTCTAGTGAACTTCTCGTGGTTGAATTATCAGCACGAGGAATCTATGTTTCTGAAAAAAGTGCTTGTAAGAGTGACAACAATGACAAATCGCACGTAATCAAAGCTATTAGAAAAATTTGCCCTAAAGATAAAGAAGAAGGATCAATCCGCATATCGCTAGGAAGATGCAATAAAATTGGTGATGTAGATGTATTATATAAGGAGCTTAAAAAGATTTTAGAAAAATATAGTGGAAATAAGAGGTAAAATATGCTAGTATGGCAACATATGGATATTAAAGAATTAGACAAAAAACAACTTATTTTATTGGTTTTATTGATTACTTTTGTGGTTTCTATTGCCACAGGCATCGTTACTGTTTCTCTTATGAATCAAATGCCCAAAAATGTTCCGCAGACTATCAATAATGTTATTCAAAGAACAATAGAAAAAGTTACAACAGTTGAAGCTCCAGTTACTTCTGGGGATGTAGATAAAAATAATAATACAAATGAATCAGTTTCTTCTTTTGGTAATAGTGATGCTCTTGTATCTATTTATTTAAACAAGAAAGAAGTTGTATCGAACAATACAAATACTGAGAGTATTACTACAACTGAGACAAATCCAGAAATACCAGCTGTAGGTCAAGGAGTAATTATCTCTGATTTAGGATTGATACTTGTTGATTCTAGTTTAGTAAATGAGTTAGAATCTTATAAAGTTATCTTAAATAAAATAACTTTTGATGCGTCAATTTTAAAAAAGTTTAACAATGGTTTTACTGTATTAAAAATTTCTCCAATAAAAGAAACTACTACTGAAACCACTAAAAATACCGACACGACGATTAAAACACAGTAAATTATAGAAAATATTTTGTGTTTTAATTCGTAATTAGTAATTTTTAATTATTTATATTTATGCCACCATTTAATAATTTCACAACTAAAGCAAAAGAAGTAATCCGCAAGGCTCATGAGCTGGCAATTGAACGTGGTCAAAATCATGTTAATTCACTTCACTTATTGACAGCTCTACTTATTCAAGAAGATTCACTTGTGATTTCTATTTTAGATAAGATGGAAGTTGATACAATGCTTCTCACTGATAATCTGATTGAGATGACGGAGTCTCCAGAGAATCGCAATACTCTCTCTCCTTCATATCAGATTTATTTAACTCCAGATTTAGCGCAAGCCATAGAAAATTCTAGTAAGGTTGCAGTTACTCTGAAGGACGAATTTGTTTCGACTGAACATTTATTTGTTTCATTATTGGAGATTGCAGGTGAAGCACGAGAATTATTGGGACGATTTAAAATAGATAAAGAAAAAGTCATTAAGGTTCTGAAACTTTTTCGTAGTGAGAATGTCACCGAAATGAACTCTATAAAAAAGCCAAAACTTCTAGTAAAATTTACTCGCAATCTTACAACACTTGCTCGTGAAGATAAATTAGACCCCGTGATTGGTCGTGATGTAGAGATTATGAGAATGATGCAAATATTATCACGTCGTACGAAAAATAATCCTATTTTAATAGGTGAAGCGGGTACTGGTAAAACAGCTGTAGCTGAGGCACTTGCTCTTCGTATTGCCAAGAATGATGTGCCAGAGAGTTTGAAAGATAAAGAAGTTGTATCTCTTGATTTAGGGTTATTGCTTTCTGGGACTAAATATCGTGGAGAATTTGAAGAGAGATTACGTGGGATTATGAAAGAAATAGAAAGATCCAATGGGAAGATAATTTTATTTATAGATGAGATTCATACTATTGTCGGGGCTGGTTCATCAGAGGGGTCGCTTGATGCTTCAAATATGTTGAAACCGGCTTTGGCTCGAGGAGAACTTCGTGCGATAGGAGCAACAACATTAAAAGAGTATCAAAAGCATATTGAAAAAGATCCCGCTCTTGCGCGCCGTTTTCAACCTGTTTATATAGATGAACCAAGTATCGATGATGCAGTTGCCATCTTGCGTGGACTTAAAGAAAAATATGAATTATTCCATGGTATTAGAATTACTGATGACGCTATTATTTCTGCGGTTAATCTAAGTGCAAGATATATTACAAATAGATATTTACCTGATAAAGCAGTTGACCTTATCGATGAAGCTTCGTCATCGTTGCGTTTGGCCCTTGAAAATAAACCACAGGTTTTAGAAGATGCCGATAGAAAGATTATACGCTTTGAAGTTGAAAAAGAAGCTCTGCTAAAAGAAATTGGAAGAGATAAAAAATCTCAAAATAAAGAAGCTGTGACTAGATTGAAAGATATTGAAAAAGAAATAGCAAATCTAAAAGAAAAGACACACGAACTTGAGCTCAAGTGGAAAAATGAAAAAGAAACAGTTCTTGAAATTCGTGAAATAAAAAAAGAATTAGAAACTCTTCGCATAGAAGCAGAGAATGCAGAGATGCGAGCTGACCTTGGTCGTGCCGCTGAAATTCGTTACGGCGAAATTCCTGATTTACAAAATAATTTGGATATAAAACTTACACGACTAAAAAAACTCCAAAAATCTCGTAGAATCTTAAAAGAAGAAATTACAACTGAGGATATCGCCAGTGTTGTTTCGCGTTGGACAGGTGTGCCTCTTGAAAAAATGCTTGAAGAAGAAGCCAAGAAACTAGTAAATATGGAAAATGAATTAAGAGAAAGAGTTGTTGGGCAAGATATAGCAATAAAGAAAATCTCAGATGTTGTTCGCAGAAGTAGAGCTGGCATATCAGACCCCAATAAGCCAATTGGATCATTTATTTTTCTTGGGCCAACAGGGGTAGGTAAAACAGAACTTACAAAAACCCTTGCACAGTTTATGTTTAATGATGATAAAGCTCTTGTCAGAGTCGATATGAGTGAATATATGGAGCGACACAGTGTTTCAAAACTTATTGGTTCACCTCCGGGATATGTGGGCTATGATGAATCAGGTAATTTAACCGAAGCAGTTCGTCACCGACCGTACTCTGTTGTTTTGTTTGATGAAATCGAAAAGGCTCATCCTGAAGTCTTCAATATTCTTCTGCAAGTTTTAGATGAGGGACGATTAACTGATGCAAAAGGTAGAATTGTGAATTTCAAAAATACAATAATTATTATGACTTCAAATCTTGGTTCTAATTTTATTGAAAAAATGGAATCATTAGGTTTTACAAATAATAAAAAGGAGGATGAATATTCTCAGACTAAAGAAAGAGTTCTTTCGTCACTCAAAGATAATTTCAAGCCAGAATTTTTAAATCGTATAGATGACATAATTGTTTTTGATATTTTATCTATGGAAGTTATACGCCATATTGTAGATATTAAAATAAAAGTTATAAGTGAAAGATTAAAAGGTAAGGGTATTGATCTTGAAATCTCGCAAGAAGCGTTATCATATCTTGCGCGTGAGGGATACAATCCGCACTACGGTGCTCGACCACTTGTGCGACTTATTCAAGATAAAATCTTAAACCCTGTTGCCAACTTTATAATTTCTCGTGGAGTGAAAAAAGGGGATACTGTCTATGTGACGTTTAAAGATAGTGAACTTGTGATTGAAATGAAAAGAAAAAAAGTTAAATCTAATATAAATATTTCAAAATCATCAGTACACAATATGAAATAAAATATTGAAAGTTTTAGTAAAAACAGCACTCAAAAGAGCGCTGTTTTGTTTAATTAATCTTCTACACCCATTTCATCCCATTGGTAATTAACTAAATCTCTGCCGGTAATCGCATGAAAAAGCTTCAAGTATCGATTTGTTGTATCATTAATAATTTTTGATGGCACTTTTAATCCATGAACAAAAGAAACATGTTCAGGATTTTCCGGGTCGAGTTTTTTTATACCAATGATTTGCTCTGCTCCTTCATAGAATGGGGTTTTGATTTTGTCCCCCCAATCCCTGACAGGTTGTTTGTCTAAAAATTTAGGGTCACGCCCTTCTTTTAGCGCCTGTTGCCAGTCTGATTTCAAGGCAAACCGCGAAGAGTCGGGTGTAAGAATTTCATCTATAATAGTTAATCCTTCGGCAACCTCCATTTTCGTGTCGAGGATTAAAATGCCTTTTTCTTCAGCATAGGAATATGCCATTGAATAGACCTGGGATAACATTTCTACCATTTGATACATTTCATTGGCTAGTCCTTTTTCTTTCATTGTCATAAAGTAATATAGAGCATCTACATTTATATCATGACCGACTTCTTCTTTAGTTGAAGGAGTGAAAATGGGCTTATCGAGTTTTGACCATTTAGGGAGATTGGGCGAAATGTTTTGGCCACCAGCGATTCCTGTTTCCTGATACTTTTTGAACACGGAACCCCCAATATGATGACGATATATCATTTCAAATGGATAAAGTTTACCGGCTAAGTTTTTGACGACTAGACAGCATTCAATCGGCAGGTCAGGCAATCTTCCTTTTAGGTCATAAGCTCCGTTGAAACTTCTTTTCAATAAATCGGTTTCTTTTGTCTTAATCAGATGATGATTAAACTCACTTAACAAGTTTGTGAGCCAGAAGTGAGTTAATGCAGTTAGGACTTCTCCCTTTTTAGGGACTAGAGCATTCAATACAAAATCAAAAATACTGATTCTGTCAGTAGCAACGACCAATAAATGGTCTCCATCAATTGAATAAGTGTCTCGCACTTTTCCTTGATGTATCCTTGTCAATCCTTCTTTTTTTAGATAAGTAGACAGTGCATCATTTTGTAATCTTTTTGGAATCTTGTTCATGATTTTTAGGATTTAGTTATTATGATTTGAATTAGCAATTTTCCTTCAGACTACAATTTAGATAGGTATTTGTCAAACGTAAGTTTTGTTGGGTGGGAAGAAGTTAAAGTTTTTATGAAACCCGACATTGACGAAAGATAAAATTGTAATAAATTAGAAATAAGATAAAAATGTTTTTTAACATAGTTTTAATTAAAAATCTAAAAATCATGATAAATTATGAGAGATTACCAAATATAAAAGGATGGAAATACATTTCTCATGTTGAATCTGTGTTTAAAAGTGTGAGGCCTTGCCTTACACTTTATCTCAAATTTGATTTACACATCTACGCTATAGCTGAGATCTAATTAATAAACTTCCTGTTACAGATAGCTGCCTAGCAGCTATCTAGGAATCAATATACTTCCTGTTGATAACATCTCTCGCAATACACAATCTCAGGTCTCTCTGGTGCATAAGAAGTTTCAAATTCATTAGTACATCCGGGCCTCATACATGATCGGTGCCATAATTTCATGGGATTGCGTTGAAATAGACGTTCGTAGTGGCGACAATTAGGACAAAGTCGTGGTAATGGGAGGTTCATACGACGGTAGAAGGTTAATTCTTCGGGGATGATTTTGAAGGCTTCGGTACAAGAATTATCGCAATTTAATTTTTTATGATTTTTATCATTAAAATGACTACATTCTATTACTTTTCCAATAATATTATTATCTACATCTTTAATATTATCAGGGAGATTTTCTGCATAAATATCTATCGGATAATTTCTATTTTCTTTTTCAAACCAAATATATCCCTGTTTTGTAGCTTCTTCTTTGTTTAATGGAAAATATTCTTGAGCAGTACTATCATTATAAGGAAATGCACTAAATTCAAGTGGAAAAAATTCTCCATATTTATATATTCTATTATTAGAATCTATATAAGGCATATCATTCATATGTTTAATTATTTTGGGAACTAATTCCTCATATTGTTCTTTTGTGTATTGTTTATTTAAGATACAATATTGTTTATTTTTTAAACCAGAACAACCAAAAATATGTGAACATCCTATGCAATACAATGAATATTCACAATTTTGTGCTCCTTTGTAAGAACGGCAACAGAATTTTATATCGTAACAATTAGCTCCAATAGAGGAGCATTCATATGATAATTCAGTGTTTGCACCCCATAGTGAACAATCATAACAGTCTTTTGCTTTTGGCGTAAAAAATAACTGGATATATTTACTATCTTCTACTTGATTTATATAGTAACTTGAGAAGGTGTTTTTAGAATTATTTATATATTCACCAGAAATGTTTACATTTGAGTGTCCATCATAGAATTTTCTGATACTCTTCTGTAGAATATCTTTAGTATGTTCTTTAATTTCAGATATGTTTTTATATGAACCCAAATTAAAACTAGAGATTAATTCTTCATATCTCTCTTTTGAATATTGTTTATTATATATACAGTATTTTTTATTACGTAAACTTGTACAACCAAAGCAAAAACTACAACCAATTAGGTCTCTCGAGAACCATACATCCATACAATTTTCACAGTGAGAAGAAAAAAATACTCTATAACACTTTGTAAGTGCAAAAGATTGATAACATAATTCTGATGAATCAACCCTCGTCGCATCCATAGAATTCTTAACAATGTTAAGTTCCGCTGAATAACTACAATTTTCAGCTGATGTTGCGACAAAGACTAGATAACAATTTTTAAGATTACTAGAACCAGCGGAATAGTCGCTGTCTATCATATCCCATCCCGTCTGACTAGGTAAAGGTACAGAATGAAACAATTCTTTAATTTGGTTCAAAAAAGGTTTATTAAAATTAATATCAATACCATAATCTAAACCATCTAATTTATCACTCCACCAAATATCTTGCTCCCAAACTTTTACTTGTGATTCGGGGTGGAAAATTGAAAAGATTATTTTATTAGTTAAATCACTTTTTCTCTTATATAAAACTCTATGATCACGAAAAGACATACGTCTGATTGCTCTACATTCTGGACACCAAGTCGGAGCAGGTACTTTTATTTTTTCATAAAAAGAAAAATCATCTGGTTCTATAATAAAGTCTTTTTTACAACTTTGGCAAATTTTTGTCTGTGATTCCATAAAAGTATTATACAATTCTAGCCCACAAAACACCAATAAAAAGAACCTTAATTAATAAGGCTAAAAAATTTGTGCGTCGGGTAGGATTTGAACCTACGTAGCCCGAAGGCGACAGATTTACAGTCTGTTGTAATTGACCACTCTACCACCGACGCATATTTTCTTGTTAGTTCATATCCTAAGGGCTATGAACTATTTGGTAATTATACACAATTATTAAAATTTTTCAACAAGACAAAAGTATGATAAAATATACTATATGTCTCAACTTTATAGTAATTCAATTTTTTGGATAGATTTAGAAAAAATTAAACCGAACCCTTTTCAGCCTCGTCGGGAGTTTGATGAAGCTCGACTTCAAGACTTAGCTGATTCAATTCGTCAGTATGGAGTTCTTCAACCTTTGGTTGTTTCTCGAGTAGAAGTGCAAAAAGAAGATGGTGTCTCTGTCGAATATGAACTTATTGCAGGAGAGAGGCGTCTTCGTGCTTCAAAGTTAGCAGGGGTTGATCAGGTCCCTGTGATAATTAGAGTTGGTGATGACAACATGGCCAAACTTGAACTTGCAATCATTGAAAACCTCCAACGTGAAGATTTAAATGCTGTTGAGAGGGCGCGTGCTTTTATGAGGCTAGTTGAGGAATTTAAATTTACTCACACACAAATCGGAGCAAAAGTAGGGAAGAGTCGTGAATATGTTTCAAATACTCTTCGCCTTCTTGCTCTTCCCCAGGAAATGCTCGATGCACTTTCTGCTGGTAAAATAAGTGAAGGCCACACACGGCCAATCTTGATGCTTTCTGATCGTCCAGAAGAACAGGCTGTTTTATTTAAAGAAATAATGTTCAAAAAGATGACAGTTCGTGATGCCGAAAAAGCAGCAAGAAAAATTGCTTTTGATAAAATTCGTAAAAAAGAATATCTTCCTGATCCAGAAATTACTGAGATGGAAGAAAAATTACAAGAATCATTGGGCACGAGGGTTCATATTGAGAGAAAAGAGAATGGAGGTTATATAACTATAGATTTTTTCACAAATGATGATCTTCATACAATTCTTGGTTTGATCAAGCCAGGGGAAGGTAATAACCCAAATGCGATGCTCGATAAATTTGCCGCCAGTCAAGAGCTCAAACAGCCAATAGTTGCAAGTGGTGAAAATGATACTTCCTCTGAAGTTGCCCCTGAAGATGATCTTCACCTTATTGATGATAGAACAAAACAAGAAATAGAAAAAGCCGAAGAGGAAGTGGACCTGTATAATATTAAAAATTTTTCAATTTAATAAAATAAAAAATTCCACAAATTTTGTGGAATTTTTTATTAATTTTTACCAAAAGATAAAAATTTTGAAAGTAAACTGTTTGATTTTAAGTGAAAGTTTATACGCTTACGAGCAAGACTCGTCTTTGCATAATCAAGCCATTTTGATGAGGGTTTTGCGTTTTTATTTGTTTGAATTTCAACAATATCATTATTTTTTAATTTAGTTCCAAGTGAAGAATTTTTACCATTTATTTTAGCACCTTGCGCGTGGTCTCCTACATCTGTGTGGATAGCATAAGCAAAATCAATAACACTTGAGTCTTCTGGTAAATCAATAACATCACCCAATGGAGTAAAAATGAAAACTCTATCTTTAAAGAAATCCATTTTTATTGTTTTTAGAAATTTTTCAGGGTCTTCCTTGTTTTGGTTTAAATCATGAAGTTGATTAACCCACTCTAGTTGTTTAGGAATTGTTTTTTCTGTTTTATTTTTTTCTTTATAAATAAAATGTGCAGCGATACCATTTTCAGCCTTTTCGTGCATTTCATGAGTTCTAATTTGAATCTCCACAATTCCACCCGTTCCAGTAAAGATAGTTGTATGCAAACTTTGATAACCGTTTGCTTTTGGTGAAGCAATATAATCTTTTATGCGGTTAGGAAGGGGGGTCCACTCGCCATGGATTAATCCAAGAACATGGTAACAGTCTGCAATATTATTTACCATAACTCGAAGAGCAATAATATCATATATTTTTCCTATATCCATATCATACTTTTGGAGTTTTTTCCAAAGTGAGTACAAATGTTTTTGACGGTAATCAATCTGAGTATTTTTAATTTTTGACTCTTTTATTTTTTCTTCAATTTTATCTTTTACTTCGATTAAGTATTTTTTTTCAGCATCTTTTTTTTCTAATAATAAGTGCTTTACTTCCTCATACTCTTTCGGATAAGCAAATTTAAAAGCAGCATCTTCGAGTTGACCCTTTAGTCTTCCCATAGACAAGCGATGAGCAAGGGGAGCATATATCTCAAGTGTTTCAAGTGCAATTCTTTTTTGCTTATCAGGTCTTACATGTTTGAGAGTTTCAATGTTGTGTAATCTATCGGCAAGTTTAATCACCAAAACTCGTAAATCTTCAGCTACTGAAATAAAAAATTTTCTTAAATTTTCAACATTTCTTTCGATACCTTTATATTTAACTTTACCAAGTTTTGTTACCCCCTCTACTAATTTTACTATTTCTCCGCCAAATTCTTTCTCTAATTCTTCTTTTGTAATATCAGCATCTTCTAAAACATCGTGCAAAAGTCCTGCAGCAACTACAACAGAACTCATGCCAAGGTCAGCTAAATTTTTTCCTGTACTTGCAACATGCAAAAAATACGGGTCACCACTTTTTCGTAATTGTCCCTCATGAGCTTTTTTCGCAAAATTATAAGCCTTCTCTATAAGGATTTTATCTTTTTCTTTATAATCTTGGTTTAAAGTAACAATTTGATCTATGGTTGGAATCATAGATACTATTATAGCGTATTATTCTTATTTTGAAAGTTTGTTTTTATTGTTTTTTATATCGTCTCCTTGTTTGTGCGGATTGTGATTTTTACACATCTTGTTACTACATCGCTCGGGAATAGTTTTTGTGCCTTCCATCTTAAGAGAACCGCAGAGGTCACAAATATTTCCCGTTGGTTTTGCTTTGATTGCATTTTTACAATCAGGGTAATCGGAGCACGAATAAAAAATACCAAATCGTCCTCGTCGCTCCATCATTTTGCCTTTCTTACATACCGGGCAAGTGATGTCTGTCATCTTCTTTTTTAATTCTTCTTCATCTTGTTTTATAAATTTACACTTTGGATAACGAGAGCAAGAAATGAAAGATCCAAAACGTCCCTCACGAGTTACGAGTTTTCCGCCACCATTTTTACCTTTTTTATCTCCACATAGTGGACACATCTCCCCAGTTTCTTTTGGCCCTTCTAGGACATTACCTTCAATAGTTCTGGCACCTGTACAATCTGGATAATTTGAACAAGAATAAAACTTACCATTACGAGAAAGTTTTACAATCATATTTTTTCCACACAACGGACAAAGCATATCGACGGGCGCTTCTCCCATATTTGTTGCTTTCGCCAATTTATCTTTTTCTTTGACCTCTTTTTGAAATGGAACATAGAAATCACTTAAAGTTTTTACATATTCTCTTTTCCCATTTGAAATATCATCAAGCTCGTCTTCCATTTCAGCGGTAAAAGTATCACTTATATAATTTGAAAAATTAGTTTCCAAGAAAGATGAAACTACATCTCCTGTGTCAGTTGGGAAGAGAGTTCGGCCTTCTTTTCGAACGTAACCACGATCTTCCAATGTTTTCATAATCGAGGCGTAAGTGGAAGGCCTACCAATACCGCGTGATTCAAGCTCTTTCACGAGTCCAGCTTCTGTATATCGATTTGGTGGTTCAGTAAATTTTTCAGTACTTGTTAGTTTGATTAATTTAATTTCTTCTCCGGCTACGACACTTGGAAGTTCTACATCTTCACCTCGGGCTCCAGTGTCACATATAAGCCAACCAGGGAATAAAACCTGTGATCCATTGGCTGTAAAATCAGGGATTTCATATTCCCCATAGGTCTGACCTATGGAATCCATAGGTCTGACCTGTGGAGATATATTTGCTGAAATTTTAGTTTTCAATAATTTAGCATCAGACATTTGCGAGGAAACAGCCCTCTCCCAAATTAAACGGTATAATTTTTTCTGATCTTCAGTTGATCCAGCTTGAGTTTGCTCCACGTGAGTAGGACGAATAGCTTCATGGGCCTCTTGAGCATTTTTTGATTTAGTTTTATAGATATGTAGTTCAGCATATTCTTTCCCGTATTTTTTTTCTACTAATGTAAGGATTTGATTCTGGGCAACCACAGAAAGATTTGTACTATCTGTACGCATGTAAGTTATAAATCCTGCTTCATAAAGTTTTTGCGCCGCTTGCATCGTACGTGAAGGGGAAAAACCAAGTCTGGAACTTGCAGTTTGTTGGATTGTAGAAGTTGTAAACGGCGCTCGAGGAGATCTTTTTTGTTCACTTGTTTTAAGATCTGTGATAAACCATTTTTCACTTTTACCAAGTTTAAGAATTTTTTCTACAAGTTTTTCATCACGGGGTTCTTCAACACAAGAAAGCTCCAATTGAGCTTCATTTTTAGTATTAAAAATACCTTGTAGTGTCCAGTATTGTTCAGGTACAAAAGCACGAATCTCTCTCTCACGTTCCATTATAATTCGAAGTGCAGGAGACTGAACACGCCCAGCAGAAAGTCCATAACGGACTTTTTTCCAAATTATTCCAGATAAATCATACCCAACAAGTCGATCGAGTACTCGTCGAGCCTCTTGAGCTTTAACTAAATTTGCATCAATATCACGAGGTTCTTTTAATGCTTCTTCGACAGCCTCTTTTGTAATTTCATGAAAAGCTACACGCTTTATAGGTGCTTTAATTTTTTTATCTTGATCCAATAATTCTTTTAAATGCCAAGAGATAGCTTCTCCTTCTCGATCTGGGTCAGTTGCAAGCATTATCTCTGTTGCACTTTCAGAGAGTGATTTTAATTCATGGACAACTTTTTCTTTTCCTTTTGATATTTCATATCGAGGGACAAATCCTGCTGGAATATCTATGGCGTCTTTGTTTGATTTTGGTAAATCTCTAATGTGTCCAACTGAGGCGCGTACAGTATATGCGCCGTCTAAATATTTTTCTATTGTCTTTGCTTTTGATGGTGATTCAACAATTAATAATTTCATATTGCATTAAGTATTACACGAAACTATATTTTTTTGCAAATATTTTGTATTCCATATATTAATAATATATAATTAATATATGGAAATATTTTTACAAAGTATTGGTTGGGTTGGAACATTTTTAATAATTCTTGCGTATTTTCTGGTGTCCAATAATAAAATAAAAGCAGACAGTAAGGGGTACCAATTAATAAATTTATTTGGGGCTATATTTGTCGGCTTTAATGTTTTTCATCAACAAGCTTGGCCTGCTCTTGTTTTACAAATAGTTTGGGCAATAATAGCAATAGTTTCAATCACAAAAATTATAAGAAAGAAATGATAAATGTAGAAAATGAAGAAAATTTAAAATTAAGAGAATGTTTAGAAAAAGCAAGAATTATTTATATTAAAAATAATGAAATTTATTGCCCTTATTTTAAAAATAAAATTACATTAAATTCAGAAGGTTTTAATCACTTGCAGTATAAACCAAATCGTATGCCTAGAAATGTCACTGCACAAATCAGAAAATTAACACTCTTGAGAAAAGCTATTGAAATAATTCCTAAAATTGGAACTCTTCAAGAACACAGAATAAGAATAGAAAAAATAGGGGATGAACGGAAAGATAAATTTTTTAAAACAAAGCAAGTCCAATATTGGGGATTTCATGCAATTTTTCCCGAAAAGAAAAGTAAGATAATTGTAGTATTAAGACAAATTGGTGATGGAAAAATAATTTTTTGGAGTGTAATGTCTGATAATAGGAAAAAATTGTATTCAGATGGTATTGCTGAAGATTAAAAATTAGATATAAAAAAATCCCATAAATATGGGGTTCTTTTATGTACCTGTCTTCAGCTTAGGAAATCCTTAGCCGAGAAGGGGCTTTCGCCCACAGGCACATTCATATAGTACCATATTTTAAAAATATCGTAAACCATAATGTGGATAACTTTTTTGCTGTAGATTAAATCATTTTTTTTGCAAATTATTCACCTTACACTTATAAAGTAGTAGGGTTTTAATTTTTTCTTATTTCCCCAAGCTCTTCTTTAATTAAATCTTTCAATTCCATTATGGAAAGGAGAGCATTGGTTTCGGCGGTTTTCATTCCTGAAATTCTTATAAGTTCATCTCGCTCAATTGGTTCACGAAGGAGGCCAATAATTTTCATTTCTTCACGAGAACAATCAGCGTATTTTTCTGCATCAGTTTGTTTTATTTTTTCAATTTTAAAACCAAGAGCTTCCAAAACTTCTTCGCTTGTGGTTACTGGAGTTGCTCCTTGTTTGATAAGTCCGTTGGTTCCATTTGAGTTAGTTGAAAAAGCAGATCCGGGAACTGCAAGAACGTCACGATTATAATCGAGGGCCATGCGGGCGGTGATAAGAGTTCCAGATTTTTCTTGTGCTTCGATTATAAGTACCGCGCGTGAGATACCAGCCATTAAGCGATTGCGTTGAGGGAATGAATATAGTGTTGCTTTGAAATCCGGCTCAAATTCTGAAATAAGACACCCTCCACTTTTTACAATATCTTCTGCTAGTTTTACATTTGTTTTTGGAAACAAAACATTATTATCGAGTCCTGATCCTGGAAAAGAAATAGTAGTAAGCCCGATATCCATTGCTGTTTTGTGTGCGATGCTATCGATTCCCATAGCAAGCCCTGAAACAATTACGATCGGGTATCCTTTTAATCCGCGAATAAGTTTTTCACAAATATCTCTTCCGTAAGAAGTATATTTACGAGAACCAACTACGGCGAGACATATTAAATTTTTGTCAGGTAATTTACCTCTTATGTAAAGAGTTTTTGGTGGTTGTGGAATCTCGAGTAATTGCTTGGGAAATTGTTCAAATTTTAATTTATATATGTCTTCCATAGATTAGGTTCTAGTAAATAGTTTTCAGTGATTAGTTTTTTGAATTTTATTTCTAGTTTCTAGT
>JBAYHJ010000002.1:0-95505 GCA_041666225.1 Minisyncoccota bacterium | reverse complement strand
TTGAAATGAAGAAGTTTAAATTAAAAAAACCACAGCAATGTGGTATGATGACGAGAGAATTATTAGCTAACCTTGAGTGTTCTGCTTGAGGGCTCCTTATAGGGAATTTCAATTTTTCATACTATATAACTTTTTGAGGCTTTAGTCAAATACCCCCACTTTTATAGATAAAATAAATAAAGTATAATAGTTTTATGTCATACACGACACTAATTAAAGAATTAAAAGCCAAAGAAAACCTATTAAAGGCCAAAATACTTGCTGGATTTTTTAAGACAGGAAAAGGGCAGTACGGAGAAGGTGATTTATTTTTAGGCATTACAGTTCCAGAATCTAGAAAAATTGCTCAAAAATACAAAGACTTAAAATTTAATGAAATAGAAAAAATTCTACAAAATAAATACCATGAAGTCAGACTTGTGGCTATATTAATATTGGTTCACAAATACAAACAGGCTTCTACTAGGCAAGACCTAGTCGAAATGAAAGAAATTGTTAATTTTTATCTTAAGAATACCAAATATATAAATAATTGGGATTTAGTAGATTTATCAGCTCATTATATAATCGGTGATTATCTATTCAATAAAGACTCACGCCATAACGGAGTAAATAAAAAAATTTTAGAGAAATTAGCTAAATCAAAAAATCTTTGGGAGCGTCGAATTGCAGTTATTTCAACTTTTGCTTTTATTTATAAAGGGCAGTCTGATTGGACTTTTCGTATAGTTAAAATGCTTTTAAATGACTCTCACGATCTTATTCACAAGGCTTGTGGATGGATGCTTCGAGAAGTTGGTAAAAGAGTATCAGAAAATGAATTAATTGGATTTTTAAATACACACGGAAATGATATGCCTCGCACCATGCTTCGTTATGCCATAGAACGATTACCAGAAGAAAAACGAAAATATTATTTAAAGAAAACTCTCGTTAAAAATAAGGTTTAATTTTTCATAAAGGACATATATAGTGTCCTTTATACTAATGTCCTTTATAAATAGTCCTCAAACCATCTTTTTAAAAAGTTGTCATATTTAAAATCTTGTTGTGTAATCTTTTAAATAATTATTTTTTATGCTTTTGACATTTTATTGTAACGTTTTACAATTTTTATTAATTATTGACATAGTTTTATTTCGGTATAATCTGTAGGTATATGTGTTCTTGTTTTTAGGAGCTATCCTATTATCAACTATTAACAAAGTGGCGAGAAACATCGCGATTCAATCGAGGTTGAATGATGTAATTTTTGCTGAATTAAAAATTTATGTTTAAACAAACGAGAACTTTAAATCTCAACTTTATTGGGATAATATTATTCGCCATAACTTTTTTGGTTGGTGGATTTTTTACTAATATTCAAAAGGTATTGGCTACTGAAAGTGTTCAAATTTTTAACGTTTCTTATTCTCTATCTCAAGCTGTTAGTTCACAAAATAATGACGGTGGAACAACTACGATAGTACACGTCGGGTGTGCAATTGGATCTGGTGATTTATTTGATATAAATACTGGAAAAGCTTGTACACAATATGTTACTACAAGTGTAAGAATTGGATGTGCACCATTTTCAAAAGATTTATTTGATATAAATACTGGAAAACGATGCACAAATAATACAACTCCTATCATGATTGGGTGCTTAGCTGGTTCAGGTCATTTATTTGATATCACTAATGGAAAGAAATGCACTAATGACACAAAACCTATACTCACGGGGTGCAAAGCTGGTTCGGGTGATTTATTTGATACAACAACAGGAAAAGCTTGCAATGTTGAAACAAAAAAAATAACCACAACTCCAGCATCTTCAACATTTGCAATAAATAAAGATAAAGATATTGTTGCAACTTCAACAAAAACAGTAGAAAAAACAATCGATTATAATGCCCCAATTCTGTTATCCACAATCGAATCAAACGAAGAATCTCAATCTGAAGAAAAATCAGAAAATAGGTTGGCTGCAAGTGTGGAAAAGATTGGCTTAGTCTTTAAGGGACCATTATCTATATGGATAATATTATTAATTGGTGTAATCGTTTTAAGTGGAGGATATGGAATTTACAGTTTTGTAAATAAAGATGATAAAGATGAAGCAGTAAGACCCAATACAGAAACACAAGTCAAAACTCCAGCCCAAATACCACCTATCATTACTTCTCAAAATACACAAACTCAAAATTTAAACAAGGCTCCAATACAAGAGAATAATCAACCCCAAAGCTCAATTCTCCAAAATGACCCTAAAAACCCAGTATCAACAACACCAGTTCAAGAAACGCTTTTAAAGAAATAGATTCATTTTTGGAATTATCTCAAAAAAATAAACCATTAGTAATAGTGGTTTATTTTGGGTTACTTTATCCACTCAATATGCACTTTTTTTATTGACAAAAACCATATAAGGCGTACGCTTTTAAGTGAATATCTCTCTGATAGAAGAATAGCTAGACCATTTAATTAATTTGGGTTGGTTTTTCTTTTTTTGTAATTTTTCGTGTAAAAATAAATAATAAAATATTTATCAGTGTTTATATTATTAGAAAAATTATATAAATCTCGTTATAAATTAACTTTCGGGATTCATAAAATTATTAATTAAAGTTTACTAACTATATTATTAATTTTAGTAAAGTTAGAAAAACTTCTAATCGAAATGAAAAAAATTTATTTAAGTTTAGGAATAATTGCAATCGTTGCTATTGGAGCAGTCGGTGCAACTCGTTCATTTTTTAGTGACACAGAGACATCAACTGGGAACACATTCACAGCTGGTGCGATTGATTTGAAGATAGACAGCACACAGCATTACAATGGTAATGTTTGTGTTTGGGATGCAAATTTAATTAATCCCGCAGGAGGTCCAAATGGTGCTTGGGTTTGGAGTGGACCAGAAGATTCTTATCCTGTTCCTGGAACTTATTGTAGCGGTTCATGGGAACTTAAAGATTTAGTTCTAACATCAGATAAATTCTTTAATTTCTCTGATATAAAGCCAGGAGATAAAGGAGAGAATACGATATCTTTGCATGTTTTAAATAACGATGCATATGTTTGTGCAGCAGTTTCTGGTTTGACTGATTTTGAAAATGATCAAACAGAACCAGAAGCCTCAGTTGACGGAACAACTGGTACAAATGATGGTGAATTATCAAGTACAATGCTTTGGAAAGTATGGAGAGATGATGCTTCAACTGGTAGTGCAATTCCCGGAGACAACATATACCAAGATGGCGAAACAATCTTGACAGAAGGTAATCCTGAAAATGGCATGCTTTCGGTTTATGATTCAACAACAAGTACAGGACCTTTACTAGCTACTGGTACTGGTTTCCTTGGTGTTGAGTGGACACTTCCATCAACATCAGGAAATGAAACTCAAACAGATAGTATGACAGGAGACATTAGTTTCCAAGTTGTGCAGTCAAGAAACAATACTGAATTTAAGTGTTCAGATTTAATTCTTCAATAATTTTAGATTAATTATTATTAATTTTAACTAAATAATTTATGAAAAAAATATTATTAAGTTTAGCTGCCATTTTGGTGGTTGGAGGAATTGTTTGGGGAGCAACCGTTGCTTTCTATAATGATACCGAGACTTCAAATGGCAATATATTTACCGCAGGGTCGATAGACCTAAAAGTTGATCACACTGCTCAGACATACAATGGTGTGGACTGTAAAACTTGCAGTGTAGATATATTTAGTTCAACTTCAACAAAAGTTGTAGCCGCAAATGCTTCAGCTTCATATCAAGGACCTTTTCCTATTTCTGCTTTTGATGTAGTTAATCCTCATCCAAATTGGTTACCTGAAAATACTTTATCACCAGCAGTATGGATTTGGGCAACTAATCCTACTACTTTAGCAGATACTACAAATGGTGCAGAATATACTTTTGAAAATAAGTTTCAATGGAATGGTGGAGTTGGATCAGTAGATCTCAATCTTGCTTTTGCATCTGATAACGGTTATAAAATTATTCTCAATGGGTATACTATTGTAGACAATCTTATGAGCGAATTTAATTACAATAGCTCAACAATTTCTTTAACTCTAGGGCAAGAAACAGATTTCATGGCTCATATGATTCCAAATGGTCAAAATACTTTTCAGATTGTCGTACGCAATAAACCACTTGCGGGTGATCCTGTAACTGCTAATCCAGCAGGACTTCTCTATAACTTAAATATTCACCGTCCACAGGCAGAATGTGTTGAAGATTCAGCCTTTCAACAAGTTTGTAGACTTTGGACAGAAAAAGACCTTGGGCAGGGTGATACGTTCTTCAACTTCGGAGATGTTAAACCAGCTGATTGGGGTACAAATGTAATTTCACTCCATGTTTCCAGTAATGACGCATATGCTTGTCTGATCGCTGATGAAAAAGTAGATTTAGAAAATACAATTTATGACCCTGAAGCAAGTGCAGGAGATACGACTGACCCAAATGGTGAACTCTCAAATTACATCAATGTCTTTACATGGGGAGATACCAATGGAGATGGTATGTTTAATGGAACTGAAACTGCTCTTGGAAGTGGACCACTCTCATCACTATCAAGTATCATGAGTATGGATTCATCAACTAGTCAATCTTTATTGGCAAACAGTACCAAAAATATTGGTCTTGCATGGTGTGCGGGAACACTTACTACTCCTGTTCTAGACAGCCCATTTGTTTGTAATGGAAGTGGAATGGGTAATGTTGCACAATCTGATTCATTTACAGCTAGACTAACTGCTTATGCAGAACAAGTAAGAAACAATGAAGCCTTTAGTTGTGCTGGTGTTGAACTTCCTCTAGAATAAATCATCAAAATAATTATCTTGAAGTTTTTGACTCGGCATTTTTCGCGAAGCGAAAAATGCCGAGGACTAAGGCCTCATGGTCTTTAAAAAAATATGGAAACAAAAAAAATATTAAAAATAATACAAAATATAGTTACAGTTCTGATTGTTATTATTGGTTTATTTTTAATAATTACTTTATTTCCAATAAAGAATAATTATCAAGTGAAAGTTGTTCTTTCTGGTTCTATGGAACCAACAATTCATACTGGAAGTATTGTAATTATAAAACCAGTATCACAATATAAAATAGGGGATGTAGTTATATTTGGGAAAGATACAAAGAAAAATATTCCAACTACTCACCGGATCGTATCGAGTCGTGTTATTGATGGTGTATTACTTTTTACCACAAAAGGTGACGCAAACAAAAGTCCTGATCATTTAGAAATTCAACAAAGCGATATCCATGGTAAAAAATTGTTCAGTGTTCCTTATGTGGGTTATGTTATAGATTTTGTTCATAAACCATTTGGTATGATTATTGTTATCATTATCCCCGCTGTATTTATTATTTATGATGAAATAAAAAAGATTACCAAAGAAGTCAAAAAGATAAAAAATGAGAAAAATAATCAATAACAATAAATATTATATTTACTTAAAAAAACAATTACATAAATTCATTGTTGTTTTAGTTGTTGTTTCAATATTTTTTAATATTTTAAATTTAAAAGAAATTATTGCTTATTATAATGATACAGAAACTTCTTCGGGAAATTCATTTGTGGCAGGTTTAGTTGATTTTATTCTTGAAGATTCTGACTGGCAGCCCGTGAATATAGCAGTTTCTATGACACCTGGAGACACTACAAAAAAGATAGTTAAAGTTGACTCACAAGACAGCAATCCATTTAAATATTATACAGAATCAACAAATGAGACAGGGGATATTGATTTTTGTAATGGACTTAATGTAATCGCTAAACTTGAAGGAGTTGAAATGTATAATGGACCAATAAATAATCTTTTGACAATACCAACGACGGTTCTTGATTCATGGGAATTCACTTATACAACTAACACTGACTTCCAAAATAAAGTGTGTGATTTTGATATTAATTATAATGGTTGGCAAACACGACACGATTTTCCTATTTATGAAAATGGCGGGTACAGTGATACTGAAAAAGTTTCAAATCATCTGGCTTCGTGGGGTTTTAGAATAAATAAAATTTATTATGATGTAGAAAGTCCAGAGCGTGGGACAGAAAGCATTAATGAATGGGTAGAAATTTATAATCAAACAAATACTCCACTTGATATTTCTGGTTGGAAAATCTGTGATGGTACATCTTGTGATACTATACCAACCACCCCTCTTATTCCTGCATTAAAATATGCAATTATTGTTGCTGATTCAACAACCGTTTCAAATCTTCTCCCAGCATACTGGTATCTACCTAGTGAAGTAACTAAAATCAATATTGATTCAAATATTGGAAATGGTTTATCTAACGATGCCGATATGCTAGCTTTGAAACGACCTGATGGAATTATTGTTGACCAGATAAATTGGGGAACACCTAATACTAATTGGACTAATTACAACGCAAATGTTTGGAATCTGGGAGCAGTTGATATAACTGAAGGCAATGTCTTAGCTCGGGTTTCTTCTGGATATGACACAGACCAAGCTTCCGATTGGAAAGAATTGAAGCCACCATCAGTTGATCTTACTTATCCGGATGAAGACGGTTCATATACTTGGTATTGGAATAATAGTTATACGATTACTTGGATAGCAAAAAATAATAATGGCGATGATAATGATTTAAACATTGGTATTTTCTATGTTAAGGACGTTGATGGTAACAATATAATTAGCTCAGAAGATACTACTTTCACAATAACTGAAACAACAACAAATGATGGTTCATTAAACTGGACCGTTCCGACTGGTTTTACTGGTTATATTTGGATATATCTTATTGCAACTGGACCGGAAAATCCAATGATAAACTCTGGAACAGTGAGTGGTAAAATATATGACCCAATTCCTATATTTATCGGACCAGAAGATATTGTAGTTCCAGAATTACTGATTGAAGATATTATTATTGAACCAAAAGAAGAAACACTTCTTGTTGCAGAAGAACCAGTAACGACAGACACTATATTAGAAGAAATTATCAACGTTGTATCAGAAGTGATAGTAGAAACTCCTCCTGCAATAAAAACAGAAGAAATTGTAACAAAAGAAGTAGTAAAAGTTATAGAAATTCTACCTGAAGTTATGAAAGAACCAGACCTAGTTGTTATAGAAGAACCTGCAATAGTGGTTAAGCAAACTCAAGTAGAAACTCTGGTAGTTGAACCTACAATAAGCGAATAAAAATTATTATGAAAAGATTTATAAAAATATCAATATTTACCATTACCCTTATAATAATGATTGGTGGTTTTACTGAGTCTTCTTTTGCAGATATATCAGCAATACAATTCCAAAATACACCACTTTTTGGTGAGGCAAATTTTATTCCAGGAAATTCTGTTTCTAGATGGGTAAAAATAACAAATAATACAAATAATACACATCGTACTATAGTTCGAGCTCTTGATATCAATAACAGTGACCATTTTGGTAATGTTGTTACACTTCAAATCAAACAAAATGATATTATTTTATATAACAATACTTTTTCAGATTTTTTTAGTAAACCAGAAATAATTTTACCCCAAGTTGGGGCTGGAGAAACAAATACTATTTATTTTATTGCTACGTTTGTTCCAGAATCAGGAAATGAATATCAAAACAAAACTATGAATTTTAGTTTACAAGTAGGACTTGAAGATGTGGAATCATCTATAGATACCACGACAACTATTGGTGGTGGTTCAAATGGAAGTTATATAACTTTGGGATTAAAAACTCTTTTAATAACCAATGAAAACGCTACCGCTGTCAATGGAGAACTTGGGTCTATGACTGTTTCTTGGACTACAAATATTCCTGCTACTAGTCAAGTTATATATGGGTTGACATCTGGTGGTCCATATAATCTAGATATGAGTGCTCCAAATTTTGGTTATCCTTTTTCGACAACTGAAGAGGATTTAAATGTAAATAAAACTACCAATCATAATGTAAACATTCTTGGTCTTCCTCTTGGCACATATAGTTATAGAGTTGTCTCACGAGCTTCACCTGCGACCATTGGTTATGAATATCATTTTGTTGCTGTAGATGAACGCAATTTATTGGCTTTAAATAATAAAGGACAAGTGTTAGGAGCATCTAGAGAAGAATCAATACCAGAAACAACAAAACAAGACAGTGATCAAAATTCAGAAGATTTAAATAATACTGGTGGTAACATTTTAGGAGCATCAGCAGGAAATATTTTAGGTATATCAAATGTTTCTTTTTGGATTCTTATCGTAGTTCTACTTTTCTTAGTCTTTTTAGTAATAAAAAATTATCTCTCAAAAAATAAAAAATAAATGATTTTGGCACCCAATTGCTTTGGGTCTTTCCTTGTACCTGACATTTAAATAAATATTTGTTAAAATATAGATATAATATTAAAAACATAAAACTATGGACAAAGATAAATTAGACAGTCTCTTGTATTCTAGGGTTAAAAATTATAATGATGGGGAAGATTTAAATTATGAAAATCATTACTTGGAACAATACCGAATGTATCTTCACATTTATAACAGCACCAATGACAGGGGAAATAAATCCAACGATTTTTTTCTTGGTTTAAATACAGCTATCATCGGAGTCCTTGGTTATTTAGAAACAAAAAATCTAACTGACAATAATTCTGTAATATTTTTATTTGCCCCATTTGTCGGGATTGCCATTTGTTATTGTTGGTATGAAATAATTATTTCATACAAAAATATTAACAGAGCAAAATTTAGAGTAATACACACCATTGAAGAAAAATTACCATTATCTCTTTTTAAAACTGAATGGGAATTACTAGGGAAAGGAATAGATACATCAAAATATCGTAAATTGTCATCTATCGAAAAGAAAATTCCAATAATTTTCATCGTTTTATATACTGTCATTTTCACTATGAATTTACCTTGGGATTTAGTTTCTATATTTTTTAAATAAATATGAAAATAGCTATTATTGGAGCATCGGGTTTTGTTGGAATAAATCTAACGAGGTATTTACTTTTAAATACTGACCACCAAATATCAGCTATTTCGATTAATCCACATGATATCCATATTGATGAAAAATATAAAGACCGCGTAAAGATAATAAAAGCTAATGTTTTAAACTATGATGAAATAGAAAATGCTCTTTATGATATTGATATTGCATATTATTTTATTCATATGATGGCAAGCGATAAAAATGATTTCTATGACAAAGAAACACGAGCAGCCAAGACAACAGGCCGTGCACTAAAATCCAAAAATATTAGAAGGCTTATTTATATGAGCGGACTAGGAAATGATGATGAGAAACTCTCAAAACATCTTTTAAGTAGGCATAACACTGGGAATATTTTACGTAAATATGTAAAAGAAGTTATTGAATTTCGAGCTTCTATGATCATAGGGAAGGGAAGTATCTCTTTCGAAATAGTAAAAAATTTGGTTGAGAAATCTCCAATCATAACACTTCCTAAATGGTCTAAAACCAAAACTCAACCGATCGGAATAACTGACGCTCTTTTGTATTTAGAAAACTCTATTGATGTTGAAATTGATAGCCATGAAATTATTGAAATAGGTGGAAGCGAGACAATGTCTTATCTAGAATTTGTAAAAAAATATGCTAAGTTTAAAAATAAAAAAATGATAATTTTTAGAATACCGATACTCCCTGAAAAAATAGCTGGATTATTTTTAAATCTTTTTACTTCCAAAGAACAAACAAACGTAGGTAGATGTATGCTAAGTAGTTTTAAAAACGAAATGATAGTGACAAATAACCGCGCTTTAGAACTATTCCCCGATATTCATCCTAAAAAAATCGAAGAATTTTTTCTGTAGACAAATTAATATTTATATGTTATTGTACAAATAATAATAGTTTTTCGACATATCGTTTTATTGGCCCTCAGAGAAGAGAAATTTTTGTCTTTTATGAGGACCAATTAAAAACCATCTATATGAAAAAGAAAAAAAATGTCAGAAAACCGAAAATTTCAACTGGATTGATTAAGATACTTAAGAAGCTTTACAGTGGTGGAGGACTAGGATTTGTTCCCAGCTATCAAGTTGGTAAGCTAGAAGAAAAAGGATATTGGGATGGATTCATTACTGAGAAAGGTAAAGTTCTACTTGGTATTGGAAAGAATCCAAATTCATTCTTTAAAAAGCAGAAAAAAATACCCTCTAGGTTTGAGAATAGGGTAAAACAATTCATCACTGGCACCGGAGGCTGGTAAAATTCCTAAAAAATTGTCTAACTTAACATTTTGTAATTATGGAAAATTCTGAAAACAAAAAGCCGATAGATGTTATAAGGGAAATGAACCCTGGATCATTTATCCCAACTGGACAAGAATTAGCTGATCTTTTAATTAAGAAAGAAGCTGACGAAAAATTGGAAATTAAGGAAACTCACGTCAAAGAAATGCGTGAAAAATTATGCAAACAATTATCTGATTATCCTAGTGGTGTTGATCAATTTGTAGATCTTTGTCGCATTGCCGATGGGATTGGCTTTAAAGTAACAAAATTATTCAGAGGTAAAGATCATGTTTTAGATCATGTTTCTGGTCGGTATGAAATCTGGATAGAAATACCAGGATGGAGTTCTTCAAAAGCAGGTAAAGGTAACAGTTTGGGAGATGCCGTAAAAGATGCTATTGGTCACTGTTTTTTAATGAACAGAATAAGTAAAGAAGAGATTTAAACAATTAACCCGTTTAGGAAGATCCGTTCTTCTTGGGCGGGTTTTTCTATTTATCTACTTTATTCAATAAATCTCCAACATCATCCTAAATTCGGAGCTCTGCGAACTTTGTGAATATTGTGAACCTTATATAGAGAATTATTATGTGTTTGACAATATATCTATTTAGGATTAATCTAAAATGGATAATAAACATAGTTCTAAACAATTTAAAAAAGGAGGTTTACCATGAGTAAAAAGACTTTTATTTCAAATCAGGAATTGGAGTTAACACAAAAGATTCAACTTCAATTTCCTCGTGGTGTTATACCCACAGAAGTGCTTACATATTGGGAGAATTGTCATCCTGACATATTGCAAATAGTACTAAAGGACGCTTTTTATTTTTTGGAAAATGTTAATGATCCAAAAATAAGAGTGCGTAGACCAATTCCATTTAAGTTGCCCCACAATGAAAATCTTGATGGATCTTTTTATTTTAAAGATAACACTGATCTATTAGAGAGGGGTTATATTTTTGATGTCAGAGATGTAAATACTATTGAGGTAAAGGACATGTTTGGGCATCTTTCTAACCCCCACAATCTACTAGCTTTTATTGAAAGAGAAAAAATAATTGAAAGACAGTTAGATATGTTTCAATTGTGGGCAATTTATTTGAGGGGTTATGATTTCTTTTTGCAATATTTCCAAGGAGTTATATATGCCCTCAGAAGTGCTTTTGTTATAAATGATGACATTTACTTTCCTTGTGTATCAGTTGATGTATCAAAAAACAGAAGTCTCAGGATAGGATGGTATTCTTCATGGAATACATTTGTAAGAAATGACTTTGTGCTTCAATTTTAATCATCGAAATGGTGGTATGGATTAAATTTCATACCACTATTTTTTATTATTTCCATTCGAACATTCTCCCTTTCAGTAATTAGTAGGTCATTTAGGGAAATGAAGTTCGGAGCTCGACGAATGGGAATGAGGAAGATACTGAGGTCAGTAGACCGAATGTGCAATTTTCAGCCATATTTTATAATGGTTATTTTTTGAACCAGCCTGCTCCCGACTACAGGAGGGCTGGCAGGGGTTAGTAGAAGTTCGAACCTATTGACTTTACACATAGTTAGAAGTAATGTGAAAAAAAAATGTTAAATCTCTAAAAATTAATACTATGAAATATTTAGAACCAACAATTGGCTTCCATGTTGAATTACATGAAGCATCACTTCTTATCGCAGTGAAGGGCTACAAGCTTGTTAAAGGGGCCGTGCCTCCTAAGTATAGCGACATCATGGATGACCTCCCTTTATTTAATGGTGTAACCCTTGAATCACTTTCTTTTTATGATGTATTTGAAGAACTCATGACAAAGAATAAGTTCTTTCTGGAAGATAAATTATTGGCCAGTAAGAATATTTTCTTCTTAAGAAAATGTGGTGTGTGTGGTACATATCATTGGGTTCATGTGACCGTATGGGAAGAGGGAACTTACTGTATATGTGAACATCAAAATGTAAATTTCTTTATCGAACCATGGAGAAATGATTTTGACCGCAAGCGTTTACTGGAGGATTCAATATTCTTTGTATTACAGTCCAAGAAACAACTATTTTGTGCTAATTAAAATGAACCGCTAGTTTGATAGAGACTCTATCTACTAGCGGTTTCTATTTATATATCCATTAATTATCCTTTTATAATTTCCATTCGAACATCATCCCAAGTTCGGAGCCAATAGAGTCACCTTATATATTAAGGTGACTTTTAGCTTTATTCGTAATATAATTTAACTATGAAAAATAAAATAATTTATGGTATATTAATATTTTTTTTAATCATTTCAGATTTTGTTTATATTAATGCTTTTATCTCCGGTGGTTTTATTGCTAATGATACGGGAGGTGGTGGTTATATATTATTATTTATTATAATAAATATAGTATCTCTTATAGTAGGATTTACTAAAATTAATAAACAAAAATCAATTGCTCTGATATTAATAATATTGAGTTTGCCAACTTTGATTTTAGCAGTTTGGATGTATACACATGGAAATGATTTCAATCCATCAGTAAATCGAATGATAAAAGCCAATTTAGCAAATGCGCGTGCACAAATTCAATATAATTTTGATTCTAATAATTCATATTCAAATGCATGCGAAGATAAAATTGTTGCGGAATTGTTAAATAAAATTAATGAAATAGAAGTTAAAACTAAATGCTTTAGTGATAATGATAGTTTTGTTTTAGCTGCAGAGTTAAAGAAAAAACCTAAAAAAGATGATCGTTATTATGGTTATGATTATTTTTGTGTAGACTCAGCGGGAAGCACAGAATCAATAACAACTTCAAGATACCAATCAATTGTTAACGCGGACACTTTTTGTTTTGAAGAAAATAATTTAATAAAAGAAAAACAAATTCCAGTAGGGGATACAAAATATAACACTGATCAATCAGAGTTAAATTCTAATTCAATTACTTATCAAAATCATGGATTCACTATTGAATTACCAAAAGGATTTATTCCGAAAGAAGAACAACTAACAACTGGACCGATTATAAGAATTTCTATGCCCGTCGGAAGTCTTGGTTATGTAACAGATTCTTCTTTTTGGGAGAAATCTACTATTTCTAGTTATACATATGTAAAAGACCAAAAAATTGGAGAGACTACTTTTAAAGTTTATACATACAGCGGAGCTACTTTTTATTGGTTTAAAAAAGGTAATGTAGGATATGAGTTTGGTGGAACAAATACGGTTGGACTTGAAAACCTAATTAAAACTTTCAAATTTACAGGTTGGGTACAGAATTAAATTAAAGAAAACAAATCTCTAATTTCTCTTTTGGATGTGGTGGTTATCCACAGGTATTTTCTTGACAGTGAACGAGCGTTCACATATACTATAAATGTAGTTAATTAATAGTAATTATATATATTTATGAGTAGAGAACAATATTTAAAAATTATAGAACGTGAGATTCACAACATCAATAAAAAAATTGATGACAAAATAATCAAAGGGATTGATTATTCAAAAGAAGCTCGTGAGCACAAACAACTTCTTCATAAAATTCGTCAACACAAAAGAAAGGGTTTCTGGGGACACTTTCTTAATTCACTAAATAGATTTCCACAATTTTCTAATATCTAATATAATAAAGTAAGTTATATGTATAATAATTACAAAGAAAAACTCATTCGATTTTACAACAAAGATAATCGCATGCCGACATACAGAGAGATGATGAGCTTATTTGGTTTCAAATCCAAAAATGCAGTAGCTCGACTTGTTGATAAATTCATAGAAGAAGGAATAGTCGCCAAAGATCATCTTGGTCGGCTTGTTGCTGATATATCATTGTCTTCTATCCCAATGCTTGGCTCTGTGAAAGCCGGTTTTCCTGCTGATGTAACAGAAGAATTAACTGATACTATAAATATCGATGAATATTTAATTAATAAAAAAGAGAACTCATATATGCTCACTGTAGATGGTGACTCTATGATCGATGCTCATATTGCGGATGGAGATATGATACTAGTAGAGAAAACAAATCAAGCAAAAGATGGGCAAATAGTTATCGCCAATGTTGATGGAGAGTTTACAATGAAATATTTTAAAAAAGATGGTGACAAAGTTTGGCTCATACCTGCCAATAAAGACTTCAAACCCATACACCCTAAAATATATTTAAATATTATCGCTGTTGTAAAAGCTGTCATTAGAAAATACTAATGGTATAATAAGTTTCTATGACTCAAGAACAGGCTTTGAAAATAATGAAAACCGGGGTAAATATATATCTAACCGGTAGTGCTGGTAGTGGAAAGACTTTTTTATTAAACAAATATATTTCATATCTAGACGAGCATGATATCGCTTGTGCAGTCACTGCTTCAACAGGAATTGCCGCAACTCACATGAACGGTATGACAATTCACTCTTGGTCAGGAATCGGTATTCGTAATTTTTTAGACGAAAAAGGTTTAGAGCAATTGGAAGAAAAAAAATATCTTTGGAAAAGATTCGAGAAGGCACGTGTTTTGATAATTGATGAAGTCTCAATGCTTCACGCTTCACAACTCGATATGATCGAAAAAGTCTGCCAAAGATTCAAAAGGAACAATAAACCCTTCGGGGGATTGCAAGTAATCCTTTCCGGGGACTTTTTTCAATTACCACCAATAGAAAAAGCGCCCTATGTCGGACTTAGGGCAAATGATCCAGCCCTAAGTCCGACTTATGGCTCACCAATGATTTTTAATAGTACCTCTTGGCAAATACTAAATCCTGCTATTTGTTATTTGGAAGAACAGCATCGTCAAGATGATAATGATCTAACTGAGATTTTAAATACAATTCGTACAAACTCCATTGAGGAAAAACATTTCGAATTATTACGAAGTAGAGTGGGAGCTAAATTGAAAGACGGAGTAAAAGCCACAAAACTCTATACTCACAATATAAACGTAGATGATATAAATAATATTGAACTTTCATTAATCAATGAAGATGAGAGAGTATGCCAAATGACAACACAAGGTCCAGAGATGTTGGTTGATATTTTAAAAAAAAGTTGCCTTGCTCATGAAAAATTAAAATTAAAAATCGGAGCAGAAGTGATGTGTATTAAAAATAATTTTGAAGAAGGGTATGTAAATGGTTCACGCGGTAAGGTTATTGGTTTTATTAAAGAAAATGGCAACCCAATAGTTGAGCTTTACAATGGTAAGAAAATAGACCTGAAACCTGAGATATGGGCAATAGAAGAAGATGGTAAAATCAAGGCTTCACTTTCCCAAATTCCACTTCGTCTTGCATGGGCGATAACCATCCACAAGAGCCAAGGAATGTCTCTAGATAACGCTCTAATCGACCTGTCGAGGACTTTTTCGTACGGAATGGGTTATGTGGCATTATCACGAGTTAGAACGCTAGAGGGGATTAGTTTGGTAGGTTTTAACAATGACTCACTTATGGTTGACCCTGCTATTTTAGAGTTTGATCAAGACCTAAAAAACCAGAGTTTTAATAATGAATTATTATTTAAAAAATTAAGTGATACTGAGCAAAATAAGCTAGAAGAAGATTTTATTAATAAAATGGGGGGTAATATTAAAATTGGTACTAAAAAAAATATTAAAACAAAGATAAAAGACACAAAAATTCCTTCAATCCAAATTACAAAAGAATTATTGGATAGCGGTAAAAATATTAAGACTATCGCCAAAGAGAGAGGTTTAGTATTTGGAACGATAGTCAGTCATATAGAAGAATTAAAAGAAATAGATAAAAATATCAATCTCAAGCACATAGAGCAACCAACAAAGAAAAATTTAGAATTAGTTAGAAAAGCAAATAATCAATTGAAAGGGGATGATAAGGGTAAACTAAGCCCTCTTAAAACTATTCTAGATAAAGAAGGGGCTAATCTCTCTTTTGAAGAGATTAGGATTGCAAAATTATTTATATGAGTAGCGTCTTTCATAAAGTGCTATAATTAAACTATGGAAAATAAATATAAAATCAAACAAATAATTTTAATAGCGCTTATTATACTAATCGTTGGTGGAGTAGTTTTTAGTATTTATTATAAAAAAGAAACTCCTGTGGTTCTAATTCCAGATGAACAAATAGATACAATCGATAAACCAAAAGAAGAAGATCAAAAACCAATCAGTCTTTGTTACTATAGGGGAGAAAAAATGACAAGTGGTTTCTATGAGGTAGCTTGGCTTAAAATAAATACTAACGGAAGTGTAAATGATAAAGTAACAGGAGAATTCCAAAACCTCCCAGCTGAATCCGATTCAAAAGTTGGAAAATTTGAGGGAACAGTTGGACCACTTGATCAAAAAATTATGGCAAGGAAGGCAAGTGTTTGGTGGGATTCAAGGGCTGAAGGAATGGAAGTAAAAGAAGAACTTGCGATTCAATTTGGAGATGGTAGTGCCACAGTTGGTTTTGGAGAAATGGTAGATAGAGGGGATGGAGTTTACGTTTATAAAGACAAAACAAATCTTTATTATATTAAAGCAATGAGCCAAATGGATTGTGATACACTTGATGAAAAATTATTTACAGAAAAATATATCCGCGACAATATAAAAACTCTCGCCATAAACAAGCCAGTACTAGGAGGTGAGTGGTATGTAATATCTGTATCAGTAAATCCTGCTACTCATACAGCAGAAGCCACATATGAAGACGGACATATTCAAAGTAAAGCTAACATAATTTATACATACACCAAAAATCCGCAAAGTGTTAAAGTCACAAAATTTGAAGTGGTTAAATAAATTTAAAAACACCGACAAAACTTTTATCGGTGTTTTTCTCGCCAATCATAGTCTTCCTCTTCATCGTCTTTTTTATCAACGATTGGGGTACCGCAAGCTTGGCAGACGCTATCATAAGAACGTAGTCCACAACGAGGGCAAACGGGATCTTTTGATGTTTCTTCAATTTTTTCATTTTCATCATCCATCCATCTATTATATCAAAGAGATAATAATATAGGCAAATATTTTTAAAAATATTTTAATTATGTTATAATATAAAATATTATTAATAAGAAGCTTCACAAATTATATTCTAAAAAAACTGTATGAGGGAAAAGGAAGACATTTTTTTATAAAATAATTTGTTTCGCGTTAAAAACTATATGGCAAAAGGAGATGGGCACAGAAAAGAAGTAAAAAAACCAAAGAAAGTTAAAGCACCCAAGAAATAAATCTATTAAAAATACCTCATTTGTGTGAGGTATTTTTAATTATTGGAAAATAACTATATTTATTATATAATACAAGCATAATTATCATTAGAATATAAATACATGGATAAAAAGATCACAAACATACAAGCCGAGCAAATATTAGATTCACGTAAAAATCCGACTCTCAGGGTTTCTGTTTATGTTGGTGATATAGTAGGAAGTTTTGACGTTCCATCAGGAGCAAGTACTGGAAAATATGAGGCCTGCGAACTTCGTGATGCTTTAGGTGGAAAAAGCGGAGTTTTAAACGCAGTTAATAAAATTAATACTGAAATCAAAAATGCCTTAATTGGAATCGAAGTCGATAAGCAAAAACAAATTGATGAGATAATGATTAAACTAGATGGAACTCATCAAAAGACAAATCTTGGAGGTAATAGTTTAATTGGGGTCAGTATTGCTTGTGCTAAAACTGCAGCTAAGGTATTAAATATGGAAGTTTATGAATATTTAAGAACATTAGCAGAAATAAAACCATCTAGAAATCAACCATTTTTATATTTTAATTTAATCAATGGAGGGAAACACGCTGCTACACGTTTAGCTTTTCAAGAATTTCATATTGTTCCTCAAGTTGAAACATCTGTTGAAAGTGTAGAAATAAGTCGCAACATTCAAAAAAGATTAGATGAGATGTTAGAAAGTGAATTTGGGGCTGTTATAAAAGGTGATGAAGGTGGGGTTGCTCTTGATGTAGATGATATTATGACACCACTTAATTTAATGAAAAAAGCAGTGGAAGAATTGGGTTATTTTGATAAAATAAAATTTGCTCTCGATGTTGCCGCTAGTTCATTTTATGATCATGATTTAGGAATTTATAAATTTATGAATAAGACTTGGTCAACAGATGAAATGATAGAGCTATATGAAAAAATCTGTAATGAATTCCCAATGCTTTCAATAGAAGACCCGCTGGACGAAGAAGATTTCGATGGCTTTACTAAACTACAAGAAAAAATTGGGGATATTAAAGTAATCGGAGATGATTTAACTGTCACAAATATTGAAAGATTACAAATAGCAATTGATAAGAAAAGTATTAAATGTATACTCATAAAACCAAACCAAATTGGGACACTTACAGAAACTCTTTCTACAATGAAAATGGCGCGAGATAATAACATTGATTGTGTTGTAAGTCACAGAAGTGGAGAAACTATGGATGACTTTATTGCTGATTTGGTCTGTGCATATGGATGTTTTGGAATTAAAGCTGGAGCACTTGGCCCAAAAGAAAGAGATGTTAAGTATGAAAGAATTATTAAAATAACAAGCCACCTAAGTTAAAACTTCGGCGAGCCAAAGAAAATTAATTGTATGGAATCTGAAACAAAAATTATCGCAACGATAGGACCAGCAAGTGAGGGTAAAGAAATTATTTCAAAAATGATAGAACACCATATGGATATTGCTCGTTTAAATTTCTCTTGGGGCAATTATGAATGGTTTACAGAAGTTATTAAAAATATAAGAGATTCTGCTAAAGAGCAAAATAAAAATATAGAGATAATCCAAGATTTATCTGGGCCACGAGTCCAAGATGATGATGGGCATCATTATGGCGGAGAAGAAGAACAAGACGTAATAACAGAAAAAGATATTGAGAATTTAGATTTTGGAATTAAACAAAATGTTGATTATATCGCATTGTCTTTTGTTGGAAAAGCTTCAGATATTATCCAATTAAAAAAACTTATAAAAGAAAAAGGGGGTAATCAAAAAGTAATTGCAAAAATTGAACGTCAATTAGCAGTAGAAAACCTTGATGAAATTATAAAAGAAACTGATGCAATAATGGTTGCACGTGGCGACTTGGGCAATGAATTCCCACTTGAAAAAATTCCTTTTGTTCAACACTATATAATAGAAGAATGCAAAAAAGCTGGTAAAATGGTTATTGTTGCTACTCAAATGTTACTCTCAATGGTTGATAATCCAATTCCTACTCGAGCAGAAGTATCGGATGTTGCATATGCAATACTAGATGGCGCCGATGGAGTTATGCTTTCAGAAGAATCGGCAAAAGGAAAATATCCAGTAGAAGCAATTTCGATGATGGAAAAAATTTCTTTGGTCGCTGAGCAACATATTAATACAACTAAAATTGGTTAAATATAATATATGACTAAACATATTTACATTACAAGAAAAATTCCAGAAGCTGGGCTTAGATTATTAAGAGAGAAAGGAATAACTTTTGACATTGGTAAATTTAAAAAGCCACCAACAAAAAAAGAATTGATGAAAGAATTAAAAAAGAAACCTTACGATGGTGTTATTTCTTTTCTAACAGACCCAATAGATAAAGAAATTTTTGATTCTTGTCCAACATCAAAAGTCTGTGCAAACTTTTCTGTTGGTTATAATAATATTGATTTAGAAGAAGCTCAAAAAAGAAATATCTGTATTTCAAATACTCCAGGAACCTCAGCGACAGCTGTAGCAGAACATACAGTAGCCCTCATGCTTGCTTTAACTACTCGATTAGTTGAAGGAGATGAATTTATTCGTCGTGGTAAATATAAAGGTTGGGATCCAGATTTATTTGTTGGAACTGACATGAAAGGGAAGGTAATCGGCTTAATTGGAGCTGGCCAAATAGGGACAGAAGTAGCCAAAATTCTTCACTATGGTTTTGGATCAAAAATTATTTATAGCGATATTAAAGAATCTGTTGAATTAGATAATATTAATGAAACAATAAGAAAAACGACAGAGGAAGTTCTTTGTGAAGCTGATATTGTTTCTCTTCATGTACCACTTTTACCTAGCACACATCATTTAATAAATAAAAAATCATTAGAAAGTATGAGGAAAACTGCTTTTCTTGTAAATACTTCAAGAGGTCCAGTTATCGATGAAAAAGCATTGGTGTACGCCCTAAAAAATAATATTATTCGTGGTGCAGCACTCGATGTTTTTGAATTTGAACCTAAATTAACAAAAGGTCTTACTAAATTGCCAGATATTATTTTAACTCCTCATATTGCGTCAGCTCGTCAATCAGCACGTGATATGATGGCTGAGCTTGTCGCCCGAAATATAATTTCTGCCCTTGAAACAGGAAAAGTTATTAACAATGTTATAAAATAAAAAACACCTTAATAAATAACCATAAATTACAGGTTTTTCTTGTTTGCATGAAAATTATAATAATATTATAATTAATGAGTCTCATTAAAAGTTAATAATGAGCAGTTTAAGTGTAATGTTTGTTTTATAAATTAATTTATGTAGATTTAGCTTATTTAAAAAATGGCTATGGTCTATCTTCAAAAAATGAGTAAAAAAATAAAAATTAGCGTGTCATCAATTGTTTTAGTTTTATCATTAATGTTTGGTTTTGTTGCTTATGCTAAAGATGGCATAGAAATAGAAGAAGATGCGTCAGTTGTTGCTTGCACAATGGATGCAAAATTGTGCTCAGATGGTACCTCAGTTGGAAGAACAGGTCCTGATTGTGAATTTGTCTGTCCTGATGACGAGAAAGATGATTCAGATTTAAAAGAAGATGATGATGATGATTCAAAGGGTGAAGAAATTAAAAATAAATTTAAAGAAATAAGAGGTGATTTAAAAGGTAATAGAGAAGATATTAAGATTAAACGTGATGAATTCAAGGGTGAAGTCAAAACTCTAAAAGATGAATTAGAAAATGAAAAAGAGGTATATAAAAACCAACTTGAACAAATGGTTGAATTAGTAAAAATTAAACGCGAAGAATTTAAAGCTAAAATTGAATTAAACAGAGAACAAGCTAAACAAAAAATAGAAGAAACAAAAGTTACTTTTAAAGAAAATCTTAATAAAATAAAAGATGAGAATAAAAAAATCTCAGCAGAAAAAATTGTTGATATTATATTGGGATTAAATTTAAAAATAACAGAAAGTCTTTCTGTTAAAACAGATCAAATTGAAAATGTCCTTGTTAGTATAGAATCTCGAACAACAAAAGCAGAAGCTAAAGGTTTAGATGTAACTGCTATTAAACTAAAAATAGAAGCCGCTAAGACAGTTATAGCATCCACAAGAGAAGCAATAGACATACAATCCAAAAAGACTTACGAGATAGGAACTATTACAGATGAAGTAACTCTTAAGATTGCAATGAAAAATCTTCGTGACTCTTTCACAAAAGATATAAAAGCTTTACGCGAACAAGTTAAAAAAGCTCACATTGCCGTAAAAGAAGCAACAACCGTATTAATACAAATTCCCAAGGTTGATGAAGTAGAAAGTAGTGTTGAAGTTGAAAACGAAACTAAAACAGAAGATAAAACTATAAAAGTCGAAAGTAGTACAACCGTAAATACTACAGTTAATAACTAATTATAAATTATATAATAATAATTTATAAAAGTAGGTAATCCTACTATATTAAATATATGAATTCAAAAAATAATACAATAATTGCAGTGGTTGTGATTATAATCCTTGCAATAGTTGCAATAGTGGCTTTAAAAAGTAGAAATCAAAAAAACGAAGTAGTCCCACTAACTCAATCAGAGATAGAACTTAATAAAGCTGTTGAGTCAGATACAACTGTATCTATAAATGAAAATTTAAATAGTATAGAAGTTAATGACACAACGGGGAATGATGAATTAAAAACTGTGGATAAAGAATTGCAAAATCTTTAGTTTTAAACAAATAAATCCCTCCATCCAATGGAGGGATTTATTTGTTTAAAATATTATTTTAATATAATATAATTATAACTATGTTTAGAGATACCCTGTCATATATATTTCGTGAGTTTATAATTCTACGAACAAAACAGCTAGACAGTAACGACCAAAGGGCAAATTTGGTCCAAAAATCTATACTTTTCTGGCTTATTCTTAATGCCCAAAATACTCGCTTTGGAAAACAACACAAATTTTTAAAGATACGGTCAATAAAAGATTTTCAAAAAAATGTCCCCATATCTCATTATGTTAATTTAGAGAATGATATCATAGACATGCTTGCTGGTAAAAGTAATATCCTATGGCCAGGTAAAACACATTTTTTTGCAAAATCATCGGCCACAACATCTTTAAGTAAATATATTCCTGTCACTAAAAACGCTCTTTATCGATGTCATTTTAAAGGAGGAAAAGATATGGTGGCTTTTTATTTAAAAAATAATCCTGAGACCAAAATTTTTACTGGTAAAGTCCTTTCTCTTTGTGGAACATTTTATCCATATGAGAAAAATCCTGAAGTTGAAACAGGAGATATTTCAGCGATTATAACAAAAAATTTACCATTATCGGCACAATTATTTCGTTTTCCTGGACCAGAATTGGCGCTTCGTGATGGATGGGAAAGCAAAATTGAAAAAATATCAGAACTTGCTATTAAACAAAATATTACAGCTATTGTTGGAGTACCAATGTGGACTATAGTTTTTATAAAAAAAGTATTAGAAAAATCAGGCAAAAAATCAATCTTTGAAGTTTGGCCGAACCTAGAAGTATTTATGCATGGTGGAATTTCATTTAAACCTTATCGTAAAATTTTTAATGAATTATTTGAGGGTAGGAACATTAAATATATAGAAAGCTACAATGCTTCAGAAGGATATTTTGCTATTCAAGATGATATGAGAAAAGAAAATGAAATGCGACTTATCTTTGACTATGGAGTATTTTATGAATTTATTCCATTAGTAAATTACGAGAAAAATGATTATACAGCACTCACAATTTCTGAAATAAAACTTAATATAAATTATGTACTAGTGATCACAACAAATAGTGGCTTATGGCGCTACATTATTGGTGACACTATTATGTTTACATCACTCTCACCATATCGAATCAAAATAACAGGAAGAACTAAACAATATTTAAATACATATGATGAAGAAATTACAGTCGATAATGTAGAGAATGCAATTGAAAAAACTTGTAAAGAAACAAATTCTCAGGTAGAAAATTTTACAATGTCCGCTACATTGCCAGACAAAGAGGGAAGAGGGAGTCATGAGTGGGTAATAGAATTTGATAAAGAGCCAGATGATTTAAATAAATTTATAAAAATTTTAGACAAAAAATTAATAGAAGAAAATAATGATTATGCGTCAAGGAGGGTAAATGACTGCGTTCTTAGATTACCAATCGTACACTCAGTAAAAAAAGGAACTTTCTATAATTGGATGAAAAAAAATGACCGACTTGGTGGACAATTTAAAGTTCAACGCGTATCAAATGGACGAGAATACATAGATGGAATTTTAAATTCTATAAGTTTATAATAAACAAATGGAACCATTAGCATCTAAAATCAGACCCGAGAATCTATCCCAATTTATAGGCCAAGAGCACCTCGTAGGCCCCAATAAGCCTCTTTTTATGGCAATTAACCAGAAACACATCTTTTCTTTTATTCTTTGGGGTCCTCCGGGAGTTGGAAAAACAACACTGGCAAGAATATATGCTAAATCCTTAAACGCTGATTATCATGAATTATCTGCAGTTTCTGCTGGCAAAGATGATATAAGGCAGATCGTGGATACTGGAATTAAAGGAACTGGAGAACTTTTAGGTCCTAAAATTCTTTTTCTTGATGAAATACACCGCTTTAATAAAGCCCAGCAAGATTTTCTTTTACCATATGTAGAAAGTGGAAGATTGATTCTCATTGGAGCTACAACCGAGAATCCAAGCTTTGAAGTTATTCCAGCGCTACTTTCACGTTGTCGCGTTTTTGTCTTAGAAGAATTTTCAAATGATGACATGAAAAAGATTATCAAAAGAACTGGATGTAAAATAAAAAAAGATGCAATCGATTGGCTAATCGGAATGTCAGGCGGTGATGCTCGCCAAGCTATTGCAATGATTGAAAACACCATGTCGCTTTATAAAGAAATAAGTATTGAAAATTTTAAAAATACTCTTCAGTCAAAATTTCTTCGTTATGATAAAAAAGGTGATGAGCACTACAATCTTATAAGTGCATTTATTAAGAGTATGAGAGCCTCACAACCAGACCCCGCTTTATATTATTTGTCAAGGATGATTGAAGCTGGTGAAGATCCTAAATTTATTGCACGTCGAATGGTAATTTTTGCTTCAGAAGATATTGGAATCGCACAACCAACTGCATTAGTTGTAGCAAATGCAGTATTTAGAGCTGTAGAAACAATTGGTTATCCTGAGTGTGGAATAAATTTATCTCATGGGGTGGTTTATTTATCACAAGCCAAAAAAGATAGAAGTGCTTATGAGGCGTTTAAAATGGCTCAAGGAGACGTCTCTAAATATGGGAATCTTCCAATACCTCTAGAACTAAGAAATCCGTCAACAGAGCTTATGAAGGATCTAGGATATGGAAAAGGGTATGAGAAGTACACAAATAAAGATTTAATGCCTGATAAATTAAAAAATAAAAAATACTTGATTCAAAGAGAGAATAGAAAGAATAAAAATTAGATTTAATTATTAAACTAAATATAATATAGCTTTTTTCTTTATTTCAGTGTCGCAAAAGATATATTGTGCGACACTATACTATGTTTTATATATAAGTCTAAATCCACAATAAAGTACTGCCCTATTGACATTGATCGGTAAAATTATTGGTTGCCAATTAAACAAAAATTGAGTGTTTTAATTTGATTATTATAATTATCAATTTTTTGTTTTGTATCAATTATTAAATTATTATATTCATTTACTAAATTATTATAATATTCAACTTGCTCAGAATAAGTACTCCCCTCGTATAAAATTCCTTTATCAATGTATTCCTTACGAATAATCAATTCTACTTCCATTTCCTTTATTTTCTTTTGATTAATATCTATTACACCATAAAGAATTTTATCAACCGACGGACAAATATTTCTTGGAGTTCCAAAGTGTTGAACTGACATCCATATACTTTTACCTTCAAAATTACCTTGACCAACGGCGACTCCTATTTCTGTATAATTTTTATTTAAAATATTTGCTCTATGACCCTCACTTGCCATCCAAGCATCAACTAATGCTTGATCATCTTTAAAATTACCCATAGCCAAATTTTCTCCTATAATAATATATTCATAACCAACTTGACCACCCAAATCTCCTACTCCAACCCCAGACGGAGACACATGTTCAAAATACTGCTTATCAAACATATCTTGTAATTTCTTTTCTGCTGATAAGTTTAGTTTTTGATTTTCTTTCAAAGATGATAAATTATTATTATTTCTATAGATATTAGTAATCTCAATAACTTTATTCTGTGATAATTTTACATTGTTAATATTGAAGTAATTTTCAGTAACACGAAGAGCTCCTGGAGTTTCTATTTTATTTAGTATTGAATTTTCTTCTTTCTTATCTAAAGTAATAAATTGACTATTATTTTTACTCACATTAATTTTGGAATAAATATTTTGAGCAACAGAACCAAGATCATCTCTCATAATATAAAGAGACCCCAAAATAAAAAGAACTATAAAAAATTGATAAATTATTTTCATATATTATTTACAAGTGGACGAACGTGTATATCCTGATTTTTCTGCATCTAGAGAAGTGCTAAACCAGACTTCATTCTCTTTCTTGATACGTTTAGCTCCACTACAACCTAAACTATAATACATTTTACCATTTTTTGATGCCACATACCTACGCTCTTGTGGTTGATCTGATTGTAAATTTGAAATTTTATTATTATCAATATTTTTATCCAAGGAAGTATCAATACTACTATTATCAATTATTGATATAGGTTCACTATCATTTAAACTATTATTGGCCGAAAATCGACCTAAACCAAAGGACCCCACCCCTACCCCAACTATTATAAATAAATACAAAATAGTAATCTTGTCAACACCTATCTTCCCCTTGATTTTATCGAATATATTAGGTATACTCATACTTACTTGATTATAAATAATAAATTGGCTATTGGCTAGCATAATAATATATGGCACATAGGAAAGCCGGAGGTTCGGCGAAAAACTTAAAAGACTCAAATCCAAAGTATCTAGGTACTAAGCTTTATGCTGGTGAAAAAGCTAAAGCAGGAAGTATTATCATCCGTCAACGAGGAACAAAAATCCTTCCTGGTAATAATGTTAGTATGGGTAAAGACCACACTTTGTTTGCTTTAAAACCTGGTACTATAAAATTTGGAACAAAAAGAAAAATAAATTTCAACAGAACATCCTCAGTTAAGAAAGTAGTTCACGTAATATAAATTTAAATTAAAATTAAAAAATCCTCATTAATGAGGATTTTTTAATTCTCTCCCCCAGATAGCTGCTAAGCAGCTATCTGGGGTTAACATATCTCTTTTTTCTACTTTATCTTTCATTAATTACTTCTATTTCACACTCCCCTTTTTTGTCTCCTTTTTTAATTAAAACTTTATGTATTCCTAAAACTTTGATATGTTCCATAGTTAAAGATTTTTCATCTAAATCTATCCCAGTTATATCTTTAATAGCCAAAACAACATCATGTGGTCCAACAGCTTTAAATAAATGCCCTTTTTCATTGGCCTTGACTTTTATTGTAATAACTTTATTATCTACTGAAGCAATTAAATTATTGAAGGATTCCATCTCTTCTTCTTTTTTCTTTTGCATTTGTTTTTTTCTATCTTCTAACTTGGCAAGTTCAGCTTTGGTTGCAAGACAAGCAAGACCTTTTGACAAAAGAACATTTTGAGCATAACCTTCTTTAAATTCTTTTACATCGTATTTATTTCCAACCTTTGGTATATCTGTGAGTAAAATAACTTTCATATAATTTTATTTTTTATTATTTAATATTTCAACCGCCTTATCCATTTGAGGATCTTTTTTATTTTCAAAATCTTTTGCCGTGATAGAAACTTTTATATCTGGATCAATTCCTTTTAGAGAAATCGAGACGCCATTTGGAGTAAACCAGTGAGCAACTGTAACCTTCAATGATGTATCATCTGTGATTTTGACCAATTCTTGGACAGAACCTTTTCCAAAAGTCTTTTCTCCAACTAGTGTTGCAACCTTATGCTCACGAAGTGCACCTGCTAAAATCTCAGAAGCAGAGGCAGAGCCACCATCAACAAGCACAACAAAAGAAAGTTTCTCGTCAAATAGTTTAGGGCCATGACTTCTATAGATTTTAGGTTTACTTCCATCTTCAGAATCTTCACTAAGAATTGTTTTACCTTCGTCTATAAACCAAGAACCAATATTTACTGCAGAACTTAAGTACCCACCTGGATTACCTCTTAAATCTAAAATTAATTTACTGGAACCTGAATTCAAGAATTGAACAATAGCGTCTTTAAATAAATTATCGGAGTTTTCAGAAAAGCTATAAAGTCTAATAACAAAAATCCCGTCGTCACGTAATTCTGCGTCTAAAGTAGGAACTTGTATCCTTTCCCTCTTTACTACAATATCACGAGTTTCATTTTCCCCAAGACGAATAACGGTAAGAGTAACATCTGTTCCTTCAGGTCCACGGATAAGATCTATCGCTCCATCTACGGTCATATCATTTGTACTAAGTTTATTGATCTTTATTATTTTATCTCCTGCTTTAACTCCAGATCTCCAAGCTGGGGTATCTTTTAATGGAGCAATAACTGTCAGAACTTGATCTTTGATTCCAATTTCGGCACCTATACCTTCAAACGAACCCATTATTTCTTCATTAAAAGATTTATTTTCTTTGGGTGGAAAAAATACTGTGTAAGGATCCCCAAGGGATGAAGCAAGCCCTGATATAGCACCCCAAACACGGTCTTGATCTGTTACTTTTTTAGCATAGATAGATTTTTCATTCAAAAGATTCCATGTCTTCCAAAATGAACTAAAATCTGCACTAGTTTCTGTTTGTGGGGTTTTATTTATAACTCCGGAAATTTTTTCAATTTCTGGCCTATGAGAATACCCAATATAAACACCAAGCCCCAAAATACCAACGGTAAATATCAATGAAATTATAATGTAACCTATTTTTTTAAAAATTATTTTTTTATTATTCATTTTATTTTTTGTTTAACACTATTTCATTATTACAAAATTAATTTAATGTTTCAAGTTTTAATGCTGATGGAGTATATTTATTGCTTGGATCCCAAAGTAACCAAGAATTTAATCCATTATCATAAGTTGCCTTGATTTGTGCTTTGACCATTTCTTTAGTGTAAGTTGCTCCCATATCAAAATCTTGTATCCATGGTCGGATTTTAGCTACAGGTTGATTAATCGCTTTAGTTTTAGCAATTGCTCCAAGTAACGCCCTATTTACTACTTCATAAGGATATAAAGCTGGATTCTTGTATCCAGCATGATTTGATGGATAATGAGATGGATACACCATTGGACAAAGATAATCAAAATAAGGTAATGCTTTCTCCCAGACCTGACCTATTCCCATATCATTATTAACCTCTGTTGTTAAACCAAATAAATCACCAGAGATAGGAATGTTTTCATCTTTTTTTAATTCTTCTGATAGATATTTAAAAAATGTTTCTATATTGTCTGCTCGAGTTTTACCGGTAGCAAGATTATAATTTATATCTTTCATATTTCCATCAGAGGGATATCTGATATAATCAAAATTTAATTCATCAAAACCTATTTCATATGAATTTTTAGCAATTGATAAAATATATCCATGTACATTTTTATTTGTCGGATCTAAAAATGATAAACCTTTTCTATCTTTCCAAACTCCCCCATCGCTAAGTCTTTTTATTGCCCACTCTGGTTTTAATTTGGTTAAATATGGATCTTGAAATGTTGAGATACGTCCTATTATATAAATATTTTTTGAATGGAGTAATGTAATAAGTTCATTTATATTCTTTATTCGCCCTTCTGCACTTCCAATTTTTTTTATCTCAGGATCATTTATTTCAAAACTTAATCGTCCAGTAGAATCTTTTATATCTATTACAACAGAATTTAATTCTGTTTGGTCGATTATTTTTATAAGTGAATCACGAAAATCTTTTGAACCAGCTACCCAACCTGACATATAAAGTGCTCTGACATGTTCTGGTGTCGCTATGTGAGTAACTGGAATAATTGTCTCCACACTCGTTTTAATTATATTTTCTTCTTTTTGTTTTTCTGTTAAATTATTTAATTTATTATTTTTATCACTAGATATTTCATTATTTATATTATATTCAATATCATCACTATACACATAGGGTAAGGTAAAATAAACAACAACCCCGCATAATAATATTGCGAGGCAGATTAAGATAAATCTTTTTTTATTGTTTTTAAATGACATATTATTCACCAGCTCCAATATTATCAACAAATGTTTTGCTGTGATTTATATCTTTTGATAAACGAGCTTTAACTTCAATATAAAAAAGATAAGCGAGATAAATAATTGCAAATCCTGTAATCAAAAACAATATATCACGCCACATCTTAGGAAAACCTAAAAAAGACAGTGCTGATACCCACAAACCTATGATAAACAACGTTTTTTCTTTTCTCATATACGTATTATATAACATTTATAACGGAGAAACAATTACGACAAATTCCCCTTTTTGTTTTACTTTATTATCGCTCAAATATTTTAATAATTCACTTGGCGTCCCATCTACAAATTCCTCAAACTGCTTTGTTATTTCGCGAGCAATCATGATCTTACATTTTGGTGAATATTTATCGAGAGATGTGAGAGTTTTCAAAATTCTGTGAGTTGATTCATAAAATACTATCACTTTGTCTGATGAAGCAATTTCTTTAAAAATCGTTTCTCTTCCTTTTTTGTGTGGCAAGAATCCCAAGAAAATAAATTCTGCTGAAGATATACCACTCGCTGAAAGTGCGGAAATCAGAGCACTAGGCCCAGGAATTGGAGAAACTTTTGCATCAAGACCAAATTCTTTTCTAACATTAGAAACAAGCATAACCCCGGGGTCAGAAATACAAGGAGTCCCCGCATCAGAAACTAGAGCTAAATTTTTACCACCCTTAAGTAAATTTATTATAGATGTTTCCCTTCCCTCAGTACTATGAGCATGATAACTCATCGTCTTGGTTTTAATTTCATATTTATTTAATAGAACTTGTGTTGTTCTCGTATCTTCACATAAAATATAATCAACTTCCTTAAGTATACGAATAGCCCGGAAAGTAATATCTTCCAAATTCCCTATTGGAGTCGCTACTATATACAAAGTTCCAATTTCTTCTGTCATAAGATGATTATAACATATATTAATATTTGAATATATTCTTATCTTTATTATTAAAAGCCCTTGTAAAATAGCCAATATTCTGTTATTTTTAGAGTATGCTTTTGTATTAGTATTGTCTTTTAAATTTTTAATTTCTAATTATTAATTAGTAATTATCCTTGGCCCTATCGTCTAACGGTTAGGACATCGCCTTCTCAAGGCGGTAATCAGAGTTCGATTCTCTGTAGGGTCACAACGAAAAAAGCCTTATAAAATAAGGTTATTTTCGTTGTGACCCTAAGCAAATAAACTGCTTATTTAGTAAAATGACCTACTGGGTTTACTTGTGTCATAGAATCGAAAGACTTTTCCTTACATAACTTTTTATTTCTTACTTATTTCCTTCAATATCTCCCTTGCGTGACTGGCTGGGTCTACTTTGGGGTAAACTTTTATTATTATTCCTTTGTCTATAAGATAAGAAATTCGTTTGGTGAAAAGCATTGAAGAGGCTCCATACGCCTTAATGGCAATCTTGCTTGGATCAGACAAAAGAGTAAACGGTAAATTGTATTTTTCTGCAAACTTTTTATGACTCTCTGGAGAATCAGATGACACTCCCAAAACTGTGATACCAGCTTTTTTAAAATCATCATATACTTCGGTAATCATACAAGCTTCCTTTGTGCATCCTGGAGTATCATCTTTGGGGTAGAAATACAAAAGTACACGACCAGAGTAATCTGATAATTTATGTGCTACACCATTTTGATCAACAAGATTAAAATCTATTATTTTTGTTCCTTCTTTTAACATGTATTTATCATACCACTAATTTATTAATATATAAAAAAGCCACCTTTTGGGTGGCTATTTAAATCATTCCTCAATAATTAACTCCCTTTTTCCTTTTCATTGAGTCGCCTCAATTGACGGAGAGAAAGCTTAGATAAACAAAGTCCGACATGTTGTCCTGTGATAGCAAAATTAACTCCTTTTTTCCAAACCTCAATTCGTTTGATTTGCTCTTCAACTGATTCTCCGTTTTTAAAATTTAAAGTAATATTATTCTCATCAGTAACCTTACCTTTAGTTACTACACAAAGTACAATTACTTTTTTAGGATAACCTGAGAGTCCAAAAAAACTTTTAACATCGAGTTCAAACTCTCCGTCGTTATTTGCCCCATCTATTGAAAATGTGGGTTCTTTTTCCGTAAATTTTTCTTTTTTTTCTGATAAGTTAATTTTTGACGATTCATGAGAATCACCATCATAACGGGTTTTCACAAAATAATTCAACATAAGGCCTCCTTTTTTAAAATGGTTATTAATTATTGATTTATTTAAAGAACAAAACCAGCTTCGTTTGAAAGCTGGTTTTTAAAAATAAATTTTTTAGAGTTTACATTTATTATCAAAAATCAACCTTCAAAATTGAGGTATAAATAAAAATCTTCCAGAAGTTTTTATTTTGATTTTTGATAATTTGTGCCATATTTTTATATTTACATTTTTAAAAAATAAAGTCAAGAATTTTTTTATTCCACAATCAGAGTCCCCTTCATGCCCATTTGGCGATGAGTACCAACAGAACAATAATACTCAAAACTTCCCTTTTTACTGGCAGTGAAAGTAATAGTTTCTTCTGCACCACTTTTTATATTTTGAGTAGCAACTTTAAATTCATCAATTATAAGATTGTGAAAACCTTCATCATTTTTAAATTTTAAACTAACTACATCACCCAATTTTGCTTTTATAATATTTGGCTTAAAATAAAAATTCCCACCGTTCACAGTAAAAGAAACTTCTTTAGAAGTAGCACTTACTGAGGTGTCTGGCATTTGTGGTTCTGGGGAAACAGCAGATGTTGTAGATTGTAACGAATTAGTATTTTCTATTTCTTTTGTTACTTCTATTTTAGGATTTTTATTGGCAATAATAATGATTATGACAATGACTAAAACTATCGGCACAATGGTAATAAATATTTTTTTCATATATTTTGATCAAGTAGATGACTGACTAGAATTACTCTGTGTCTTCACCTACTAATTTATAAATAATTAATAATAATTTGATAAGAGGAGATCCCATATTTAACACAATAAAACAAATAGAAGTTATCTAAGTTATATTTTATAGATGAATAAAATTATTGTCAATCAAAAATTGGGGAAAATAATAATCTCTTAGTATTTTTAATCAACATTTTTTAATTTGACAAAAAGCTTAAAACATATTATATTATAAAGCAATCAACCAAATTAGTTATTTAAAAAAAAAATAAAATTATGGGAAAAATTAAGAATATGAGGAAAAAGAAAAATTTTTTTAATTGGCTGAGAATTCAGCACAAATATTTCGCTATTAAAATAGCGAATATAAGATACAAAATCAGAAACAAGAGAATCCAGAAACAATGGAGATCTCATGTCAAAAAAATATATTAATATTATAGAAAAAACCCGCCATAAGACGGGTTTTAATTTTACCTATTCTTCCACTCTTTATCCTGACGGCATAAAAGGCTCTTTTTGAGCTCTTTATGCTCCATAATGGCCTCTACCGTGCGTTCTAAGCGTACTCCCTGAGAACCCTTAACCAAGATTATATCCCCTTTTTCCACCACTCCTTCGAGGAATTTAGCTGCAGTTTTAGATGAATCAAAACTATAGATTTCTTTTTGTGGAAATCCTTTTTCAAGAGCACCTTCTACTATCGATTTAGCCCTTGGTCCGACAGCTATTAAAATATCTGCGACTCCTACTATTTTTTCACCAATTAAATAATGTTCTTCCTGTGTAAATTTTCCTAATTCAAGCATATCTCCTAGTACAGCAATTTTTCTTTTCCCTTCTAATTCTTTTAATACCAAAAGAGCCGCATCCATCGCAACAGGAGAAGAATTGTAAGTATCATCAATAATTACAGAATTATTTATACCTTCTAATAGAGAAAGTCTACCGGGTGGAGTAATATACCCACTCACAGCTTTTATGGAGTCGAGTAAATCACACCCCAACTCATGAGCACAAGCAATAGCCGCGAGAGCTTGGCCTATGTTGTGTATTCCTAAAACATTTGGCAACATAACCGGGAAAGTATGACCTTCATGTTCTAATTTAAAATTTATTCCATCTGGAATTTTTATTTTATCTCGAGTTATGTATGTATAACTAGGATAAATAGAATGATATGTTGCATTTTCATGCATACCAAAAGATACGGTTTTATAATTAAATTTTTGATGTAAAGAATAAACTTTTTCATCATCATGATTTAATATCAGCAAACCATCTTTTTTCAAAGAAGAAACAAGGGCACTTTTTTCCTCTATTATCTTTTCTACTGATCCAAAAAATTCTATATGAACAGGTTTATCGGGGAATCGAGTAATAATAACAATATCTGGACGAAGCCAAGGAATAACATTTTTTACAATATCTCCTGGCTTCCCTACTCCAACTTCAAGAATTAAATATTCAGGATAAGATTGTCTCCAGAGAATAAGATAAAATCCATGAATAACATTTTCAAGCCAAATAAATGGATCATTCCAGCCATTTGGTGAACCTAGTATAGTGAGAGGTAAACCAACTTCACTATTAAAACTTTTTTCACTTTTTCTAACTATTTTAAATTTTGAAAGCACAGTAAAAATAGCATCCTTTGTAGAAGTTTTACCAACAGAACCAGTGATGGCTATAATCTTGGGGTGATATTTAGAAATTATCAGCTTGGCTTGCCAAGTTATTATTTTTACTATAATTTTTTTAAAAATTTTTTTCATAATTATCTATCTGGAGGAACATTATAATAGTTTATAATAAATTTAGTGATATTTACAAATGGTGGAATTAGGGTTTGAGAAGCATATTTTATACCCTTTGGATTCTTTACAAACAAAAAGACAATAAACTTGGGATCATAAGCGGGGAAATATCCAAAGAACGAGTGCATATGACGATCTGTATAATACCCCTTACCGTCTTCTTGGGCTACTTGTGCTGTCCCTGTTTTTGTTGCAACACTATGATTGTTGAATTTATGGGCACCACTATCATAAGTTTCAAAAACATGAATAAGCATGCGAGTTACGGTATCTGTAGATTCTTTTTTTAAAATATTTTCCCTTACAATAGGATAATCAATTACTTTTGATAAACCATTATCATATTTTATTTCTTTTGCTAAATGCGGAGTTATCAATCTGCCACCATTTGCAATAATAGAAAAAGCTCTTATGGCTTCTATGGGAGTAAGGGCGATACCTTGTCCAAAAGCTGCATTGGCATACTCAATATTTCTCGGGCTATCTAAATTCTTTATTAGTCCTGAAGTCTCATTTGGAAGATCAATCCCAGTTTTCTCACCTATTGCATATGATTTCATATATGAACGAAATTTATCATGACCCATTTTATTTTCAACAAAAACCATTCCTGTGTTTAAAGATTGATCTAAAACATCTTGCATTGTAGCTATTCCACGACCTTTTTTATCGAAATTGTTAATGGTTTTTTTATCAACAATCACAAACCCTGCATCGTTATATTTAGTAAGTGGAGTTACTACTCCTTGGTCAATCGCCCCTGCCATAACTAAAGGCTTTATAACTGATCCAAATTCAAAAACATTTTCTACAAGTGGATTACGATATACGCTTGTATTCGATACTGTTTTAAAATTATTTAAATCAAAATCTGGTATTCCCGCCATAGCATAAATCTCACCCGTTTGAGGATTCATTATTATTCCTCCAGCTTGATCTGCATCCCATTTATTTACAATATCCAATAATTCTTGCTCCAAAGTAAATTCTACAGTAGGTTCTATCGTAGTTATAATATCTCCTTTATTTGAACTTGAAATCGTATCTCTTATATTGGAAAATACTTCAGCAAAAAAATTAACATAAGCTTCATCTTGAGGTTTTGAAAGAGTACTATTATAAAAACGTTCCAAACCATATTGACCAATCAAAGAATTGTCTTTATATGCCAGAAATCCCAAAGTATGAGAAGAAAGATTGGAACTTGGATAAAAACGCCAATTGTCTTTAAATATAGAAATGCCTTTTATTTTTAATCCAGAAACATAATCTGCTTGTTCTTTTGTTAAACCTGTAGCAACTTCTTCATAAGGGTCATCTTTTTTTGATACTTTAGATAAAAAAGTTTCTTGATCCATTTTTAAATATTGAGATAATTGAGAATAGACAGATTGACCATCAATTATTTCCTTGGGGTTTATAGCTATTTTAAAACCAGAAGAAACAGTGGCAGCTGTTACTAGAGAATTATCTTTTTTTGAAAAAAATATTGAGCCTCTATTAAAAATATTACTAGATGGAGTTACATATTGTTTGTCTGCCCTCTCGGTATAAAAATTTTTATGTATGATTTGAACAAAAAAAAGTCTACTGATAAGAACAATAGCCACAAAAAAAATACAAGCTATTACGATTCTTATTCTGAATTGAAACGATGATAATTTCATTAGCGAATTGCGACATGGTTAATATCACGTGAAGCAAAAATATTTTGACGCACTTCTACAAAACCCTTAGAAAAGGCATATTCTTTATTTATTTCATTTATATTATTTAAATAAGTTAATTCAAGATTATTTACTTCACTATTTAAACTAATAACAGTATTCTCTAGTGATTTTCGAGCAATGACATTGAAAGTAATAGAACCAACTAAATAAATATATACAGCAAATAACAATATTGAACCTGTACATAAAATACGAAATATCATTTTTTGAGTATCAATATTTTCTGATATATCGTTTGTAATTTGTTTTGCTCTTGTCATATATTTTTTTAGTTAATTTATAATTTTTTTAATAATCTTAATTTTGAACTTCGTGAACGTGGATTTGATTTTATCTCATTTATACTTGGAACTATTGGTTTTTTGGTTATAACATCTCCTAATCTTTTTTCTTTTAAATCTACAAATGCTTTTTTTACGATTCGATCTTCTAAACTATGAAAACTAATGATTGCCATATGTCCTCCAACTGATAACCTTTTAAAACCTTTTTGTATTACTTCTTCTAAATTTGACAATTCACTATTGGTCGCAATCCGCAGAGCTTGGAAAGTTTTTGTGGCAGGATTTATTTTTTTACCTTTATAGAATTTACCAACAGTTTTATCTATAATTGCAACCAGTTCAAGAGTTGTCTTTATCTCTTTTTCTAACCTTGCTTCGACGATAGCTTTTGCGATCTTGCGTGAATATCTTTCTTCTCCAAAACCATAAATTATATCTGCTATCGTTTCTTCGCTCCATGTATTTACGATTGAGTAAGCTGTAATATCATTACCACCTGGATTTCGCTTTAGTGTCATGAGCAATGGTTCATCTTTTGTAAACGTGAATCCCCTTTCTCCTTCTTCTAATTGAAACGAGCTAATCCCCAAATCAAGCAATATGCCATTTACTTTTTCTATCTTTAATTCGTTGAGAATTTTATCAATATTTTGGAAACCTTCTGTCTTGTAAATTACATCTCCATCTGTCTCTTCAATAAGTTTTTTTGCTCTTGCTACTGCATCGGAATCTAAATCTAAACAAATAATTTTTACAGTTTTACCAAAGCGACGAATTATTTCTAATGTGTGACCACCTGCACCCAGAGTTCCATCAACAATCACATAGCCTGGTTTTATACAAAGACCATCAATGGATTCGTTTAGTAATACGGGAATATGTTTCATATTAAAGAACACCTATCTGCCCCAATTTATCTGCGAGGGCGTCTGCCTGTTTTTCAACTACTTTCTTGTAATCGTTCCATGCTTTTTCATTCCAAATTTCTGCACGGTTTTGCACTCCAATAACAACAACCTTTGAAGTGAGGCCTGAACGATTTTTTAAATTTTCCGGGATTAGTATTCGGCCATTTGTATCTACATCTACAATCACAGCCTGACCAAACATAAATCTCGAGAAACTTCTATTATCAGATGCTAGCATCGAGGAGTCAGATAATTTTTCTGAAATCTTTTGCCACTCTCGCGAAGTATAAATTGCAAGACAATTATCTAGCCCAGGTGCAACAACAACACTCTTACCCATCTCCTTTCGGAACTTTACGGGTAGTGACATTCTATTCTTGTCATCTAATGTGTGTGTATATTCTCCTATGAGCATAATAATCAAGTGAAATATAATTATTATTGCGAAAAAATTATTTTCCCACTGTATCCCACTTGATTATATTATACACCACTTCATCCCACAAAACAAACAAGTCCTCCCACTTTAAACTGTGGATAACCGAAAAGAATTAGATTTGACATTTGGTCATATATATTTTATTATTATAAACAATAAAATAGTACAAATTTTCAAAAAAATAAATATGGAAACTCAAAAAACCCCGGAGCCAACCAAAGGAAAAACCCAAATTGCTCTCTCTGAAAGACCGTATCTCATAGAGGTTAATCAATCTGAAAGTAGCATTAACGTTAAACTTAGCCCAATAAATTTTGGCTATCCTGAAATTTTTCAAAATGGATACACAGAAAGTACTCCCAATCCTGGTGGTGGGGAAAATATTTTTTTTGGGTAAATTTTAACCTCGACCACGCAATAAAAAACCTGCCATATAGCAGGTTTTTCTTTTATTCTTTCGGTTTCATTATTGGAAAGAAAATAACATCTCGTAGATTTTTTTGTTCAGTAAATATTGCAACTAGTCTATCGATTCCCATTCCAAAACCTGTCATTGGTGGCATACCATGCTCCATGGCTGTGATAAAACCTTCGTTTACATCCATCGCTTCTTCATCGCCGTTTTCTTTGGCTTTTGATTGAGAAACTAAAAGTTCTCTTTGAATCTGAGGATCAACCAATTCAGCATATTGATTTGTAATTTCTGCTCCAGCAATAATAAGCTGGCAAACCTTGGCTGTTTTATTTTTATTTTGTTGAGCTAGGGGTTTCAAATCTCCTGGAAAATCTGTGACAAAAGTTGGATTTATAATTTTACTTCTTGAAGACTTTTTGTAAATTTTATCAAGTAAATTTCCAAGACCAAGTTTTTTAACTTCGTCTTCTTTTACTCCCCACTTTAAAGCTTCCGTGCGAGCTTCTTCTAGTGTAATAGTTTCGATATCAATATTGGCATCTTTTTTCAAAAGTGAGCCAAAGGAAACACATGACCATTCTCCCCCCAGATCCACATCTACATTAGTTCCATCATTGTCATAAACCTTAAAAATAGTCTTTTTGAATAGATTATTTGCTATAGACCTTATAAGCTCTTCTGTCCAAGCCATATTTGTCTCTAGGGTCTCATATGCTGCATACCACTCTATCATTGTAAATTCTTGTAAATGAGTTGGGTCTGATCCTTCATTTCTAAAATTTTTACCAATTTCATAAACTCTCTCATACCCTCCCGCTATAAGCATTTTATGTTCTAATTCAAGAGCAATTCGGAGAACCATGGGCATGTCGTAGTCATTGTGATGTGTTTCAAAAACTTTAGCCATTGCACCTCCCGCTTGGTTTTGCAAAATAGGAGTTTCTATTTCTAAAAAGTTTTTATTATCAAAAAATTCTCTAATAGCTTTAATTATTTTTGATCTATAGATAAAACGATCATAAACTTCTTTATCCATCAAAATATCAAGATATCTTTTTCGATATGTTTCCTCCACGTCTTGTAGCCCGTGCCATTTGTCAGGAAGTGGGAGAAGAGCTTTTGTTGCTATACACCAATTTTTTATCAAAATACTTTGCTCTCCCCTTGCAGTGACAAATAAAGTTCCAGTGACAGAAATAAAATCTCCATTATCAATAGTATTGATAAATAAATTAAATAACTTTTCATCTATCGAATCCTTTTTCAAGACTGCTTGAAATCTTTCACTAGCATCTTGTAAAACAACAAAAAGAATTGCTCCTTGTCCACGTACAACAATAACTCTACCTGCAATAGATATATGTTTTTCTTCAGAAACTGAAGTTAGTTTTTCAAAAGAATCTTTTACTTCTTTTATTGAAAAATCACGCAAGACAGAAGAAGGATAAGGATTCATCCCCGCTTCTTTTAATAATTCTATTTTTTTAATACGCGTATCGCGTAATTCATCTATTGAGGCCATAGCTCTATTGTATATCAAGTAGAGTGTATTTGACTAGCCCCTTGGGAGTTTTAATAGAAACTACATCCCCTTTTGTTTTTCCAAAAAGGGCTTCTCCAAGTGGAGATTTATTTGATATTTTGTTACTTGCCATATCAGCTTCTTCTGCACCAACAATACTGTAAATAATCCCTTCTTTTGAATTTTCTTTTTTAACAGTAACAGTTGTTCCTATTTCAACATTTGAACTCGAGTGCTTCTTAACAACTACAGCAGACTTTAGCATGTGATCTATCTGAGTAATACGATCTTCTGTTTTACCCTGGTCTTCGCGAGCTTGATGGTACTCTGCATTTTCTGATAAATCGCCAAGAGCACGGGCAGCTTCCAATGACTCAAGTATTTCTTTACGTTTTATGGTCTTTAAATTGAGTAATTCCTCTTGTAAGGCTTTCTTTTTTTCTTCAGTTATATAATTTATTTCATCCATGATAGGTGTATATTACATGGTTTTTAGTAATAAGTAAAGGAAAAATAGATACAATTTTACTGCAAATATTCTGGAGTATATACACTCATATAATCTATAACTTCACTCATAACGCGTGTGGCATTACCTGAAGCAGCTTTCGGTCCACGCTCCATAACTAAGGCAAATGAATAGCGAGGATTTTCGTAAGGGAAAAATCCTATAATCCACGAGTTTGTATTTGTATTACCAAGTCCAACTTGAGCCGTACCAGACTTCGCTGCAACTTTAACATTTGGAATATTCAAAGCCGTACAAGTTCCTTCTGTTACAGCCATTCGCATTCCTTCATAAATAACTTTCATTTTACTTTCATCAACTGGAATAATTATTTTTTGTGATTCAAAAAAATTATCGGCATGCGTGATATGTGGAGTATTTATTGTCCCCATATTTGCAATTCCAGCAGCAGCTCGAGTCATCTGAATTGGTGTAACCTGAAAACCATATTGACCAATAGAAGTATTGTAAGTATCTCCAATTCTCCACGGATCCCCTTTAAAAGTTTTTGTCTTCCAATCTGGAGTTGGAACATTTCCATCTTTTTCACCATTTAAATTAATTCCCGTCTTGTCTCCGATACCAAACAATTTTGAATATTTATCAATATTTGCAATTCCTAAACCTTTCTGACTTTCAAATCCGCCACCTATTTCATAGAAATATACATCAGAAGAAATAGCTATAGCTTTTCTCATATCAACATAACCGAAAGTTCCGTGGTCTTTAAAAATTGATTTTTTCTCAGGAAAATATGGATTCGGAATTGAGATTGACCCATTAGCAAAAATTACCTTAAGCGGAGATATAATATTTTCAACCAAAGCACCATATCCTAAAAATGGTTTAATTATAGATCCTGGACTATAAAGCCCGGAAACAGCACGATTTAAGAAGACCTTTCTTTTATCAGAAAAATATCCACTTATAATTTTACTATCATCACCTTTTGATAAAATATTTCCATTATATTCAGGAAAACTTGTTATAGCCAACAACTCCCCTGTCTTTATATCCATAAGTACTCCTGATCCACCTTGAAAACTAGAATTCTTTGCCATATTTGAAATTGATTCATACATCTTTTTTTGAATTCTTGAATCAATAGAAAGAGTTATATCCTCACCGGCTTTTGGTGGTAAAATAATATTTTCAGATTGAATGATTCCACTAACATCTGTCTCAGTTATACGAACTCCATTTTCTCCAGTCAGACTATCATTGAAATATTTTTCAACTCCATCCTTGCCAATAAAATTTTCTTGCCAATAAAAACCACTTGAATCTTTTGCAGGAGTACTAACATAACCAAGAAGAAGTCCAAATCCTGAAGCTTCATAGTAGGACCTTATAGGTGAAGATAATTTATTTATATCTTCTTTCGTCCAAGTATTCCAAGAAAGTAATACTCCATTCCTATCATATATAAGACCTCTATCTGCAAAAATAGGTTGTTTTTGTAATGTATTATTTTCACTTTTTTTGAAATATGCTTCTCCTTTTATTATTTGAAGATTGATAGCTTGCCAAATAAAAATAACCGCTACAAATATGAAAAAAAGTCCAATAATAAATATGGAATGTTTTGGTATTGCTTTTTCTAACCTGCCTTCGAATTGTTGTGTATTAAAATTTGGTAAATTTTTTGAATCAAGAAAAATCTCATCTGGATCAATGTCTCTTTTTATTCTTTTATGTTTAATATTAAATCTCATTTTTATATAAAATTATATTATTTCGAATAATTTGAATTAAAGTATATGAGAAAATAATCATTAAAGAGAAAAAAATAGGAGAAGAAATTATTTTATCACTGGGAACAGAATATAAACTATAAATAATTACACTCACAAAAATAAATTCGTAAAAACTAACAAAGACAAAAATACCCACTAGTAGTAGTAAAACAACAAAATACCAAGGAAATATAAAGGCGGAAAGAAACAATACTATATCAAAAATAACCCTTTTCATTATCAAGTTATTATAACAACAAATATGGTTATTTGACAAATATATTATCTGTTTCTTATTTTGCGATATATTGCACGGATAATATAAAAAACAATAAATAAAAGTAGTCCATAAAAAATTATTTTATTTCCAAAGACAAAAGATAAAACCCCAAACAAAAACAATTTTATATACGCAATTGGCTTCTCTGTCCCATCTCCGGTACTTGCTTTTTTATCTAAAGATTGACTAATTGCTTTTTCTTTATTTATTATTGAAGCTATTTCTTCTTTGGTTTCTTTTTTTATCGCATCCACTTGTGTAAAAGTTTTATCCCGCAAGTCATCTAAAGAAGTAAAACTTTTAGAAACTGAAGTGCTTACTTTTTCTGGAATAATTTTATTTATTTCAGATGTCGTTTTGTCTATTTGATCTTTTAATAAAGAATCAGAACTACCAACTGCAGCTCCCTCACTATCTTTTGCTATAACAGAAACAAATTGCCTATCGAGAGAAGTCACACTCCTATCGGGAACTACCTTTTCTTTTTTACCAGAAATAGTTGATATAGAAGAAATAATTTTCGCAGAAATGACATGATCTCCAGATGTTATTTTCCAAGGAATATAAATATCTTTTAATTCAAGTGGTTTTAAGGTTACATCTCGACTCCCTAAAATTACATTTTTATCATAAAATTCAATCTTAGCTGACAATAAATCCTTTTCCCCATTCCAGACTGCCGTATGAATATTTACTGTTTCCCCCTCTATCAAAGTTAATTTTGAATACCAAATCTGGCCCGGAATAAAACCAGAATTAACTTCTGTTTCAGCATAAGCTGGAAGTGATAAAATAGTAAAAATTATAATTAATGTAGGGAAAAAATATCTTTTCATTTTAAAATAAATAATTAAAAATAAAAACAAATTAACTTTATAAGTATATCATAATTTAATTTTTTAATAGAAAATCTCCGATCTTTGAAGCTTCACCTGCTCCCATCGTAACAATTATATTTTTCTCCCCCATTGTTGGAAGTCGGACTTCCAACAATTTTTCTAAAGATTCAAAATTAATAAATGATTTTGCATTATCTGTATTTTTATTTATTTCATTTTCTAAATTCTTAGAACTTATACTTCCATCATTAACTTCACGAGCATAATATATTGGTAGTAGAATAACTTCATCAGTATCTTTAAAACTTTGCGCAAAATCATTCAGAAGTAATTTGGTACGACTAAATAAGTGAGGCTGAAATACGACTGTAATTTTCCATCCATCTTCTTTTTTATAAAGTTCTCGGAAACCCTCAAGTGTTGCTTTTATTTCTGTGGGATGATGTGCGTAGTCGTCATAAAGAAGTGCCCCGTTTTGTAATTCACCCCTAAATTCAAAACGTTTCCAAGTTCCAGGAAATTGAGCTAATGCAATATCAGCATACTCTTCTGAGATTCCGAGGATGACGGCGGCGGCTTTAGCCGCCGCCGCATCTTTCTTGTTGTGTATTCCTGGAATTTTTAATTTTAGTTCTGGACTAAAATAATCTTGCCAATCAATAACCTTAGCTTTGACATCTTTTATCACATCAAATATATTTTTATCATTAGGATTACAAATAATAAACCCGTCTTTGGGAACCTTATTTGCCATCGCATGAAAGGCCTCTTTTATATCTTCTATATCTTTATAATAATCCAAATGATCTTCATCAATATTTGTAATAACTAAAATATTGGGGTAAATATTTAAAAATGACCTTCGGTATTCGCAAGCTTCAACAACAAATAAATCACTTTCCCCTTTAATAAAATTTGTCCGCCCCTTTAGTAAACTCCCTACAATAACCGTTGGGTCTTTTTTATTATCAACTAAAATTTGTGAAATCATACCTGTTGTTGTTGTCTTGCCGTGTGTGCCACAAATAGCGATTGTATATTTATCTTTACTTATCACCCCAAGCATTTCTGGGTATGACCTTACTTGAATCTGTGTTTGATTTTTTATTTTTTTAAAAAGCTCAGGATCATAATACTCAATCGCAATAGTATAAATTATCAAATCAGTATCTTCTGGAATATTCTCATACGTTTGACCTATTTTAATATTTATCCCATTTTTTTTTAATTCTGTGACTATTTCACCTTCTTGCATATCTTGACCAGTTACATTCTTTCCTTCAAAAAACATCATTCGCGCAATAGCCGAAATACCGATCCCTCCGATTCCAATAAAATGCACATTTTTAATTTTTAATAAATCTAAATCCATATTTTTAATACTACCATTTAATTTCAATTTCTATTTTTTCTTCTTTTTTATTTCTTTCATATTCAATCTCAATTTCTGATTCTTTAGAAAGATAGACTTTTTTACCTTTTATCTGCATTTTAAATGCTTTTTCTTTTTCCAAAGAATCAACCAATCTTTTAAGTATTTTCAATGTCTGTTTTTTTGTATATTTTTTCTCTATTTCTTTTGCCATAAAATTATTTTAGTTAATTAACCTTAATTTTTCCCTTAACTTGATCATATGTCCAGGCAAGGCTTGGACATGACTACTTACTGATTAAGGTATTTTTCTAATTCTTCCACATCATCAAAATGAGTTTTGAGTCCATTTATTTCTTGATAATTTTCGTGTCCCTTTCCTGCAACTAAAATATAATCACCAGATTTTGCAAGCTCATATGCTTTTTCAATTGCAAAATGTCGATCAATAATAATAAATGTTTTACCTTCATAATCCATCGGCAATCCCTTTTGCATATCATTTAAAATATCTTCTGGTTTTTCAGTTCGAGGATTATCAGAAGTAAGTATTAAAATATCACTCATTTCATAACCAATTTTGGCCATTATTGGACGTTTACTTTTATCTCGATCTCCTCCACAACCAATAACTGTAATAACTTTCCCATGTACCAGTCCGACTGGTACATGTTTCATTTTGTTGATAGTTTTTAAAACATTCTCGAGCGCATCGGGGGTATGAGCATAATCTACAATTCCCGTAATATTGTTAGCACTTTTAATTGATTGAAACCTCCCAGGAACTGAATCAAGATTTTTTATAATTTCTTTTACTTTTTCTTTATTTTCTCCAAGCAATACTGCTACAGCATAAATACCCAAAATGTTATAAGCATTGAATTCTCCAATAAGTTTTGTAGTAAACCTTTCATTAAAATCTGCTTCTTTTTTTAAACTTAATGTATATTTACGTGCCTTAGTCGAACTTAGCATATATTCCCCTTTATCATCATCAATGTTTGCAATCGCAAAACCATTGGCAGGTAAAATATCAAAAAAACTTTTTTTAGCATCACAATAATTTTCAATTGTCTTATGGTAATCCAAATGGTCTAATGTAAGATTTGTAAATATTCCACCCAAAAAAGTGAGTCCCTCAATACGTTTCTCACAAACAGAATGAGATGAGACTTCCATAAAACAATACTCACAACCACTATCTACCATTTCGGCAAGTAGTTTATTCAAACTAATAGAATCTGGAGTTGTTCGGATAGCCTCATATGATTTATCATTTATTTTATTAACTACTGTTCCTATCATTCCAGCCTTATATCCTAAATTAAGGAAAAGTTTATGTAATAATGTAGCAGTGGTGGTTTTCCCATTTGTTCCAGTCACTCCAATAAGTTTCAGTTTAGAAGATGGATTTCCGTAAAAATTATCGGAAATAATACCTAAAGCACTGTGAGTATCCATCACTTTAATATAAGTAACTCCATTTTTAAAATCAGAAGGATCACGCTCGTAAATTATTGTAGTTGCTCCACTTTTAATAACTTCATCTATGAAAATATGACCATCTACCACATTACCAACAATGGCAATATAAACGGAATGCAACTCAATATTTTTTGAGGAAAGTGAAATAGAAGAAACGTGAGCCTCTAAGTTACCATGGCTCTCTAATATTTGCACATCTTCTAATATTTCACTTAATATTTTCATAATTATTTATTTAACCAATTACTATATTCTTCTATTATTTTATTTGATACATCTTTTAGATTTATTTCTTTTGTATCTATAACTAAGTCAAAATTATCATGAGAGGTTTGATCTTCAATTCCATATAATTCTTTATATCTTTTTCTTTCACTTAGAAGACGGTGGTTTATTTTTTCCAAAATATTCTCTTTTGTATCAAAAGCCCCTGTTGCCTCTTTGCTTCTATTTAAATTATTTTTTTTATCTTCTAAAATTCTTTCTGATGCAGTTTCTGGATCTAACTCAAGAAAAACCTTAAAAGAATCTGGAATAAAATAGAAACCCAATCTTGAATCTAGTACTATGTTATTCATATTACCTATTTCAATATTATGATCATCCAACTCCTTATCTATAGATGGATCAGTTTCTGCAATTTGACTTAAGTCACCTAATGAAATTCCTCTTTTATCTGCAATAGACCTCATAAAATCACCAGTAGAGAAATGTTTATAGTTTAAAATTTCAGCAACCATTTTTGCGGTTGAAGATTTACCACTTCCGAGTTTACCAGCAATGGTAATAATATGTTTTTTATCCATAAATCAAGTTTATCATAAAAATAGTCAAATAAAAACCCTTATGGTATAGTAATTTTATGAAATTGTTAGCCATTGAAACATCTTGCGATGAGACAGCTATAGCTATTATAGAAGCTCAAAAAGTGAATTCAAAAACTAAATTTAAAATTCTTGGTAATGACATATCTTCCCAAATAGCACTTCACACTCAATATGGAGGTGTTTTCCCGATGATGGCAAAACGTGAGCATGGAAAAAATATTTTAAGTGTTTTAGAAAATGTTTTAAAAAAAGCAAAAATTCATAAAATAAATAAAAATCCTAAGATAGATAAAAAACTGGATGAAAAAATTAATATTCTTTTAAGTAGAGAAAATGAATTAAATGAATTATGGCCCACAATAATGCCATTCATAGTAAAACCGAAAATTGATGCGATCGCAGTTACCACTGGACCAGGACTTGAACCTGCCCTTTGGGTTGGAATAAGTTTTGCAAAAGCACTTAGTACTTATTGGAATATCCCCATAGTGGAAGTTAACCACATGGAAGGACATATTTTTTCAATATTTCCTAAAAAGAATAAAACTTTTATTATTGATTCTGATAAAAAAATATTCCCAATGCTTTCTCTTTTGGTTTCAGGTGGACATACTGAACTAATACTTGTTAAAGATTGGATGAAATATAAAAAAATAGGACAAACAAGAGATGATGCAGCGGGAGAAGCATTCGATAAAGTTGCTCGTATGCTCGGTCTTCCGTACCCAGGAGGTCCTGAAATATCAAAACTAGCAGCCATAGGCCGTTCTAATAAAAATTCAAAAAACCCAATAATACTTCCCCGCCCAATGATATACTCAAAGGATTATGATTTTTCTTTTTCTGGACTAAAAACTGCAGTCTTGTATTTGATAAGAGATTTAACAGAAAAAAATCCTAATGTTCTCGATAATATTAAAATAAAACAAGAAATTGCTAAAGAATTCGAAAATGCAGTCGTTGAAACATTAACTTATAAAACAATTAAAGCAATTAAGCAATACAAAATTAAAACCCTTATAGTTGGCGGAGGAGTCTCAGCAAATAAATACTTACAAGAAGTAATGACGAACGATGTTAAAAAAAATAAACTAAGAACAAAAATATACTTCCCTTCTAAAAACCTAACTGGAGACAATGCTCTTATGATAGCAATTGTGGGATATTTTCAGTATAAAAACAGAAAAATAGTTAAAAATATAAAATCTATTAAAGCTAAAGGAAACTTATCCTTATAAACTTCCCAATATAGCCTTAAAATGCTATATTCTATATATGGAAAATGATATCAACTCTAAATTTTTAAAACCCTACGACCCAAAAGAAACAGAAGATAAAATATATAAAATATGGGAAGAAAGTGGATTTTTTAATCCCGATGTTTGTATAGAAAAAGGAGTTACAGATAAAAATGCCGAACCATTTTGTATGGTCCTTCCTCCCCCAAATGTTACTGGAACTCTACATATTGGTCACGCTGCTATGCTCACAATAGAAGATATTATGATCCGCTATGCTCGCATGCAAGGCAAACGTACTCTTTGGCTTCCTGGTACTGACCATGCGGCAATTGCAACTCAATCTAGAGTTGAAAAAAATCTCGAAAAAGAAGGAATTAAAAAAAGTGATCTTGGTCGCGAAGAATTTTTGAAAAGAGTTGAGAAGTTCGCACAAGATTCTCACGACACAATAATCAATCAATCAAAAAAAATGGGTTCTTCTTTAGACTGGTCACGAGAAGCCTATACACTAGATGCAGATAGAAATCTTGCTGTCCGTACAGCTTTTAAAAAAATGTACGATGATGAAATTATTTATCGCGGTCACCGTATTGTAAACTGGGATCCAAAAGGTCAAACAGTTATTTCTGATGATGAAATAGTTTACGAAGAAAGAAAAGCTAAAATGTATACTTTTAAATACTCAAAAGACTTCCCTATCTCAATATCAACAACAAGACCAGAAACAAAAGTTGGAGATACAGCAGTCGCTGTTCACCCAGAAGATTCTCGTTACAGCGATTATATAGGTAAAACATTTACAATTAATGATTTTTGTGGAGTTAAATTGGAAATAAAAATTATTGCGGATCAAAGTGTTGAAAAAGATTTCGGAACTGGTGCTCTAGGGGTAACACCAGCTCATTCTCAAATAGATGCAGAGATTGCACAAAGACATAATCTTCCAACCAAACAAGTAATAAATGAATTTGCAAAAATGACTGTTGGTGATGAAAGAATTTTAGATAAAAAAACAACCATCGCTCGTGAAGCTATCGTTGAGTGGTTAAAAAATGAAAATCTTTTAGAAAATGAAGAAGAAATATCTCAAAATGTTTCCACCGCAGAGCGAACAGGAGGAATAATTGAACCATTACCAAAATTACAGTGGTTTATAAATGTTAATAAACAAATAAAAGACCGTGATAACAAAACTCTTAAAGAATTAATGCTCGAGCCAGTTAAAAATGGTGAAATAAAAATAATACCAAATAATTTTGAAAGGGTTTATTATAATTGGATAGAAAATCTTCACGATTGGTGTATTTCTCGTCAAATATGGTATGGGCATAGAATTCCAGTTTGGTATCGAAAAACAATTAATAATTACGAATTAGGAATTACGAATGAAAATAATACAGAAATATATTGTAATATAAATCCACCTGAAGATATTGAAAATTGGGAACAAGATCCTGATACCCTTGATACTTGGTTTTCTTCAGGCCTTTGGACATTTTCTACTCTTGGTTGGCCAAATATAGAAGCTAAAGATTTAAAAACATATCACCCAACAGACGTACTTGAAACTGGGTACGATATACTTTTCTTCTGGGTTGCAAGAATGATATTGATGAGTACTTACATACTTGGTGAAATTCCATTTAAAAATGTATACTTACATGGATTAGTTCGTGATGGACAGGGACGAAAAATGAGTAAATCTCTAGGTAACGCACTTGACCCACTTGAAGTAAGTGAAAAATATGGAGCAGATGCAGTACGAATGTCTCTCATTATAGGTACAGGCCCTGGAAATGACAGTAGAATGTCTGAAGATAAAATAAGAGCTTATAAGAATTATGCAAATAAACTCTGGAATATAACACGTTTTGTTTTAAGTAGTACACCAAACATAAAATATGATGCTAATTTTAATAATTACTCCAATGTTGATCTAGAATTAATAAAAGAACGAGATGAATTTATTAAAGAAATTACTAAAGAAATGGATGAATACAAATTCTACTTAGTTGGAGAAAAAATATATCAATACACTTGGTCACGATTCGCTGATGTAATAATCGAAGAAAGTAAAATAATACTTTCTGGGAATGACAAAATTGCGAAAGAATCCCGCGAACAATTTTTATTTGACACTTTAGTTAAAATTCTTAAAGTACTTCATCCTTTTATGCCATTCGTCACCGAAGAGATTTGGAGTATGATGCCAATAGATAACAAAAAATTATTAATGGTTGAAGAATGGCCGAAGTCCGAGAGGCCGTAGGTGCTGAGTCAGAAGACGAAGTACTAATTAAAAATAAATGATTGATTTTTTAAAAGAACCAAAAATATTTTTATTCGCAGTTTTAGGTGGAGTAATCCCTGCCATATTTTGGCTTTGGTTTTGGCTTCGAGAAGAAGATAATGATGAACGTGAACCAATTGGTCTTATTATAATATCTTTTATATTAGGGGGTTTGATTGTTTTCCTGGCGATTGCGCTTGAAAAATATTCTCTGAATTTTATAAAAGACAATCAAATCCAAATTATACTCTGGGCTTCAATCGAAGAGTTATTAAAATTTATTGGCGTAATGATAATAATTACTGGAAATCAAAATGTAGATAGACCAATAGATTACCCAATGTATTTCATAGCTACAGCTCTTGGTTTTGCGGCTTTAGAAAATTTTCTATATTTATTAAACCCAATTAGCATAAGTGGAACTGTCGTTGGAATGCTCACGGGAAATTTAAGGTTTTTAGGATCTACCTTACTGCACGCCATATCAAGTGCAATGATAGGTAGCGCTCTTGGATTATCTTTTTATCTAAGACAATATAGAGTAATATATCTTATTGCTGGTATTTTGTGTGCTATTCTATTGCATAGTGTCTTTAATTTTTTTATAATGAAAGGAAGTGGCGAGAATTTCCTTTCTGTTTTCGGATTTTTGTGGGTCGTCACGATTATTAATATTCTTATATTTGAGAAATTAAAACGTATGGGAAATAATATTCCTATATCAAATTAAATAAAAAATTATGCCAAAAAAGAAATCATTTTTAGAGCGCCTTACTGGAAGTATTCGATTTGAAGACAGTGAGGAAAATAATGAAGAAGGAAACAATTCTTTAAACAATTTAAAAACAAAAGACGTTTCTGAACAAAGAGAAATAAATCTACCCAAAGAACCTAAGTGGGAAGAAGAAATCGACGCAGAATTAACAGTTGATGTATACCAAACACCTTCTGATATAGTTGTACAAACCATGGTAGCAGGAGTTCAACCTGACAATCTTTCTATAACAATAACTCGCGATATGATTACCATAAAAGGTAAACGTGAAGAAAATCAATCGATTGATAAGGGTAACTATTTTGTTCAAGAACTTTATTGGGGGTCATTTTCTAGAACTATCTCTCTCCCCGAAGAAGTTGACCCAGAAGAAGCAGAAGCAGTAGAGAGACATGGATTATTGATCATTAAACTTCCTAAATTAGATAAAAACCGAGAGACAAAGTTAAAAATTAAATCAATTTAAAACCATTAAAAAATACCTAGCATTCTAATTTATACTAGGTATTTATAATTTTATATTATCACTAAACAAAATATTATTTAGTAACATTTTTCTTAACAAGGTTCCAGGTTCTAAGTTTTCTTCACCATACATTTTTTCAAACTCATGATCAACTCCTTTCATTGTAATGTAACTTGTTAATTTCGCACCACTTGCTTTCACAATCTTTTCTTGTGATTCAATAGGTACAATTTCATCAAGCTCTCCATGATAAAAAGAAAACAATCCTCGATAGTCATTTATGGTTTTAAGTAAAATCTCTTCGTTTGGTAATGTTCTTAATAGTGAACTTTTTGAGTCTTCTCTTTTACCACAACCACTACCAAACATAGAAATTGAAATAGACTTTTGAACTATTTCCGGCATCCCCAAAAAAACTGTTCCACCAAAGGATTTTCCTATTAAATGAATCTGGAGATTTTTAAAACCTCTTTCAGAAAGTAATTGAAGAGCTCTATTAAAAGCAATTTCAACATCATTCACTTCTTGATGATAATTTTTCCCTTCAAATGCATCTCGTCTTTGAGAGAAAACATTTTGGTTATAGTCATCAAGCCTAGAAGTATTTACACAAATTACATGAGCATGAGGAAGAAAGTAGCGAATAAATGATTGATCCCATTTAAGACCAAATAGGCTAGTTTGAAAATCATCTAATTGGAAATGGTAACCATATATACCTTTTAGAAGTAAAATAACCCTTTCTGTCTTACTTGTAGACTCATAGATATACAATTCTGTTAACCCTGTTCCGAAATCAGATGTTTTTAATATTTCTTTCATATGTTCTTATTTTACATTTAAAAACAAATAAATTCAACGAAAGTTTGGTAATTCTTTTGTATCTACTAAAAACACATTATTATTCTCTTGTTCTTTCGCAGAATTACCAAATTTATAGGTTGTTAACGGAAACATATCAGTTATGTTATTAGGGATTAAATTAAAACGACGTGCTATTTCACTGGAAACAGTTTTGTAGTCAAATTTCTCATAATGAGCACAAAATGTTTTAGTGAGTCTTGAAAACAAATATCGTCCAATCATCCCGTCATAAACATGACTGTATTGTGATGCTTTAGATGTTCCATCTTCTTCTCCTGCAACATGTTTTTTAAAAACACTTAAATTAAGAGATTTACGAATTTCGGAATCACTGTAAGTACCTTGGAAATCTCGATGAATAATTCTCTTAGGAAAGAAATTTTCATCAATTTCAATTAGAGAGTTCTGACCATGTAATTCTGGTAATAATCCCCGTTTAGTAACGAGTAATACCCATGCATCTTGAATATATCCAACAATATACTCTAGAAAGAAACCTAATGGATCTAATGGTGAATTTTTTTCACACAATTGAATCAATAAAGGTTTTGATTCCAAATCATTTGAATCTAGAGCATATAATGCATGATAAGGTAAAATCATTCTGTTATCCTTAGAAATAATAGCTGGTTTTGTTTCTCTAAAGAGAACCCCAGATTCCTTATAAGGACCGTACATGATCACAAGACCAAGAGATTCTGGTAAAAAACTGTACGTTGAATCGGCTGACAGTTTTGAGACTAAGGTATGTAGTTCATTACAAATTTCTATACTATGTATTACTGAACTTTTTTTTAATCTTCGAACAAAACGAAAATGTTTTTTATCTAGATCAGTTTTTACATAATACTCCATGGTGTTCATCTCAAGCATAGTTCTAGTAGAACTTGTTGGTTGCATAGATGCATAACCATTAATAACAAACGTTGCACGAATAGTGTCAGGGTGCCAAAAGAATTTATATCCACCATTTTTATAAACATCCAATAAAAGTCCTAATGATGGATTACTTTTGTAAACTTCAAGATTTTCTTCTTGAATCCAAGTAAATGGTACTTGTAGTTGGGGTATAGATCCTTGAGGATCATAGATAGGGTTCACTTCTGAATACTCATTAAAGCGACCTTTTGAATCATTCACGTGTCGCTCACAATAAATAGACGAATAAAATGGATTTTTAAAATCTAATTCATGTAATTTCATTTATTTATGTTTTTATTTGTGGGGAATTTATGTTATTAAATAACATGAAAATTTTATATATATTACAATCAAAATACATAAAAGTCAAATAAACCGTATAGGTTCAATAGCTTCGCACCAATTCAAAGGGATATATTCCAATTTAACATCTATACGTATGTATAGGCATATAACTCTGCTCGAACTCATTTGTTCCATTCTGGTGCCTAGACCCAGATTTGAACTGGGGACCCTTCCCTCTTCAGGGGAATGCTCTACCAACTGAGCTATCTAGGCATATTATATTTTAAAATAAAAAAATTATTCGTTTAATGATTTTATTAAATCTTGAATTTGTTGCTGGTCTTTCAGCTTACTTGAAATATCACTAATGTTTTCAACCCCAGATGCCCCACCAGAATATACATTTATTAAATTTCCTAAATATGGTTTTATGTAATACAAAGCCCCAAAAGAAATTCCAATTATAACAACCCAATATAAAATCCTAGTTATTTGAGCCCAGCGTTGAACATTACGAACCTTAATAAGTAACAAATTATTCTCCTTAGAAATTCTAAGATTTTCTTCTAATAATTGTTTTACTTCAGGATCCATACAAAGGATATTATCATATTTTAATATAAATTAAAAGGTGCCCCTGGCCAGAATCGAACTGACATCTATCCCTTAGGACGGGACTGTTCTGTCCATTGAACTACGGGGGCAAAATAAAGACACCATTTCTGGTGCCTTTATAATACGATATTACTTTAAAAATTACTACTCTGTAATTCCAAGTAAAGCCATTATTTTTGGTTTATCAAAACCAACAATAAGCTTGTCACCTATTTCTATAACTGGAACACCCATTTGTCCACTTTTATCTACCATTTCTTTTCTTTTTTCTAAGTCGGTCGAAACGTTGTAATCCACAAAAGGGAAACCTTTTGAAGTAAAAAAATCTTTGGCCATGTGGCAAAAATGACAAGTTGGTGTACTGTAAATTGTTATTTTATTCATGATGCTTTATATATTAATTAATAATTTCTTACCTATTTCTAGTATATCACAGCCGTCAAGAATAACACTCTTGACAAGCCTGTCAAGTTTATAAAATAATTTTGTGCGGATAGTGGGAATCGAACCCACGTTTTTTGCTTGGGAAGCAAACATATTACCACTATATTATACCCGCAATTTAATTTTTAAAAATTCTTTTTATCCAATTCCAAAAACCATGACCTTCATTACCCCTCCCTTCTACTGAATCATCCTTAACTACTTCATCAACTATTATTACCATTTTTTCTCCATCTTTTGCAACTTGATATTTTTCTCTAATTATCTCTTCTTTACCCTCTTCCGTATTTATCTTTGAAATATCTTTGGATAGAGAATTTTGTCTCTGTTTTAAACTATCTATTTGATCCAAAATTAACTCTTTTTTTTGAGAAGTTTCTCTTTCCTTTTGAATCAAATCAATAATTCTATATCCAAAAAATATTAAAACTAAAAAAAGCAAAATTAATGCCAATGGTGAGTGCCAAAATATATAATTATCTTTCTTTCCTTTCGTCATATTTAATGGTAATATTATACCATGGATTTTAATTCAAAAAACAAGAAAAGGATGGAGAAAGCTTTCACTATAATATCAATACTTGTTATTGTAAGTATGATTTTGCTTTACATTCCTGGGCTTATTAAATAAGTACTTTTAATTTATTAATTATTTGTACCCCGCATCATTTTCAAGAAGACATCATGAGAGATGTTTATTTTTGCGTTAGCCTGCATTCTCTTTTTACCCTTTTTCTGCTTCTCAAGTAATTTCTTTTTTCGACTCACATCCCCTCCTCCAACAACTTTACTTCCATGCATAAGGACATCTTTACGAAAAGCTGAAACTGACTCAGAAGAAATAATCCGACCCAAAGCTTTTCCCTGAATCTTAAAATTAAATTGCTGTCGTGGAATAATATCTTTTAGTTTCTCTACTTGTGATTTTGCTTCATCTTCCACTTTCCTCCGTGAGACAACTCTACAAAAGGCAGCCATAGGTTCATCGGCCACGATTATATCTAACCTCACAACATCAGCCTCTTTGTATTCACCTATTTCATAAGAAATAGAAGAATACCCTGAGGTAATACTTTTCATATCGTCAAAGAAATTACGCATAAGTTCACGAAGTGGCATTTCTAAATCAATAGAAGATCTATTATCTCCAAAATTATCTGTTCCTTTTACTTGACCTTCATGATCATATAAAAATGGCATAAGTGAACTTAAATATTTAGATGGAGTAATAATTTTCACATTTACCCACGGTTCAAACACTTTTACAATATTCCCATCATCAGGAAAAAGGTGGGGGGAATATATTATTTCTTCTTTACCATTTCGAAGTAATACTTTATAAGTAATAGAAGGCATTGTTACTATTAATTGCAAATCAAACTCACGATTTAATCTTTCTGTAATTATCTCCAAGTGAAGCATACCTAAAAATCCACAACGATAACCACGCCCCAATGATCCTGAATTTTCTTCTTCATATGAAAAAGAAGAATCCGATAATCTTAGTCGCCCTAAAGCCTGTTTAAGATTTGGAAAATCATCCTGACTTTCTGGATAAATTGATGCCCAAACCACTGGTCTTGGATTTTTATATCCAGGTAATGCAAGCATTGGATTTTTTAAAAAAGTAATAGTATCACCAACTGATGCAATTCCAGGCTTTTTAATACCAGTCACAATGTAACCTATTTCACCTTTACCAATAAACTCTTGAGGCTCTTCTTCTGGAGAAAATGTTCCAACTTCAAGTGAAATAAATTTCTCGGCTGAAACAGCAAATAACAATGATTCACCTTTTTTAAATTTTCCATCAATTACACGAATATAAACTATAACCCCCCTATGATTGTCATATTTGAAATCAAAGACCAAAGCTCTTCCGCTATTATTTTGTAAAGGTGTATTATTTTCAGAAACATGAGGACAAGGAATTTTTCTAACTATTTCTTCAAGGAGTAATTCTACCCCCTCACCTGTCTTACCAGAAACAAGTAAAATAGTATCTGGGTCAATATCTAAAAGTAATGCGACCTCCATCTTTATTTCATCTACCCGAGCAAGGGGTGAATCTATCTTGGAAAGTACTGGAATTATTACGAGCCCAGAATCGCGAGCCATCTGTAGTGTTGTAAGTGTCTGAGCTTGAACCCCCTGAGTCGCATCTACGAGCAATATAGAGCCTTCCACGGCCTTTAGAGCACGAGATACTTCATATGAGAAATCAATATGTCCAGGGGTATCAATTAAATTTAAAATGTATTTTTCTATTTTTGTATCTTCATTCCTAATTCCTAATTCTTCATTCTTAATTTTTAAAGAATACTCCATTCGAACTGGTTGCATTTTTATGGTTATACCACGTTCTCTTTCTAATTCCATAGAATCAAGAACCTGGTCTTTCATTTTACGTTTTTCTATCGTCCCAGTCACTTCTATCATTCGATCTGCCAAAGTACTCTTGCCATGATCAATATGGGCAATAATTGAAAAATTTCTAATTGATTTAATATCCATAGGTCTATACTAGCAAAAAAAGCTTTAAAATAAAAGCTGACTTAGAGATCAGATTGTTCTGGGGCAATAACTCTATTACGCCAAAATTTATTCTTTAGAGCATTTATTATGTCAAAAAATTCCTTATTTTTAAACATAATTAAAATTAAAATACCAGATATAATTCCTAATACACCTGAGAAAAATCCCTGAAGAAAAATCCCTCGTCCTGTTTCTAAATTCAAAACTCCATCAAAAAATCCAAGGGAAATATAAGCAACCAACCCCATTATAATCGCACTAGTAGAACTCTCGATGAAACAAGTAGAAAGATTAAGTTTTTTATCACGAAGAAAATCTTTTTTGAACATTATCCATATCAAGAAAAAATTGAGGAGCGAACCCATGGCATAAGCCATTGGTAACGCCAACATTATAGTTCCAGGCACATCTTTAACTCTTAAAATTGATTCTAAGTTAATAAGAATATTGGGGTAATTTTTGAAGATAAAAATTAATATTTGAGCAAAAACAATAACCATTACAGATGAAAATACATTTATAAATAATGGTTTTTTGGTATTACCTGCTGCATAGTATCCTCTAACAAACAAAAGGACTAGCCCTTGAGATGCAAGAGATACAACAAACAAAGCAATAGACGCAGCAGTTAATCTAGTATCTGCCCATGTAAAAGTATTTGAACCTAAAACAACACGCACAATCTGAGCACGGAGAACAACCAATAATACAATAACTGGTAGAGACCAAAATATAATTTGTCTAGCAGCCAAAATAATCTGTCCAATAAAATTATCCATATCCTTCATAGAAAATGATTTAACTAAAATCGGGAAGGCAGCAACAGAATAAGATATACCAATAATTCCAACCGGAACAGATTGTAAGTTGAAAGCAAAAGTAAATAAAGATATTGAACCTTGTTTTAAGGTTGAAGCCATCGCAATAAGAAAAATAAAAGCCAAACTATTGCAAGATAAAGTTAGAGTTCTTGGTGCAGATAATTTTATAACTTGAAATATTTCACGCCAATTAATTTTAATAGTAAATTTTGGAAAAAAATTATGCTTTAGAACTACCGGTACTTGGATAATAAAATGCATAAATGCTCCTAAAATAACACCAATACTTAACCCATAAACACCAAATTTGGGATAAAGAAATATAACACCCAGAAGAATACCTATATTATAAAAAACTGGAGATAATGAAAATATAAGGAAATTTCTAAATAATTGGGTAACAGTACCAATTAAATTAGATAATCCAATTAATATTGGGGAAAGTAACATTATGCGACTAGTTGTAATTAGTAAACTAATTTGAGACTCATTAAAACCAGGAACAATATAGCGAACTATATAAGGCATCAAAATAGCAATTATTCCACTAGCTATAATCATAAAAAGAATATAGGCACTAAATATATTATTTATGAAAATCTTTGCCTTATCTATATTATTATTATTTGTATTAATTTTTTCCATTAAAAATGGCATCAATACAGTAACAGAGGCTAAAGACGCAATTGATAAATATAAAAAATCAGGAATTCTAAATGCGGCATAGTAAATATCAAGCATTGGACCTGCCCCTACTATATGAGCAAGAGTTCTATCTCGAATAAGCCCTAATATTTGAGACAGAAAAGCAAAGCCGCCAAGTAATAGGGCGGCTTCGTTTACTCCACGAAATTCTTTATTAAGAAATGTAAGAATACGATTAACCATTGCGAATTTCTAAATTAAAGAATAATTATTGTTTTTCCTGTAGAGGTGGTTTTATCTTATTGTTTGTAATATTATCTATTTTAGTATCATTTGTCGTATTTGTTTGAGATGGCAAATTAATTGAATTAATAGCATCTTTTATATCTTGATTGTCTGGAACAATTTTATTTAGAATATTAAATTGGATAAGAGCATCACTAGAACGTCCAACTTTCTTATATGATAAACCTAAGAAATATCGAGCGTTTAAATAACTATTATCTTTAATAACAGCTTGCTCAAAAGCACTAACTGCACTACTATATTCATTGTTATTATATCTTAATAATCCTAATCTAAAGAACACCGTAGCATCATTTGGAGCCATTTCTCCTGCATATTCAGCTTGTTTAATAGCCTCGGCTAAATTACCTTCATTGGTTTCAATTTGCACAAGAAGAAAAATAGCATCTACATAGTTAGCTTTTAGATCCAGAGCTTGTTTAATAAATTTTCGTGATTCACTGTTATTTTTATTTATAAACTCAAGAGAAGCCTTTGCTAGTGGGACAGAAGGATTATTGGGAGCCAACAGAGCTGCTTTATCATAAGCAAAAATGGCACTTTCATAACTATTTGAAACAGATAACGGAACTAAAGTACTGTAAATATTACCTAGATTCATGTAGTTTAAATATTGTTTAGGATTTTGAGCAACAGCTAATTCTGCTTTTTCTTGAGCAAGATTAATTAACTGCTGGAGATCTGATTTAAGTGCATCTTGAGAAATATCTTTATTGCTTAAAAGAAGATTAATTTTACTAATATATAATTGAGATAATCCACGATAATAAATATCATTCTTATCTAAAGAAATAGCTCTTAAAAACATTCCTTCTGATTTAGAAAGCGATTCCATTGTGTTTTCACTACTTAAACCCTTAGAGAAATACATCAATGAAGTAAATTTTTCAATATAAACATAGGTCAAAGAAACTGAAGCCACCATCAAAACAACTAATCCTAATATTGAGAAGAAACTATTACGTGGGTCAGATAGAAAGGAAAATTCTTTTACTGGTATTGCTTGCTTGTAAACCAATATTCCGATCAACATACCACTAGTTGCAAATGATAACATTAACATTATTATATTTGGATTGTAGAAAATTACAGTAATCCATGAATACAAAGAAATCATCAATGTGGTCATTATAAAATAATTAGAAAGTTTATTTTGTAATGCTATTCTTATTGACTGTATACTTCTCGCAACATAAATAACCAAGAAAAATAACATCGATATCAAACCTAGTAACCCTGTAGTTACTGCAAAAGTTGCCAAAAGACTAAAACCATTTGAAAAATCAGCATTCCAGAAAATTGTCTGGGCAATTTCTTTTGGTTGCCATAGAGACCAATCAATCATAAAAGTATTTGGACCTGTGCCAAAGAAAGGGTTATGTCTGATTGCTTTATAGGCAATTTGAGAAGTGGTAACAATAGAAGGGCGAATATCTGGATTATTTATACTTACATAATTTGAGAGAAAGTTACCAACAAGATTACTTCCAATCAAAGATAAGAGTGAAATAAAAATAATAATCAAAGATGCAAAAGGAAACTTTTTCTTTTCATTTTCTTCTTGAATAATATTTGCACCTGAATGTTGCACCGCAATACTATACACAAAGATAATAACAGAAAATAATCCAACTAATATCCAAACTAGTGGAACATTTACAACTATTAGAAATAATACTCCAAGTAACAATAATACATATTGAGCTATTCTAAATAGCAGTTTTTTTGTTCTTAATAATTCTATTGTAAATACCGATAACAAAACCATAATACCAAGTAAAAAGGCAAAATTATTCCAACTACCAACTAAATTACCAGAAGAGATTCCCTGTAAGAATCCTGGTAAAATTCTATCAAAACCAATAAATAAAGTGAGAAATTCAAAAATAACCAAGATTAATCCACCTATAAACATTGCCCATACAAAAAACCATAAACGTTTTTCTGTTTGGAAATATATTGAAGACAAGAAGAAAACAATAAATAAAACTAGCATTGACCCAAATGTCCCGATTTCAAAACCACTTCCAAAAAGAGAAATATATAGTGATGAAGAAAAAAATGAAGCCACCAGAAAGACTACAGGAATTGCTCCCGCAAATAGAATTAATTTATCTTTAGGAATTACAAACTTGCCATCACCAAGTCTTGAAATCAACCAGAAAAATAATGAGAGCGTGGCTCCAACTGACAAAAGAAATCCCTTACTTGCCTCTAGTGTAACTGGGGTGTAAGGAATAAAAAAGAAAAGACACACAATAATAGTAACTAATAATGTTAAAAACGACAATTTATTAAAAAATTCTACTTTTTTTGATTCCATTTTATAGGTTAATTTAGGTTAATAATAAATAATAAGATTACATAATTATACACAATAAAAGAAAATAAGACTAGACAACTATGTTTATAACTCTATGAGGTATATAAATAATTTTTTTAATTTCTTTATTCTGTGTCCATACAACGATTTTCTCGTTTTTTAAGGCTAAATCCTTTATTTTCTGTTCTGTCATATCTATGGGTATTATTAATTCTGTTCGAACTTTTCCGTTTACCTGAATAGCAATTTTTATCATTTCATCTATAATTTTCTTCTTGTCCCATTTCGGCCACGAACTCTTGTGAATTGATTTCTTCTCTCCAAGATTTTGCCAGATCTCTTCTGTAATATGTGGTGCAAATGGTGAAAGTATTTGTAAAAATTTTTTAAAATCATCTTTATTTATAAAATCAGTTTTTTCAAATTCGTTTACTAAAATCATCATAGAAGAAATAGCTGTGTTGAAAGCAAAATTTTCGATATCTTCGCTAACTTTCTTTATAGTTTTATGAAGAATTTTCTCTATTTCAATAGAACTTTTTTTATCACTAATCTTTTCTTGTAGCCTAAAAACTCTATCAATAAAGCGCCTAGATCCTATTATACTTTCTGTGGACCAAGGAAGACTTTGTTCAAATGGGCCCATGAACATTTCATAAACACGAAGAGTATCTGCTCCATAATTTTTCACAATATCATCTGGGTTAATAACATTTCCCCACCTCTTACTCATTTTGCGTCCATCTGTAGCTAAAACCATTCCTATATTTTTCATTCTTTTAAATGGTTCTTCGAATGATACATAACCCATATCATAAAGAAAATTATTCCAGAAACGTGAATATAATAAATGACCAGTCGCATGCTCAGCTCCACCTACATACATATCTACATTTTTCCAATAATTTATAGCTTTTTTAGAAGCAAACTCCTTTTTGTTTTCAGGATCCATATATCGCAAGAAGTACCAAGAACTTCCAGCCCATCCTGGCATTGTATTTGTCTCATAACCTTCCTTCACCCATGATTTTATTCCAGCAAGTGGGGATTCCCCAGTTCCAGTAAAAGAATATGATTTTACTTTTGGTAACTCTAAAGGTAAATCTTTATTTTTTAATTCGAAAATAATACCATCTTTATCATGTTTTAGTGGTATTGGCTCCCCCCAATATCTCTGACGAGCAAAAATCGCATCTCGCATTTTGTATTTAGTAACAATTTTTCCACCAACTTTTCTTGTTATTTCACTTGCATCAACTAAAGGCTCATCTATTATCGGTAAATTAAATTTGGTCGCAAAATTTCTATCTCTCTCATCGTGCATTGGCACGGCCATTATAGCTCCTGTTCCATACGAAGCCAAAACATAGTCAGCAATCCAAATAGGAATTTCTTCTCCGTTTGCGGGATTAATGGCTTTTATTCCTTTTAATTCAACACCTGTTTTTTCTTTATCATTCTTTGTACGATCTTCATCTGTCTTATTTTTAATTCCAGAAATATATTCTTCCACTTCTTCCCAATTAGTAATTTGTGATTTATAATTTGTAATTATTTTATGTTCTGGTGCAAGCACAACATAAGTCGCACCAAATATAGTATCTGCCCGAGTTGTAAATACTTTTATCAAGTGAGAGTTGCCAAAAAGATTTTCTGAATGGTCTGGCTCCTCGTCCTCCCTCATCCGAGGACCTGAGGAAAACTTTTTGGTAACTCGAACTTTAAAACTAATTTCACTCCCCTCTGATTTACCTATCCAATTTCTTTGAATTTCTTTTATATGGTCACTCCACTCCAATTCATCTAATCCAGACAATAATCTATCTGCATAAGCTGTAATTCGCATAAACCATTGACGCATTAATTTTTTCTCTACAGGATATCCTCCGCGCTCAGAAATTGAGTTGCCTTTTATATCATTTACTATTTCATCATTGGCCAAAACTGTTCCCATTTCTTGACACCAATTTACTTCACTATATCCTTCGTAAGCAAGACGATATTTCATAAGGATATCTTGCTTTTCTTTTTTAGAAAATAATTTCCATTTTTTTGCAGTAAAAATTTCTGTGTCGTTACTACAGACAGCATTGACTCTTTCATTTCCACTTTTATCAAAAATTAATTCGAGCTCTTTTATACTTCTTGCTTTGTTTTTTATCACATCAAACCAAGAGTTGTAAATCTGAAGAAAGATCCATTGTGTCCATTTATAATATTTGGGATCGGTAGTATTCACTTTTCGTGACCAATCATAAGAAAGACCAATAATAGAAAGTTGACGTTCAAAAGTTTTTACATTTTCTTCTACTGCTTTTTTGGGATGAATTTTATGCTCTAATGCATACTGTTCAGCAGGCAATCCAAAAGCATCATAACCCATAGGGTGAAGTACGTTATAACCTTGCATGCGCTTCATTCGAGCATAAACATCACTCCCTATATAGCCACGAGGATGTCCGACATGCAATCCAACACCAGAAGGATATGGAAACATATCAAGAACATACATCTTTTTTCCTTTTCCAGAATTTAAAGTTTTATAAATTTCTTTCTTTTCCCATTCACTTTGCCATTTTTTTTCTATTTTTTTATGATCGTAATTTTGCATATGTCTTTAATTTTTGAACGGTGGATATATATCCTTATCTATATTACGAGTAAAACAAGTTCTCCCAGATTCATGACTCCAAGAATCATTAACACCACCGCTTGGATATGGAGCAGATGATACAGCAATATCTGATTTTGTTGCATACATAATTCCTCTATAACTATCTTCTTGCCATCCCTTAGGAATTGGAGATGTAAAAGTCGCACAAAGTTCGAAATTAATCTTATCTATAGCTATATATTCATATTTATTCCCCTTTTCAAACTCTGGATCAACAGGCAAGGAATATCCTGTCATAGGATTTGATAATTCAGATAAAGAAATTGGTAATTTTTCCTTTTGTTGCCAATAATTAATAACTTGGTATTGAATGTTTTGTAAATCTGTAACTCTCTTATCGTCAAGTCGCCAAGCGCGTTGCTCTTTCGGACTACCCATAATATTAAAACTCCAAATGACCAAAGCCAAAAATAATACCAAAGAACTAATCGCCAATAAAACAGGAAGCCTACTTTTAATTTCTAATTTATCGTGATTTTTTAATTCATAAAAATAGTTAATCCCCGCCAAACCAGCAACAATAGCAGTGCCTAAAACCTTAAACACAAATCTATTCGTAATCTCTCCGGAAACAAAATATTTTACAAGAGTTACTAAATCAATAGCGATAACAAGACTAGCAATAAAAATAACTAAGTAGATCATCCATTTAAATATTATATTATCCTTCGCTCCCAATTCTGATTTTGATAACTTTTTCCAAAAATATGACAAAACTAAAAATATGGGGAAAAATATAATAAGAATCGCTAATGTTGCACGGATATTATCATAACTATACGAACTATAGCCATATTGATAATTTCCATTTAAAACATCAGGAAATTTTTTATTCAGGGTTTCAAATAATAAAACTAAAAATGATGACACAGAAGTAATGAGAGTCACAATGACGCCTAGAGAAATAAAGAAAAACTTTGGTGTTAATGAGTGTGTTTGTGTTGATGTTTCCATAATAACTTTATTATATCAGAATTAGAGTGTATAATAAACACCTAATGGAAGTTTCAAGAAAAAAAACAGCAGATGGTCTAGATAAAATTGCTATTAGAGCAACTAGATGGATTGGCTCTACTAATTCATTGGTTATTCATACGACGTTATTTATCGTTGCATTTTTACTTTATTTTTATGGTATAGCTATGGATAAGATTCTTCTTGTTCTAACAACAATTGTCTCTCTTGAAGCTATTTACCTTTCTATCTTCATACAAATGAGTGTAAATCGCCAAGCAAGAAAATTGCATGCTGTGGCTCGTGATGTCGGAGAAATTCAAGAAGACGTGGATGAGATTCAGAAAGATGTTGATGAGATTCAAGAAGACGTGGAAGAAATCGAAAAAGATGTGGATGAGATTCAGAAAGATGTTGATGAGATTAATGAAGAAGAAGATATTGAGGAAATAGAACAAAAAAAAGACGATGAAATAATGAGAAGAATTGAAGATTCCCTTGGAAAATTAATAGAAGAAGTTATAGAACTTAAAAAACAAAATAAAATAAAAAAGATACCTAAATTAAGTAAAAAGAGTAGCAAGTAGCTACTCTTTTTACTTAATTATTACTTCCCCTTGCCTTAAGACAACCCAACTATTATTTTTAAACTTAACCAATGTTGATGATTTAAATTTCCTGTTGCCTCCATTTATATATAGAGATACTTCATTTCCAAAATATTTTTTAGCTTCTAATATATCCTCTGCAGCTCTATCACCTTCCTTATTTGCACTTGGTGCAACAAGTGGGCCTACTTTATTAATCAAATTAAATAAATTTTTGTTTTTAGGACTAATCATTCTAAGTGCTATTGATTCTACTCCACGATGAACATAATGCCATTTGTCTAATGTGCAAGGGAAAATAACACTAACTTTTCCAGGCCAAATTTTTTGCAAAAAAACAGAGTGTTCTCTGTCTATTTTTATCCCAAACTTATTTAAATCCTTATAAGAATTTATCAATACAATAAAGGGTTTATTTTCAATTCGACCCTTAATCTTATACAATTTTTCAACAGCTTTTTTAGATAAGGCACTAGCTATTATTCCATATAAAGTATCAGTGGGTAGTACAACTACCCCATCTTTATTTAAAATCTCTTCTGCTTTTTGCCAACTGTTTTTCATAAAAAGATATTTTAATTTATTACAAGATGTGTTAAATTTTAAATTCTACGACATCTCCATTTTTCACAATATATTCTTTTCCTTCGGTTCTAACTTTACCCTTGGCCTTAGCCTCATGGTAACTTCCAGCTTCAAGTAAATCCTTCCAAAAAACAACTTCCGCCCGAATAAATTTATCTTTAAAATCTGTATGAATTGCCATTCCTGCCACAGGAGCAGTACTTCCACTTTTTATCGTCCAAGCCCTTGTTTCATCAAGACCGGTGGTAAAATAAGTATCGAGGCCAAGGAGCTTGTATCCTTCAGTAATGAGATGATTTATCCCATCATCGTCACCACCCATTTCTTTACGAAACATCTCTTTTTCATCCCCCTCAAAGTCCTTCAATTCTTCCTCTATTTTAGCATCAATTACAACAAAACGTGAACCCATACTTTCAATATAGTCAGTTAATTCTTTAAAAATTTCAGGATTCATCTCATCTAAATTTTGCATTCCACCTTGTTTATTTAATCCATAAATGAAAGGCTTAAGAGTAAGAAGATTTAACATTTTTATTTTTTCCATTTCTTTTTCATTAAGTTCTACAGTATTTGCAAGTTCTGCTTTTTCAAAAGCAACTTCTAGTTTTACCAAAGCTCCATCTTCAATAATTGCTTCTTTATCATTTTTTTTAATATCTTTATTTATATTTACCCGACGTTTTGCAACAGTTTCCAAGTCCGCAAGGATAAGCTCAAGATTAATAACTTCAATATCACGAAGTGGATCAATGTCTCCATAGATATGAATAATTTCATTCCCTTTATCATTTTTTAGTGGAAAAATTCTGACAATTTCTAAAATTGCATCTACTTCGCGAATATTGGCTAAAAATTTATTCCCTAGTCCTTCCCCTTTTGATGCACCTTTAACTAAACCAGCAATATCCACAAATTCAATAACCGCCGGAATAGTTTTAGCTGATTTTGAAAAATCAGAAAGTTTCCATAAACGCTCGTCAGGAACAGGCACAATACCCACAGATGGATCAATTGTGCAGAAAGGATAATTCTCCGCCGCAACACCCTTCTTCGTAAGAGCGTTAAACAGAGTTGATTTTCCAACATTTGGTAAACCTACAATTCCTATACTAAGCATTTTCTAAATATACCAGAAAAAGTCAATATTTTCAATATAAAATATTATTAAATTTTATTATTTTTCTCGATGATTTTTTTGTAAACATTTAAAATGATTGAGCTAGAATATTCTGGAATAGATACTTTTTTCATTAATTCTTCAAACTCACCTTGACTAACTGTTTTTCCATAAAAAGCATCCCGAATTACTCCACTGTCTGGACCTATTTGCTTTGAAGCAGTAAAATATGAAGCAATTAAATTACATTCATCATTTGTTATTATTCCTTTTGATTTAAGATTAATTAAATAACTAACAATATCTTTATCAAGTTCTTCAAGTTCAATAAATATGGCGTCAATTGAGTCTTGCTCTATTTTGTTCAAAGGAGAGTTGTTTAAAATTTTCTGTGCGGAATCATTTATAACAAAATGAGCCTCGGGTTTTAATTGAGGAATTTCTTCTAGTTTTTTTTGAAATTGACTATATTGCTCTTTCATATTGTTTCTGTTTATTCGCATCTTCTTCGACTGAGTTTGTTAATAATTCCTCCATTTCTTTGTTAAATCGATTTAAAATTATTTGTGATTTATGAGTAATCATTTCTTCTGAGGCCTTCTGAACATAATAATATCCATCTCTAATTTTACCCCCAGTATCAATAATTGAATCAAAAGGACTTCCTGGAATATCTTTTATGTAACCCTCCCCCCTCATTCCAGTCAAGAAAGCATACGCGTTAGCTATCTGTTCAGGTTTTAATTGTCTTTGCTTAGTTATTGGGTTAACGCTAAATTTACCTTCTGATAAAACTGGTTCTTTAAATATAAATATATTATTCACGCGAGTTAATGAATTAGATAATTCTTTGGTGTATGTTTCGCTATTTAAGCAATCTTCAGGAATTTGATAAATTTTTTTAAATTCACCTGAATTTAAATTAATACCCAAATCTTTTATAGTTTGATTGTTCCCCTTCAAATCAATGTTCTCAGTAGTCTCAACATATTCTCCTTTTTCATTAAAAAATGATCCTTCAAATTCACTTTGAACAAATGAGTTATTGTGTTGTTTTATTGCTAAAAATGTTTCTTTTTTAAACTTCAACCAAGCATAAACAATTTGCTTTTCTTGTTCTGAATCAAATATTTTTTCCTCAAAGTCATTAATAGACAAAAGAAATGAATCAAAATCCTCAATATTATTAGGTAATTTTTCTAATATTTCAAAAGAAGGATTTAGTTGATATTTTTCTGCCAACTGAACCGCTATCACAGTATTGTGAGCAGATAAAATAGCACGATTAAATTGTTCCACACAATCAAATCCCATGCTTTTTATTTCAACCCTATCCCCACCCTGTTTTTTTTCAAAAACTTTATCTAATAATTTTTGGTGTATATTTTTAATTGAACTAACTTCCATTCCTGTTTTTAAACTATTTAACCCTGTCAGATACATCGTATTTTCAAAAAAATACATATTTTCAGATAAAGTTAAACCATTTTCTCCTCCGAGGTTTAAATGGTACCCTCTCGAACTACCTGGAAATTCTTTTGCATTTGGGTCAATCATTCTAGCTTTTTGAAGTAAGTCCATCTCAACCATGACGATGTATGGATTATCGGTAGGAGTAGTTGAGTGTTCATAAATAGAACCTGAACCACCACCCCCTCGTTTAATATTTGATGATCTTCCAATTAGTTCTGCTTCAATCGCGTACCCTAATATACTTTCTTCATCGTATAACTTACCATGCTCTGTACCAACTTCATATTCAAAACCATATGTACCCCTCATCCCTTCTGGAATGTTTTCTTTATCGTATAAATCAATAACTTGTTCCATTTTTTCGATTTCTATGACTGTTTGATTAATATTTTCAAGCCCATGAGCCACAATAGAAAGAGAAATTAAACCCTCACCCTTTTTCCCATATTTTTCTTTGAAAATATTAAATTTTTCAATTATTTGAGGTGGCAATTTTTCTTGACTATCTAAAAGCCAAAAAGATTCTTGAATTCTATTTATTCGTTTAAGATTTTTATATCTATCTTTTTCAATTTCGAAATTATCATCTTTTTCTATTCTTTCTTTTAATTTTTCAAAAAACCATTCCCTTGTCACTTTATTTTTTTCAAAAGAAAGGTCTCCTTTTCTTCTCAGCATTTCGATTATTTCATTACTTAGACCATCAATATATTCATTTGGTATATTATCAAAATCAAGATTTATGTCCTTATTTATTACAATTTTACGTAAATCATCAATTGAAAATATATTTTTTATTTTATTTACACTCCAGCGAACTTTATAAAAAATTTTGATTTGTTTAGCTTCTGAAAAATCTGATACAGTTAATCCTGTAATATTTAACAAATTTTCTAAACCATATGAACTCTCAAATTCAGAATCCTCTCTTAATATTAATCTTTTAAGATTTTGTGGATCAAATAATGAAACAATATCACTGCTGTAATTTATTTTATTTAAAATAGAAATGTTTTTTTCATCTGATAAATCTTTAAAATTTAAGTTTAATTCCTTAGATACCTTCTTTAAAATCTCAAGATGGTCTAAATTTCTATTATTGAATAAATTGTCGATTATATCATACTTAAGTTCAGTCTGATATTTTTTTGGAATTTTATCTATATCAATATATTTTCCAAAACTTAATATCTGTTTTAAATCATCAACTGAAAAAATATCAATCATATTATCTTCCCCTTTTTCTAAACAAATAATTTTTTCTTCTGGTGATAAATCTGAAAAAATTAAACCATTTTTATCTAAACCTTGTTTTATAGATTCTTTTGTTAGTGGAAATACAACAATAATTTCTCCATGAAAATATTTTTCTTTTATGTATTTCTCAGGAACCAAACTAATGAAAGGACTGCAAATTATAGAATCACAATATCTGTCAAAAATCCATTCAGGCATTTCACCTGAAAATATTGCAATTGTTTCTTCCTCATTAAAATTAAGTGAGGTGTTGATTTTGGGTAAAAATGAAGTAATACTAATATCTTTATTCTCTTTAATTTTTAATATTTTCTCCAATATTCTTTTAACTCCATTTAAATTATTTGCGTTTAAATATGATTGGCATAAATCTGATACTTTTGATGACAAATTTCTTTCTAAATCTGAAGATAATATTTCTGGATCATCTAAAACAATATCAAGCACTTCTTCTGCTGGAAGATTTAAAAGTGCATTTCTTTTTTCCTTAGTTAATCTATCATTAACTGAGTCCTCTAAATCTTTATAAGACCTCGTGTCCTTATTTTTAGGAATATTATGAATAAAAATATCAACTATTTTAGAATGTGGAATATTCTCATCACCAGAAAAATCCACTAAAAAATAATTTTTAAAATATTCATCTTTTATTTTTAGAATCAGAAGGTCAAGCATCAAATTTGAATTTTTCTCTTTTAAATTTTTTATTTTTGAGTCCCCATTAAATTTTTCAAAATCTAACTCTATTTCATTATAAAATTCTTTTTCATTAATATTTTCAGAATTTCTTAGATTTTCAAGTGTCTCAACAGAATAACCCCTCTGATAAACCTTATCTGTTATCTTATTTATGCAACTTGCTAATTCATCTATCTCTTCAAAAAATTCTTTATCTTCAGTACTTTCACTTACAATGACTTTTTCAAAATCTTTTTCAAGTTCATTAATTTCAGTAAAAGCTTCTTCTTCTATTTTTTTAACTTCGGGATCGTTTTTATCTAACCCCAAAGTTTCCTCAAGTTTATATATATCGCCTCTTGTTTTTAGAATTTCAATTTCTATTGACCTGGCTTTTAATTCCCAATCCTCTTTGTTCATCTCGCCCTTTTTTAATTCAAGCGATTTTTTATCTTCCAATAAACGCTCATTATCTAAACGAGAATCTCTTAATTGTTTGAATTGTTCCTGTTTTTCATTCATTTTTGTAATTATTGCCATCTATGCCATTTCTAATTTGACCGATTTTCAAGTCCTCAAACTTCTTTCGATATTTTTTTATAATAGAGTTTTTTTTACTCAAAAGACTAAAAAGTGAATCTAATTTAGTCTTATTATCCTCCTTGCCTTTATTTCGTTCATCGTCCATACATTTAGATTATAATACTTTATGTACAATTTTAAAAGTATTATAATCTAAATGTATATAGAGCATATAGTTATTTTTTGTAACTCAAAAACCCATAATTTACCCCACTCTTAAGTGGTGGTGGTAATTCTATAGTGAAGGAGAACGGAATAGCATGTCGAGGTGTGCTCACGCCATTCCTAAACTAAGTGTCATGGCTTGAATATAGCAAAAATATACTTATTTTCAAAGTATTATCATTGTAACAAAAACCATTTTTTTTATCTTTATTTTTTTTGTTGTAAATAATATAATTTTGTAAAAATAACCTTACAAGGTATAATAATATGTATATGACCTTAAAATTATATAACACACTATCAAGGGAGAAAGAAGAATTCAAACCAATATCAGGAATGAACGTAGGCTTGTATACTTGCGGGCCTACTGTCTATAGTCATGCACATATTGGTAATTTTAGGGCGTATGTTTTTTCTGATATGCTTAAACGTTATCTGACACATACAGGTTACAATGTTAAGCATATTATGAATATTACAGATGTTGATGATAAGACTATTCGTGAATCCCAAAAAGAAGGCAAAAGTCTAAAAGAATTTACAACATTTTATACTGATGTTTTTTATAAAGATCGTGACACTTTAAATATCTTGCCAGCTACAGAATATACAAAAGCTACTGACTTTATTTCTGAAATGATTAAAATTATCGAAACTCTTATTGATAAAGGTTTCGCATATAAAACAGATGACGGTTCTGTATACTTTAATATTAAAAAAGATTTAGAATATGGAAAACTAGTAAATTTAGACAAAAAATTAATTATAGATTTAGATGGTCAACTTAATAATGCAAATAAATTTAGCAGAATAAAAACAGATGAATACGAAAAAGATAATATTCAAGATTTTGCATTATGGAAAGCATGGGATGAAAATGATGGAAATGTATTTTGGCAAACAAGTCTAGGTAAGGGTCGTCCAGGTTGGCATATAGAATGTTCAGCTATGAGTATGAGTAAGCTGGGAACTAGTTTTGATATTCATACTGGTGGAGTAGATAATATATTTCCTCATCATGAAAATGAAATAGCACAATCTGAATGTTCAACAGGAAAACAATTTGTAAAATATTGGATGCATAATGAACATCTTATGGTTGATGGGAAAAAAATGTCAAAGTCACTGGGTAATTTTTACACATTAAGAGATATTATTGATAAGGGTATCAGTCCGTTAGCTTTTCGCTATTGGTTATACACTGGACACTATAGAACAAAAATTAATTTTACATTAGACACAGCCCTTGGTTCACAAATAGCCTTAAACAAACTTTTTAATTTATATAAAAACTTAAAAGAATCTGTTTCTGATAAGGAAATAAGCTCTTTATATTTAGAAAAATTTAATAAAGCAATGGATGATGACCTAAATACTTCTGTGGCGATAGCTATAGTTTGGGAGTTAATAAAAGATTCAAAAGTTAGTGATATTTCAAAAAAATCTACTCTGCTGTATTTTGATAAAGTTCTAGGGTTTGGATTTAATGAAATTAAACTAGAAGCAATATCTGAGGAAGTAGAAGATATTGCAAAAGAAAGATTTATTGCACGAACAACAAAAGATTGGGGTAAAAGTGACGAACTCCGAAATAAAATAAATAAACTCGGGTATGAAGTAAAAGATATAGATGGAGGATATGAAATATTAAAGATATAATTAAAATGACTAGGTCTTACCTAGTCATTAAATTTAAAAATCCGAATTTGTATGCAAAAATTGTTTAAACCAACAATTACAAAAATGTTAATCCTAACTATTTTTGAACAATAATCTTTGAAACACCATGTTCGTGTGGTAATTCAAAACCTGGGTGACCATTATCTAAAATAATGTTTTCTAGGTAATAAACAACTCTAAAATTTGAAAATATTTTTAACATTTCCTGTTCTTCAAAATAACAAGAAAATTTACTCCCCTTTAAAAAACTAGGGTCGTTTTTTGTAAAAACATCAATAATAATATATGATCCAGTCTTAGAATTATTTTTTATATTACATATTAATTCCAATGCTATATCTTTGTCTAAAAAGTTTAAAACATTCCGACAAATTATTACATCATATTTATCATTTACTATTTCAAAATCGCTAATATCACCACAGACGAGCACAAGATTATCAAGCTTAAATTCATCTTTTTTAGATCGTATTTGATTAATAGCAACATCGGAGCTATCAATCGCTGTAACGTGAAAATTATTCTTGGATAAAAATAAAGAATCACCACCTTGTCCACAACCTAAATCAATAATTTTACTATTTGGTAAAAAATTCTTCCAAATGAGACTCAAAATTTGACTAGGCTCAATCTTTTTATTCATTTTAGAAGATGAATAAATTTTATTGTATTTTTTAACAGTAAGAGTATTCATTTTTATGCCCTCCATATTTTATGGTTAATAATATTTTTTAATGTGCAATTAAACCTTATTAGTGTAATTATACGCTTTATTAAAAAATGTCAAATTTTAAAATTAAAAAACAAAAAAAGGAAAGTATTGCTACTTTCCTCAATCAAGTTTATTCGTCTAACTTAACTCGACGAAATACAGCCGCTACTGCAAGAACATGTCGTTTTACCAAACCGTTCAAGCATTTCTTGTTCAGACATTTCAATCTCTAGCATAATTAATACCTCCTTTCATTTTTAAAATTGGACAAGCCGGGTCGGGGTCAAATATATTACCTTTAACTGAAAAAGCAATAGCTCGACATCCTCTACAGTGATATAGATATTTACAATTTTTACAACTTTCAATGTTTTCAAGCTTTCTTAATTGCGTAATTACAGAAGAAGACACTAATAAACGAAGAATGTCCCCACTTTCTTTCCAAATTCCCAGATTGCTACCAGCATGCCGCCGACAAGCCATAACTGTGTTGTCAGGCAAAATGCCAAAAGTTGGACTACCAATTCCACAACCATCTATTTGACATCTATTTGGATTATCCGTTAAACAAGGTTCAGAATTTTTAAAAGGATACCAAAGTGGATCTTTTTTTTGTGGACCATATCCAGCAAGTTCGAATGGTTTATGAGCCTTTTCGACCCTTGCTAGTGCCTGCTGATATTTCTGCCAATCAAGCTCAGTCGGACTACCAACTGGTGGTACGTAGCGAGCAAATGCCCAAAGAGATACTCCAGCGCGATAAACAGCTAACATAATTTCTTCAAGTTGATCAACATTTTTATCTGAAACAGTCGTCATGCAGTGCATTCGCAATCCCATTTTAGTTGCTTCTTTTATTTTAGCTATCGTTTTTTTGTAACTTCCTTGATAGCGAAACCAATCATGTATTTCACCTATACCATCAACAGATACTTGAAATGCATAAATTTTTGGTATTAAGCGCTCAATCACTTTTGGAGTTAGTGTTTCAGGGTTTCCAGCAATAATTATCCTGGTATTTTTATATTCGTTAATTATATCAACGAAATCCAAAAAATTTGGATGAAGTAGTGGATCTCCACCAATTAAAGTAATTTGAACAGAACGACCCCACCTATTACCCAAAGACACAATGTCTAACAGCATAGCTTTAAAATCAAGTAATGATGTTTCGCATAATATTCTTTTTCCCTTAGAATAGCAGTGCCTGCAGTTGTTGCCACATTGCTCTGTAATATGCCATTGCACATATACACGATTACCACATTTTGTTTCCATTTTTAATCCCTTCTTTTTTTAAACGTTTATTATATAAAACTATTTAGAGTGTTTGAAAAGTTATTTTTAAGGTATTATTTGTATTAAACATACCCTTTATTTGATTATTTGTCAAATTTAGCGTAGGTTTTATAAAAAACTACAGAATTTCCTCTTTTGAATTAATCTTATGCAATAACGGTAATTTAATAGTAAAAGAAAAAGGAATAGAGTGTTGCTTTGTACTCACACCATTCCGATTGATAACATTTACCAAATATAACAGAAATACGTTTATTTTGAAAGTTAAAAAAAATTTATTTTTCGTTATCAAGATGTATTTTCAATAAGAAAATAGTTTGATTTCTGAGTTTCTCACGAGCCCAATCCTTCTGAGATGAAGATATCAATTCTCCAAGACCGTCTAAGATATGCTTATTATCCATCTCTTCAAGCATTTTTATACATTTAGCTAAAGTATCTTTAAATGACATACCTGACCTCTCTTCAACTATTTTTCTATTAATATCCCAGCTGTTTTTATAGAAAAAATACACATCAAAAATATCTCGGCTTGTTTTACTAATTCTTTCATACATAGCCATGAGCTTATGAGCAAACATATCTTCCTTAACCATTACAAGCATTGAGATACCGAGCAATGTCTTGATCTCATATTTAGAGCCAAATTGTCTGCGGTTTACCTCTACTTTTATTTGCTGAGCTCCTTTCTTGTAAGAAATAACATTAAGCAAGTTAAAATGCTTCATTCTTGATTCTGTGATAATTCCGTAACTTTCAGTAATCTTTTGAATCTTATTAAAAACCTCTTCTTCCTTGGTATCATCCAATAAATCAAAATCAAGATCTACAGAATTACGATCTAAGTCATAGAATAAAAGAGCAGCGGTACCACCTTTAAATCCAAGATATGGTGCAATGGAAGTATCAGAATAAATATCTTTTAAGATTTGAAGTAATATGCTTTTATGTTTTGAATAGTCTAATGTCATATATTTTTATTTTTTAATCTCTTCTTGTAATTTCTTAAATTTATCATAATACCTCTTAACAGTCTTCTCCATTCTTTTATTATGATATATTGGCAATATTTCAAATACTTTCTCCCAGTCTAAAGGACTTTCATTATCAATATAATATTTTTTACTTCTATAAATTGTATCTAAGTAAGCACGTTCTTTAGTAGCTCTTGCATAGCCGTCACTGTTTTCAATTCCTAAAGTATTACTTAATACATAATCTTTCATTCTGACAAATTCTATTCTTTGTCCATCAACTTCCATATTTCTTTTTATATATGAGGCAACAAAGATATTTCCATAGTATTGGAAAGTCATACCCGATGAACCTAAAACAGTTTCAAAACTGATATATGATGGAGTATTTATTCTTGTAGCTAATTCATAACGGTTGTAATTTTTATCCTTAGCATATAAACCACGATGAACTCTAATCAACTTCTTTGCTTTAACATAGTAATTCAATCTAACACGTACAGATCCATCAGCTTCTTCTCCCCACATCAAAGCAACATCTTTATTGGAAAAGATGGTTTTGCTAGACCTTAATAAAATGTCTAAATATTCCCCTTTTTGAGCTTTTTTATCCATATATCTACTGGAACTTAGGTTTAAACTAACCTCCAGTTCATATATTAACATAAATGACTATTTTACGCAATAAATTGTATCCTACGCCTTCTCCCCTTTAAGAATTATCCTTTGTTCAAAAGCTCCTCTTTCTTCAAGCTTATTCTTTCTTAACTCTTCTACGTTTGCATAGTCAGGTAGTCTCTTTAAGGCTTCAACCACCTCTATCACGTCAGCTAATTCTTCTGGATCACCTGCTTCCATAAATTCTCTAATTTCTTCTTCTAATTTTTTTATTAGCTCAGCTTTATATTACTCTTCATTTGATGCTATTCTTTTTTCATATGAAATTCCCTTTTTATCTAAATATTCAGGGATTTTGTCTCTAACTAATTTATTATATTTTTCCATATTTATATTATACTAAAATTTCTATCCATCTCACTAATAAAATACTCTTGAGCTTCTTTATTTTGTATACATCCTCCTACGTAACTATGAGTCCATACACGATTTTTGAATTGTTTGTTTATTAATTCTTTATCATCAAAAAGTTCTCCTATATCAATAAGTACAATTTGCCCCTTATGGTCTATTCCATAATTTTTAGTGATGTTAAAACCCTTATCTATTACACCAAGGTTTAATAATTTTAAATTGAACTCAATAAACTTATCTATTTTAATAAAACTCGGAATTTTAAAAGAGGAATCTTTGTTAAAAGGAAAGATATCTCTTAACATTACAAAGTAAGCTTTTGACCAAGAATGAAACTTTTTTAAGACTCTTCCGTTTCCTAAATCATATGTTGTATATTGCCATCCTTGTCCAATTTTTTTCATAGTTTATATTATATCAAAAATAGACCCAAATCTTAAATTTTCTTTTTAGATGGTTTAAAACCGTAATCTACCCTTTTTAAAAATGGAGAGGGGTAAATAATAATAATTTTTCTTTGAGTTTCTTTAAATAATCATCTCCACAATCAAATCCTAATTTCCCAATAACTAATTGTATTGACTTATACGGCCCTGTCGGAAGAGAAGAAACATATTTATATTTTTTATATATTGGTTTATAAAATTTACACAACAAAAAATCAAGTTCATCATACATATAGAATAATATCTCATCACGTTTTTTATTTAGAATTTTATTTGAACTATTATTATATTCTGGACATCTAATATGAACAGTAAGAGGCCCTAATTCATTTCTAAACATTCTTACAGCTGACTGACGAATATTTCCATTATCATGTTGTACCAAATAAAACAACCAAGGAAAAAGAAAATCTGGCTCACTTTCTCTATCGTGTAAAAAGTATATTGCTGACACTGCCATTACAAAATTCTCATGTCGCCAATCTTCTTTTATACTTCTGTATATTTCATCTGCACTATTAACAATTCTTTTATCTCACCATAATCATCTCTATTATTTTTTGAACTATATAAAAACTTACGAACACCCCTAGAGGCCTTTCGACTAGCTTCTTTATCTCCTTCTAATATAATTTTAAATAAATCGTTAAATGTATTCATAGTTTTTCATAATTGTGACTAACTATTGCATTTCGTTTTCGCATAAGATATACTTACACTAGATCGTAAGATCACGAATTCTAGAGCTTGGGGGCCCCTTTATTGGGGTCCCCTTTGCGATTCTAACTCCTTTTTCCAGCAAATAAAATCACGTATTTTTTGAATATCAAAAATCATTAATCCTTTTTCAGATAAAGCAGAAAGTTCTTTTGAGACTTTACGAGCAGTTGCAAACAAAACAACTTTTTTCCCAGCACTTATTAGTTTTTCAATTGAATCGGCAAAGTCACTATCTCCACTCCATAAGATAAAAGTCTCTGCATTATTTCTTTCGCAATCAAGAAGCATATCAACTCCAATTTCAACATCAAAATTACATTTCATATCTTCAATAAAATACTCTCCCCCTTTATTCATATCCTTAAATCTTTCATTCAAATATTCAACAGTTGAAATCTGGTATTTCTTCAAAAGAGCTCTTCTAACAAATTGACTAAGTAGTGTAGTTGCATCAGGTGAAATACTAGATGCATTTATTGAAAAATTCATTATTTTTACTGGTTTTGTTCTAAGAAAATATTTATTGTATTCTGCTTCTGTTTTTTCTTTTTCAGATCTTTCATCCCCTTCTAAATATCCATTATAAAAATTTACAGCATCAATAGTGTCAAAAGAATCAAGAAATTGTTTTAATCTTTTGATTTCAACATGCCACCCAAGCCTTACGCTCCATGGTCGAACATTTGCATAATCTATATATACACGAGTTTTGTTATTAAAAATATCTTCTAGCTGTGTAATAACTTCTTTCTTGTATTCTGCAATTTCTTTTATTCTATCTGTTTTAGGTTTAAACATAATTTATTTAATTTTTATATATCTATAGTGATACTTAACTATATTATCATTAAGAAAACCACCGAGTGAGGAAGCCTGCATTAATTCATTATACAAATGTTCTGGAACATCAAAATATTGATAAATTGAACCAGAAGAAAACTCAACCTCTAAAATAGATGATTGTTTATCATAACCAATTGATATAATATTTGATGAATTTACTTGTATTCTTTCCATATGTTTCTCTGTGCTAATCTAATAATAACAAATTATTATAAATATGCCATAACTAAATATGGGTATCACTGTGAGCCATTTTAGAGCATTTAAACCCATAATCCACTCCTGTTTTAAGTGGAGGAGGCAATTCTTCTATTGTAAACTCGAAAGGAATCTGTTTATAGGCGATATTATTATCTAAAGAATGTCGTGTTGTGTTCGTGGTGTGCCGATACTTAACATTTAATGAATATATCAGAAAAACAGACAATTTGAAAGAGGAATTTTTAATTAATTACCAAAGGTCATAAAATTTGAACTTTCGTATTTTTTAACACATTTGTTAAATATTTTAATGGAAAGAAAAAACCAAAATAGAGTAAGGATACAAATAAGCAAAAGTTTTCCCATAGAAATATCTCTAACTATTTCAACTGGAATAGATCCTATTAGTAATGACGGAACAATAAAAACAAAAATAAATTTCATTAATCCATGGAATGCACCACCGTTAAATAAAGAAGGTGTAAGAAAAAAATTAAAAATTCCAGTTGTTACTTGGTCGGAGTCTACAAACAAAAAACTCGTGGAATAAATAATTATAACCAAAGACAAGAAAATCATTGTTGTAATTATAATAAGAAAAATCATTAATAAAACTTGTAATAAAGTTGCATGAATTAAAATTCCATAAAAAATTAAACAAACAACACCAAAGATTGTATCGCCCACTGCAGATGAACCAAATGAAGAAGTTGCAATCCTAACTAGTAAATTTTTTGGAGAAAGAAGAAAACGATCAAAAGACCCAGAAGAAACAATGTCGGGGAGTCTTCTAAGTCCGTCTCCTACAGATAAAACTACCCCAAAACAAATTGTGCCAAAACCTAAAAGTCCTATTGTATCTATAGCAGTCCACCCGTTAATAACCCCAACTGTCTTAACAAAAAACACCCAAATTATAATAAAGGCAGTATTATTAATAGCCATACCAAAAACATTCATTAAAAAACTAGTTTTTAATTCAGCACTATTTTGTATGTTCTTTTTTATCGCATATAAAGCAAATTTAATTTCTTTCATATAATCTAAATAATTAACCTCCATTAACAGAAACTTTTTTCTTGGCTCCTTTAAACATAAAATATAGAATGAATCCTAAAATCATAATCCAAAGAAACTGAATACTAAATAATTCATACCAATTACTTTGCCATGATTCATAAACACTATGCGTTAAAAACTGAGATGCCCCAAATGGGCTATACAAAGCAATCTTATACATAATAAGAGGAAACAAAGCAACTGGAAGATAAGATCCGCCAAGAATCATCACCGCCTTGTCTACAATCCAAAAAACTGGATTTATGTCCTGTATCCAAAAAGCTAAAAGACCAACAATTCCATATAAGATTAAAGAAAGAATAACTCCACCTAAGAATATAAATGGCACTGTAAAAAGAAAAATAGAAGAGGTAAAGGTACTAGGAAAACCTATTGCTAGATAAAGAGACAATCCACCAACTATTGTAATAACAACAAAAGAATATAATCCTAATCCTATCTGCCACCAAAATCTATAAAACAGATAAGAAATGGGTTTACTAAATAAGACTTCAACATTGCCAGTTTTAACATCATGCATTATAACTTTAGAAATATTTCTCAATCCTAAAATCATAAAAGAAAAGTAAAAAAACATACTCCAAGCAGTAACTACAAAAGTCGTATTTTTTATTAGTCCATCATTAATCTTAAAAACATAAGAATAAAGAATAATTAGTACCCCAAATCGTGCAACAACAGAAAGAGTATCCACTCATCATGAGAGGTTAAAAAGATTGTTACTTTTTCTTCTTCGTTTATTTTTAACAACAAGTCACGAAGAGATTTTTTTGCCACAATATCAAGACCGATAGTTGGTTCATCTAGAAAAATAATCCTAGGTCTATGAATCAGTGACGCGGCAACCTCTGCTCGCATTCGTTGACCTAGAGAAAGTTTACGAACTGGTTGGTCAATGAATGATCCAAGATCAAATAATTCTATGAGTTCGGCTGTGCGATTTTTTATCTCTTTATTGGTCATATCATACATTACTCCAAAAAATTCAAGTGAATCTGTAAGGGGTAAGTTTGGTAACAATTGAGAACGCTGCCCAAACACTGTACCTATTTTGTAGGCTAATTTTTTTCTGTCTTTTGAAGGATTATATCCTAAGACATTTATCTCTCCAGAACTAGGAAAGAGAATCCCGGTGAGCATCTTAATAGTAGTAGATTTTCCAGCTCCGTTGGGTCCAATAAAAGCAATACGCTCCCCTTCTTTCACCTCAAAAGATACATCGCTAACTGCTTTAATTGTCCTCTTTTCAGACGTAAATAAATTTTTAAACCATCCAGAAGAAACTTTTTTAACTGAAAAGGAAAATTCTTTATTGAGTTTAGATACCGTAATTGAATTATTGGAATTCATGGTATTATTTTAGCATATTTTTATTTAATGAGATATCCAAAGAAATACATACATTTTTATTATCCGCTGTGGAGAAGGTCATTTTATGATAAGATGAAGAAATGGAAATAAAATCTGTAAAATTTATAAAAGGAATTGTAGGAGATGACAATATCCTAGCAAGTGATATTCCTCAAATTGCTTTTATTGGGCGTTCCAACGTTGGCAAATCTAGCCTTATAAATGCAATTACGAACAGTAAAGCTTCCAGAACTAGTTCCTTCCCGGGGAGGACTCAGGAAATAAACATTTTTCTTGTAAATGATTCTTTTTATTTAGTTGATTTACCAGGGTACGGATTTGCGAGATCCTCAGGACTTGGACGAGAAAAAATTGGAGAATTAATAGATTCATATCTCTTTAACTCAATTTATAACCAAAAGAAAATCATTCTTATTATAGATGCGAATGTTGGTATGACAGAAAAAGATATGATGATGTTAAGAGAGTTAGAAAATTATGAAAAAGATTTTATTATCATCGCTAATAAAATAGATAAAATGACACAATCTGAGTATCATAAAAAAATGAAAGAAATTAGACAATCCGCGGGTAAACACGAAGTAATCCCATTCTCAACAAAAAAAAGAAATGGAATTGAAAAATTAATAGACGAAATTTTTATTTAAAATATAATATAAAAACCTCTTTATTTAAAGAGGTTTTTATATTACTACATAAACTTTTTTAATTTTTTCTCAACAAAATCATCAATGCCATCTATGTTATCTTTAATTTCATTAAAAATAATTTCTTCTTTTTCATTTAAACTTCTATCTATTTTTATCTTCTCAAGTGATTTTAATTGATCATTTAATTCTTCTTTTAAGAGAAGCATAGCCTTATGAACTTCTATTGTCATCTCTTTTGATTCCTTCTCAATCTTCTTTTTCAAGCCAAAATATTTATGCCAACCCAAATAAAGAATAATAATTAGAATCAATAAAAGAAGAATTATTAAAATAATACCTAAGAGTGGGTAAAATATTGCTAAGGTTATTTTTACTACATCAGTCTGATTAACTTTTAGATATACCTTCTGAGAAGGTTCACTTTTAAGAGAATCAGTAAATATATTTTCAGCCCATATACTTATTGAACCAATAGTTTTTATTTTATCAGTAGTAACAGAAAAATTTCCGTCTTGTGAGGTTGTCTGTGTATATCTTTTTATTTCTTTCCCATCAGACTCTAGAATAACATTGACTTGATTATTTGGATAATCTGTTTTACCTAAAATAGTTACAGATTCTCCTGTTATTATCTCACTAGAACTTAAAGATAATATAGGAATAGTTACAGGAGAACTTGTAAACATTGTACTTGATTGTGTTTTATTACCAGCTTTATCATAAGCTATAACTTTTAGATTATGATTTCCTTCTTTTTGTATAGGAAGATTATATTCACTATTTAACAAATCATCTTTTTGAACTTTAAAAGAAGACCCATTATCTATACCAAGCATATAATAATCTATTCCCGAAGTTGCATCTTCTGCATTTAATTTAACCAAATTCTGACCATCAGCATTCCTTATTGTTGGAGTAAAAGCTAACGGCGCAGTTGAATCAACATTGACCTTATAGTGAGCAATGGAACTTGCTCCTGCTAAATTAAAATACTGTAGATGGAAATAAGACACTCCGTCTGAAATATTATTCAGAGTCTTTTGAGTTACAGAATTATCATAACTAATAGTTGGATTAGAAATAGCAACTTTATTAAAGAGTGTTTTAAGACTTGTTATTCCACTTGGAATTTTCCAGTTGAAAGTAGCAGTGTTACTAGAATACCAAAACTCAGAGTTTGAATGTGTTTCGGATAAAATAATTGGTTTTACTGGAATTGTTCCATTATTAGAAACTATCGGAATTTCTATTTCTTTTTGAATTCCAATTTGAATAGTTCCAGAATTTTTAGAAGTTAAAATATCTGTGCCTAAACCATCATTCTCTCTAACTGCACCGTCGGAAAATATAACCGAGGCAGTACCTTGCTTCTTTGCTTTAAAAGTGACCGTAGCAATATAACCACTAGCCCCAGTAAATCCAGGATTTGGAACACCTCCATTAAAGCTTATTTTACCTGTTGTATTGGAAAATTTAGGTTCTTCTACCCATAGAGTAAAGATAGATGAGCCCTTAGTTATAGACACAACTTCAAGCATGTCTACTGGAAATTGAATTGTGGCTTCTCCATTATTTACTGACTTACCTTCGGTGTTAACCAAAACTCTAACTGAAACAATATTCCCCACTGAAACAGTAGTAGGACTTGGAAGTATAGATAAACTCGCTGCATAAATTTTATTAGTAAAAACAAGTGATGTAATTACCAATAAAATTACTGCAAGTAAATATTTAGTTTTATTGTTCCTTTTGAACATTTTTTTTATTTCTTTTTATCCTCATAAAAAGAAACCAGCTTATAATTATAATTATAAAAAAACTAAGGGGAAAACCAAAGACCATAAATCCAGGTTTTTTATAAACTGAATCAGTCTTATTACCAGCTTTATCATAAGCTGTAACCTTTAAATTAATATCATCCTCACCTTGATTTTCTAGAACATACATACTTCCACTACGAATTGCGGGGTTATCATTTTCAGAAACTTCATAATAACTTATACCGGACTGATTATCTACAGCAGTAAAGAAAGCAAACCTTCGCCCTTCAAATAAAGTAGAATCCTTTCCAACCACAATATCAAAATCCTCTGGATTAGTTTTATCTCCAGTAACAAGAGTTGACCATTCATTATTAGGAGCAACTGATTCATTTTTGGGTAATACTTTAATATCTAAACTACTTACTTCAATAGGAAGTCTGGTTCCCTTTCCATCATTAGCGAATACAGCTATATTTTTAGGGGAAATTTTTATATCTCCCTCTTTATCTGCTTGAAGAATGATATTAAATAATATAGCCTTATCTAAATCAAAACCTCCGGGAACTCCACCTACGAACGATATTGTGTTCCCATCCTTAGAAAGAGAAGGAGTTCTAGGCCATAAACTAAAAATGGATTTAGCTAGACTAAAATCATTAACAACAATATTACTATTATTAAGATCTAAAACAAAATCTCCCTCCACGCTATTTACCTCTGTCCCCTTTGAATCAATTTTTGCACTAACTATGAAAATATCCCCAACTGAAACAGTATTTTTTGTTGTTTCAAAATAAATATTAGCCGCATTTGCAAAACTAGGAACAAAACCTATAACTAAAAACAAAACCATTAATTTAAAAACATATTTTTTCATAAAATTTTATTTAATTATGCTTAGCACAATTTAATTATTTAATAATATTAACTAATAATTACTTATCCTACTTATCCCATTCATACAAAAGTATTGAAAAATCAACGGAATCAACTTTATTATCTTTGTTTATATCAACGTAAAGATTTTTAAATGGTGACGGTGCTTTCCAAAAATAAAGAAGGATTGAAAAATCAATTGAATTTACTTTATAGTCACGGCTAAAATCAGCAACATTAAATTTAAAAATATCTATAACACTTGATACAGCCCCGCCGCCGCCCGAACTTACTGCATTAAATAATTTTGTGGAAGTAGAAAAGTGTACTCCGTAGTGAGCTACTAATTTAAAATAATAAGTTCCAGATATTGGAACTGTTGCATCTTTTGTAGTCGTCCAAGTATCACCATGAGCAATAAGTTTCGCTCCTGAAGAATAATACACATCATCACCTCCACCACAGTCGTTTGATATATCTGACACAACACACCACTCATATTGATACTCGGTATCAATATTCCCTTCATTGGTAATTGTAATATTTGCAGATATTTGAGGAATAGTGCTATTTGTAATTGAGTTTATTAATACTTGGGCTGGAGATTCACGGAGTAAACATTGCTGCCATTCTGTTGTCACACCGCAACTATCACAATTAAAATTTATTCTTCCGGCTTTTGTTCCTGGGGTTCCTGCCATCCCAGTAAATTTTCCTAGAGTGTCAATCGTAACCCCTGAAAAATCAACCCAGCCAAGTGACTTTGACCATGCCTTGCCACCTAAAATACCAGAGCAATTGTTTGTCACACCACTTCCAGATGGTGATAAGTTTATCCAACCATGGCTTTTACTCCAAGCATAACCAGTGATACCTGTGTCAGTTATATGAACATTACAATTGTCGCAACCGAAGTTAATCCAACCTAAATTTTCACCAAAAGCATATTTAGGGCTAGGAGTAATTGTTCCATCAACGTTTGAAGCGAAGACAGAAAAAGTAAATGAGAAAAATATGAATAAGAAAAAATAAATTTTATAAAATTTTATCATAATGATATTGCATCTTGAGTTACTATAGGCTCTGGTGTCGTAATGATTGATTCAGTTGGTAAAACAGGAATTGATTCTGGTATTACTTCTGGTTCCACAACAACTGGCGGAGGTGTTATAGTGACAATTGGCTCTGGTATTGTTACAGGAGTAGGAGTTACATTACTATTACTTAAACCATTTACTGCTTGCTCTAATTGATCACCATTTACGCAAAATTATAACCCGTCAGATTTCTTTACACAAATTTGTTCTAGTCCATTATCGGGACTTCCAAGCCAAGCAATCATCTTTTCATAGAATCTCTCAATAAATGATTTGTTTGTATCATCAAGAGGGGTCGCAATATTTTCTAATTTTAAATTAAGTTCTTTAATACCCTCGACTGAGATAGCAATAACTGGAGTTAAGTTCACACTATCATATTCACCATTCTGATTTTTAGTTGTCACTCCATAAATACCCAAAGTATCCAAATCTTCTGCCGTTATTCCTGTCCCTTTAATACCATCCATTGCGTCACCTTTATTCCAAGTATAATTTATTCCACGCACATTCATTATTTTATCTAGCGCACTTGGAATTTGCTCTACTTCTGTTTTCCATTTTATAGATGAGGCATAAGTATCCCAGGCATTTGCTTTTGCTTTTTGGGTAACATTGTTAGGTAATTGTAATGCATAATTTATATCATTATCTATCGTCATATTAATCCCCACATTTCCTTTTAATATAGTTTTTAAGATACTATCATTTCCAATGACAACGCTATTACTACCAAAACCTATTGCCGTCGCACCAATAACAATTTCATTTACACTACCAGTAATTCTAGATTTAGTATTTGAACCTATAAATATGGAATCATTAGAACTCATATTCGCGTTATCCTCACCTTCATACTCATACACAAAACTACCAGCATCATATCCAAATGCAACATTATTATAGCCATTATAATTAAAGCGAAAAGAATTAAAACCTAAGGCAGAGTTATTATACCCTGTCACATTACCAACCATTGATAAAAACCCAATGGCTGTGTTAGTTGAACCCGATGTGTTATTACCAAGAGAACTGGTACCAATTGCGGTATTACCATTTGAATTATTTTGTTTTAAGGCATTATTACCAAAAGCAATATTATTGCCACCATCTACATTTAATTCTAGTGCTTGATAACCAAAAGCAGAGTTATTACCCCCAGAAGTATTCGAATATAGGGCTTGATAACCAAAAGCAGAGTTATTAACCCCAGAAGTATTCGAATATAGGGCTTGATAACCTAATCCTACATTATAATTTCCTGAAGTATTCGAATATAGGGCTTGATAACCTAAAGAAACATTGTACGAACCCTTATAAGTTGCACCAACTTGCCCTGTTGAGTTTTGACCACCACCACCTATCCAGATATTATAACCATTTGAATTTGCTCCCATATAAGTTGAAACTAGAGCATTTGTTCCATTTGTATTTACGTTAATATTCCCCGAAACATCAAGCTTTTGTCCAGGACTCGTTGTTCCTATTCCGACTCTATGATTCACACTATCCACAAAAAAAGTATTTGTATCAACTGTTAAATTATTTATACCTAAATCAACATTTGTTGTTCCGCCTACATAAGGAATTAATCCAGATAGATTCTGATCACCAGTATTTACACCCGAAAGATTTCCAATATTCGTTAAATCTGAAAGCGATATACTAGATGAGGGTGATGCTGTAAAAACTGGATCCGTTTCTGTAAAAGAAGTTAAATAACTTCCTGCAGGTTGTTTATTATTAAAAGTTGTCCAATCGATCGAAGATAAATATCCATCATTAGAATTAGTTGCAACACCTAATTTTGTCTTAATTGTGGAATTTGTCTCGTCTCCATTATTAATTCCTGAGAGATGACTAAGATTAGTAATATCAGTACTTGTAATATTGTGAGCTTGGGATGAAATATAAATTGGATCAGTTTCTGTATACGAAGTTAAATAATTTTGTAAATCACTTATTTGACTCTCTGTGATATTTACACCTGTTGATTTATCCCAGGCAGTAAAAATTGGATCTGTCTCAGTATATGAAGTTATAAATCCATAACTATTATCCCAACCAATATTTCCGTCTGTAATATAACCCATAGTTGTCCATGGAGTACCTGTCACATAGCCCATAGTTACCCACGGGGTACCAGTCACATAACCAGCAATTGTGTGATTACCCCAACCATACGCAGTATTCCAGTCAGTAGTATCCATCCCAGTAATAGTAAAAGCCTCAGATGCAATAAAAATTGGATCTGCCTCAGTGGTTACAGCAGGTAAAACATCACAATTTATCTGCGATGGTAAACACTCTGGATTACTTATTTCTCCTGGATCATATGGAAGTCCATCCCAGACAGCAAAGACTATTTTTGAAAAAAAAGAAATGAAAACAACAGAAATTATTATCAGAATTATTTTTTTATTTTTTATGAATTTCATCTTAAAAAAGACACAACTGTCATGTAGATTATAATATATTTTTAATTAAATATCTATATATATTAAACATTTTTTGTGTAAAACTTAGCGTGAAAACTAATTATCTGATAGGATAGAAACATGAAGATAAATAAAACTGTGTTTATCAAGGGAGTTGTCGGAGATGATAGTATCCTAGCAAGTGATATTCCTCAAATTGCCTTTATTGGACGTTCTAATGTTGGTAAATCAAGTCTCATAAATACACTGACAAACAGCAAGGTCTCTCGAACTAGTTCATTCCCGGGTAGGACACAAGAAATTAATATTTTTCTCGTAAATAATTCTTTTTATTTAGTTGATTTACCTGGTTATGGATTTGCCCGTTCGTCGGGTCTTGGGCGTGAAAAAATTGGTGAACTAATTGACTCTTATCTTTTTAACTCTATTTATAATCAAAAAAAAGTTGTTATGATTATCGATGCAAATGTTGGAATGACTGAGAAAGATATAGTGATGTTAAGAGAGCTAGAAAATTACGAAAAAGATTTTATTATAGTTGCAAATAAAATAGATAAAATGACTCAGTCTGAATATCATAAAAAAATTAAAGAAATCAAAGAAATGACCAAAGGGCATGAAGTGATCCCCTTCTCTACTAAAAAAAGAACTGGAATCGAAAAATTAATAGACGAAATTTTTAACTAACAATCAATAATACAACTAATTTTTCAATAAACTGTGAGAAAAATTACTTATTCAAATAAGTAATGGTAAATTGTAAAATAGTTGCAAATATTACCCACAATAAATACGGAATATTTATTAATGCAATCCATTTTATTTGTGGATAAATAACAATTAGAGCCCAAACCAAAGTAATAAGGACTAAAGTTATATCAATAGCCGCTAAAATATTACTTTTTAATCCAAATTGAAAATAAGTAAAAGAAAAATTAAATATTAAATTTAATATAAATGGTAAAACCACCCAAAATGATAATTGTTTATTAAAAAATTTATAAAAAACTGTCCCAAATGATATTGCAATAATAATATACAAAACACTCCAAACCGGACCAAATAGCCACGACGGTGGCGCCCATGTTGGTTTAATAAGTTCACCATACCAAGATATTCCATTATTCATATTAATACTATAACATTTATTTCTAAATAAGTAGATGAAAAATATGATAAAATCACATTTATGAGAAAGATGATTAAAAGTAAGTTCAATATCTCACCAAAAGCAATAATACTCTTTACTGTATTTTTAGACGTACTCGGTATTGGACTTATTATTCCAGTACTCCCCTTTTATGTAGAATCATTCAATGTATCTGGAATTGTAATCACTTCTCTATTTGCTGTTTTTGCATTATTTTCTTTTTTTAGCTCCCCTATTCTCGGAATGTTATCAGACAAAATAGGAAGAAGACCCGTACTACTAGTAAGCTTGGCATCTAGTGCAATCGGTTGGATGGTTTTTGCTTTTTCACATACTATTTTTGGCCTATTTCTGGGGCGAATAATTGATGGCTCTGCTGCTGGAAATATTTCTACTGCTCAAAGTTATCTGATAGATATCTCAAAAGATAAAAAAGAGCAAACAAAAAATCTGGGATTAATCGGGGCTGTGTTTGGAATTGGTTTTATTATTGGTCCGCTTGTAGGTGGGACGCTTTCTAGCGTCAGTATGAAATTACCTTTTATTGTTGTTGGAATAATGGCAACAGTAAATACGATTCTCGCATATTTCTTTTTACCAGAAACAAATCACAATCGAAATACAAATAAAATTTCCCTAAACCCATTTTCTCCAATTATAAAAGCTTTCAAAAATAAAAAAGTTTTACCATTGTATTTAGCCTGGCTATTCTTTGGAATAGCCGTTTCTCTCAATCAATCAATATTTGCTCTTTACATTGCTCGTGTATTTTCTTGGACAGTAATTGCTTCTGGGTTACTAATGGCTTTAGTCGGAGTAATTATATCCATAAACCAAGCCTTTATGCTTAAAAAAATCTGGCTAAAATACTTCAAAGAATCATTCTTAATGATTTGGATGCTTATACCATTTGCTATTGGATATTTAATAATGGCAATGCCATTTAAATTTGCCTTCTTATTTGGATTAATCGTAACTGCTTTGGGACACTCAGTAATGAGAGTAGTTATGACAAGTCAGATAATCGGATTTTCTAATAAAAATGAACAGGGAGAAATGATGGGCATACTAGCATCTATCATGTCACTATCAATGATATTGGGGCCTGTATTAGGTGGAGCTGTTTATGAAATATGTCCAAGTCTGCCATTTATTTTAGCTGGAGTAATTTTATTTATTACTTTTATTTTCGTTTATAAAACATATAAAAACGCAAAACAAATAGAACACACAGATGTGGAACCTGTGGAAGTATTATAGTTTTATTTTAAATAACCTTCTTTTTTTAAAATTTTAATTTTATTTAATTGACCCTTATTGTAACCACCCAATTTACCGTCAGAGCGAATAACTCTATGACACGGAATATTTGGATTATGGTTATTATGTAAAATATTTCCAACAGCACGACTAGCGAGTGGATTACCTACTCTTACAGCAACTTCTTTATATGTTAAAACTTTTCCTTTTGGGATTTTAGATACAATTTTATAAACTTTTTCAGCAAAAGATAACATAAATTATTTTTATATATTTCTACTATCATAAGCCCAGTGAAGTACCGCTTGACGCTGAATACGTCTACAAAGTAAATCCTTTGGCCTACAATTTTGTGTAATCTGAGCAATGTGACGAGTGATTGCACGCCATCTTTTTATCTGTCTTTCATTTTCTTTTTCTATTCTCCTTCCCATATAATAGCGACAATACCACTGGAACCATCCTCTTGGGTCTTGTTCTTTGTTTATCCAATTATTTTTTCTCCAAATAGAAAGTGACTGACTTGCATTTACCCTAAAATAATTAATTTTAGGATTATGAAATTCTGGTGAGAGTTTTGCTTTTGTAAACCAATCTTTTGGAAATTCTTTTTGGCAATCTGTCAGATACTTCCCACCAAAAACTCCCATAAAAAGCATCTGTTTGGGAGTTAAGTCTGGCTTAAAATCTTTATTAAAATTTTTACCAATTGGCTCTACAATTTCATATTTATACCCTTTCTGCATTTTGTCATTAACTGTGACAATTTTCTTTATAATTTTTTTGGGCATAAATTAACTAAAATTATTTTTGCATCAAACTAAGTAAAGGAGCAAGAGCTTCGCGATGCTTCATAATTTCTGCTTTATATTTACCCATAACAAGCACAGCAGCATATTGCTCCCCTAGTCCACTTTTCTTTTTTTCCTCTATTTCTTTAGTTATTTTTTCAAAAAGTTCCTTCACTTCTTTATTTGATTCTAGTGCTTTTAAACTCTCGGCAAGTTGTGGATTCTCGTCGAGTTTCTTTGATATTTCATCTGCTTGTTGTGCAGAGACTCCCTTCATTTGGAGAGCTTTTTTTGTAATAAATGATTTAAATCCCATAATTTTCATATTCTAACACAAAATATGATAGAATGCGAAATATGAATAAAATCATTGTAATACTAGGTCAAACCTCTACGGGAAAGAGTGATTTTGCAGTTGAAATAGCAAAACAAATCGGAGGTGAGATTATTTCTGCCGATTCACGTCAGGTTTATAAGGGTATGGACTTGGGAACTGGCAAAATAACAAAGAAAGAGATGCGGGGTGTACCACACTATTTACTTGACGTTGCTTCTCCTTCTCGAGTTTTTTCTGTTAGTGATTTCAAAAAACAAGCCAAGAAGAAAATAAAAGAAATTATAAAAAGAAATAAAATTCCAATAATCTGTGGTGGTACAGGTTTCTATATAGGTGCAATCACAAACAACGTAACTTTCCCTGAAGTTCCTCCCAATAAAAAACTTCGAATAATGCTTGAGAAAAAAACAACCGAGCAACTTTTTGAAATATTAAAAAAATTAGATAAAGAGAGAGCAAAAAACATAGACAAGAAAAATCGTGTCCGTCTAATTCGTGCAATTGAAATCGCAAAAGCTCTCGGCAAAGTTCCCAGACTTTCCCATAGGTCAGACCTATGGGAAAGTAAATTTGAGATTATCAAAATTGGACTTACTTTGCCACCAGAAATCTTAAAAGAAAGAATAAAAACTCGTTTACTGACACGCATTAAAAAAGGGATGATTAAAGAGATTGAGAGTCTGCATAAAAATGGTTTATCTTGGAAAAGAATGGAAAACCTTGGGCTTGAGTATCGTTATACCTCTTTGTATCTTGAGGGAAAATTACAAAAAGAAGAAATGATAGAAAAAATAAATACTGAAACCTGGCACTACGCCAAGCGACAAAATACTTGGTTCAAACGTGACCAAGATATTATTTGGATAAACCCTACTAAAAACAAAGGCAAAAATCTAGTTTTTAGAGAAGTAAAAAAGTTTTTAAACTCTACTCAGAAAATTTAATATAACCTTTTTCAGCAAGCCAAGACCAAAGAACATCTGCCGAACGGCCTTCTTTTATTTCTCTAGATTTTAATTTTTCAAAAATTTCTTTTACAGAAAAAGTAATTGTTTCAATATCTCCTTTTTCATATTCTTCAAGTTCTTGTTCGCCAAATTCTGAACCTTTAACTACAAAATAATGAAGGTCCCAATCAACAGAAGCTCCAGCTTTTGAAACTTCAATTTCTGAAAATTCTCCTCCAGATATTCCAGCTTCTTCTTTACCTTCCTTTTTTGCTGTCTCCAAAACTTTATCTGAAATATTAGTACCTTCTTTTTTAAATTTGTTTAATTCATCTAAGGTATCAAAAACTTTTCCGCCTGGAAGACGATAATCAAATCTTTCGATTCCTCTTTCACGACGAAATTCTTTAGTCATCAGTAAAGCTTTTTGGCCATCTTTTTCACATTCAATTAAAAGCCTCACGCCTGGAGCACGAACAGCTGTTTCAAACATTACACCTGGTTTACCTTCCCATTTAATAACTTCGAACATCTTACCTTGATAAACAATTTCAAAGTTTGATTTTTTATCTTCAAGAATTTTATTTTGTTCTAAATTCATATTTGCGGGCGATGAAGGAATCGAACCCTCGCCAACGGTTTTGGAGACCGTTGTACTACCACTATACTAATCGCCCAATAACAACCAAACTATAACACGGAATTTAAAAATCCCCAATTGGGGATTTTTAAATTTAACCAGTAATTTTTGCTTCTTTGTGTTTAATGTTCTTTTTGCAGGTTTTACAAAACTTCTTCAGTTCAAGTTTTTTTGTAACTAATTTCTTGTTTTTACTAGTAAAGTAATTACCATTTTTACAGACGGTACACTTAAGTTTTAAAAGTCTATCTTGTGACATATATATAAGTAGTGGGTAGTTAGTAGTAAGTAGTAAGGAAAATTAAAGCTTCCAAACTAACCTCGAATATACCATAAAAAAAATTAAAACACAAATTTACCCATTCTTTCCTTCCTTAAACCATACTACTTAATTACCCTTGGTAATAGTGCACTTATGCGAGTTGTAGCCTCATAGTTTATAGTGCTTGATTCTTTGGCTATTTGTTCTGCTGTTATTTCAGCATTCCCCTGTTTACCTAAAATAACTACTTCATCTTCAGGTACAACATCCTTAATATTTGAGACATCTACCACTGTCATATTCATAGCGACACGTCCCAAAATCTTTGCCTTTTTACCTCTTATCAAAACCTCGCCGTTGTTTGATAATGATCTTGGTAATCCATCGGCATACCCTTGCGGGATAATTGCAATTTTTGTCGCTTTTTTAGTTATATAAGTTAAACCGTAACCAATAGGATGATTGGCTGGAAGAATTTTAATTTGAGCAATATGTGTTACCCATTTCAAAGCAGGTTTTAAAATAATCTTTTTTTTATTTAAATATTCCAAATGCTCACTTGGCCACATACCATAAAGTCCTATACCAAGGCGAACCAAACTATGAAGACTATTTCCTTTTTCATAAACAAGGATCCCAGATGTTGCGGATATATGAGTCTTTAAATTTTTATAACCATTTTTTTTAAATATTTCTACATATTCATGATACATATCTATTTGCTTTTGAGCGTGAGTAAAATTCATAGTATCCTCTATGTTTGCAAAATGAGAATATATGCCATCTAATTCAATATTTTTTAATTTTTTTATCTCAATAATAAACCCTTCTATTTGGGATGGCATTATTCCTTCTCTCCCAAGATAAGAATCAATCGCTACGTGAACTTTTGTTTTCTTTTTTAAAATTCCAGAAATATAATTTATTTTTAATAAATGAATAAGGTCAAAAGCTGAAATAATAGCATTAAGTTTTATGGCTTTTTTTATTCCATCCTCATTCAAATATCCAAAAACCAAAATGGGGTTTTGGGTTATACTCTTAACACGCTCAAATTCTTCAATACTATCTACCTGAAAATAATCAGTATAAGGAGCAATAATACGAGCAACTTCTTTATCTCCGTGACCGTAAGCATTGGCCTTAATAACACAGGCGATCTTTGTCCCCTTACCAAGTAAAGCTCGAAACTGCTTGATATTGTGAATCAAATTTTCTTTTGATATTTCTATGTATGAAAGTGGTAAATTTTTCATATTAGCTATATAACCACTATACGCCAAATTAAAAATATATTCAAAATTGATTTTTTGAATTTTTCTGGTACAATAATAAAATTGCCGGAGTGATGAAATTGGTAACCATGCGCGACTCAAAATCGCGTGTCGCAAGACTTGAGGGTTCGAGTCCCTCCTCCGGCACCAAAATAGAACTAGACGGTTTTTTAGAAGCCCAAATGCGGGACGCGCGAAGCGCGTCCCAAGGATTCCCGCCGAATTCCCCCAATGA
>JBAYHJ010000001.1:0-131138 GCA_041666225.1 Minisyncoccota bacterium | reverse complement strand
TCGTTATACCCAATCATTTGATTCACCGGGATAATATCAAATGACTCAATCCATTCTTCTCTTTCAACTACTTCTGCTTCTGGTAATCTAGTCCTGAGAATTTTATTTAAGTCTTCAATAAAATTTCCAAGGCTTTGTAAAACCCTATTCGTATCGGGATCTTTAATTAACTGATTAAAAGTATTATCACACTCAACTTCTTTTATTTTTAAGGCATTTAAATATTTTTGCACTCGTTCTTGTAATTGTCTAATTTTATTATTTACCAAATCTCTCGATTCTTCAATAGAGGTAAAACATATATCTGTCATATCATAATTAAAAGGATTCCAGTCTAGAAATTTATCTGGATTGAATTGTTGTATATCCTGGTCAATATTTTGATTGGGTGCTATTTGTGGCTTAAATTCCATAATATACCTATATTATCTCATAAATAATTAACAAACACTAACCATCTTTAATATATGTATATTCAGCCTATAAAATTAACCCTATTACTAAATCTCTATATTTTAAGGGATATAACCTTACCAGCTAGATAAATTTCACTCTTTAAACATCCAAGCATTTCTCTTTTCTCATTCATAGCCCCCTCTCTAAGCACATGTTTAGCATAGTTTCTTATATCCTCCTGTGCAGGAATCGAAAGATTGGTGATATTTTGTTTACAAAATCACCAATCACGCGCCGTTGGCGAGATTATCCTGCTGGGATCACAAAACATCAAAAAAGTACTTAAACCTTTAAACTTTTTTAGATTAAAACTTATGCTATAATACATAAGTCGCTTTAATAAATTAATCAAATAAAATAATATGGAAGAAAACAAAAAGTGTTGTGAAGGTGGTGTTTGTGAAAAATGTACTGATAAAAAAGAAAGTGTTTGTTGTGGTCATGGTAATATGTGTCATGGAAAATGTCATATACTGAAATTCTTTATATTAATCGTTGCTGTTGTAGTCATTTTCTGTTTAGGAGTTCAATTGGGTGAACTAAAATCAGAAGCACGAAATGGTCGTGAATTTCGTGGAGGAATGATGAATTGGAATTACAAAATTGTTAAACCTACTATAGATAATACAAACACAGATATTCCTGTCACTCAAACCCCAACACTAAAACAATAAAGAAATAAAAATAAAACCCCAACAATATTGGGGTTTTATTTTTATTTACCTTTTGTCCAATTTTTGATTTCTTTATATGTCGCTTCACCACAAATAGTTTTGCCTGTATTTTGATTTAAGAAAAATGGTACTCCCCCACACATATCTTCGCCAACATCTAAGCCAACTAGCATTTCATCGTTTTCTTTATTGTGCCAAACTTCAATCTTTTTTATATCTACTCCTTCACCAATAAGCCTATCTACATGCTTTTCTGCAATAATACAATGAGGACACTCAAGCCCATAAAAAAATAATAAATCTTTCATAAAGAAATTATAGCACTAGATGGAGAAAATAAAGAATTAGTCTTATCAAAGGGGCTTTTGAGCGCGTCGGCGTGAAAACTGAACGAATTTTCACCAGAAAATTGGTGTACCCTTTGAGAAGAGCTAATTCTTTATTTTCTTAATTAAAAAAAATAACTAGGACTTACCTCGGAAGCACTTGAGGAAAGACCTAGCATTTTTTATTTTGTAATTTTTGAAAGTCTAGCTTTTTTACGGGAAGCAGTATTTTTCTTTATTACTCCTCTCTTTGCAGCCTTATCTATAACACTGTAGGCAACGGGTAATAATTTCTTTGCATCTGCTTTGTTTTTTTCTTTAACTAACTTTTCAATCTTTTTAACAGTTTCTTTAATGTTTTTCTTATTACGATCATTCATCGCCTTTTTGACGAGTGATCCTTTGAGGGCTTTTTTTGCTGATTTTGTTATTGGCATAATGTTAAGTAATTACGAATTATTAATTACGAATTACGAATTAAATTTCTTATTAATTTTTTGACTGAGACTCCATTAGAATACCAGAAATAGCCGAAAAGAGCAATATTTGATATTATAAAAATATGATTGCAAAAATAGAGGGAATTATAGTTCATATAGATGAAAAATTCATAATTGTTGATGTTTCGGGAGTTGGATACAAACTATCTATTACTTCTGAAAATCTTACTACTTCTGTTTTAGGAGAACATACATCCTTTTGGGTACATACAGCGGTACGAGAGAATTCTATTGACCTATATGGGTTCAAGAGCATAAACGAGATGTCATTTTTTGAGCTTCTACTTGATGTTTCTGGTATTGGACCACGGGGAGCACTTTCAATACTTGCTATCGCTCCTATTGATACATTAAAAAGAGCAATCGCAACTGGAGATACTGGTTATCTAAACAAAGTTTCAGGTATTGGCAAAAAAACAGCTGAGAAAATCATTATTGAACTTCGAGACAAATTACAAGATTACAAAAGTGATTCCGATACTCCAAGTTCACTTCGTGATGAAAGTGATATTATTGAAGCTCTCAAATCTCTTGGCTACTCACAAAACGAAGCTCGCGACGCACTAAAAAAAGTACCCCATACAACGATAGGCACAAATGCTCGCATCAAAGAAGCTCTCCAAGTTCTAGGGAAACGTTAGTATTTCAATTCGTAATTTTTAATTCTTAATTATTTTTACATGCCTGAATTACCAGAAGTCACAACAACTGTAAATGGTTTACAAAAAGTCTTGCCCCGACTTATTTTTACTGATGTCTGGACCGACTTATCTAAAAAAAATCCAATCAAACAGTTTAAAGAAACAATAAAAGATGAAACTTTTTTCAAAGATTTCAAAAAGAAAGTTGTTGGGCAAAAAATTCTAAAAGTTGAAAGGAGAGCAAAGAATATTTTAATAAATATTTCTGGTGGTTATACCATACTTATCCATTTAAAAATGACAGGCCACCTCCTCTTTGGTGAATACACCAAAGAGGTAATTAAGAATGAAAAATTAATAATTACGAATTGGAAACCAAAAAATACGGGGCCATTAAATGACCCTTATAATAGATTTATCCATGTTGTTTTAACTTTTTCAAATGGTAAACATCTAGCATTTTGTGATTCACGAAAATTTGGAAAAGTTACAATAATTCCTACTCACATACTAGGAGCAAGCTCGCATTTAAAAAATATTGGACCAGAACCTTTGGAAAATTCTTTTACAATTACAAAATTTAAAGAAAGATTTATTCTAAAACCAAACTGGAAAATAAAAACTGTTCTTATGGATCAATCTATAATTGCGGGTATTGGTAATATTTATTCAGATGAGATGCTATGGCTCTCGAGTATTCACCCTGAATCAAAACCTAGCAAAGTGCCACCGAAACAACTATTAAAACTATACATAGCCATGAAAGAAGTACTTACCAAAGGGATCAACTTCGGGGGTGATTCGATGTCTGACTATAGAAATATACATGGATTACGAGGAGATTTTCAAAACCATCATAATGTTTACAAAAAGAAAGGAACTATGTGTATGAAAAAAGGTTGCCATGGTGTTATAATAAGAAAAGTTATAAATGGTCGCAGTGCCCATTTTTGTAACAAACACCAGAGACTGTTTTAGAATTTCATTATTAATTCTTAATTATTAATTTTTAATTACTTTTATATGGCAGAAAAACCAAAAGAAAAAAAGAAAAGTACACACAATGGGGGTGAGATGCATTTCGGGCTTGAAGTTCTTTTGTTTATTGTGGCAATTTTCGTTATTTGGATTTTAATGGGTGGGGCCAAAAAGCCCATAGAAGATAAACCATTTATCACTCCCCTAAATGACCAAGTGAATCCTGGAATAAAGTATGCTCCTAAAGATGTAATAAAGAATTAATTTCTTAAAATTCTAAACAGAGCCACTCCGCAAGCAACAGAAACATTGAGTGATTCTTTTTTGCCGTGCATCGGAATTTCTGCAATAAAATCACATTTATCTAATATTCTTTTGGGTAGCCCTGTTACTTCTGGTCCCAAAATAATAGCAACCTTGTCGGTTGTTTTTATTTTTCGATAATCTATCGCTTTTCTGTTTTGTTCAATTGCAATTATTATGTACCCATCTTTTTTCAGAGAATTTATAAGTGGCATCAAAGTTTTTTTGTATTCCCAAGGGATAAAGATTTCAGCACCTAGTGCACTTTTTGCTATATCTTTTTGAATACGGCCAAATTTATCAGTTGGTCTTGGGGTAAAACCTGTTAAATATATCTTATCTATACCTACCGCATCTGCCGTTCGAAATATTGCCCCTATGTTTATAGCCGAACGAATATCCGGAAGTATTAAAACTGATTGTTCGTCTTTTGATTTATTCATTTTTATAATTTTTCCCATATGCGTTATTGGGAAGTTTTAATTTACAATCTGGGGAATTACTAATAACCCACTGTGCATAGGTATTACTATTTGGACCTATAAATTTATATTCATTCTTATTATTGTAAGTAATTGGGGAATTATAAATAAAATCAATAATTTTACTTGCTTCATCCCCCTCAACTACCCCAATTAACTTACCTTTATTAAAAAATCTATTAGCGAAAGGTAAAAATTCAATTCCCTGAAAAAATGGGTAGAGATTTTTATACAAGTGCCCCCAGTGTTCCTTTTTTGGATAAGAATCTGAAAATGCTACTTCCCACCTTGAAATTTCTCCTTGTTTATTTAAAACAAACCATGGATGAACAGCGAAAATAAACGGAAAACTAGCCATGGATTTAAACAGAAACACTTGGTTCTTTTTACTATCAATTAGGTTGGAATAATCTTGTTGTGTAAACATATACTGAGAGTCTATACAAATATATAGTATTTATCAAGATGTTATAAATAGGAACTATTTATGGTTATTGTTATAATTAACTTATTAAAATTTACAAAAAATAATATGCTCACACACGAACAGAAAGTAAAAAATGTATCCACAGTATTAAAAGAACGAAAAAGTAACACCCCTGTCTCTTTCAAGAAAAAATCTGTCTCCCACCAAGTACCAAAACCAAATGACAAAACTTATGATGATGAAAAAATTGATTTAAGTATCCTTAATGAAATTATTGAAATAAATAAAGAGGAACTAACTTGCACAGCAGAACCTGGGGTTACTTTTGTTGATTTAGTAGAAGCGACGCTCAAATATGACTTGGTTCCATTTACTGTTCCAGAATTAAAAACAATCACAATTGGAGGTGCTGTTGCTGGAGCATCATTAGAATCGATGTCTTATAAATACGGAGGATTCCATGATAGTTGCTTAAAGTATGAAATAATAACTGCAAAAGGAGAAATATTAATTTGTACTCCAGATAATGAAAACAAATTAATATTTCAAATGATTCATGGAACATTTGGAACTCTTGGTGTTATCTCAAAATTAAAATTTAAATTATTCCCCGCCAAACAATATGTCAAAATTATTTATGAAAAATTCAATAATCTTGAAGATTACAAGAAAGCAACTTGGGAACATTACAAAAAGAAAGATTTTGATTTTATGGATGGAATCATTCACTCACCTTCCGAACTAGTTTTATCTATGGGCAACTTTGTAGATTCTGCTCCATATACAAATCGTTATGATTGGATGAAAATATATTATTTGAGTACAAAAAAAAGAAAAGAGGATTACCTAAAAACATCTCATTATTTTTTCAGATATGAAAAAGGTGTCACAAATGTTTCTCCAAAATCATTTTTAGGAAGATTATTCTTTGGTAGATTCTTAGACACAACAAAAACCCTTCGTTTCGTGGAAAAATTCCACTCTCTAATTCCTGCCAATAAAATTCCAATAACGATAGACTTATTTATCCCTTTTACAAGGCTGAGTGAATTTATAGATTGGTATAAAAAAGAAATCAACCACTTCCCTTTATGGTACGTGCCTTATAAAATAGTCAGACACTATGAGTGGATTAATCCAGAAGTTATGAATAAAAATAATGGCGAAGAACTATTTATAGATATTGCAATATATGGAATGCAAAAAAGGAAGGTAAAAATTATTATAAAATGATGGAAGATGAATTAACTTCAGTTGGTGGAATTAAAACTCTTATTTCAAATAATTACTACTCAGAAGAAGAGTTTTGGAAGACTTGGAATAAGCCCAATTATGATGAGGTTAAAAAGATAACTGACCCAAATAATATTTTCCGAGACCTATATACAAAAATGTGTAAGACGACTCAAGGATTATAATAATTAATTTTTATTAATTAATTTCGTATTCTTCTAACATTTCGACTATATTTTTTATTTTCAAATCATTAATTAAATCGAGGGAAGATGAACATTTTTCCTGTATTTGTGATTCTAAGGTTAAAGCATCTATTTTCTTTTGTTCAGTTTTTTCAACATCTCCAAGAATATGACCAAGCCCTTTATATCTTTTAATTACATCATTAAAACGCTCTTCAATGCTTGTAACACCATAAGGAGCAACTCTAAAATCAGAATAAGAACAAACCTTTTTATACCAATCATCTGAATCTATGGTTGATTGAATTTTTGAACTACCAATATTATCTAATATATCTATAACCTTTTGATTCACTTTTATTTCTTTAACTATACTCAGTGTAGCAATATGTTCATCGTCTCCATATTTTAAAATAAAATCATTTTTAATTTTTTCAAGATTTTCAATGTTTTCTTTTTTAAGAAGATCACTATTCAGATCAAATTTGATTATATTACCAATATCATGAAGTAGCATTGCCGTAGAAAGGATATTTTTATCAAGTTTTACAAAATCAGACAAAAAATCATTTACCAATAAACCCACCGCAGTAACTCTATACATGTGTTGCCGTAGATGTTCAGGAATTTGGTATTTATTGTAAATATCTTTGATTTTCATATTATATTTTTATATATCAAACTCTTTTAATGTTTTCATAACTTCATCTACTGGCAAACCAATAATATTATTATGGTCCCCTTCAATTTTTTCGATAAATTTATCACTGACATCAGTCAATGTATACGAACCAGCAAATTTTAATGGGTTCCCAACTCTAATATACTCTTCAATCATTTCTTCGGTAAGTGGCAAGAAAGTAACCTTCGTTTCAACAGCTTTGGATACCACTCTTTTGTCTTTAGTATCAATAATAGTATAACCAGTAAAAACTGAATGTGTCCTTCCGCTTAATGTGTTTAAAGTAATCTTTGCTTTTTCTTCTGTATGAGGTTTTCCTAAAATTTTACCATCAATAGATACAAAAGTGTCTGCAGAAATTATAATCGCATCTTCAAAATTTTCTGCAACTCTATCTGCTTTCCCTTTTGATAAAAATTTTGCTAATTCACTTGGTATTAAATCAAGGGTCATATCCTCTTCATAATCACTCGAAACAACTTCAAATACTAATCCTGTTTTTTCAAGTAGTTCTCTTCTGTGATATGAAGTAGAGGCTAAAATTATTTTTTTCATATTATTTGTTCTATACAATTTCTCTCTTATAACAATCTTCACAATATGGTTTAAAACCATCTGACCTTTTATATGCTGATTCTATTTGTTTATTACAAAAATCACAAGTTTCATTAAAAACTTTAAAATTGTTTAAAATCTTAAAACGATCAAGCATCCTCTGGTATGGTGTATCATTGGGCAAGGTAATATTATTTTGTTTATAATAATCAATTTCCCTTTTTATTAAACGAAAGGGTTTCCCTGATTTTTCTCCGATAATGGCTAATTCACAAATTTCATATCCAACATCTAAAATATTATCTGGCAACTCTTGAACTTTAATACTTTTTAGATTTTTTGTATCAACAGTCGTGTCGGGTTGCCAAAAAAGACCACGCTTTTTAGCTTCTTCTTCTGTCATAGGATAAATAACATGTGCCATAGAACTATTGTAAGCATATGGAGCAAAAGACATTGGAAAAAATTCTCCATATTCTCCATTCTGAAGCATTTTTGTTTTAATACTATCTAGAATTTCAAAATATTCCTCTGGTTCATATTTCTTGTTAAAAATACTATAGGATGTATTTTTAAGTCCAACACACCCAAAACAATTTGTGCAATTTTGACAATTTATCAAAAACTCACAATCTGTAGATTCTTTTACTGCGAAGGAAAATTTGACACTCGAAGAATTGGCACTAACATTTTGGGCTTCATAATTACCCTGAGCTCTGCCACTAAAACCAACATCCATTGAATCTTTTACTTTAAAAACTACAAACGCAGAATGTCTAACATTTTCAGAATCTTCTATTTGGAAAACATCTCTACAATTTTTAGAATTTTTTATATCATTTCCAAAAACATTTTGGGAATTAAAAATTCGTGCTGCACGGATTGGGTTTGTTTTTATAAGCTCCCAAAATTTATTCTGATATTCATCTTTAACTTTTCTACTACCTAGGTTTATTTCATTTCTTATTTTTGTATACTCTTCTGGGCTAAATTTTTCATTAAAAATATAATAATTTTTGTTCCGCAAATTAACACAACCAAAACAATTTTGGCAATTACGACAATCATAAACGAAATCACATTCAATACAATTTGATGAAAAATATGCGTATTGGCATTTGTAACAATCAGAAGTGCCTATATTATCATAGGCTGAATCAACCCTGCGAAGAAAATATGAATCTATAATGTTTTTAGAATCATAAATGGAAGTACTAAATAATACATTTTCCGATCTTCTACCTCCGAAAACGTAATACCCATCTTTTAAACTTTCTCCATAAAAACAAAAATCACTATTAATGGAGTTTTTACCCCGACGCACTCCTGGCAATGGGACAACTTTCATTAAACTTAAAAATTGATCAAAAAATGACTGAGTTTCATTCACTATTCTTCCGTAAGAAAATGGATCCCATAAATCCGAATAATATGTATCGTAATCATAAATAACCCAAGGAATAATAGGAGCGACAGGTGAAAGCATAGTATCACTATGACCTGGTATATCGCATTTCCGTTTATATATATTTGAATAATTTGAAAAGGATAATCTTCTTCTATGGCGACAATCAGGACAAAGTTTTGGGGCGGGTGAACGCAACATTTTAAGTAGAGAAACATCACCCTCTTCTATTTTAAATTCTTTTTTACAATCCAAACAAACTCTTATATGAGGGATTAACTCGTCTAATATCTTATCTAGTAGTGCATCAAATTCTGGTGTTTTTGTCCCTTTCATAAATTCTTTATCATTTCATTAATAAAAGTCCTGCTAATGCTATTATACTACCCAATATTTTTATTGGTAAATCTTCTTTCTCTCTTAAAAAGATAGCTCCAGCAATAAATACGACGACTACTTTAAATGTTGTTATAGCAGAAACAATACTTAGATTCCCTACAACAAAAACTAGAACCACCCATGAAAGCGATTGAAGAAATCGAAGTACTCCGGTAATGGCTATGTCTTTTTTAGTATAAACGCTTTTGCTATGAGTTATCAATGTTGCTATTCCCAAAAACAAACACTGTGACCACCAAGAAAGCATTACCCCTGCTGAAAATCCAGTTATTTTCATTAATGCTCGTTCTGCCACAAGTAAAATACCCATCATTACCCCAGACAGAACCATGAGCATAAAATATTTATCAAATTTAAATCTTCCTATTCGGTGTTTTCTTGATACAACCAATATTCCAATTATCAATAATACGGTTCCAAGTATTTGAATTAGTGTCAGTTTTTCATTTAAAAGTAAAGTTGCTAATACTATTGTAATTGGTGTGTAAATATTACTAACTAATGAACTAATTCCAGCTTCTACGTGTTTTTGAGCTGTATATGAAAAAACAAAATAACCAGCACCAAATAATCCACAAGTGAGTGATAAACCAATCAAATGGAAAATATTCCCTTGAAGACGAAATGGTTCAAAAAGAGGTAGTGTAAAACTCAATATGACAGTTATAAGTGTAACCTGAAAAGCGAGACGTATTTGTCCTTCGTTTTTTATATTTCTATGTGTAGCAAGCCATCTACGTTGAAGTGGTGATGCACTTGCAGCTATAAAATAAAATAGATAACTTAAAAAAGCAACCATATGTAGATTATATCAGAAATACAGGAAATTTCGATTCTCAAATGGGTTGGCAAACTATATATAAAAACTATTTTGGTGTCTATATTTTATATTTTTCTATTTCCTTTTTGGCTTTTTTTATAAATTTCCCAAACTTATAGTCTTTTTCCTTCCTCTCCGTTTCAGTCATCTCATAATACTCGGTTTCTTTTTTCAAGTTAATATAATTAGAATATTTCTCCGCATCTAATTCACCAGACCCTAATCCAAGCAAAACATTGCACCCGGGTTCAGAAATATGAGAACAATCAGCAAATTTACATTTCTTGGCTAATTCTATTATTTCATCAAAAGTACTATCCACACCTTCCCTTGTATCGGCCATTCCCACCTCTCTGGTTCCTGGATTATCTATAACAATTCCTCCATTTTTCAAAAAGTACATTTCTCTTCTTGTTGTGGTGTGTTTTCCTCTACCTGTCTCAAAATTAATATCATTTGTTTCAAGTGCATTTTCTTCTAGTAACCTATTAATCAAAGATGATTTACCAACCCCCGAGGATCCCAAAAAGCAATATGTTTTCCCAGATAATATATACGATCTTAATTCTTTTAATCCTTCATCGGTTATAGTACTAGTTAGAATAATATCAACATTTTTAAATCTTTCTTTTATTTGAACTAATTTTAAATTTAATTCTTCTTTGGAAATTAAATCAATCTTATTTAAAATAATAGTGGTCTGGGCACCTCCATCGTTGGCTATCGCAAAATATCTTTCAAAACGATTTAAATTATAGTCTCTACCAATTGATTCCACAATAAAAGCCACATCTATATTGGTTGCAATTATTTGAATTCCATTTTTATTATTATATTTTTTCTTTATGAGTGTTTGCCTTGGTAATACCTCTTGTATCACAGCCCATTCTCTATCTTGCTCTTTTATTATTACCCAATCCCCCACAGCAGGATAATCTTCTCTTGATTTAGCATTAAAAATCTTTTTACCAGTAACTTTGGCAAAATATTCCCCATCTGTATTTTTTATTTTATAAGCTCCCTTGTATTCGGCAATAACTCGGGCAATAGAAAAATCCTCTAATTTCAATTCTTTTCTAGAATGTTCAAAAAAGTCGCTGTAACCAAAATCTTCTAATTTCATATTTAAATTATAACAGAAATAGATAAAAGTTTGATTCTCGTTGAGCTTGAGTTCTCAGAACAAAGACCTGTTTTGAATAGATTATATAATAGGATTTTTATTAAGACACGGAATAAGGACAACTATATTTAATCAAAAACTGTTTTACTTGTTCACTTTTTAATGTATACGCCCTTACAAATGAATCATCTACATGAGCATATAAAATTCCTTCCCCTTCACCTGTTTCTATAAAATGACTCGCAAATGTAATAGTGACAGCTTCACTGTCTTGAATAAATGGTTCGGGTGACACCCATTCTATTTTCCCCTTTTCATAATCATACACAAACAACCCAATAGAAAATATCCCATATTTAGTTTTTTCGTTTTCTCCTTTCTGATTCGCTTCACGACCATTTATAAAACCCAATAATTTACCTTCTCCTATATATATAAAACTTTCCGGCAACAATGGTCCCGGAGAAGCATGTCCTCCAATCCACGGAATATTGTGTTCTTTGGGGTGAAATATAATATCTCCAAATTTCCATTCTTTATTCATATCTTCTGTAACAGCTATTCTAATTACTGAATAATTAAAATCTTCCTCTTTTTTACTTGATTCTACTAAATTATACCTGAAACCTTTTTTATTTATTGGAACTATGGATAATTCTTTAGCTCCTCCAATTTCGTCTGCAAGTAAAACAGGTGTAGTCATTTCTAAAGAATCCAAATCCCTCCCAACAGCATGACCAAGGTGAATTTTATTTTTACCATGTTCTTTTTTATTAATTATTGGAATTGTAAAATATAAATGTATCAAATCATTTTCTTCATCTATCCAAATATCAGGGTCTTCTAATCCAATAAACTCATAACCTTCTAGAGTTAATTCTTTTATTATATCTCCTTCATTTTTTATATTTAACTTTTGTTCAATTTCGAAACTTTCTAATAAATTTCCTTTTATTTTATGAAGTTCACTTCTGTCTATATAGCCCTTTGTTTGTATGTCCCCTTCACGGCTTGTTATACATCTAATAACCCCCTCTTTGTATTGAGTCCTAGGGTCGAGAGTAATAGCCATAACATGAGTAAATTTATTATCAGTATTTATAACCTTTCCTTTATGTTCAGTGTAAAATTTTTCCATATTATTTACCTAGAATCTCTAAAACCTTTTTAAATATAAGTGACTCAATTAACGGATGAGTTAGTTTATCTGGTAATTTATCAAAAAATTCTATCTTTTCCATCTCAAAATCAGGTAATTCATTAAAATTATCAATTTCGGAATAATATATCTGCCCAAAATCTTTTTTGTCTTCTTTCTCAACTGAATAAATACATAAAGGAATTAAACTGAATTTATCGGCTCCTGTTTCTTCAATTAATTCTCTGGAAGCACATTCATCAATACTTTCAGATTCATTTCTTTTTCCACCTGGTGTTTCCCAAGTATCTCTTTTCCTATGTTTGGTAAATACCCATTTACTATTATGTATAGCTGTAATCACAGAAAAAGAAAGATCACTATCTTTTATTTCTCCTAAATTGTAAAAATCTACTTTTAACATAATATTTATATTTTAACTTCTTCTACTTCACCAATAAAAGTATAATTGTCATCTTCAACAAAATAACCTTGCCCGTCTCGTAAAAATTTAACTGGGTATTCTAAATCCTTCGTTTTTTCTTTATATTCTTCTTTTTTATCATCTGTGTAATGAGCTTGTATTACAAACGGAGCTAGTCCTAATCCTCGCAGCATCTCTTTTGTTGGATTTTCAGGGATACCAGAGCTTGATTTTATGGTTATCCCCATTATTGCAGCTCCAGCGCTAGTACCAATATATACTTTCCCTTGATTAAGAAGTTCTATTAGTAATTTATCAAAACCATTGGCTTTCATCGCATTTAATAAGTAAAAAGTACTTCCACCTTCTATGTGAATAATATTTTTATCTTTGAAAAATGCTCTTAGTTCTTCTTCGTTTTTATTTTCAATGTCTATCTCTTTAAGATAGATGCCATTTTCGCTTATAATTTTACTGTACTTTTTTATGTAATCTGAATTAGGGGTACCCTTGGAAGCAGTTGTCACATAACCTACACTCATTTGATTTTTGGAAATACCTGTCAGGTCATAGCCATATTTTAATAGAAAACTTAAATCTGACGCTAGTATTAGTTTCATATTGTTTTAATTCAAATTAAAATTTCTATCCATCTCATTAATAAAATACTCCTGAGCCTCTTTGTCTTTAATACATCCTCCCACATAACTATTGGTCCACCCACGGTCATTTAGTTGTTTCCTTATTAATTCTTTATTATCAAAAAGTTCTCCTATATCAATAAGCACTACCTCTCCTTTATTATTTATCCCGTAATTTTTTGTAATGTTGAAACTTTTATCTATTACACCGAGTTTTAATAATTTTAAATTAAATTCAATAAACTGATCTACGATTTTTTTAATTCCGTTAGAGTCCAAACCTTCAAACGCTTCATGCAGGGCGATAACCTTATCTTGCTCAAAATCATATTTATTAATAAACCTTGGATTTGCCATCCATTCTTGTGGAATGTTAACTCTTTTTAATATTTTAAATGAAACATCGGCCTTTCTTTTTACATCTTTAATAAAACTAGGAATCTCAAAAAAAGAATCCTTGTTAAATGGAAATATTTGCCAGAAAATTACAAAATAAGCTTTAGTCCAAGAATGAAATTTTTTTAAAACCTTTCCATTTCCTAAATCATATGTCGTATATTGCCACCCTTGTCCAATTTTTTTCATAAAATTATTTAATCATTTTCTTTAATTCCTCTAAATCTAACTCTGTTCTAGTATCTATGTAATTACCGTTTATTTCTCCTTCGCCATTAATCCAAGCTTTTTCTGGAACAAATTTATAAACTCTCCTTGGGTATGAAGTAAGAAACATTATTACATCTTTTATTTTCTTTTTACTTCTTCCATAATGATGAGTTAAACCTTTAACTATGTCTATAGGATTACTTAATTCATATGCTTTGCCTTGAAAATAAACACCAATCCCAGTTCCCGAAAATATTGTTGAGTCATAAATTGTCACATAAACATTTTCATTGTTTCTTATGTTTTTTGAATGTTGGTTTTCTTTCCAAGATAACCAATAGAAATTAAGGTCTTTATCAAAAGAACAATATACTGGGCTATTCCAAGGTAACCCTTCTGGTGTAATAGTAGCCAAATTAAGATACTCAATTTTCTCTATTATTTCTTTTGATTTTATTGATAAATTTTCCATAATCAAATTATATCAGAAATACACAAAAGTTCGATTCCTGTCTGGGTTAGGTTCTATAGGACAGCGAGTACTCTTATCGGTCATTACATAACCAGTACACCTTTTCAAAAATATTCGCATAAATGCTCATATTTACTGAAAAGCTTTTCACTTCCTACACGCAAGCAAAGCAGTTTGCTTGCTCGAGAGGACAAGAATAAAAACCTCAATTTCTTAAGGTTTTTATTCTTGTCCTCTCGGTAGGAATCGAACCTACGACCATCTCCTTAAAAGGGAGCTGCTCTACCAACTGAGCTACGAGAGGATATTAAATAGCACGATTTATCAAAAATACCACATTTATGCTTAAAAATCAACACCTATAAATATGGGGTATGAAAGTTATCCCCTTATGTCTTTGCTTATCCCCAGTTTTATTATATAATGTAATTAAGACGTATTTGAAATAATCTTTCCAACATTCTCCCTATGTATTGGGATATTAATATCGGGAAAGATATATAATCATTATTTAGCACATTTATACTCACATTATTATTCGTGAGTCGTTCTTTGTTTCTAATAAAGCCAAAGGCTTGGAAGCTGGTTCTCAAATTTTTGAGGTTCAACTTCCAAGCCTTTTCTTTTTGTCTAAATTATTTATTTAATGAATTTAAGATAAACTGCTCAAGCCCGATAGTAAAATCAATTTCCCCGCCGTGTGCTTTATGATAAATAGAAACGAGCTCACTTGATCTATTTTTAAGCTCATCACTAGTGAAAACCTTTGTGCTATTTAATATCATTGTTTTTATTTTCCAAAATAAAATTCCAGAAACTTCTTCGGGTGCAACACCAGCGGAAACTGCCTCTCTAAACAAAACCCATGTTTGAATTTTATCTTTTCGTGCAAATGCATCGGCAATGCCAAAAACATTTATTTTCGGTGTTTGTTTTATTACTGCTGAACTTAAGTCTTCTATTGTTGCATGTTTTTTATATTTTTTTAAATCCGGGGCAAGTAATTTATCTTCTTTGAAAATAAAAATATTTTGTGAATCTTTTAAATGTGAGATCTCCTCATCTTTTAATTCAAAATCTTTATCTCCAATGAAATTTTCAAAAACGAAAATAGACTGTTCGCCAAATAAACTTACACTTTGTGCTTGGTCAAAAAACATTTCTTTTGATAATTCACGCACGGGAATAAAAATTGGTTGATTATTTTTATATAACCTTTTTAAATAAACATTTTTTTTCTTTGTATCATTACCAAAGAGAATATATATCATATCCAATTTCTAACCTTCTTTTTATAGTCTCGATAAACTTCACCATATTTTTTTTCTAATATCTTTTCTTCTCTCTTAAGGAAAAAAAGTTTTGTGATGGCATAAGCAATTATGGTAAAGATAACGCTAAAAAGTGAATTTATTATGAGAGCAAAACCAATCGTCATAATAAAAAGCCCAAAATGTGTTGGGGAACGCATATATCGGTATGGACCAAATTCAAAATTAGACCTCCCCTCTTTCTTATGAACTCTTTCTTGGTAATTAGCAGAAGTTGATTGTGCCCAATATATAATTAAAGAACTAATTATAAGCATCGCAAAACCGACATATTTATATATTTCGTTAGAAAATATTTTCAATTTAAAGACAATATCTAAAAACACACCCAAAACCACAGCAATAAGAAATATTGAATATGAATGAAGTAAAACAAAATGGACTGTTTCCTTCCTTTTTAGTTTAAATTCATTTTCTTGGTACTCTATTGGTTTCATATATTAATCCTATCACTTGAAATTAATTTTTGCTACTATTTTAACTCCCCCCAATTTTTACCTAAAACAGCTGAAACAAGGAGTGGTACTTTCTCTTTTCCTTCTAAAAACTCATCTGGAATCGCATTTTTCATCGCTTCCTCAATAATCCTGGTCGCTTCATCTTTCTTTTCTTTTTTTATTTCATAAACCAATTCATCGTGAACCTGAAGGACTAACCTTACATCATTTATAAGTGAAGCTTTTCTGAGTGCATCGTCAGCCTTCTTCATCCCAATCTTTATAATATCTGCAGTCGCAGTTCCTTGAATCGGCGCATTGGTCGCCATACGTTCAGCCATTGCTCTAATAAAAGGAATGGGAGATTTAATCCCTGGGAAATATCTCTTTCTTCCAAAAAGAGTTTCTGTATACCCATGTTCTTTTGCAAAATTTTTAATACTCTCTAAATATCCGGCAATAGTTGGGAATTGAGCAAAATAATTATCATAAAATATTTGAGCTTCTTTCCTGTCTGTACCAAGATTTTCCTTAAGCGCATTTACTCCCATGCCATAGAGAATTCCAAAGTTAATAACTTTGGCTCGGCGTCTCATATCATGAGTTACATCTTCTTCAGAAACTCCAAAAACTTTCATTGCCACTGCGCAGTGGATATCCTTGCCCTCTTCAAAAGCTTTTACAAAATAAGAATCTTGCGACATCAAAGCCGCAACACGAAGCTCAATCTGTGAATAATCAAATGAGGCAAGAAAGTAACCCTCAGGGGCAATAAAAGCATTACGAATATTTTTCCCACGCTCGGTTTTAATCGGAATATTTTGTAAATTTGGATTGTTTGAAGAAAAACGGCCTGTTGTAGTACCCGCCTGAATAAAATGTGCATGAAGCCTGCCGTCTGGTCCAACTTGAGCGGGAATAGTATCTATATATGTTGATAATAATTTTTGAAGTTCGCGGTGTTTCAATATTTCGCCAACTATAGGGTGCACATCTCTAAGTTTTTCAAGTTCGCTTTCACGGGTAGATATTGCTCCCCCCGCACTTTTCTTAATACCCTTAATAGAAAGAGCGAGTTTAGTAAAAAGAATTTCACTAATTTGTTTTGGTGAATTAATATTAAATTCCTCTCCAGCTTCTTGCCATATATTCTTTTCTAAAATTTCTAAATCTTTATGATATTCTTCTCCAATCTTTTTTAAATATGAAACATCAACAAGGATCCCTTGTTTCTCCATTTTATCTATTATCGGAGTAATCGGTTGTTCAATATTTTCATAGACATATGTGAGTTTTTGCTTTTTTATATCTTCTTCAAGTTTTAACAATGCCTCATCTAAAGTTTTACAACCTTTATAATTTATAACCTCATCGAGATCAGGGTCTGTTCTTTCAGAATTAAGAAGCCAGAAAGCAATTTTGGCTTTGCTAATTTTTTCGAGATCGTCCAAGGCCAAAGCTCCTCCTCGCAAGGTCCTCGGATCTCCTCGCCCAACATCATCGAAAGATTCAAGGGGCTCGGCCAGACCATCGCTCAAAGGACTTTGGCCTTTTCCTCTCTCCTGCGAAGCGTCATTAAGATTAGAACCTTCTAAAACATTCAAAAATCTATTTTGTAAACTTTTAAATTCCATGTCGCGGAAAAATTCAGCGACACTGTTTTTATCAACAGTATTCTTCCATTCATTTTTGGGTAACTCAAAAACAATCGGTGCATCACGACGAATAGTGGCTAAAGTTTTTGAAAAAAGTGCTTCTTCTTCTCCTTCTTTTAAAAGAGTCACTATGCGATCTGTTATTCCAATTTCTTTTAATTCTCCTTCTTTCTTTAGAGTTTTATAAATATTTTCAACTGTGCCATATTTTGATATTAGGGTCGTCGCTGTTTTTTCTCCAATTCCTTTTATCCCAATAATGTTATCAGACGGATCTCCACGAAGACCTTTGTAGTCTGGTAATTTGTCTGGAGAAAATCCAAAACGCGCAAAAACTTTTTCTTCATTATATAAAATTGTATCGTTGATTCCCTTTTTGAGGGTATAAACTTGTACATGATCGTCATCGACAAGTTGCAAAGTATCCATATCGCCAGAGGCAATAATAATATCTATATCTTTATTTTTCTTTTTTAATTGTTCAGTGATTGTTCCAAGTAAATCATCGGCTTCAAACCCTTCACATTCATACATCGGCACAGAACAAGCTTTAAAAAAATCACGTGACTTTATGAGCTGAGCTACTAGGGTATCGTCGGCCTTGGCTCGCCCGGCTTTGTAATCATCATATGCTTCGTGACGAAAGGTCTTTTTAGGTAGATCAAAACAAGCCACAATATAGTCCGGTTTTAAATCGGTAATAATCTTAAAAAGCATCGTAGCAAGGCCGTATATGGCCCCAGTAGGCTCACCACGCGAGTTCATAAACTCAGGGAGGGCATGATAGGCTCGGTGAATAATTGCATGGGAATCGAGTAAAATTAGTCTTTTTTTGTCGGTCTTTTTTGTTGCCATAGACTAATTATAGCAGAATTACAAAAATTCTATTAAGCGAGTTTCTTCGTCAATATGAGAAAGTGAAATATTAAAAACAGTAGGGGGAATAATTTTTTTTACTTTTTCTGGCCATTCTATAATAATTAAATTATCATTATTCTCAATTATTTCTTCCCAACCTATTTTTAATAATTCCAGAGATGATTCAAGACGATAAGCATCAATATGAATCAATTTTTTAAAACTAGAATAATAAATAGATTTTGAACCAATATTATAAAATTTCATAATCACAAATGTTGGCGAAACTATTTTTTCTTTAACACCGAGATGTTTTGCAAAGCTTTGAGTGAGAGTTGTTTTACCCGCTCCTAATTCACCAGATAAAGCTAAAATTTTAGCTTTATTATTTTTGGTTTTTACTATTTTATCTAATATATTTTGAGCTATTTTGGGTATCTCTTTTTTATTAAATTTGGCTTTCATTTCTATATACTAACATACCCCGACTAAAGTCGGGGTATGTATAGATCTAATCTTTATAAGTGGGTAGATGTCGTATGAGTAGTTGTTGTTATATTTCTACGATAATAGAAACTTCTAGCAATAAATATTAACAATAATATAATTAATATCAATATTAACCAGCCAATCAAACTCATGCCGTACATGCCTCCAAAGAAAGCAGATGCACCAAGTAAGTTTACAATTTTAGGATTATTTAAGACATAAGCCATTGCATTTTCTTGTGCTCCATTTGGATTTGTGTAAACAAGAACAGCGGTTGTAACTATTTGTGCTAAGTTTATTTCCAAAGAATCAACTCTTGCTTGTAAATATATTACACCCTCTGCATCAGGATATAAGTCTTCAATAGGAACAGATAGAGTTCTGTCATCTACTTGATAAGTTCCTCTTGAAGAGTTTAGAAGTGTCAAACCTTGTGGGATAAATACTTGAACCATCGGATGAGTAAGTGTTGAGCTACTGATATTTTTATAGAAAACAACATAGTCAACAATATCTCCTATTCCAATATTTTGGTATTTATTTTCAATCCTAAGAACAATCGGTGATTCGGAACCAGAAACTGTCGTTCCTTGCTGATAGACATATTCTCTTATTGTTCTAGTTGTTGTATTGGTATTATTGTAATTAGTGTTGTTGTAATTTGTATATCCAAGAGTTCTAAATATTTCTATTGCTCCACGAGAGACGCCATTTGACCCTTCGCCAACTGCTCGGAAATAATAGATTGTATTTGGACTTAAATTAGTTAAGTATTCGCTAAAGTTAGTACTACCACTGACATTACGAGACGAGGTTCTCATACCAAGAGTGACATTTGTACCATATTCAAAATATGTACTTGCACTATTATAATTTGTGTTTGTGATAAGACCATTTACTTGAGCACTATTTTGAGAAATATTTGTCGCAATTGTTGTAACTACATTTGTATTGTCAGTTTCATAATTATTGTAATCAACATTTATTTTTATTGATTCAGAATCACTACCATGATTACCATAAGCTCTCAAGACATAAGTTGTTGTACTATAAGGAGAAACAGTTTCACTTCCATCATCATTAACATCTCCAACGTTTGTAATACTTACATCATCACAATCAGTTGTCCTCCATCTTAGAGTAACATCATCACCACGACTTATGTATGTATCGCTGGCAGAATAACTATCAATAGAACAATCATTATCATTATTGTTGTTGTTATCTACATATATTCTTACGGAAGCTGTATCGTGTGTGCCGTTTGAATCATAGGCAGTCAAAACATATGTGGTATCTTCATTTGGAGAAACAGTTTCACTTCCATCGTCAGATAGATAGTCACCAACATCTGAAATTTTTATACGTTCACAGTTTGTTGTATTCCAGTGTAATGTTGAAGAATCTCCATCGTCTATACTTGTATCACTTGCGGTGAAATTATTGATCTTACAAGTATTGTTGTTATTGTCATTCACATAGATAGTGACCGCTCTTGAATCCACAACACTACCATATTGATTCTCTACTGTTAGAGTATAAGTTTTTGTAATTACAGGCCAAACTACTTTGGAATTAACTGCGTCTACATTACCAATATTTGAAATTGCAACATGGGCACAATTACTTGTACTCCAAGAGAGAGTTGACGAGTCACCTAAGTTTATAGATGTATCACTTGCCGCGAAGTCATTTATTTTACAAGTGGAAGGAACTGAATTCACATAAATAGTAACCTGAGCATCCATGCCCAACCCATTTTCACCTTCAGCACTCAATATATAATTTGTTGTTTGAGTTGGCCAAACTTTTTGTTCTCCTGATGTAGGAATATTGTATGCAAGATTTGAGATGGTTACTTTTGTACAACCTTCTGTTTCCCATTTAAGGACAGAATAATCACTTATCATTATAGAATCAGGATTTGCGGTAAAGTTTTTTATTTTACAACCAGAAATTATTATTGAATCAACGACAACTGTTACTGTTTGTCTTTTAACAACACCATTTGATCCTGTCGCAGTTAAGGTATAAGTAGTAGTTTGAATTGGTTTAACTTTTAAAGAACCTCCAATTACAGGGACAACAGGTCCTATACTTGGTGAAATACTTGTACTCACACAATTACTTGTACTCCATACGAGAGTTGAATAACCTCCTTGTTTAATAAAATCAGGGCTTGCGGTAAAACCTTTAATCGTACAAGTATCAGTTGGAATAATTATTCCCTTAACTGTGATAGTAGTACTTTCTGAATCACCTAAAATATTATTATAATTATAAGCTTTTAGGGTATAAGTTGTAGTTACATTGGGTGAAACGATTTGTTGATTACCATAATAAGTATTAATTAGATTTGTTCCTTCATAGAGTTTAAAATAACTACAACCCCTTGATGTCCACTTAAGAGTTGAATCTTGGGTCGATGTTATTGAGGTAGGGTCTCCGTAAAAACTATCAATAATACAATTATTGGTAACAATTGTAGGCGCACAAGAAGATCCGTTCCATGAAGTATTCACAGCACAACTTGCATAAACAGTTTCTTGGTCTAATAATACAGTATTATTATACAAGAAATAAGTTTGGGGTCCTTTAGAAATTGCAAATGTTTTTGTCCCATTATTCCCATTTGCTACTGTTGCTCCATTGTGAGTTACAGCTGAAACTGCTTCAGGATTTTGGGTAGTCCATGTAAATGAAATTCCACAAGTACTATTCCCCGAGGCGATTACACAAGAAGTAGAAGCTGGAGGTGTGACAGAAATATTTCCAGTCATTTGTTGAACAATAGGATTTACTGTGACTGTCGTATTTTTTGAACCACTCAATATTCCTTTGTAACTATAAGCTTGTAGGTTGTAATTTGTCGTAGATACTGGAGAGACAGATGTTTGTGTTTGAGGACTATTGTAAACTCCAATCAAAGTAGGCCCATCATAAAGTTTAACTAACGCACAGTTAGCCATACCCCAAGTGAGAGTAGAAGATTGCCCTGGATTTATAGTTGAAGGATTTGCGGAAAAACTAGATAGTGTACAATTTGAATTTGTAGTTGTATTACTTACTTTAAAACTGACAACAACAGCTCCTTGGGTTGTCCAACCTGAAGCAATATTTCCAATATATAAACCTCCGTTTGTGCTAATAACATCAGCTCCATTTTGTCCATTTAATAGTGGAGTTGGTGCTAAATAATTTGGCTGATTAATAGGATCTGGTTTTGTATACCAAATTGTTGAACCAAAACTTAGTGTTTGGGATGAGGGAATAGTTACTGTTACAGGAGCAGAATATAAACTTCCTTGAGGTGAAACAATTTGAGCAGTGAATGAATGGTTAGTAGAAGATCCAGTAGGAGCAACTAGTTTAATAACTGTGTTTGTAGCAGTTGTATTACTTGTATTATGATAATAAATTTTTACATTTATAGTATCACCAGGATTGGCGTTTATGTTTGTCCCTGTCCAACAAGGAGAACCATATCCGGTATTAGTAGTATAGTTTGCAATATTTATATCTGGACATTCGGGGCCACCTGATCCTGTATTCCAAATAGTAGCAGCAAAAACATTTTGTCCCACAAAAAGGAAAACAAAACTTAAAATTCCGACTATTATTTTTTTCATATAATTTTTCATATAATTTACTTATAAAAATTTTCATTTAAACCGTGACTGCGGTTTAATTTTTAATTTAAAACTTACCTATATAGTATAGCATATTAACAGCAAAATGTCAATGGTGTTACTATATAAACTGTCTTTTATTAACTTTGCAATTTTAAACTTTTAAAGTATTAAATTAACCTTAAAAGCTTAAAAAAGCAAGGGAGAAGATAAAAAATAAAATCTACTCCTCCCTACGCGATATCTCTCTATCTTGTTTTTTAATCAAACTTAATTTTTGTCTGGAGAGATTTCAGACAAAAATAAAAGAACTTATAGTCTTAATGATATTCCCACCTGATACTTTGTGGGAATGGTGGGCACAGGCAAACTTTTCCCATGTCCAGATGGGTCATTTCCATGACCAGTTGGAGTAGTAGTGGTTACTATGGTGGTTGGTTTTCCAAACAAATTGTCCCAATTGTTAATAACTACACCGGTACCTATTCCAACAGCAGTAATAATAGCTGAGGCAATAGCAACTTTTTTCCAATCAACCACTTTTTTTGTAGTGGTGATTTTTTGTGGTGGAATAGTAAAAGTTTGGTTTTCTAATGATAATGATGGAGAAAAAATTGACTCTTTTGATCTATTATTATCCTCAATCGTTCCACTAGGCTGTCTTTGTTCAGTTTGAAATTGTTCCTTTTTTTTCACAACATATGAAACTTTCACAAAGTTAGCGCAAGCTGTTTTACCTAAATCAAGTTCATATCCTTCAACATGAAGAACTAAAACAGGTCCACGAAATGGACGCTTATCCCAATAGAGAACAACTTTTCTCCCATCGGAACTTTGATGAGAATTCCAGAACCCATTATCATAAGTTCTGTCCTCAACCCAAGTACGACCAGGTGAAAATGTCCAACGAACCCAATCATCAGTAGTTCTAAGTGGATTACCATTTTCATCTGTAGGATATACTCCGACATCACTACAGAATTGTTTTACACGATCTACAATTTTCTCTTTGTAGTCCTGAGAAATTGAACTCCCACCGAGTGCAAAATTTTCAAATTCCCAACCACTGTAGCCGTTTTCTTTTACAGGCATTACAGTTGGGTAAAGATGCCCATTCTGGGCTGTTGATTCTAATCCTATAAAGGTCAGAATCAAAAATACTACGTATTTTGTTTTCATGGTCTTGTTTTTATTTGTTTTTATTTGTTTTCTATATTTGGTTTTATTCACCTCCCAAAAAGCAATTTCTGAGAAAGAAATAAGACCAAACTAGAAAACTAACATTTGAGCATATAGTATCATATTAGGCAACAAATGTCAAGTGTGTTTTTAGTATCCCCATAAGCTATAATAAACCAATATGGTAATTCAATTTGACGACGAAAAGCAACAAAAAAATTTAGAAGACCTAAGAAAACAAGAAGAGGAAGATTTGGTGGAAGTTTTAGCTGAAGCTAGGTATGGAATCCCCCCTATCAACCTACTTGGAGTAGTTATCGACAACAATGCCCTTCGTTCTATTCCAGAAAAAGATGCTATTTCTCTAGAAATAGCTCCTTTTAAGTTGGTTGGTAAAAATATTCACGTTGCCGTTCGTTCTCCTCAACCAGAAAAATTGGAAAGTTTAAAAACTTACTTTGAAGAACACGAATTCACTCCTCATTTTTATATGGCTTCCCTTTCCAGTTTAGAAAAGGCTTGGGATAGATACAAAGAAATATCTTATGCTTCTGAATCAAAGATCGGGGCTGTGACTATTTCTGGTGATGTCCTAAAAAAATTAATGGCTGGAATAAAAAATATGGATGACATAAAAAATGCCATCAATGAAGCCGAAAAAGATAAAACTCACACAACCTCACATATACTTGAAATTGTTCTAGCTGGAGCCATCGCCATCAACGCATCTGACGTTCACTTCGAACCAGAAGAAGAGACAGTCAGACTCAGACTTCGTCTCGATGGAGTCCTTCATGAAGTTATGGAGCTTCCTCCTTTTGTTCACAAATTTATAAATTCAAGAATCAAACTCATCTCTGGACTTAAAATAACTACTTCGGCTGTAGCTCAAGATGGTCGCTTTAGTATATTCCTCGACCAAAGTGAAATCAGTCTTCGTGTGTCTATCATGCCTGGGGCATATGGTGAATCCATCGTTCTCCGAATCTTAAATCCAAAGTCAATACGGGTAAAACTAGAAGACATGGGTATAGAGCCAAAATTATTTGAGATTTTTATGAATGAAATAAAAAAACCAAATGGACTTATTCTTCTGACTGGTCCTACTGGTTCAGGTAAAACCACAACTCTTTACTCTTTTTTACAAAGAATTTATTCCGAGGAAATAAAAATAATTACAATAGAGGACCCGATTGAATATCATTTACATGGAATCTCTCAAACTCAAACTGACGATGAAAAGGGTTACACCTTCTTAGAAGGTTTACGCTCAGCTCTTCGCCAAGACCCCGACGTAATCATGGTCGGAGAAATCCGTGATGCTGAGACGGCAAAGACGGCCGTCGAGTCAGCTTTGACTGGGCATTTGGTTTTCTCGACACTCCACACCAACAATGCCGCTGGTGTTATTCCCCGCTTGATTGACCTTGATGTTAACCCAAAGACTTTAGTCTCGGCTTTGTCGCTTTCTATCGCTCAGCGTTTGATCAGAAAACTTTGTAATGACTGTAAAAAAGAAAAAGAAATTACCGAAAAGGAAACTAAAATAATAAAAAATATATTAGAAGAAGCTAAAAATCACAATAAAGATTTCTCAAGTTATGATATAGATGTAAATGCTCCACTTAAAATATATGAATCGGTTGGTTGTGATAAATGCAACCGTACTGGCTATAGTGGGCAGATGGGAATATTTGAAGCTATTTATAATGATGCCGAGATTGAAAAAATAATTCCTCAAAATCCAAGTGAGCGTGAGATTAAAAAGATTGCCGCAAACCAAGGTACACTAAATATGAAAGAGGATGGTATTGTAAAAGTCTTAAAAGGAATTACTTCTCTTGAAGAAGTCGGAAGTGCGGTTGATTTGATTGAGGAATAAATCCCTACTAGGCGTTAAAAAACCGGATACTAAAATCCGGTTTTTTGTTTCAACAAAATAAATTTAAAAAATTATTTGTTTCTTTTTTTTATTTCTATCTCTTTTGTTCCAGAGACAGATCTTCCTGTTGCAACACGCTCCGTTGTTTTTGTGTTGTTAGAAAACCCCGTGTTCCAAAATAATTTATTTTTTTCAAAACCTGGAGGAAGCTCAACATTAAAGGGAATACCCTCTACATAAATTGTTGCCCTTTTTTCAAGAGAAAAATAACCATTTTGCAGTGACTGTTTCCAAACAAAATAAGTATCATCCCCTTCTTCAAAAAAACAAATTTTATAAGTTATAATGTTTTTTTCTATAGATATTCCTCCCTTCAACAATGCTCCTTTTGTTTTAGCTGGAACAGTGAAGCCATCCAGCATTGCATTGTCCACATACTCCCCGTATCCATCTTTTAAGACCCATTTTTCATCTGGGGTAAGCGCTTTTACCTTTATTTCCATTTCATTGTAAAAACTTATAGGATCATTGTCGGTGATTCCAGGAATCTGATTAGTCCAAGGTATCAGGTTCAGGTTTAATTCCTGGGCTTCAGTTGAAGGCCCAGTACTTGTTACTTCAATAGTTTTACAACTATTAGCAACAATAATAATTAACCCAATTAAGGCAATCATAGTTTTTTTCATTTTTTGTTTCCTTTCTTTTATGATTTGTTTATGTTCATTTTGTTTGTAAATTTCAATTTACATTTTTTATTCTTCGTGATTATACACTATTAGATTGAAAAAGTCAAGGTATTAAATACCCCACCGACTTGAACCGGTGGAGTATTTTTAAGAAAACATAAATCTCTAAACAATCCTTTGAGAGCATACACTTACAAAGTAATACAGGATTACAGGATAGATCCAGAAAATTTACATAAACCAGAACGTCCTATGCACAAATATAGAGCACGGGGCCGATTGCTTAGAGATTTATATCCTCTTAATTAAAATGCTATAATAAAAACATATCAAACTTATAAAAAGAGTATATCATACTTAAAAAATAATGTCAAGCCCAAACAAAACAAATAAACACATTCGTCCGGAGTCCTCAGTGCCTAGTCGGGATGAGGGATTTTTAGACCAAACACTCCGCCCAGAAGTCTGGGAAGAGTATATTGGGCAAGAAAATATCAAGGCAAACCTCAAAATACTATTAACTGCTGCTGAAGAGCGCTCTCATCCCGCCGAGCATATACTTTTCTACGGACCACCGGGTTTAGGAAAGACAACCTTGGCTCATTTGATCGCAAAAGAAACTCGCAGGCAGATAAAAATTACTTCTGGTCCTGCAATTGAAAAAGTTGGTGACCTTGCATCAATACTTACAAACCTGGCACCTGGAGATATTGTTTTTATTGATGAGATCCACCGCTTAAATAAAATGGTTGAAGAAATTCTCTACCCTGCCATGGAATCCGGGGTTCTTGATATCATCATCGGCAAAGGACCCTCAGCAAGAACCATCCAACTTGAACTTCCTCCTTTTACTCTCATCGCAGCCACCACTCGTATCGCACTTTTATCATCCCCTCTTCGTTCACGTTTCTCTGGTGGAGTTTTTCGACTTGAATTTTATTCTCATGATGAAATAAAAAAAATCTTGGCACGTTCAGCCCAAATACTTGGAGTTACCTTAGAAAATGAAGCTCTCGACGAGATATCAAAACGTGCTCGCTTCACCCCTCGTACAGCAAATTATTTTCTGAAGCGTTGCCGTGACTATGCCCAAGTTCACAAAATCCCACTTTCCAAAGATGCCGTGAAAAAAGCTCTGGCTCTACTTGAGATAGATGAACTCGGTTTATCTTCTTCAGATCGAAGAATTTTAGATATTATTATTTCTAAATTTGGTGGCGGACCTGTCGGTTTAAAAACCATTGCTGCAGCAACCAGTGAAGAAGAAGCTACCATAGAAGAAGTTGTGGAACCATACTTAATTCAACTTGGTCTACTTGATAGAACAACAAGAGGAAGAATTGTCACAAAAAAAGGATACGAACATTTAGGGTATGAGTTCATAAAGTAAAAAGTTTATAACTTACTCATGAAAATATTAGCAATTGATCCAGGGTTTGAAAGAATCGGAATAGCTGTCATTGAAAAAACTTTTTTAAAAAAAGATATTCTTATTTATTCCTCATGTTTTAAAACTTCTGCAAAAATTCCTTTTCCAGAAAGACTGCGAGACATCGGACTTGAAATTGAAAAAATAATTAAAAAGTATAAACCAGAAAATTTGGCAATCGAAAAACTTTATTTTACAACCAATCAAAAAACAGTTATGGGGGTGTCGGAAGCTCGTGGAGTTATCGTCTATACGGCCGCAAAAAATGGTCTGACTGTTTATGAATACACTCCACCGCAGATTAAAGTAGCTGTTACTGGCTATGGAAAAGCTAGTAAAGAAAATGTCATGTCTATGATTCCCAAATTAATAGATATAAATAAAGAGATAAAATCAGATGATGAGTTGGATGCGGTCGCCATAGGGCTTACTTGTCTTGCTTGTGAGGGTTTTAAACTTATCCACAAATAAAAGGTATTGCAAAGAAAATTATATTTTGATACAAATAATGCATTATAATTTAACTTATTAAATATGAGTTATATAGATGATGAAGAATTAAAATTAGACGTTGATAGTGAGGAAGAGGAAGAAGACCTTGAAACCCTAGATGGTTTTAGTGACCCGATTGACGATGACTTACTAGAAGATGATGATCTTTTAAGTGAGGAATTTAAAATGTCAGAAGACACAGAATAATATAAAAATAAAACCCTCTAAATCAGAGGGTTTTATTTTTATATTATTTTAATTCGACAAAATCTTTTTTTACCAATACGATATGTCCCCTTCTTTACCTTTTCTGTGTTGGAAGAAATTTTTTCGTTAGTATCCAAGTTAGTTATGGCTTTTTCTCCAACCAATCTACGAAAATCACTTTTTGAGGAAATCATTTTATTCTTCAATAAGACATCTACCAATAAATCATCTTTGGTTGCACTTATTTCCAAGACTTCTTCAGGAATTTCTTTTTTTGAAAAAGTTTTCTCCCAAACTTTTTGAGCTTCTACTGCTTCTTTTTCATTGTGATAAGTTTTTATTATATTTAAAGCGAGTTTAATTTTTGCCTCTTTAGGATTTATAAGTTGCTTGGCTATACCGTTTTCAATTTGTTCTATCTCTGACAAAGAAATATCTGTGCAAAGTTTCATATATTTTGCGATAAGATTGTCTGATATAGACATCAGTTTACCAAACATATCATTTGGTTTCTCGTCTAAAGAAATATAATTACCATAAGACTTGCTCATCTTCTTTACTCCATCAGTACCCTCAAGAAGAGGTAGGGTTAAAACATCTTGTTCTTTCATTTGATAAAAACGTTGAACACGGCGTCCCATCAATAAATTAAATTTTTGATCTGTTCCACCAATTTCAAGGTCAGCTTTTATAACGACGGAATCATATCCCTGAAGTAGTGGGTATAGAACCTCAAGAATTGTGATATCTTGATTATTATCAATTCTTTTTTTGAAATCAGCACGATGTAAAACTTGTTGTATTGTTCCGGCTTTTGAAAGCTCTAGTATGGTTGTCATATTTTTATCTAACCAATCACTGTTGTAACGAACTTCTGTTTTTTTAATATCTAAAATTTTACCGGCGTGTTTTAGATAATTTTTCATATTTTTTTTAATTTCTGAAGAACTAATCATTTTTCTTGTCTCTGATCTACCTGAAGGATCACCAACCATAGCGGTTGCATCCCCAATTATTAGCACGGCTTTATGTCCTAAGTCTTGAAATTGGCGTAATTTCCTAAGTGGTACACCATGCCCAAGATGTAAATCAGGGGCGGTTGGGTCAATGCCAAATTTTACTCGAATTTGTTTACCTGTTTTAAGTATTTGAGCTAGATGTTCTTTTTCTATAATTTCTTCTACTCCTCTATTTAAAATTTCATCTATTTTTTTATCATCTATTATTATTTTTACCATGTTCATATTTTAACATATTTACATTATTTTAAGAATATAATGTGTTATTATAGATATATGAAAAATAGAGTAAAACATTTTAAAAAATTTCCTTTTAAAAACACAGTTTTAATAGTACTTGGAGCTGGGCTTCTTTTTACTGGTATTTTGATGATTTGGGTTAGTACTTTAAAGCTTCCAGACTTCAAATCATTTAATGAACGTAAAATCCAAAGTTCAACAAAAATATACGACCGAACTGGGACAATTCTTCTTTATGACGTTCATGCAAATATAAAAAGAACCATAATTCCATATGAGGAAATGGGAACAAATATTTTAAATGCAACAGTGGCAATTGAAGATTCAGAATTTTATCAACATAAAGGAATTCGTATCACCTCTATAATCCGTGCAACAATTTGGGCTAAACTAACAGGGCGAAAAATTCAAGGTGGCTCAACTATTACTCAACAATTAATAAAGAACACCCTTCTTACTTCTGAGGTTTCCATTTCTCGTAAAATTAAAGAGTGGATACTATCTGTTAAGCTTGAAAAAATTATGAGTAAAGATGATATTTTGGCTCTTTATCTAAATGAGGCTCCATATGGTGGAAATATTTATGGAATAGAAGAAGCTTCTAAAGCATTTTTTGGTAAAGAACCAAAAAATTTAACTATGGCCGAATCTGCTTACTTGGCTGCAATACCAAATGGTCCGACTTATTATTCTCCTTATCGAAAAAATAAAGATAAGTTGGATGAACGTAAAAATTTAGTATTGAAAAGAATGCTTGATTTAAAATTTATTAATGAAGATGAATACAATAAAGCAAAAATAGAATTGGTTACATTTTTACCAGAACAACCTCTTCATATTGCGGCTCCACATTTTGTCTTTTTCATTAAAGACTATTTGGAGAGTCGTTATGGAACTGGAACACTAGAAGCTGGAGGTTTAAAAATAATTACAACCCTGGACTATGAACTTCAAAAAAAAGCAGAAGAAATAGCCCTTATTAAAGCAAAAGAAAATGAAAAAAGTTGGGATGGAAAAAATACTGCTATTGTTGTGATAGATCCTAAAACTGGTCAAATTTTATCAATGGTTGGTTCTCGTGATTATTTCAACAAGGAAATAGATGGAAATTTCAATGTTGCAACAGCTGCAAGACAACCGGGGTCTTCTTTTAAGCCAATAGTTTATGCCCTCGCATTTGAAAAAGGTTACACAGAAAAGACAACCTTATTTGATGTTAAAACAGAATTCAATTCATCTTGTAACCCAGCAGGTACAGACACAGAAACTAAATGTTATACTCCAGACAATTACGACAATGCTTTTCGTGGCCCATTGACGCTACGTGAAGGCCTTGCTCAATCTATAAACATTATCGCGGTAAAACTTTTATATTTAGTTGGTGTTTCTGACTCCATTAAAATGGCTCACAACCTTGGAGTTACTACACTAAAAAATGATCCCAATATTTATGGATTATCTCTTGTAATCGGTGGAGGCGAGACAACCCTTCTCGATATGACTTCTGTTTATGGTGTTTTTGCTAATGATGGGGTACGAAATCCTTACACTGGAATTCTTTCTGTTGAAGAAAGTAGTGGTACTGTTCTTGAAAAGTATGAAGATAAACCTCAACAAACAATCACACCAAACACAACACACATACTTTCAAGTATTTTGTCAGACGATGGAGACAGAACTCCAACCTTTGGAGCAAATTCTATTTTAAAAATACCAGGGAGAGAGGTCGCAGTTAAAACTGGTACCACAAACAACAACAAAGATGCTTGGACGATTGGTTATACGCCTTCTGTTGCTGTTGGAGTGTGGGTTGGTAACAATGATAATAAACCAATGAAAAAAGGTGGTGCAGCCCTTGCTGGACCCATCTGGAACGCAGTTATGACTGAGGCACTTAAAAAATTGCCCACTGAAACTTTTATTAAACCCGAAGCAATAGACAGTGGAATTCCAGCTATTCTAAGAGGTTTTTGGCAGGGGGGTAATACTTTTACAATTGATTCCGTATCGGGTGGATTGGCCACAGAAAATACACCCGAGGAATTAAAAAAGGAAACTTCGATTACAAATGTTCATTCAATTCTGTATTGGATAAATAAAAATAATCCCCTTGAAACAAAAATACCAGGCCATAGCGACGATTCACAATATAATAATTGGGAATATGGAATACAAAAATGGTGGTCCGTAAATAAAAATAATTACCCCACAATAACAGAGTCAAATAAACCATCTTTTTATGATACGATACACACCCAAAAATCAAAACCTGTTTTTGAAATAAATGGAATAGAAGATAAATCTTATGGTAAAAATGAAAATGTTTCAATAAATATTACATCAACAAGCATAAATCCAATTTCAAAAATAGATGTTTTTGTAAATAATACATATCTAACATCTTTAAAAACTTATCCTTTTTCCACTTCTTTTGCCCCAAATAGTATTGGGGATATTTCAAACTTAAATACAATTAAAGTTATGGGTGTTGATTCTTTGGGTAATACTGGAGAAAAAACTATTGAGCTAAAAGTAGTCGGTATCTAATAAACTATCTAATATCAATAAAAGTATTCTCGGGTAGTGCCGTTTTTAGTTTTACTAAAATTTGTTTTTTGTGTATTAAAATTTCACCACGAAGCACTGGAGACCCTTGTATAAAAATGCAACCATTTTTAATTTTGAGAGATTCTTTTTTTATTTCATGAGAAATTTCTAAAGAGATTATTTTTAAAACAATTTCTTTAATTTCCTCTTTTTGAAAAAGTATTTTTTTAAACTTATCAAGAAATTTTGTTATATGATTATAATCCATCTGTTTTTTGAATTATAATTATTAATTCGTAATTATTAATTCTTAATTATTATTACCTATTCATTGGCATAACTAAATACATAAAAGACGGGTCCCCTATCCCTTTAATTATCATTGGTTTATTATTTCCAGATAGTTCAATACTCAAACTATCTCCTCCTATTGATTGGAAACAATCAAGAATGTATTTATAATTAAAATTAGCAGAAACACTATCTCCTGAAAGAGCCCCAGAAATAAGCGTGGTATTCTCACCTATATCTGTGTTTTTTGATTCTATTTCAAATATTTTTTCATCTGGTTTAACTGTTAAAATAATTTGATTAAATTTATCAGAAAAAATATTTGAAATTTTTAAAGATGAAATAAAGTCTTGTTTTAGAACCACAGATTTCGTTGTGGGGTTTTGGGGAATAATTTGTTTATAATCAGGAAAACTTCCATCAACAACACGAGAAGTTAAATATATATTTGAAGAGGAAAAAGATATTTGATTTTTTTGAAGTGTTATTTTTAAATCATCTTCAAGACCGTCGAAAACTTTAATTATCTCTGTAACATTTTTAAATGGGATCAATATCCCCCCAAAAGAAAGCTTTTGTTTTATTTTTACCTTCTTTTCAGCTAATCGAAAAGAATCTGTTGAAACAAAAACCAACATATCATCCTCTGGGTAGATATAAACACTCCCAATTTCTGGTTTTATTTCTGAAACGGATGCACTGTAATAAACAGACTTTATTCCATCTATAAATTTTTTACTTGGAATCAAAAGGCTTTCCCCTTCCACAATTGGAATCGTGGGAAAATCTTCATGAGAAATACTTTTCAATAAGATAGTACTAGTATTTGTTTTAACTAATAAATTACCATTTATTAGTTCAAATTTAACAAATAAATCTCCTTGTAAAATAGAAAAAAGTGATGATAAAATATCACCCCGAACAGCAACAACCCCTTCTTTTTCTATTTTAGCTGGAATTTCTATTTCTATACCAATATTTAAATTTGTAGCCCTTAATTTTAAAGTTTTACCTGTTGCAACCCATAAAACAGAACTAAGGACAGGAAGGGTTAAATTTTTTCCTGTAATTCTTTCTACTGAAGTAAGTGCTTTTTTAATTTTATCAATTGAGCATTCTATTTTCATATAGTTAATTGTTTTCTTAATTGTTTATAATTTATATATTAATACTTACTACTATTATTAAACCTGTGAATATGTGGATTACTTTTTAGACCAATCAAACAAAGTATATTTTTATAATTTTTATTTTTGAATTTTATTTAACTTGTTAATTATTTTTTACTTTTTTAATAATAACTATTTTTTACACATTTATTATTTTTATAAACACATCTTTTCCACATACTTATCATTTTTTATTTGAACATAATTCTTATCTTTTCGATTTCTTGTAATAATGAGGGATCAGTTTTTAAATCAGCTTTTATTTTTAAATGAGAGTGAATTACTGTTGTGTGGTCTCTATCTCCTAGTTTTTGCCCAATTAAAGGATACGAGATATTAAAATCTTCACGGAGTAAATACATTGCTACTTGCCTTGCTCTCACGATTTCTTTTCTTCTTGTTTTTTCATAAATTACTTCCTCAGCAAGACCATACTGATCAGCCACGATTTTTACAATGTCTTTAATTGCAACAGTTTTTTTAGGGCGGATATTGTTTTTTATCAGAGTTTTTATTTCAGCTAAATTTAAGGGTCTGTTTTTTAGTTGAGTTTGGCATACAACAGTGTTTAAACTTCCCTCTAATTCACGTATATTCCCCTCCAGAGATTCAGCAAGATAAGAAATTACCTCTGGTTCAATGATACAATTTGTAGATTCAAACTTGGCTTTTATGATGGCAACACGAGATTCATAATCTGGTTCAACTATTTGTACTGTCATACCAGAAGCAAACCTAGACTGCAACCTATCTTCTAATCCTTGAATAAAGTTTGGGTGTTTATCGGATGAAAAAATTATTTGCTTATTACTCTCATATAGAGTATTAAAAAGATGGAAAAGTTCTTCTTGGGTTTTGTCTTTTCCTGAGATGAATTGTATATCATCCATTATTATCACATCATATTTCCTATATTTTTCCTTAAAAGAATTAGGATTTTTGTTTTGAATTGAATTTATGTAGTCGATTGTAAACCTTTCTAAACTAACATAGTACACCTTTTTTGATGGATGTTTTATTTTTATCGTATTTCCTATTGCTTGGATCATATGGGTTTTACCCAAACCAGTTCCCCCGTAAATAAAAAATGGATTGTAGTTTTGTCCAGGATTTGTGATGATTGCTTGAGCCACAGCATAAGCAAGCTCATTGAATGGACCAACAATAAAAGAATTAAAATTATATTTTGGGTTTAAATTATCATCTTTGTTTATATATAAATCACTAAGAGGAAGTTCTTTGTTTGTAGTTAGGGGTGTTTTTATGGGGTTTTTGTCACCAGTTTGAGGATCTTGTTCATGGTGAGATTCTTGTTTGTGTATGATGTATTCAACACCGCGGATACTCTCCTCGTTTCCAATTAAAGTTTTTAGTATAAGTTTGTGGAATTTATTGTAAAGCCAATCTTTTACAAATTCATTTGGTACACCGACAACAATAACCCCTCCATCTTCTTTGATTATAGACGTATTTTTAAACCAAGTAGTAAAATTCGCTTTTGAGATATTTATTTCAATTTCCGATAAGCATTTATTCCAGAGTTCTTTTGTATTCATAGTGCACATTATACATTGTTTTGAGTTTCCCCCACAATTAAATATCTTAATTAACATGTTAATATCGTGTGGATATGTTTTAAAACCCCCGTTGCATTTTTGTCAAATATAGTATATATTTTCACTATGTCTCAAACATATCAACCAAATAAAAGAAAAAGAGCCAAAACTCACGGCTTTCTTGTTAGAACCAAAACACAAAATGGTAGAAAAGTAAACAAGGCTCGCCGTCAAAAGGGCCGTGCCAATGTATCTATAAAGAAATAATATGCTTCCAAAGAAAAAGCGGATTACAAAAGAAATTTTCCAAACTTTAATGAAAGGAGGAAAAACCTTTTCTTCCCGACTTTTTTTGTTTTATTATAAAAACACTCCGTACCCACAATATGTATTTGTTGCTCCTAAAAACGTATATAAAACGGCAGTTAAAAGGAATAAACAAAGAAGAATTGGTTACAATATAATTCGTTTTCTTTCTTTAAAATCAGGGTCTGGTATTTTTATGTATAAAAAACAATCTATTTCTTCAACTCAAGTAGAAATTAAAGAGGATATTATTTTTATCCTTAAAAAAACAGGTTTTCTTTAAAATAAACTAAAATGAAAAAAATGATTGTTTTTTTAATAGATTTTTACCAAAAAACACCATCTAAAGCACATTTTTCTTGTGTTTTTTTGCCTACATGTTCAGAGTACACCAAACAAGCTGTTTTAAAATATGGTATAATTAGGGGTATTTTAAAGGGATTTTTGCGGATTTTACGTTGTCATCCTTGGCAAAAAAACCACTACGATCCATTAATTTAAAATTGTTGGAAGTCCGACTTCCAACAATTTTGAGAATTGATATTTTTAGGATACAATAGACCAATGAATGCTTTATGGAATACTGTATTTTATCAACCAATATATAATATTTTAATTTTTATAATAAACAACATTACTTTTGGTGATGTTGGTTTTGCTATTATTTTAGTAACAATCGTTGTTAAATTAGTCCTTTCCCCTCTTACCCGTAAGTCTATAAAAAGCCAGATTTTGATGAAGAGGATGGAGCCAGAATTAAAACAAATAAAAAAAGATTTTCCCAATAAAGAAGAGCAAGCAAAAAAAACATTTGAACTTTATAAAAAATATGGAACCAATCCTTTCTCTGGGTGTTTAGTTGTTTTACTCCAACTTCCTGTTATCTTTGCTTTGTATTATGTTTTTTATAAAACCTTTGCTATCGATGCAAATCTTATATATTCTTTTATCCAAACTCCAGTCGCTATAAATACAAATTTCTTGAATCTAATTGAGCTAGGTAGTAAAAGTATATCCTTGGGTGTTTTGGCTGGTGTTACACAATTTATTCAAGGGTATTTATCTATGCCTGTTAAATCAAAAAATGTTGAAATTGTTAAAGAAATTGGAAATAAAGATGAACCAAAAACATTTCAAGAACAATTATCTGACAGTATGCAGTTAAACGTAAGATATATTCTACCTGTATTTATTGGTTTTATTGCGTGGAAGATTTCAGCTGCAGTTGCATTGTATTGGATTGTGAGTAATATATTTACTATTGTCCAAGAATGGTATATTCGTCGACAGTTGTCACGCAATTTAATTTAAAAAAATATGAATAAAGATAAAATAAAAGAAGCAATAGAGCAAATATTTAAACACACAGCATGCACACTCACCAAATGTGAATTTGTGGATGAAAATGGAATACTTTGGTGTTCTATAGAAACACCAGATTCTAATTTTATTATTGGAAGAGAGGGTGAAACCTTGCGTTCTTTAAATCACATTGTTCAAAGAATAGTTGAGAAAGGAACGATAAAAGAAGAAGAGAGAGGTCCTAGTATTTTTATTGATGTAAATGGTTATCAAAAAAAGCGTTTTGAAAATTTAAAAAATATTGCCCACATGATGGCAGAACGTGCTCGTTATTTCAAAAGTAATATTGAAATTGATCCGATGCCCTCTTATGAAAGACGTATTATTCATATGTTTTTAGAAGGAGCAAAAAACATCAAAACAGAATCAGAGGGGTATGGTCCAACTCGTAGAGTTGTGATTAAATACGTCAATAATGACTAATTACCAATTAAAAATTACTAATTAAAAATGCACAAGCTTCGCTTGTGCATTTTTGTATTCATTACTAATCGGTAATTATTAATTGGTAATTATCTTAGGTCCAACCCCCAAAATGTTGAATCTTTTTTGTTTGTAAAGAAAAGATTGTCTTCTTTATTGTCTAAAAATAGATAAGTTCCATCTAATGGTTTTTCATTGACCGAATTTGCCATGGTTACTTTTTCACCATTGTTGGTATCTATCTTTACAAAATAATCATCAAAAGAAATTAGCCCTTGATACCAAATATCAGGGTATTGGTTGCCAGTGATAACACTTGGAATAGCACAGTAAACACTAATACCATCATTACTCCAAACACATTTTTCAGGTAGTCCATAAGTATTTAAATCTTTTGTAGAGTGATTTGTAGCATTAAAAACACCGAGCTTAGGGCCTGTTTCTGTGGATGTACTATACAAAACATTTGACCCATTTGGACTTACTAATGTAGTGAGCCCCAGTTCACCACCAAATATTTTTGAAATAGTTTTGTTTGTTGTGTTTAAAAGAAAGACACTTCCAGAAACACTGTAAGAAGCTTTTGTTGTTAGGTAAATATTTTGATTTTTTGTCCATTGTGGTATCCACTCTGTAAAAGGAGAACTAAATACGTTGTCTCTCGTTGCTCCCCCAAAAACTCCCACTGTTCCCGTGACACCATTGCTGTTTTCTGTTAGATAGAAAAATTTAGTTTTATCTGGCGAGGTAGTTATTCCAGAAATATTTTGTGGAAGGAACTCCCCCTTTACTGCTCCTAAGGTTGCCATAAAACTACTTATTATTTTGTCTTCTGATAAATATCTATAAACCACAGTCTTTGCTGTTTTATCAAAAAGTGCTTCATAAATACTAGGAATAGTTGAGTTTGAAATTTTTTCTTTTATTTTTGTATCTAGGAACATTTTATAAATATGTCCGTTCATTCTCTCTACATATCTGACAGATGGAGCAGTTTCAAATAAGTTTTTTTCTGCCACGTCCGTAATTGTAGTTGTTTTTATGAAAAATGGAGCAGTTGCAGCATCAACAATACCTGTGATTGGTAAATTATTTAATTTTTGAAAATCTTTTATCGCCTTTGTAACTTTTTTGCCAAAATTTCCATCTACCACAAGGGCTGGTTTTAAAGAAAGAGTTTCATTCAAAAATATTTGGATTTCTTTTCTTCCTTCTTTTGTTTCAGCACTAATAATTGTTTTAATTGGTTCTGGCTTTTGGGTAACTTCTTGGCCCGGTATAACCACAATTGGTCTTGTATCTTCTAAAAAGGTAGCACCAGCGATTGCAAAGTCTGTAATCTGATAGAATTTGGATGTTTGATTATTTGCCCCATCTGGAACTTCATTTTGGTCTCCCCCCACATTATTATTGTCTGTATTATTTGTGGCATTACTCCCAGTTCCAAAAGGATTGAACTCTTGATACCAAGGAGTAGTTCCATCTAAATTTGTGGTTTTGTCTTTATTTATCCAGAAATAAACCCCAAGAATTATTATTCCTGTGGTTATAAATGCTATTATAAAAATGATTATTTTTTTAGACATAAATTAATTAATGACCAGCTAAATCCCCAGTAGACCAATGCCAGTTTTCTCTTGTATAATTTTTAAACCCATACTTACTAGCATTAGCTGTTAGCCAATCAAAACATTTTTTTGTATTTTGAACACGGGCATATTTAGGTTGGTAGTCAGGTGCTTTTGTATTAGTTTGCCAATTAATTGTTGTTCCATCACAAGTAAAATCAACTGCAAGCCCATTTTCATGTGCAGATGTTCCTGGTTTTGCTGTTGGGGGAACACATTTTTCTGAGGGTGTATTGTAAACATCGGCACAATTTCTTCTTCTCGCGGCAATTTGTGTTGCTGGATCCCTGAATGCTCCTCCTCCAAGTGCAATACTAGGAGTAGCATGATATGCACTAGAAATCATTTCTTGGAGTTTAGATGAATAAGCTGAACAAAATGTCATATACCCAGCAGTTGTTTTTACTGCGGTTTTTCTGACACCCCCCTTACAAAAAGGGAAAGAGTTTGATGATCCAGATGGAATTGGAGTGTTTATATCTGATAATATTGGTTCTTCTTGTATTTCTGCACTCACCTGATCAATATGTACTCCTCCCCCACCTAGTAGGTCTGGGTTGATAGTATTAAGAAGAGCATAAGCACCAAGAGCAATCAATAGACCAAGAATTGCGGCAGTTATTTTACTTTTTGCTTCTGTTTGCCCAAAAATAGATTCATTACCCATGTATTGTATTCCACCAAGAACAATCATTATAACAGCGAGAGCTCCACAGAGGCCGATAGCTATTTTAAATATTATATTAAAATAATCACCCACATTACCTGGAGCAACTTTTAGATCTCCTATTGGTGCAAGAAGGGTGTATATTCCAGTATCAACATTATTTTCTTCTGGGTTTATATAAACTACATCACCCTTATCCCCTTCTATTGTTTTTCCACGGAAAACAATAGAAGTTCGTGGCAGTGATAATACTGAAGCCTGAATCGTGTAATCAGTATTATCTTCCAAAATAGAATCTGTGCCAAATCTTGAAATGTTATCTTTTATATCAGGAGCTACAATTGCTTTAATTAAATTTTCTCCAGGGGTTCTTCCTTTATATAAATTAACCCAAACATCTGTTCCGTCTGGGATATCAGTTGTTTGGATATTAAGATTCCATTCCCAAGTATTATTTGCATGTTTAACTTCTGTAACCTTATTTATACTATCAATTTTTGGGGTTACAGCTTCAACTTTTTGTATTTTACTAACAAAAAACAATGGAGTTAAAATTGTAGTTATTATAAAAATGGATACAAATATTTTTTTCATATTATAAATTTAATTTTAATTGATTACTAACTTCTTGGAATAATTCATTTACATTTTCAATAATCAAATTAATAGTAGCATAGCCACCTCGTGAAGTTGGCCTGACAGTGAGTTCGTTTTTCTTTGAAGGAGTTACTATTTTTTCTCCATTTATTTGCCAAGAGTAAGTTAAATCATTTTCATTGTTTTGAAGAGTCAAAAAGTATGGTTCAGCAAGTATTGTCATTTCTTCTTCAGACATATAGGCTTCTTTGTCGAGTGCATTATTGTAAAGAATGCCTTCAGTTGGAGACTTTTTGTAAAAAATTATTTTTGGTTTATATGTAGGTATTTGTATTGAATTTTCAGCTGAATATTTTCCATCAACAGAAGAAGCTACTACACTTATTTCATTTTTATTATCAAACATATTATTTTTAAATATGTAAGAATTTTTATTGTATCCAGAAGAATCAACTTCTGCACTGTCATTGTTTTTCCAATTATAAGTTATACTACCACTCCCTGATTTTATTGTATTCGTATTTGGGATTGCGACAGCTTTGATAAAAGAACCACTTGAAGGAAGTGACTTTCCTCTATAAAAAGGAGGTGTGTATCCATTTACTGATTCCCACATGATCTCAATTTCTGAGGGGGTTATAGAAATTTTTTTATTTATATTACTCATGGATCCAACTGGAGTAATACTTATATCAAAAAAGTTAGTTGTATTTGGCCCTGACGCTTTAAAAGAATAACTAGTTTTACCAATTCCCGAAAGAACTGTACTTGAGCCAGTTTTCCAAACGATTATTGCCTTATTTAGATCAGTTGCGTAACTACTAAGAGTAATAGTTACATCGTCATATGGTTGTGGGTTTCTGGGACTCATCTCTATATTAACTTCATCACTCTGCACTTCTATTTGCATTTCAGCAAAAGAAAAAGATGGTATACAAATTATTCCAAAAATAAAAACCCAAACTAGAAAAAATTTTATTTTTATAATTTTCACTTTATACATTATACAATAACCTTATAAATCAAACAACTTTAGCTTCCCCAGATAGGGCTTAAAGCACTATCTGGGGATTAATTACTACTGTTTGACGCAAGTAAATCACTTTTGGCTTTTTTGATAGCAAGAATTTGTGAAGGGTCAGAAGTAATGATCTGGTCCTCGGTGTAAGATGCGATAGTTTTGATGGCAACGTGTTTCAATCCAGCAAAGAATATACCCTCTCCCACATTTGCCTCCAAGAGTAGATACTTTTCTTCATCTGTCAGATTGAAAGTTTTTTGGAGTACATCTATGGTTGCCGGGGATTGTTTAAGAAGAAGTTGAATAGAAGAGTTTGTAACAATAGGAATACCATAAGGGCTTTTCATAAAATCCCCTACATCTTGAGTAATGGTTGCAAGCCCCAAATAGTATTTTCTTCCACGCTTAGCAATAGAGTAAAGGAAAGAAGCAGTGTCTTCTGACTTCATCATCCACCAAGCCTCGTCTACTACCAACAATCTCTTTTTAATATTTTTACGAATAGCATTCCAAATATAGTGAGTGACAATATACATAGCAACAGGTTTCAATTCGTCTTCCATGTCTCGAACGGAAAAAACAATAAACTTACGATTGATATCGACGTTTGATGGTTGATTGAGGAAAGATGCCCAAGAACCATGGGTGTATTTAATCAAACGTTGCATCAAAGATTCACTTCCCTCCATCCCAGAGAGAACAACCTCGAAGTCGGACAACATAGGTGGTTCGATGTTTCGAAAATCTGAATCAGAAGTAATATCTTTAAGCGCATATGTTTCTGTGATTGCCGTATCTATGATGGAATCTTCTTCTGGGGTAAGTCCTCCAAGCATAATACGAAACAAGCCTACTAGATTTATGGTATTTGCTCGCAAGACATCGGCTCCTGTTTCGTCTCCTGTCGGTATTGGTAAATCAAAAGGGTTGATGTGGTGATCTGACGAAAGAGCAATATTGAAGTATCTACCACCGACGGCTTCTGCTAAATATTCATATTCCCTTTCTGGGTCTATGACGATAACTTCAGTATCAAACATAAGAGTACGAATAATTTCCAGCTTTGTGGCGTAAGATTTTCCTGCTCCAGCGGTAGCAAAAGTTATTGAATTGTAGTTTGGAAGAGAAAATCTATCAAAAAGAATTAAACTTGAATTGTGGCGGTTAACCCCATAAAGTATTCCTTTGTCTTCAGTTAGATCAAACGAAACGAAAGGAAAGATGCTTGAAAGTGGTTCAGTATTGAGCTTTTGATGAATACCTAAAATGTCAGTTCCAAGAGGAATAACACTCTTAAAACCTTCATTTTGTTGGAAAAGAGCAGGTTTTAAATAAATGAGCTTTGATTCAAGAAGAGATTTTATTTCATTTTCAATTTTAAATAAATCATTATCATTTTCAGCGTAGATTGTAATATAAAGCCCAACATCAAACATTTTTTCTTGAGCTTGCATTAGGTTGTCGCGAAGGTCTTCAAGATCTTTATATGCAGTATCTAGCATTGGATCACGAACAAGACCTTTTGATTCACGAATAGAAATCTGACTTTGAACTTCAGCAACTTTTTTCTGGAAGGATCTAAGTATTTCAGCAGTCTCAATAGGATGAATAAAAATAGAAACATCAAAAACTTTATCCAAGTTTATAATTGGAGAAAACCAGTTGTCACTTAGGTATCTTGGATATGATATGACAAAGAAAGTTCTGGCTATTTTGTCTCCCAAGTTTAGCGATTTTGGTGTTATTTGGAGAGCAGATGGAGCGATAATGTCTTGAAGCTCAAGTGTCGCTGCTTTATATACTTCACTTGGAAGCATTGGCATAACACCACTTTTGTTTTGAGTGTTTATGTCCCCTTTCTTTTTAAATATAGATGAAAATATTCCCATAATAAATTATTGTAATTTAATTCCCTGACTAATATCTCCTGGGTTAAATGTTTTATAAAAAAGTTCAACAACCTGATCTGTTTTAAGTTGTTCTGTTCTGATCCCAATTCTACCCAAGCCTCCAATGATGACTCCAACCCTTTGATCAAGTTGAGTTCTCTTTTCTTCAAATGAAGCCAAATCCATGGCTTTTTTTGTATTTTCAATTTGTTTTTTTTCAGAACTTCCTCCAAGTAAACTATTCATCATACTGTCACTAGATTTTATGATTGTGGGACTATAAGGAACGACGATAAAAAAAGTTTTTGTCATGATGTTTACTTCATCAGTGAAAGACCGAATAAAGTCTATGTATTCTTTCGTTTGTATTTTTAAAAGTGGCTCAACTTGTTCTTTTATTCTTGCTTCTAAGGTTAAAAGATATGGGCGGATATCTAGTCGGCGTGATTGCATAGATATTTGTGTGGGGAAATCCAATCCATTTAGAAAATTTTGAAATTCATTTATAATAGCAGCTTGTTCATCGGACGATTTTAAAGAAAGATTTAAAGAAGAAGCAAGAAGAATTGCACGAAGACCACCATCTTTAAGGACAATGATGCCGTTTCGAACTTCTTTAATTGGAACAAACTCTTGAGAACTTTTTGCACTAATCATATTTAAATAATTAAGAATTAATAATTAGGAATTAAGAATTCATAACTACTAATATTATATCATACTTTTTAGCCCAATTCTTAATTCTTAATTCCTAATTATTAATTAACAAAAACAAGTTACTACTTGTTTTTGTCCTTAACGTCTAAACTCCATGACAAATCTTTTAATTTATTTTCTGTTGTCATTGGAACTATTGATACCATAGGAAGAGGTGTTTCTGTTTCTGTCTCTTTGTTTCCAGGTTTTGCCAAGCGCTGTTTCCAAATATATAGCTTACTTGAAGTTAAATATTCAAATCCAGCTTGAAGGTAAAAAATAAAAGGTTTTTCGTTTATTTTATAAAAAACCAAAAGACCAGTTAGAACTGCCATTGGGATAATTAGAAAAATACTAATCCATAAAGGAAGTAATTTATATAAGACAAAAATTGCTCCTGCTCCGCCTGCGAGGTATGCGAATTGGCGAAAGGTGAAAGGACCAAAAAGTTTGTCTTCAACGTCGATAAATTGTGGGACTTTGAATTGCACCTTGGATTAATTAAGAATTAATAATTAAGAATTAATAATTATACACTCACGACTTAGATGTTCTTAAAATAGAACCGAGTATTTTTAATAATTCTTCACAATCAAATATAAGTGTATCAGATTGTTCCTTTTTTAGAAAACCACTATCTGTTAAAAGATGTAACCAATAAAGTGTTTCCCTTGCCTCTTTGTAAGAAATACTTATTTTTGATATAAAATCATTTTTTGATTGAGCACCGATTGATTCTTCTACGTTAGCCCCGATAGATGTTCCTGAACGAATTAGTTGTTTTGAAAGAATAAACTCTTTTTTATCTATTGTTAATTCTTGGTATGTTTTTATAATTTTAAGACTAAAATTATAACTTTTTTCTTTAATTATATTATCTTCTTTCATTCCTAATTCATAATTGTTAAGTCTTAATTTTTTAGAACTCCTCTCTATATGGATCTTTTTTTGTGACAGAATAATCAGAAACGGTTTGAGTGCTTACTGTTGCTCCTTTCATTTTTTCTTCAAAAATATTTTTCGGAGCAATACTAATTTCTGGTTTTACTTCTATTCCCTTAGGTATTTCAACTTTTGTAATTGGTAATTCGTCATTCTTAATTACTTCTGCGTATGGTGGCAATGGTACTTCATCTTCATTTGTTTTAATTATTTCTTTTTCTTTATTACTATTTTCTTTTTCCAATAATTCAATATTTAACTCAAATGTTTTAACAAGATCATCTTTGGTGTCTTTTAGAATATTTGCGTCTAAATCATCTAATATTTTATTAAAAGTTTCGTCATTTAATTTTAAATCATTTTTAAGAGTCAAAACATAATCTTCCAGATGAACAATACCAAGTAAAACTAGTGTTGTTTCTGTTGCTAGGGTCTCAGTTTGTTCATTGGTAAGAGAATATTTAGTACTAATATTTTTTAAATCTTCCATCCAGGCCATACTCGAAAAAGATTGCTGTAAATCACTAGGAAGTTTTGCATAGTATTTAGCGATATTTTGTTGTAATTGTGTTTGATCCATAATTTGTTTTTTTAATGATGTGCTCCTCCTGCATGTGCATCGGCACTACTTTTTGTTTCTCCAACATGGCTTAGGTCTACATTAACCTTCATACTCTTTAATGAATCACTAATTGTATTTCCTAAATCTTTCATAAAATTACCTTCAACTTTTACACCTCCATTGCTTAGCCCAATATTTTTTATACCAGCTCTAACACCTGTTGCGATACCCGCTATAAGAGCGACTGGGACTTTTGCAAAGAACCCCTCTCTTTTATCTGATTTGATATCAGATAATTTTCTAGCGTCATAACTATATTTATTTGATCCAGCAATTACTCTGTTAATTGGGTTGACGTGTTTTGAGGCGTTTTCTCTCATTTTACCAAAGTCCTCAACAAGTTTATTGTCAGCAGCTATTTTAACAGCAGCACTTAATTTAATATTTAATTCATTCTTGATGCCGTCTAATATTTCAGGTTTTAATTGATCTGTTCTTTCTTCTCTAATAACATTACCCTTTTTATCTCTTACCTTTTCTTTTACAAAATCATCATCATTTCCAAGGTCTTTTCTGTCTTGTATCATCTTTTCCATCTTTGCTTTTTTGAATTCTTCTTCACCTCGATATGAAATTCCTTTATCATCTTCTATTGATATTGCTTTTCCTTTAGCGTCAACTCCCTTTCTTGCGGCAGCTTCTGCATTAGATCGTTCTGTTTCTTTAAACTTACCTTCCATCGTGTTAATATCATTACCAGATAGTTTACTGTTATCAACACCTTCTAATCCACTTGCTTTCTTTAATTCATCTTCTTTGTGTCGAGCACTATCTACATCCCCAACAGCTTTCTGTTTTTTATTTAGAGCCCCACCAATACCACCCTCAACCCCAATAGGTTTACCTGTTAGTGGGTCAATATTACCCTTATCAGTACCATAGACCTTACCCATTCCTACTGCTGAACCAACACCTCCTTTTAGTTTCTGCCAATTAGTTAATTTAGCCATAGCTGCTGGATCTCCTAATGCAGCTTGGTATTTCTGCGTAGCAGTATCTCCCCTTGATGCTTTTGCCATTGTCTGTCCAATTACCCTTCTTCCCAACACTGCTGTTCCCAATGCAGCTCCACCCAGTGCAATTCCTCCTGCAGCAGCAATTCCGTTTGTTATTGTTTGGCCCATTTTACCAGACATGTCTTTGGCAATATCTTTTGCTTTCCAGAGAAGTATCATTATAAAAGCAAATGGTAATAATATTGAAACAACGAAATCCGGCCCAGATTTCCCCGTGGTATTTATAATATCAAGTTTTAGATTCAAAAACTTAACAATTAGATACATAAAAAACATAAAAACAGGAGCCAGAAAAGCAAGTTTTAAAGTTTCTGGCCACCATTTTTTCCAACCAACCATTTCCATGTCTTGCAATGATGGAACGGTGTAGCTGAAAAATACAAAAGGAGAAAATATCATAGCAAGCCAAAGCCCAATAACTCTTGTCACGAAAATCAAAGAGACAGATACGAATACTATTATTCCAACAATGTTTACCGCTGTTGCAAGTAATATAACTAAAATAAGCGTACCAAGACCAATTTTTCCTGCTTCTGGGGGTGTAGACAAACCCCCTTTATCTTGTATGTAACCAACAGTACCAGCCCTCAAAACTAGTTCTTGGGGATTTACTTTTGAGACAATAGCTTCAGAAAGTTTTATATAACTACCAGGAACAGGTTCTTTGATTGTTCCATCTGCATTCTTTTCAACTATTTTGATTGTCTCTGAATTATAAAACACCCGCGTCAATATATTTGAAGCGTCAACAATTACTTGTGTGGCAAATAAACTAAAGTTTATTAAAAGCCCAATGATTACAACATTTATAATCATTTCTTTTGTTTTAACACTGTGAAGATTTAAAATAGTTCCAAAAGCAATATAAAGCAAAATGAAAATAAAGAACATATTACAAAAGTCTCGAACAATTCCCCATCCTTCAACAACAAATGTTGAACGATATGATTTATCCTGAATAGAATACCCCAAAGTAAAATCAAGCATTTTCCCTGCTATTGTGAAAACCGCTGAAGTTGGTACAAATAATAAATAATATGGAACCATTGCCACACAGCCTTTAAAATTTCTTATTCCACAGTCCAATGGATTTGAATCTGTATCATTAAGTGTTTCTTCATTACCACGAACAACAACAACTTTTTTTGATACACAATCACCTACTTTTTCATCTTTAAAATTTTTTGCCCTATCATCACTTTCCAATGTACATGTTTCAATAGATGAATATTCTGTTGAAGTAAAAACAACAACCCCTGTTGCATTTTTACTTTCAAAATACCAAACATCTTTTTCTGTTGTAGTCGCACCTCCAACAGATTGATCAGTTCCAACAGAAGAAACAAACTCCCACTTCTCAGTATTATTACAATCAGACTCTGTTCCATTTTTTGTACACAAATAAGACATAATGTCTGCTCCGTCGTCTCTTTTTGAGCCACCTTGAGTTGAGGAATATGTAGCCAAGACTGCTCCCTTGTTGTCAATAATAGTAAAATCAACAGATACATTTTCACATTTTTTATCAGTACCACAACCGTATTCCCCTGTTTTTAATTGAAAAGAAAATTTATCTAAAACTATCCCCTGTCGTGGAACTACCAATAAAACAGAGTTTTTCCCCTCATCTTTTAAATTAAGACCTAGTCCACTAATTATTTGCCCAGCACAACCACTCGTCCAAATATGAAGAGTTACACTGGTTGGTTTTTTGTCTGGCAGTGCCGTAAGAGGATTAAATAAAACATCATTAATTACACAATCTGCTGCTTCGGCTTTATTAATTTTCACTCCACTGCCAACACTAAAAGGCGCAAGGAGTTGCACTAGAATCGTCAATATTAAAATGTATGGTAAAAATCTTTTCATCCTATTTATTTTTTCTCTTTTCTCGTACTTTCCCAATTCTTAATTCGTAATTTTTAATTCTTAATTACTTTTTTCCTTACTACTCCCCCTTCTTAATTCTTAATTATTAATTCTTAATTAATTCAAACTACCAAATCTCCAGAATTCTCTCTACTCCATCAAGGTAAACTCCTTCTTTCCACTTACACCCAGCACCTAACAGTGCTTCTTTTTTAAGGAGATTAGTGTTATTCCCATAAAGAGTACTATTCACTTGATAACAATCGAAAGGTTGTGTATTGACTGAATCACAACTAGCCCCAGCATATCCAACCACTACATCACCACCATCTGCTGGAGGATAATGTATTATGGCATCTTTTAGAAGGTTTCCACCATAAAAATAACCAGACACAGCCTTACACCCAGGACCTTTTCCATCTTGATATACTCTTCCCTCATTGCCCTCTAAAATATTAAAATCTGTGTAAATTCCATTTCCTCCATATGGGGCTGTTCCCCCTTTTTCTTTTCGATACCAAGGATTACCATTTCTAACCCACCCTCCACCACCACCCTTGTTTTGTACAATAGCAACTTCTTTATAACACCTACCTATTAGATCGTCTGTTTGGGCGATAAAATTTTTATATTGGTCTATCTCACTATATACTGCCACGATGTCTTCTTCTGTCCTTAGGGTGGATGATATTAAGTAAAATTTACGTAGAAGCTCAGCCAATTTTGCTTTTTCTGTATCAGTAAAGATAAGTGGATTTTGTTCTATCAGTAGGCATTTATTTTCTTCAATTATTTCTGTTATTGTTGAAGTGGCTTCAGAATCATGATCTCTTAGATATGCTTTTGTCAAATCACCATCTGTATGACAATTTGGGTCTAATTCATCTATTTTACTATCGCCATCATTATCTATGGTATCACTACACTGTGTAAGTGTATCATCGCCAAGGATACATAAAGGATAATTTGTCGCTCCATTTGCACACTCTTCTCCAGGAGGTGGCAATGATCCAGAGACAGTAAGGGTGACCCACGGTCCACAATTATTGTCCTCATTTGATTCTGGAATTATTCCTGTGTCACTTGAGTATCTTTTATCTGCACAGGCTCGGATATTGTATGTCCCCGTGGAATTGAAAGTATATGAGACAGTTGCCACATTTCCTGTTTTTGGCGAAAGAGCTGGAACTACGACACTGTACTCGATTTCATTTGATGCGATAGCTTTAGATATCCAAGATATTTTATTTAAAATACGAGCTATGAAATTTTTAATTATTGACTTAGAAACAGCACCATTTGTCGTTGTGCTATTTGTGTCAGAATTTTTTATAATTGTGAACAAGCCTGAGAAATTATATCCAGTTGCTCCATCTCCTTCATTTGTAATGATAGAGGAAAGAGTTGTTGGAGTATCGATCGTGGCACTAATAGGAGTGACCCTTCCTGCTGTTAAGTCGGGTTGGCCCGCTGGTATATCAATAGTACAAATTGGGTAATTTGTCGCTCCGTTTGCACATATACCTGTGGGTGAATTTAATTCAGAATAATGTGTAGGTGCATATGAACTAGCATTTGTAGCATCACCATCGGTGTGGCACTGTGGGTCAAGAGTATCTATCAATCCGTCAGAATCATTGTCTAAAGTGTCATTACACTGCATTTTATAATCACCTCCTGGTAAAGATGCTTCTAAATAATGAGTTGGGATATATGTTTTTGCTAAATCACCATCAACGTGGCACTGTGGATCAAGTGCGTCAATCAATCCATCGGCATCATTGTCTATTTTGTCGTTACACTGTACTGTGTATTCACCAGTACCTCCACCTCCAGGTGAATTTAATTCAGAATAATGTGTAGGTGCATATGAACTAGCATTTGTAGCATCACCATCGGTGTGGCACTGTGGATCGAGAGTATCTATCAATCCATCAGAGTCATTGTCTAAAGTGTCACTACATACTTGTAAATATTCACCACCCGTTCCATTACCCCCAGTACCATTTCCTCCTGTACCAGTACCACCACTGCCAGTGTTGCCTGTAAATAAATCATTTATAAAATTTGAAAAAGAATCTAGGAAACTATTTGAACCCGGAGTATTAAATTCAACTCTTCCAAATTCTCCGTTATTTATATTACCAATGGCAATTCCCAATACTTTGTCGGAACTCAGTGCTCCACTTCCTACAACTTTCATAACGATCGGGTTACCATTTGTATTTGTACTTGCCGTGTATACTTGGTCACCTTGTTTTATGTCTTCCCCTGCTTGAGCCGAGATGCCCTTCGAATTATTTGAAGAACTTAATGGAGAGAAAATTCTTGAAATAATATTTGTCGAGGAAGAATTTTTTGCACTCTTGTATAGGAAATATCCAGCCACCAAAAGCAATACAATAGCTATGATTGTAATTATGAACGCTTTACTTTTTCTTGGTTGATTTTCCATACAATTTTTTATTAATTAATTATTTTTTTTGGTATCCAATTACAATTATATATGATATATGGATCAGTAGATTCATCTTTCCCATTATTGGCAGTGTAATATGAATAGGAAAGACAGCTCGATTCCCTAACTTGTTCTGTTGCCCCAGTATTTTTTAACGCACTATCTTGTGCTTTACAGGAAACTGGAGTAAAACCATGAACAATTCTAGAAGTTTCATAATTTAGAGAATTAGTCTCGCAGTGCGCTTCGATAACAGAATCTCTACAGTCTGGATCTTTGATATCTATTAGTCCATCCATGTCATCATCAAGGTTGTTGTTACATCTTTCTCCTGTTTGATCATTCATAATATCTGAATCATCATAATAAAGGATATCTTCTTCATCTAAACATTCTTTATATTTTGCTTTATATTGTTCATTAGTCAAGATACCACCACTTTTTACTGAATTTTCTATGCAAATATTATATTCCTCCAAACATAGACTAACGTTTTCTGTACTATTATCACATTCTACTTGTGCAGCCTTACAATTTTCTATAGCTAAAGAATTTATCTTATTTACTTGCTCAATCAGATTAGCATCACGGCGATCTTGAGCTGCTTTTATGATATTGCTAACTTGTCTTTTAATAGTTTCTAATTTTCCAATATTGGCGTTAGCTTGAGCGATATCACTTCTATACTGATCCATAACAGAGTTTATATCTTCATCGTATGAAACAATATCTTTTGTAAGAGCTAGACCTTCCTCCGCCATGGGGATGTATGATGGATTTTTATCTAGATCTATATTTACTGGATATTTTTCGTTTTGTAAATATTCTGTAGTTATATTTGCAAAATATGTTTTATTCATCATCTTATCAAACACCTCATAGAAGTTGGTAAACATATAATTGTTGACCATGTACATATAATTATCCATCCAATTTGTGTGTTTAGCCTCACTTTCATCATTCTTATCTTTTCCATTTCCTAACATAAGTGGATGGGAATAATAAAAGTGCGGAGCATGTTTTTCTGTTCCTGCGTCTTTTGCTAGCCAACTCCAAACACTGGGATTATCATCAAAAATATTTTTCCAGTCGTCATATTCTTTGTCTCCTGGTTGAGCAATGTGATATTGCGTTGAGTCTCTTTCAAATATACCATTTTGATCGTAGACTCCAGAAAGAGTTCCAACCCAATCTGTATACAATGATTGATTTTGTCCGACGTTTATTTTGTAACTTGGGTTTGGTCCGGGGATACAGTAGTCAAGTTCACCAAGTTTTGGCATAACATTTGGTAAAAATTGTAAAGATTCTTTTGCTGCGACTATATAATCCTTTTGAATTTGAATTACCCCCCTCTTTTTTATCGGATTTGTCTGGTCTTTCTTCCAGTTTTGCCACGAGCTTCCATTCCAAAAAGCTCGATCTCCTATCGCCCAACCATTGTAACCATTTGTTACGAGTTTGGTTTTTCCAGAATTACTCACTGTGTAATAAATATTTGAAGTTTTAGGTTTAGTAATTTCATCATAAGCAACTGGAGCAAGATCGGAATACAGACTTTGGTTTTTATCAGTTAAATTAACTTCAGAATCTGCGTTCCAAGTTCCAATTTTGGTTGGCTCGTCATAAATATAAGTATTACCAAGGTCACGAGTAAGATCAAAACCACTACTATAAGCTCCATTATTATCATATAAATTGGCCCCTCCAAGACCTCCATTGGACGAATTATCTGTCCAATTCATATTTTCATCTGTATATGCATATTCTTCAGAAGAAAGACCTGTTAGGCCATTGCTTTGAAGTTTTGACATCAATATTGAAAATACTGCATTTAAAGATTCATTGATAGTGTCAGCAAGTTCGAGCTGACGAACAGGTGAAGTTATGTAAGCACTCATTTGTTCTTTTATAATACTTCCTGGAGTGATTGTTTCCCATTCTTTACACTCATCAAAACTATTAGTTTTGGTTTTACTGGTAAAGTTTTTTATCTTATGTTCAACGGGGTCCCACTTCATAGCGATTACTCCTGTGGTACTATCATGTACTTGCCATAAGGTACACTTTTTTTGAGACAAAAAACCATCATTTTGGATTAATTCATTTTCAGTATTGTTTTTTTGTTGAGCTATATCATCAGCTAGATTTTGAGCTGCTTGCATTGTAAATCCAAGAGGGTTGTTTGAATCTCTTTGGGTAAAAGCAAGCCATCCATCCCAACCCCCAGTTGAGAAGTCATTTGAAAATGCAATATTGGCGTCTTTCGATCTCTGAAGAGCAGTTCTCTCATCTGATCCAGAACTATATGAAACTGGGTCAGAAATAAATGCAGATAAATCAGAAGTCAGATTATCAAGTGCATTATTACCACTCCCAAAAATTCCTCCAGATCTATACCCACTTATAACAGAACGAGAAAAAGCACTTCCATATGGGTATGCATTGTTGGGGTTTTTAAATTTATTCATTCCTTCCTCTAAAACGTTTCTTTCAATGCTATTTGTAAGCGAAGTTATATTTTGAACATAAAGTGGGTTTCCACTAAAACCAGTATTTACCCAACTGACGGCACTACGAGTCATGGCGGTTAATTGGTTTTTTGCGAGAGTTGTAGCAATACCACTGAAGCATTGCTCCATATTATCTCTTTTTTCTGTTGCTTTTTTTTCCTCAGTAAAGTATCGTAGAGTTTTTCCATCTTCTGTTTGCATGATTTCACCACAATCAAACAACATATCCACTCCGGAAGTAAGATCATTAACGTTTATAATAGCCCCCGCCGAATTGACAGCAACCTTTTCTCCAGACCGACAGGCTTTCTTTGCCTGTTTTAACAATTTATCATATGCTATATCTTTCAACTTGTCTGTGGCCAATTTTTGCATCCAAGTAGAGACTTTATTTACTACTCCAGTACATCCGATAACCTGCATGGCTACGTCGGAATTGACCACGTCTGTGATTTTAAATTTATATTTATTGTAGGTTTTACCTGATTTATTTGGGTTTTCCCAGTCTATCTGGCTTGCCGCGTTGATGTTTGTAGGTAAAATAATTTGCACGAAAGAGAATACAAAAATAAACATAATAACCATTCCAATTATTTTTGTTAAATTTTGTTTTTTCATAATATAGCTACTCTAATTATATCAATCTTATCATCTATTGTAAAATATTTGAAAGTTTTTCTAGGTCTGTTGCGATTGCGTCACTGTATTTTTTGTAATTTATAATTGAACTCATCCCAATCGTTGGGTCGTTTAGCATTTTAGCTAAACCTTCTATGGATTGGGCAGTTTTTTCATAATTATTAGCAAGAGATAGGTGTGTTTGTGTTAGAGACCTAGGCACTGCGATTTTTGTTAGGTCGTTACCAAAAGATCGGTATGCCACAGCAACTGTTTTTGCAGCATATAAAGCTTGAGGGTCTTGGGTTTTTAACCCTTCTGCCACAAGGATTAATTCAGTTCCTATGTCAGCATTTTCATATGAATTTATAAGGTTAGATATTGCTTCGTGATATTTTTGATTTGCCAGAGCGGAATCATTTTCTATTGTAAGCATGTCACTTTTATATATGTCTGGTATTGGGGTCGCTTCGATTTTTTGCCCAACAGCCTGAGCTACAGAATCAAGTGATTCTTGGCTGATCTCCCCTGTCTGCTGTAGGGATATGATTGTTGCAAAAAATTCTCGAGAAAGGATTTCGTTGTCTGTTATCTGCTTAGAATCATCATCCATTGAAATAACCCCATTTTGTTCCAATGTTTTCTTTTTTGCCAAAATAAATTCTTTATTTTCTGGGCCGTTTTTATTTGGGTCAAGTCCCCAGAGGTATTCCTCCCAATCAGCAATTCCATTTTTATTGCTATCTTTTTGGATTATTCCCCCGATAGTCATTTTAATAGGTTCCCCGTTGGATGTCTTTTTATTTTTAAATATAGATATTATTTCTTTGATTCCGAAAAATAGTGCTATAAGTATAACAATAATAAAAACAATTGATATAAATTTTTTACTTGGAAGATATTTTTGAAAATTATTCATAATTCTACTTTCTACTTTCTACTTTCTACTTTCTACTTTCTACTTTCTACTTTCTACTTTCTACTTTCTTTTAAATTATACAACCTTTTAATAGAATAGCCTAAATATCTGTGGATAAAAGACGAGATATTTCAAGCCAATTTTCAATTTTTATATCCTCAGCCCGAGCTTTTGGATTAATTTTTAATTTTTCAAAAATCCTCCCCACTTGTCCAGGCCTTGCCTGGACAGATGTTAGGTTTTTACATAGAATTTTTCTTTTGTGGGCAAAACCAGCCTTGATTATATTAAAATAATTAATTTCTTCTATTTCCGATGCGAAGTTTTTCTTAGAAATATTAGTTATTGCAATAATAGCAGAATCTACTTTTGGAGCAGGAGAGAAAAATCTCTTCTCCACTTTCATTATATATTTAGGTTCCCCGTAAGCTTTGACACTTAAGGATAAGATACTTTCTTTTTTATTTTTAGCAACAATTCTTTCAGCAACTTCTTTTTGAACAAGTAGAATCATTGTCTTTGGTTGTGTCTCATTTGATAAAAATTTCTTAAATATTGCCCCAGTAATATTGTATGGGATATTTGCAATTATTTTATATTCATTTTTCTTAAGTCCAAATTTTTTTACTTCTAAGTTTAAAATATCTTCGTGTATTAATTGAAGTGTTTTATTTTTTATTTCACTTGCAAATTTTTCTTTCAGGAATTCAAATAGTTCATTATCTTTTTCAATAGCTAAAACTTTTCTAGCTCCCAATAAAAGGTTACTAGTCAGAGCCCCTTTACCTGGTCCGATTTCTAAAATAACATCACTACTTACAACACTACCTGCTTTACACATCATTTTAAGTACGGGTTTCGATTTTAAAAAATTTTGCCCCAGTGATTTCTTTGCACTATGAACATGTCCAAGCCTTGCCTGGACATTTGCTTTGATATTAGTTTGTATTTTATTCTTATATTTATTTATCATAGTTGTTATAATTTAGCCATTCAAAAATTTCTTTCTCAAATTTTTCTGTTGTTGGAAAATAATTTGGGAAAACTGATGGATTAAGAATTTTTGATTCTTTTCTTTTTTCATTTTTATAATCAACATAACTAGAATATTTATATTTATTCAAATATTGTTTTGTTTTATTTATATTATTTACCCCCTTTTCTTTCCAATCCTTTTGTACAAGTTTTATTGGATTTAAATGAATATATGAAAATAAATATTTTAAATAACGATCATTGTTTATGTACTCAGATTTAAATTTTCCTTGAAACACAGAACCATTACGGTTATATTTTTTATTAAAATATGTAGAATATGAAGTTGCTAATCTGTGTAAAAAAGTTGTAATTCCACCCTCATTTTTTTCTTTTAAAAGTAAATGAAAATGATTTGGCATAAGACAAAATGCTCCAATATCAACTAGTGTTTCATCTCTCTCAAATGTCCAAGCCTTGCCTGGACTTGTTTCAATATCTGAGAATTTTGTCAAAGTGGTATTATTTATTGAATATAATAACTTTAAAAAACGATCATAATCGCTATGATTTATGAATATTTTCATCTTGTTTACTCCACGGTTGTAAATATGATAATACTCATCACAAACAAAAGGTGTTGCACGAATAGACATAAACTAATTATAATCCATCCCCCATGTCCAGGCAAGGCCTGGACATGGGGAATACTATAGATAAACTATTCTTTCACCATTTGAAGTTTGTGCTTGTTCGAAAGTTGTTAAATGTGCGGGGATATCATAAATAAATTCACTTGGATTATTTACTTGTTTCATTCCGTATATTGTACGCAAAGAAGCGTAAGATAAAAATAATTTTTCTCGTGCGCGAGTTATTGCAACGTAAAACAACCTCCTCTCTTCCTCGGTGTCTTCTTTTTTTTTCATTCTATCTTTTACGTGGGGGAATAAATCTTGTTCAAGTCCAGTAATAAAAACATATTTAAATTCCAATCCTTTGGATGCATGTACTGTCATGAGTCTTACTCCATTTCCTTTTTCATGAATTAGGGTATCTTGGTCACTTGAAAGTGAGGCGTCTTCTAATAATTTTTCCATGCCTTCTCCACTCTTGAAATTGTCATACTTAATGGCTAAAGTTACTAATTCCATCATATTTTCCAAGCGTTCTTGCTCATCTGTCGTCCCATGTTCTAGTTCATCTTTCATGCCACTTTTCTCGATTACATATTTAATCGATTCAGATGGTTTGTGTGTATCTACATATGATTTTATATCATCAATAATTTTATAGAAATTATTTATTTTTATTTGAGTGCCACTTGGCAGTTCATTTTGTTGCCCCGCGAAAAGTTTTGCGATTGTAACCTTACCTATTCCTCGGACGGGAATATTTATAATTCTTTTTATATCAGATAGACTTTCTTTATTGTAAGCGACACGAACATATGAAAGTACATCTTTAATTTCTTTGCGATCAAAAAATTTTACACCAAGAACTTGATATGGAATTTGTTTATCCAAAAGTGCTTCTTCTAGGACTCGTGATTGAAAGTTTGCCCGGTAAAGAATTGCGATATCTTCAGGTTTATTTTCTTTCAACAATTCATCAATTTTTGAAGCGACAAAAACTGCTTCACTTTGCTCATCATAAGCTTCGCAAATATTTATTTCTTCACCTGCTATATTTTCTGTAAATAAAATTTTTGGAACACGGTAAATATTTTTCTCTATTACACTATTTGCGGCTTCGATAATGTTTTTTGTTGAACGATAGTTTTGTTCGAGCATCACTATCTTTGCATTTGGGAAATCTTTTTCAAAATGAAGCATATTTTTTATATTTGCCCCACGCCAACTATAAATATTTTGGTCAGTATCTCCAACCACACAAATATTTTCTTCTTTCCCGACAAGAAGTTTTGTCATCTCGTATTGGACTTCATTTGTATCTTGGTACTCATCGACGTGAAGATATTTCCATTGCTCCTGATACTTTTGTTTTACTTCAGGATATTTTTTTAAAATTAAAACAGTTTCAAGTAGAAGATCATCGAAGTCGAGAGCCTTTTCTTTTTTTAATTGAGCTTCATATCCACGCCAAACTGTTGCGATGATACTCTGAGCGGCACTTCCAACATTTGCACTAAAAGTCTCAACAGTAATAAAATCTCCTTTTGATTTTGAAATTACCGATTTTATTTTTCGAGGTTCATGTTGTTTGGGGTCGATGTCGTGCTCCTTCATGACACTTTTAATGATACTGATAGCCCCACTTTCATCCATGATAGTGAAATATTTATTTAAACCAATCAGGTGAGAATTTTCTTTGATTATATGAACTCCCAGAGAGTGAAAAGTTGAAACAAAAGGAACACTATCTCTATAAGTTGGATAATTATTTTTGGGATCATTGCCGTGGATAGGTTCACCAAGCATGGCCGTAATGCGGTCTCGCATCTCTTTTGAAGCTTTATTTGTAAAAGTTACCGCTAGTATAGACTTTGGATCTACCCCTTGGTGAATAAGGTGAATTATTCGATGAGTGATGGTTTTTGTCTTTCCCGCCCCCGCTCCGGCTACTATCAAAAGTGGTCCTTCTGTATAAAGGGCTGCTTCTTTTTGTTTATCATTTAAAGAATCAAGATATTGCATAGACAAATCTTAACATAAAAACATCCTCATTAATAATGAGGGTGTTTTTATGTCTAATTTTATATTTATTAAGCCTTTTCAGCTAAAGCAATTCTTAAATTTTCGGCTTCTTCTTTAATTATTTCGTCTAAATTTTTTATTTTTTCTGATAAAAATTTAAAGATAACATCTGCTTCTTGATCTCCATCTACGATTTTTTCATACTCACTTAACTCTTCTTCTGATAATGTTGGTAATACTCTCACTAAAACAGCCTGGAAAACTAACTTAGAAAGACGTCCAAGCATTTCCTCTCCTTTTTCAGGTGACATTTTATCTATTTGAAACAAATCGAACAAATCTTTTTTTACAGTATTCATATTTATTTTACCCATAGGGTTTATTAATTATAATGTAACTTTACCTATTTGACCAGTTCGCTCTGCTTCTTCTAGTGCCCGACCAATATAATGAGGAATTGTTTCTGGATCAGGGTGTAATAGGTCAACTCCTTGTGGCCTTATTCCGGTAATATTTTGTAATTGGTTCATATAATGAGTAAGCGGCTTAAAGTCTTCTTTTATTTCACCCTCTTTATACATTTCCATTATTCTTGTTGCAGAAACATGGTCTTTTATGTAACTCCAAGCACTTATAGGTCTTTCTCCAAATAAATGATCAATATTATGATTAAAAACTTTGTGGACATGTTCTAACTTTTCGGTCGATAAAATAGTGGTATTTTCATTGCCATTATTTGATAAATTGTTTTTGTTATCAGCTTGCGAATTATCCCCCTTGTTGTCCATAGGTAGTCCTGTCTTAGGATTTACTTGTTTAGGGGTTGTAGATTCATTGGTTTGTGTTTCTGAATTATTTCCAGTGTTATTATCCATTGGTTCACCTGTTTCATGATTTATTTGCTCTGGCACTTTATTATCATCAGAGAGACTATCGTGAGCAGAATGTTCAACTGTTGCATGAGAGTGGTCTGAATCAAACATTGTTCCATTATATTTTTCAATAACTTCTACTCCATTTGTATCATTGTGTATTAGAGATTGATCATGCTCTGCTCCATTCATGTCAACATAATGAGTTGTCATATTTCCTTCTGGGATTTTTTCTTCACCACCAAATTCTGCAATCATTTTTTCTTTCAAATCGGCGATTGTTTGAATTGCTCCATCTGAACTATATGGAACTTCGACGTGATGGCCATTTGCATCAAATGAAACTGTTCCTGATTGGACAATCATACTTTCATTTGCCTCACCCGGAGTATACATACCAAGTTTTATAGCATCTTGTGTGGCACTTGATTTCATAAATTCTTGGATATTACCACTTTGTGTTATATTACCCTCTGCTGTTTGTGGTGTCTGAGTATTTTCAATTTGTGAAGTTGTGGTATCAGATTCTTTGGTCATATCTGTTGTATCAGAAATAGGTGTTTTATTTTCAGTTGAATCGGATTTAATTATTTCATTTTGTTTTTCTGAAATTGAATCATTTTGCGAAGTGTTGCTTTGATCTTCGACAGCTTTCGCTTCTTCTACTGGTTTTTCAACATTTGCTTGATGTTCTGCGTGCATATCTTTAGCATATCCTGCAGCTTCTAGAGTTACAGTACTAACAATTGTCGCCAAGCCAAATCTTGCCGCTGTACCCCACAACTTACCCCATATTTTTTGGTTTTCGTATTTTTTTAATAACTTAGAATATTCATTTTCAAAAGCTTTTACTTTTTCAGGATTTATTTCAGCTCCTTCTTTTTTTATTTTTTCTAACAATTCTTTTCTGGCATTTTCCTGTTTTGCTTCAATTTTTTCATTTGTAAAATTCTTTTTTAATAATTTAGAGGCAGCAAAACCAACACCGGCGGCCACAGCTACTGTTCCTCCTGATAAGACTCCTGCAGCTAAAATACTACCGCCCCCCATAACCCAAGGTATCCACTTTTTTACTTTATTTGGTATTTTATTTCCTAAACGATCCATTGAAGCAGAAAGCCCGAGTCCGATTCCCATTTTATTAATTAAATAGTGAGATGTTCCGCCAGCTAAAGCGGTATTTGAAAGAGTTTGACCGGCAATTTCTATTCCAGCATTAGCAATTTGATCAACCGCAATTGAAGAAACCAGACCGATTAGAGCTAAATTAAGAGCAATTTTAGTCATTCTTTTGGCAAAATTTGCTTTTCCTTCTCCTTTCCCAAGATTTTCCCATTTATCTAAGCCCTTTAGAATTTTGCCTCTGAATTTTGATGAGTCTAATTTATCTTGAGCTAATTTTTCGAGATTGTTTAAATTATTAAGTAGTTGTTCTTGAGAAATATTTTGAATTGGCTCTGGTGTTTTTGTTCCTGGATTATTTTGATTTTGTCGAGGTGGAGGAGGAGTTGCTCCTTGTCCCATGTATTTCTTTTCTTCCTCAAATTTAATTTTCATTCCCTCCTCTATAATTTCATTTGCTTTTTCAATAGCTTCTTCTTTTGTATTAAAATATATTGTTTTTGGATATTTGTTGTCTAATGTTTTATTTCCATCAGTTACATAAACACTCCAAGATGGATTTTTTTTGAAAATTATTTTTCCAGAGTCTCCCATTCCAAATCTGGCCATTTTCTTAAGTCTTGAATATTCATGCCATTCTGTTTTTTCCTCACTAATTACAACTTCTGATTTCACCCCGTTAATTTCAAAAGGAAAAGTTCCTACTTGATAGTCGTAATAACCGTAAGCTTGATCTGTCTGATTCGTTTTTGTCTCCCAAACAAAATTATATTTTGTTTTTTCTTTTCCTTTGGTTGCATTCTCTCTTTCTTCCTGTTCGGCTTTTATCTGATCGCTTAACTTTGCCGCTTTTTCCTGGTCAGTTTCAGGTTTTTCAGTGCTATTTATATTTTTTTTCTCCTCTTTTTTTAAAATCTCTCTAGGGGTACCGTTTATAGACGGACCAAGAATTCCATCTTGCTCGAGAATCTCTAGTAGTCTTTTTGCCTTACCCATACTTATCTTGAGTTTTCTTTGTAAATTAGAAAAAGTTGTGTCACCCGTTTTTGTTATTATCTCAAGTGCTTTATCATAATACTCACTCCTTAGATTTTCATCTTTAATATCTTTTACTGGTTCTTTATTTTTAGAAGTTTTGTTTTCTTCTGGATTTGTGTCAACTTTCTCTATTGTTGTTGATTTAACCTCACTCTCTATCATTTTATTACGAAGTTCATCGATTTTTTCTTTTGAAACACCTAGACTCTCGAATACTTTTATTTGTTCTTCTAATTGTGTTTTTGTTTCATCTAACAATCCACCCTTTTCTGCAAGAGCCTTTTTTGTCTCCTCAATACTTTTATCAATATCTGATAGTTTTAATGGTGGGTAATCTGGTTTTTTAGTCATTTTGTATTTGTTATTTTTTATTATTAAGTTCGACTTTTATTATTTTAATTTTGCATCTTTTATTATTTCTGGGTCAAGTATTTCTAGGAATTTTCTCTCACTCAGCTTATTTATTTTTCCAAATATGAATACTCCACGAACTTCTTTTGCACAACCTGGGTCTTCTTCGTTTAACCTCTTTGCAATTTCTACCAAGTCAGCATCTTTTGAATTAATGAAGAAAGATTTTTTGTCCTTTGTCTTATTCCAAACAACATAAGTATCAGCGTTCATTGCCTTTATGGCCTTAAATGACATTTTGTCATCAATAATGCTTGTTTTTAATTTGGTTTCATCATCAGGATCTTTATATTTGCATTTAAAATTATGATAAATAATTTTCCCAAGATTTTTTGAATTAGTATTCAACTTTTCTACTTTACTATTATAATTTCTTATTCTCTTTACACTTTCAACATTTTCTATTACTTTTTTTTCTATTTCCTCCACTATATCTTTTAAGGGTTTTTTATGTCCCATCTCTGTTGTTTCAATTTTTCCGATTTCGCCTTCCAATTCTTCTTTTGTGAATGGTTTAGATGGATCTTTAATTGTTCCTTTTTCAAATAATTCAACAAGTTTATTAAAAGGGATATAATCTTCAGCTAGAGCATATAGAGACCTAGGCCAGTTTTCTTTGAAATTTGTTTCAGTAAAAATTCTTTTACCAAATTTATCTTTCTCATCTACATAACTTAAGTTGTCAGTGTCATTGATAAACCTCACTAATTTTTTCACCCAAGGTTTATTCTCTAGAATAACAGCTTCTTCCATTGCTCTGTATATCATTTTTGTCCCAGAGGTTGGCTCTCTCTTTCCTGACCCATGGTGGTCAATATAAAGAACTTTCTCCTCTCCATTTTCTTCGATTTTTAACCATTCACCACCAGTATCTATAAAAATTTTTAGACCAGGTTTATTTTCTATTGTTTTTTCTCCCTCATTATCTTTTTTAATTCCATTCTCATTTATACTTAGTGGGCTGAACTCATTAGTGTTTTTTAAAACAGACTCTTTCCCTTCGCCACGTTTCCCAACAACTGAACTCATAGATCCGTCAGCATATGTATTATTAATTGGTTTTTTATTTAAACTGTTTAATAGATAAAGAGCTCCACGTGAATCTAAATCAGGATTAAGTCTAGCAAGTTCTTTATTCTTGTTATAACTACTGGCTACAATTATTTGATCAATCTTATTATTTTTTAGTATTTCAGCCAGCTCCTCGATTGTTATTTCCCTTTCTATTTTTGAGCTTTCACTTTCCTTTAATAACTTTTCTCTCAGCTCTATTAATTCATTTAGTTTGTTTTCAAGTTCACCATGTTCTTGTTTTAATTTTTGGTAGTTTTGTGTAATTTTTACAAAGTTATCAAAGGCTGCATTAATTCTTTTCATTTTTTCTTGTTCTAATTTTACCTGCTTTTGTTTTTCTGCTTCTTCTTCATTTGTGACAACGGGTTCACTTTCTTCTGTGATATTTTGAGTTTCAGGTTGCTCAACCGTTTCTTGTGCTGGATTTTCTTCTTCTATAATTATAACCTCATATTTTTTCATATACTCAATATATGACATTTCATTTATCTCTTCTTCCTTGTAGAGTTTTATATTTTTTAATCTTTCTTTTATTTCAGGATACCTGTCTTCTTTTTGAACTTCTTTCCCTGCCATTTGCATAATATATTCACTAAGTGTTTTACCATCAATAAGATCATTTTTATCTTTTTTTGATTCTAAATTTAAACTTTTTCTAAATTCAAGAGAATTATAAAGTTCTTTTTTATCATACTTTTGTTTTTCTGATAATTGTTTTAATAGATTTTCCCTTTCTTTTACTAGCTTTCCATTTTTATTTTCTAAAATGTCTGCTTTTATAACTGAAAATTTATTTGGGTCGATTATTATTTCGCCTTTTGATATTTTTTCTTTTAATTGCTCAAAACTAAGTTTTGGAGGCAATCTCTCTTTTTTATTTTTTTCTACCCCCACTTTTTCCGACTCACTCGGAACATCCTCGAATGGTGTTTCAGGAACAGTTTTTATGAAATTGGATATAATACCCGCTTTTTCTTCATGGAGTGCATCAATTTGTTTTTTGATTTTTTCTATCTCAACTGGATCTTTTAATTCGCCCATTTTTTCTTCAAGCTCAACTCTAGATTTTTTAATTTCTATTAGTCGTTTTTCATTTTTGTTTAAATTACCAAGAGTTGATTCTAGATCTTTCATAAATTTTTATTTTTTATAATATTTACTAATTGTACTAAATTTTAACTTACATGTCTTTATATTATATCACAAAACAGTACAAAAGTCAATGTGCTCTAATCCATTTCCATCAATATTTTTTCCACCTGATCACGCTTAATTGTTACACCTTTTACCTTGTCGGCGTATATAGTTAGCAATTTTCTTAGTTGCCCAACTTCATTTTTTTTGTTTTTTATTTCATTTTTAATATCCTCGATTTTTCTTTGAGTATTAACATTCTTATTTTGCTTATATTCTTTAACCAGTTTATTATATTTATCTTCAATATTTGTAATTTCATCGCCAAGCTTACTGAGAGTGTCTTTTATTTCAATAATTGAATTACTATACATATTCATTTCTTTATTTGCCATTTCAACCATAGTAGGAATAATACTTTCAATAAGTTTTTTTGTTTCAAATTTAACCCCACTTTCTCTACCTTTTTTGTCTTGAAGAACAAACATGAATTCCCCATAGTCACCTTTGAAGTTTGGTTTTACATATTTTTCAAAATCGTTCGCACTTATGTTTATACAACCATATGAGAATTTATTATCTTTTGGATCAGGTGTATTTAATTTTTCTGTTCTAATTGTTAACTCATCTGGCCATGTTTGATGTTCCCCTAGGGTTATTTTATCACCCAAAATAGTTTTACCAAAAAGAGAATATCTTAGTTTTCCATATTTTACTATGTCGCTTGGGAGTGAGGCAGATGACAGTAAATATACTCCAGATGGAGTTGTTCTACTTCCCTCATCGTTTTCATTTGAAGTATTTGGAGCATTTCCCTCATCTTTACCAAAACCACCTTTAATTTTAACTATTAATTCATTTTGTGAATTAAAAACATAAATTACTGCACTGTCTTTATCTAACACCTGGTACCACCTTTCAGGAGTTGGATTTTCTTCGGCCATGTATTTATAAATATCCTTCCCTTCTTCGGGGAGTGTTGCATATATTTCCCCACTAAATCTTTTGTCAAAACTTATTGTTTTATCTAAATTATTTTCTTTCTCCCCCTTTTTAAAATCAGATGTTTTTAATATTCCAACAATAGAAGCAACAGTTAGTGCACTAAATATTCCAATTTTTAATATTTTTTTTATTCGTGGGTCTTTTTTGACCTCATTTATTTTATCAGCTGGCAATTTGAAATCATTTTTTAGAGTATCTTCTAGTCTTGTTTCATTTTTTTCTTCACTTACCATGGGTGGAATTTCTTTTTTTGTTTCTTCTATATTATCAAAATAATCACTTGGTAAGGATTCTATTATTTTTTGACTCAAATCTATACCATAATCCATATTTAAAATTTCCAAAAGATGCGTTTTTTTATCTTTACCTTCTGGAGTGCTCGAAATACCTTTTTCTATTTCATTCTTTAAAAATTCATAATTTGAGTTTTCTTCTATTTTATTTATAGGTTTTTCTACCTTCATCATATTACTTTTTTATTTTAACATAATTTCTCTTATAAAAAATAATTAAGCCGGGCTCATGGATGAGTCCGGCTTATTCTTTTTTTACCTGTTACTAACTATTGGGGGAGTATTATTATTTCATACCCACTTGGAGCTAAATAGTAGAATGAAGCCGAATCCGACTTTAAACAAGTAAATGTCTCCTCGTCATCATCTAATGCCGGGTGGCCTTTGATCTTTTTCGCATAGGCTTTTGCGGCGGCTTTTTCTGCAGCTATTTTTGCTTTAGCATCGGCGGCAGCTTTTGCTTTTGCGGCCGGGGTTGCAGTTGCGATAGCAAGGGCGGCATTCACCTTATCAAGGGAATCTGACAATAATTTTGCTTTTGCCTTTTCGTCATTTGCTGTTTGCATTGCTTCTCCTACTCCCTTTGTGAGATCAGCATCGGCTTTGGCAATTCTTTCCCTGGCAATTTTGTTAATTTTTGTGATTGAATCGTTGAATTCCTTTTGTGCCGTTTTGGTCACTTGTGGTTTTGCCACAGTAAACGTTACAAAAGATGCTACTACGACTACTACAAAAATAATGATGATCCAATAAAGTGTTTTCATTTTGTTTGATTTTTTGGGTTTATAATTATTTTGGATTAGTAAAAAGTCTCAAATTACTAAATATTTTTAATAATTTAGGACTTTTTACTAATTGAATTACTTCCAAATCAATAAAATGAAATTTATTAAAGAACTTAAAGCTCTACCTATAGTATAGCATACTGGGTTGTATCTGTCAAGTAGTTCTTTTTGCCAAAAACAGCATTTGTGTCGTGATATAACTCTGTGGATTACTTCGTTGACTATAAAACTGATCTGGGCTACCCTATAAGTATAGGACCTTTGGTATGGGTCTTATATTACAGAAAATCCAAAAAGAGCTTTATTTACAAAGACATTTCTGAGACGATTGTAACAATTACGCCAATTTTACTTATAATTACAGCCCTCGCTTAATGCGGTCGTACTGTATTCCTCAACAAGGGGTAAAATAGTGTAATTACTTTATTTAGGCTTATTCAACCTCAAATAAAAGATTCTGAAGATAGCTATTCGCAAGAAGGTTATCATCCGATGAAAATAGCCTTATCTTACAAGCCTTCTATTATAAAGGTTTCTTCTTTTTTTGTAGCCCTTTCTATGATATTTGGAGTTCCAACGTTGGCAAATGCCAGCTTTTTTTCTGATTTAACATCAATGGTGTTGGGTACCGAGGTAACAGCAAATGAAGTTGCCCCTCAAATAGATAATAGTGTTATCCATAACTCCCAAAATATTCCTCTTTTAGAGTCTTCGGTTAATCCAGATCTTAAAAATACAAATGATAAAGAAGATATTGTGATAGTTCAAGATGACTCATTTATCTACAGTGATGGTATTTTTGGGCCGGGGCCGGATGTTTCTTTTGAAAAAAGCTCAATTTCTGACCAGATTAATGTTTACACAGTTAAAGAAGGTGATACTTTGTCAGGAATTGCTGAATATTTTAATGTTTCAGTAAATACAATTCGTTGGGAAAATAATATTACTAGCCCAAAGATTTCTGTTGGCCAAAAGCTCAATATTCTGCCTGTTACTGGAGTAAAGCATGTTGTTAAAAAGGGTGATACTTTAAGTAAGATTGCAGATAAATATGAAGCTGAATCTGAAGATATATCAATATTCAACGATATTTCAAACGGAGATCTCAAGCAAGGAGATATAATCTTTGTTCCAAACGGTATTATTAAACCAGTTGTTGCAAAGCCTACACCTTCTTCAAATACAAAGAATCCAGTTTCTACTAAATCATCAAATACAAAAGCCCCATCTGGTTATTATCTAAGACCAGTAGTTGGAATTGTTACATCTCCGTATGGATCAAGACGAAGAGGGTTTCATCCGGGGATAGACTTTGGAAATGTTCGCGGAACTCAAATTGTGGCTGCCGCTTCCGGTGTTGTTTCTAAGGTTGTTACTGGTTGTAAAGAAGGAAAGAGAGGTTGCGGTGGTGGATATGGAAATTATATTGATATAGAACATCCAAATGGAACTATGACTCGATACGGTCATTTGAGTAAGGTAAATGTTAAGATGGGTGAAACTGTTGCTCAAGGGGATAAAATCGGATCACTTGGAAACACTGGTTTATCTACTGGCCCACATCTTCACTTTGAAATAGAAAATGCTAATGGTTCCAAGATGCGACCACCGTTTTAGAATAATTACTAATTAAAAATTACTAATTACTAATTAAAAGAGCGGGTTGGCGAAGCCAACCCGCTCTTTTTGATCCCCATCTAATATATCTCCTGTTGATAACAACTTTCACAATAAAGAGATCTAAAATGTTGGAAGTCCGACTTCCAACACTCCTGACACTGCCCCATACTCAGCCAAGAAAAGATAAACAAAAACACGCATCTACGCTATAGCGTAGATGCGTGTTTTCAATTCCTAATTCTTCATTTTTAATTATCTATGCTACTTCTTGTTGATAACAACTTTCACAATAAATTATTTCTGGTCGGTCTGGAGCATAAGTTGTCTCAAGTTTTTCTGAACAATTAACGCCATTGTGATTTATATGTTTTTCGTTTTTACACATACATGAACGAGGGTAAAGTTCTTTTGTGTTTCTTTTTTTCATTCTATCTTGATGACGACACTCAAAATCTTTATGAGGGATTGGTAAATTCATTCTTTTGTAAAATTCCAATTCAGCTTGGACAAGGCGATAATTTTTATTACAATCTTCACAAACTAAAATTTCTTTTAAAATAGCTTCGGTAACCTTTTCTATAGAATTAGGAATTTCTCCTTTTTCGATGGTTTCTTTTCCGTAAGTTCCAGTTGTTTTTTCTTGCCAAGTAAAACCTCTTTTTATTGCTTCTTCTTTTGATAAAGGAAAGAAGTCTTGTGAGAGCGCTTCGTTGTATGAGAAAGGAGCGATGCTTGCAGGGAAATATTGACCCCAAGTTCCATCTTTTTTCATTTCATCCTCAATTTGTTTTCTTATTTTTAGGTATTCTTCTTTTTCATATTCTTTATTTAAAATCATATTTTGACCCTTACGAATTGCGAGACAACCAAATCCATTTGATAGATGATAACAATTTTCACAATATTCCAGATTATTCGAATAAAATACAAAAGCACAATTTTTACAATTACTAATTTGTAATGCGCCCATTATATTGTAACCAAACTGACATTTGTAATAATAATTATTACAATCCCAGCTGTCAGTTGGGTTCTCGGTGTCCTTCATATAAGAACAATTTTTTGCATCATAAGTGTCATAAAGCCTAACTCCATCATAACAGTTGTGAATATAGTCCCCTGTAACATTGTGGCACTTACTTTGAGAAGTAAATTTCATGATAGCCTTCTTTTTTATTTCTATAAATTCTTTTTTAGCTTTTTCAATACTTTCATAATTTGAAAGTATTTCTTTTTTCTTTTTATCATATTCTTCTTTTGTACACTTTTGATTTAGAATATAGTTCGACATATGCCTGCCATTTGTACAAAAAATACAATTTTGAGAATCTCTCATATTAAAACAAAACAATAAATCACTTGATGACTGACATTGTTCCGAATACATACATTTAAAACATTTTCGAGTATCGATACATTCATAACACAACTCTGATTCATGGAGGAAGGCGCAATCTACACAACCCTTGTCACGTTGAAGTAATCTGCTATATAAGCAGTCCTCATTATAATCAGCTGCAAAAATTAAATAACAATCTTTGTTTTCGGCTGAGCCATTTGTGTATTCACTTCGAACATTATTAAATGCCAGCATTCCAATCCGTGGAACTTTCATCATTAATTCTCTAAACTGTTCAAAAAATGTTTTTGAGAAATCATAATCTTGTGCATAATCTTTTGGATTCCAATTATCGCTCCACCAACAATCATGACAGTAAACTTTAAATTTTGATTCTTGAGTATACAAAGCGACCATATCTTTTTTACAAAGATCACAAGTTCTTTTATATAAGGTTCTTTCATTGCGAAAAACTAACCTTCTTGCCATACGACAATCAGGGCAATCAACTGGAGGGACTGTTTTCATTTGTTCATAAAAAACAAGATCTTCATCTCTTATTACAAAATCTTTCTCACATGTTTTGCATTTTTCTTTTGTCATATAATTTATTAACGAAATTTTAAAATTATTGAATTAATAACTCTTTTCGTGTTTGGACTAATATCGTCTCTCTCAACAACTTTTATTGCCTCATGCCATTCTCCTCTCTTTCCTTCATGCACAATAACATTGTTCTCAAAATTTTCATCGACTTCTTCGATGTAGTAATTAGATATTGAATGATCAGTTTCAAAAGTTCCGAGAAGGGAATAATTTTTTGGAGTATATTCTAATTCTTCATTCATTTCTCGTATTAATGCATCCTCATTATTTTCTTCTCCTTCTAATCCTCCACCGAATCCACCTAAGATATTTGGGTTTCTTGGAGCGTCATCATTTCTTCTTTGTAAGAAAACATAAAGATTATTTTTTTTAAAATAATAGGGAATGAGCATTGAGTTGTGTCTTTTTTCTTCCATATCTATTAATAATACATCTTTTATTAGCTTTACAAAATAATGCTGAAATTGCTGATGCGATGAAAAAAATTTACGAACTTTCTTGGGCTGAAGCCAAGCGCCTCGATAAAGAAATTTAAAATGTTGGAAGTCCGACTTCCAACATTAATTTTCTCTTGGTCTGTATTGGAGTGCTTCCAAGATATGAGATTGAGTTATATTTTCACTACCTTCTAGGTCGGCGATGGTGCGAGCGAGTTTGATGGTGCGGTGGTAGGCTCGGGCTGAGAGTTGTAGGCGCTCAGCACTTTGGTTTAGTAATTTTTTTGTTTCATTATCAAGTGGAGCGTAAATATTTAATTCTTTTACATTTATTTCACTATTTGTGTTTATTTTTCTCTCCGCATTTTTAAACCGTTTATTTTGAATATCACGAGCTTTTTTGACCCTTTCTTTTATCGTAAAAGTTTTTTCACCTTCCTGTGTGTTATTTGAAAGCTTTTCATAATCTACATTGCTAACTGTAACCCAAATATCAATTCGATCCATTATAGGACCTGAGAGTTTTCTTTTATACCGATCTAAATCAATTGGTTTACAAATACACTCTTTTTGTTTGTTGCCTTTATTTCCACAAGGACAAGGATTCATTGCCGCAACGAGGATAAAATTTGATGGAAAAATCGCTGAACCACGGGCGCGAGAAATTGAGACGACATTGTCTTCAAGTGGCTGGCGAAGAGCTTCTAAAACCCTTTTTTCAAATTCTGGAAATTCATCGAGAAATAAAACTCCACGGTGTGCAAGTGTAACCTCTCCCGGTTTTGGATTTGTTCCACCTCCAATCATTGAGACATAACTTGCGGTATGGTGCGGAGCACGAAAGGGGGATTCGGTAATTAATGCATCTTCAAGTAGTCCAACAACTGAGTGTATTCCTGTAATTTCTAAACAATCATCTTTTTCTAAATCGGGAAGAATGTGCGAAAAAACGCGCGCCAACATTGTTTTCCCTGTACCAGGTGGGCCAGACATAGCGATATTGTGTCCACCACTAGCTGCTATCTCAAGTCCCCTTTTTGCCCCTTCTTGACCTTTGATATCTGAAAAATCAATATTCCCAGATCTTTCTTTGTGTAGGATTTCAGTTTTTGGGAAGATAGATATTTTGGGTCTTTCTTTTTCTATTAAATTACCCTTTTTATCTGTCTTTGGTATATAAATATGATCAATTACTTCTTTTAGATTTTTTGCTCCATATATTTTAATATCATCCACAAGCGCAGCCTCTTCAGCATTTTCAATTGGTAAGAATATTTCTTTATAACCAAGTTTTTTAGCTTCTTGAGTTAATGGCAATGCCCCTTTTATGGGACGTAGTTCACCGTTTAATGACAATTCTCCCAGAAAAATTCTTCCATCAGGATTAAAATTTATTTCTTCGGCAGAAAGAAGGTAAGAAAGCGCAATTGCTAAATCAAAATATGGCCCCTCTTTTTTAAGATCAGCTGGAGAAAGTGAAATAACAATTTTTTGATTTTGATTTTTAGGAGAATTGTATCCTGAGTTTTTTAAAGCAGAACTCATTCGGTCTTTTGATTCGTCGACAGCTTTATCTGGCAGCCCAACTAAAGTAAAAGAGTGAAGAGTCTTTTTTGTAATATCAACTTCAATAGTTACAATTTTTCCTTTTAATAAATGTGTTTGTGCTGAATAAATTCTCGAGAATGACATATATTTAATGTAAAACCCCCAAAATAATTGTTTTGGGGGTTTTAATTTATAACACTTTTTCCATACAATCCTTGCATGTTTTAGCTGCAGGATTTACTTCTAATCGGTCTTCTTCGATTTCTTTTTTGCAATTTTCACAGATTCCATAATTATCACTATTGATTTTTTCTAAAGCTTTATTGATATCCCCTAGTCTTGATTCGAGGGTATTGAGTTTAATGGAACGTTCTTCATAATCTTCAGCTCTCTCTGCTAGATCTCCTTCATCTGGGACTTCTTGGCTTGCTGTCTCATTTTCTGGAACAGCTTCCCAGTCCCCTGTCTTATCTACACGACCAAGCCCTCCGAGTTCTTCTACTAATAACTTCTTTTCCTCCTCTAATTTTTCTTTGTAAATTTTAACATTCATAATTATTATATTAACATTTATTGAGTATTTGACAACTATTTAGAGTGGTTGAGTATTTTTTATTATTATTCTCGACATAACTTCTTTCAGTGTTTCCAAGTTATTGGCAATAACAAGATTATCTTTGTTTACAAAAACATAATACAGTATGCCTTCTCCGGTGTCTCCATATAATACACGAACATCTTTATTGTTTACAATTAGATCTTTCCATGGTTTTTCAAATAATGAATTTTCTGATTCTGGTATAGTGATTTCAAAAATAGTAAATAAATCTTTTAACATTGTTTTTTCCCAATCAAGCATTGAAGCATAGGTTTGAGTATAATTGTTTGTTTGAAAGATTAAAAAAGTTGCATATTTATCTTTTTCATTTATTGCATTTGAGTTTGAATATTTTCCAAACAAATATTTATCAGACAATGATCTTATGAGTGCTCCGGGTGCTGATGTTTTAATTAATGAGAGAAAATTACTAGAACTAATATTTTCGGTTATACCATTATTATTTTTTATAAAGAAAAGTGCTTTAATCAAACTTGGATTTGAATCTTGCCCTTTTTTTATTTCAGAAATTAAATCACTTATACCAGTTATATTTGTTACATCTATATTTGATTTTGAATCATATGTTATAATTGTCTCAATATTTGTCGTTATCTGTGGTGGGATTTTCTTTTCTTTTGTTTTTTGAAAAATAAAATAAGATCCAAAAATTGCAACAGCGATTAAAATTATACCTCCAATTACTAGAAAAGTTTTTGAAGTATTTGTTCCTTCGGCTTTTTTGTATATCTCTTCCCTTTCACGTTTTTCTTTTTCAGCAAGAGCTATTTTGATCACAGACATTTCGTTTATTCGAACAGCATCGGCCATATCAGAAGTATATGTTCGGAGAACTTTTATGTCGGTGTCATTTTGTTGTGGTTTATTTTCATCCATATTTTTTTTATAAACAAAACTATTATTTTATTTATCTAATTCTGGTTTCTTGAAAAAATTACTATCTGCATCTTTGATTGAAAAGTTTAATCTGCCTCTCTCATCCACTTTGATTATTTTCACGGGAACTTTATCCCCCTCCTTAAGAATATCAGAAACTTTCTCAACACGGAATGGGGCTATTTCTGAAATGTGAACTAAGCCCTCAGTGTCATGTCCAATGCGAACAAAGGCTCCAAAATCCATAAGTTTTACAACTTCGCCATCAGCTTTCTCTCCAATCTTGTATTCATGAGTCATATCCTCAATTATCTTGACTGCTTTTTCCGCCCCTCCATTTTTACCTGTGACAAAAACTGTTCCATCTTCCTCGATTGTAATTTCAGTTCCTGTTTCTTCTCGAATTGCATTGATGTTTTTTCCACCGGGGCCAATAACCATTCCGATTTGATCTTTTTTAATTTTAATAGTTAATATCATCGGAGCCCTTGGAGAAATACTTGCGCGTGGTGATGCGATTTCTTTTGTGATAGTTTCAAGAATTTCTAGACGTGCATTTTTTGCGCGGACAAGTGCTTCTTTTAAAATCGGGATTCTGACTCCATCTACTTTCACATCAAGTTGAATTGCCGTGATACCATCTTTTGTGCCAGCAACTTTGAAATCCATGTCTCCGTAGTGATCTTCCGGTCCTTGAATATCAGAAAGTAAAACATATTTATTTTCATCTTTTTCACTTGCCATTAGTCCGACAGAAATTCCAGCTACCGGACTTTTGATTGGGACACCTCCATCCATCAAAGCAAGAGTTGCTGCACAGATTGAAGCTTGGGAAGTTGAACCGTTTGAAGCTGTTGATTCAGACACAACACGAATCGTATAAGGAAAATTTATTTTATTTGGAATAATTGGAGTGAGTGCTTTTTCTGCTAAAAATCCGTGACCCATTTCACGACGATTGATTCCACCAACACGCCCTGTCTCACCACCTGAGTACGGAGGGAAATTGTAGTGATGTATGAAACGTTTTTTTAATTCAGATTCCATTCCTTGCACAAGTAGCATATCTTCAGGCCCACCAAGTGCGAGCACCGATAGAACGTGTGTTTCCCCTCTGTAAAATATTCCAGAACCGTGTAACACAGGAGACACTCCACCTGCTTTAGCAAAAAGTTTTCGTATCTCATCAACTTTTCTTCCATCAGCACGAGTTCCATTTTCCAATGCAACTCTATGGAACTCATTGTCTAAGTAATGATGTAAATAATCTTCAGCCGCACTAAGTGTTGCTTCATCTTCTTCATTTGGATATTTTTCTTTTAATAATTCACTCCAAAGAGCCTCAACTTCACTTGAAATTTTTTTACTTTCTTTAGTGAAAAGTTTTGCATCGAGTGTTGATTTAATTTTTTCATTAAAGAGAGTGGTAACACTTTCATCTATTACCGGCTTTGGAAATACAAGTTTCGTCTTACCAAATTCACCTTGAAGTTTCTTTTGGAAATCTTCCCACTTTGTGATTTCACTAGAAGCAAGATCAAAACAACTCCCCATTTCTTCTTCGTTTAATTCATATGCCATCGCTTCGATCATGTTGATTGTTTTATCTTTTCCACAAACAAGAAGATCAAGTGCGTACACTGATTCGTCTTGACTTGGGATATAGTGATTTACTTTTACTTCTTTGTCATCACTTGTTTTACTTATTTGAACTGCACCAATTGGACCGTTCCAAGGGATGTCAGACATTTGTAATGCCACTGATGCCGCATTGATTCCTAAAACTTTTGGATCAGTTTCTCCTACTGCAATTACTGTGACAATTACTTGCACAGCATTTTTTATATGATGATCGAAAAGCGGACGGATAGTACGATCGATCATGCGAGCAGCCAAGATAGCTTGGTCACTTGGTCGGCCCTCCCTCTTATTGTATTGTCCACCAAGAATTTTTCCAGCAGCGTAAAACTTTTCTAAATACTCGACTGTTAGATTAAAAAATCCTAAATTTTTACTTCCATCTTTTGAGATGACGGCTGTAGCCATAACTACTGTCCCCTCACTTTTTAAAATTACTGAACCATTTGCTTGGTCAGCTAAATCACTAAAAAATGCGACAATTTTCTTGCCACCGATTTCTACTTCGTATTCTTTACTTTGCATATATTTTAGTGCTACTCTCCAAACTCTAGTTTTGAAACTTTTTGTTTCAACGCTAATTGTTCGGAGATTAACAAATTAAATAACTATTAATAGAACTATAATAGCAAAAAAAACGCTGATTGACAATGATAGATTATTGTTATAATGTAAAAGAAAAACCACAGCCATGAAAAAAATAAAAATATCTTCAGGTGAAAATCTAGAGATTTGTAAACTGATGCCAGACGGTAGGATAGAAACCATCATTGGTGAAGTTGCCAACGAAGGCAACACTCGCTCTTTTATATTAAAAGTATTTAAAAGAATGGTTTTTAGTCCAACTAAAATGGCATACGACCTTGTGGAAATAAAATCCACAGAGACGTTATTTTTTTGGAAACAATTATTTCTAATTAAACAACGTCAACACGCATTCAATTTCTCTGTTGAAGGAATAGACGACGGGGAGTATTAATATATTTTTGAAACAAAAAACCGCACTGATGTCAGCGCGGTTTTTTTATTTAATAAATTAAATACTTACGATAATTATTTGAGAGGTCTAGGAAATCATCGGCTTGTTCTTTTAGTTTCATTGAAGCACTCTTTCCAAAAGATACTACTTCCACTTGAACTCCAGATGTACTTTGTAAATATTCTACTAGAGGGACAAAATCTCCATCCCCTGCGACCAATATAACTGCGTCGAGTTTTGGAGCCATCTTCATGGCATCAACTGCAAGTCCGACATCCCAATCCCCCTTTTTTGCTCCACCTGAAAAAATTTGTAAATCTTTTGTTTTTGTTTCAATTCCAAGTTTTGTTAATGCATCAAAAAAGTTTTTTTCTTCACCGCCCTCACTTGTGATAACGTAAGCAATTGCACGGACAAGTTTGCGTCCTGCTACTGCATCTTTTAAAACTGCCCCGAAGTTTACTTTCCTTTTATATAAATTTTTTGCAGAGTGATATAGATTTGATGTATCTATAAAAACCCCTACTCTTTGTTCTTTGTGTTTTATTACACTCATATAGTTTAATAGCGAAACAAATTATTTTATGAAAAAATGTCTGATTCAGGAGAATCACCTACTGGGTGGCTCCTTGTCCTCCCTCATCCGAGGACTTTTTTTAGAATATAATTTGTGAAGCTTTTTATATTAAAAATTAATTATCGACCTATTGTCATGTTAACAACAATTCCATTATATAACAAAAGACCCGACAGTGTCGGGAATTTTGTTAGGCTTTTAATTTTTTAGTTTCTGTCGCGTATCTTTCCTTATCAGTTTTTTCGAGATGTTTTAAATGATTTCTACGATCAGCAACCATTTTTATCAATCCACGACGAGAACTGTTGTCTTTTTTGTGTTCTTTTAGGTGACCAGCAAGCTCATCTATCCTTTTACTCAAAATAGCGATCTGAACTGATGCACTTCCAGTGTCTTTATCGTGCAGTTGGTTCTTTTTTATAATATTTTGCTTTTTCTTTGTTGTTAACATCGTGAGCATATATTAGCATAAATTGTTAAAAAATGCAAGGGGTCGGCCATATATGCATAATTTAGGCATCTTATGATACAATTATTGTACGACATTAATTATGACCACAGAATTCGAACAATTAAAAAGAGAATTCCTTGAACATGTAGAAATTGAGAAAGGAAACAGTCTAAAAACGGTCAATAATTACGACCACTATTTAACTCGTTTTTTCACTTTTGCTAAAATTTCCGAACCGAAAGAAATAACAGATGACAAAATTCGAGAGTTTAGATTATATCTCAATCGTCAGCCTGGTGCTAAAACAAAAGGTCAACAAGCCGGAACTCTCAAGAAAAATACTCAGAATTATCATCTTATTGCTCTTCGTTCATTTCTTAAATACTTGATGAAAAGGGGTATTACTTCCCTTTCTCCTGAACGTATAGACTTAGCTAAAATAAAAGAGCGTTCTCTCGACTTAATATCAACAGATGAATTAAATCGACTTTTAAATGCCCCTCTTAACAGCCCTAAGTCCGACTTAGGGCTGGGGAAAATGTTGCGAGATAAGGCTATTTTGGAGCTATTTTTTTCAACGGGGCTTCGTCTTTCTGAGCTTTGCTCTATTAATCGTGATCTAGATTTATCAAAAGATGAATTTTCTATTCGTGGTAAGGGGGAAAAGGTGCGAGTAGTATTTTTATCTGATTCTGCTAAAGATGCAATTCGAGAATATTTAAAAATTCGTAAAGATATGGATGAGCCTTTATTTATCCAATATTCTCAAAATGGAGCGAAAGGAAATAGGCTAACTCCCCGTTCGATAGAACGCATTGTAAAATACTATGCAATCGTGGCTGGAATATCAAAAAAAGTAACTCCACATATCATTCGCCACTCATTTGCGACAGACTTACTTTCAAACGGGGCGGATATTCGTTCTGTCCAAATGATGCTTGGTCATGCCAACATTGCTACAACCCAGATATATACACATATAACAGATAAACAACTTCGAGATGTTCATAAAAAGTTTCATAGTAAGTAAAAAGAGGCCGGAAAATAATTCCAGCCTCTTTTTTAGAGACCAACATGATTACATATAAGCATTATTTAATTTTTTGTAGTAAAATAATACTATTATGAAAATAATTTCTTGGAACACAAATGGATTGCGAGCGACGGTTAAACAAGGTCATTTTGTGCCTTTGTTTTCTTTTAACAATCCCGATATTGTCTGCCTTCAAGAAACAAAATGCGAACCAGAACAACTTGATGCAGATACTAGAAATCTAAAGGGTTATAATTCATATTTTTCATACTCAAAATTAAGAAAAGGTTACAGTGGTGTCGCGATTTATTCAAAAGAAAAACCAGAAAAAGTTGAATATGGAATCGGTGAAAAAAGATTTGACGATGAAGGGCGAACTCTAGTTGCTTACTATAAAAACTTTGTTCTCATCAACTGCTACTTCCCTAACGGAGGTGGAGGTCCAGAAAGATTGAAATACAAGTTGGAATTTTATGATGCTTTTTTAGAATTTATAAATAAATTAAAGAAACAAGGTAAAAATGTTATTTTTTGTGGTGATATAAATACTGCTCATGAAGAAATAGACCTTGCAAGGCCAAAGGCAAATGAAGGAAATACAGGATTCCTACCTATTGAACGTGCTTGGATGGATGAGTTGATAAATAATGGTTGGGTAGATATTTTTCGTAATTTATATCCAAACAAAAAAGATGTTTACACATACTGGGATCAGAAAACTCGTGCTCGCGACCGCAACGTCGGCTGGCGAATAGATTACTTTTTTACAAATCAATCTTTTGTGAAAAATATAAAAAGTTTTAAAACTATATCTGATTACTATGGCTCAGATCATTGCCCGATAATGATTGAATTTTAATAAAAATATTATTTTAGTAATTGGGTAACGAGTGCAACCATCTGCTCTTTATCTTTAGGATCACTTTCGGCAATTAGAAGTGTGAGTGTGGTTAATGTTGCTGGATTTATATTTTTAAAACCTTTTATTCTTGTTTTTCTTATAAACCAAATGAAAGTGAATGCACCTGAACGTTTATTCCCATCTATGAAAGGATGATTCTTCACCATGAAATACAGAAGATGCGCTGCTTTTTCTTCAGCAGTTTCATAAAGTGGTTTACCTCCAAATGTTTGCATTACATTACCAACTATACCCTCCACACTTCCTTTTTGTCTTTCGGTCGCAAATAAATCTGTGGTTTCTCCTTTTTTAATTAATTCATTTTTTAAATTTGAAATAGCAGAAAGTAATTCACCCCCTGTTAATTTAATACTTTTCTTTGTAACTCCTTTTATTTGAAGTAATTCTTTATCATAGGCATCGAGTGATATCCAAGTACTTGCGAATTCTTTGATTAATTCCAAAACTACCTTTGGGTCAAGAGTAATATTCTCTGGTAATAAATTTTGAATACTAGCAACAGTTTGCATAAAGGAATCATAATTCTTGGCTATCTGTTTACGGTTTATGGTGTAACCTTTTGTAATATGCTCTCGCAAGGTCTTAGTCACCCATTGTCGAAAAGCTATGGCAATCTTTGAGTTTGTACGATAGCCCACAGACAAAACAACATCCAAATTGTAGTGTTCTACTTGGTAGGTTTTTCCATCACTGGCAGTATGTGCAAATTTTGCACATACTGAAGATCTTTCAAGTTCCTTATCTTTTAATATATTTCTAATATGTTTTGTAATAACTGATCTTTCTACATTAAAAACTTCAGCAATCTGAGCCTGTGTTGCCCAAATTGTTTCACTTTTGATATCCCCACGAAATTCAATGGCTCCAGAAGGAGCCTGATATATTATTATTTTGTTTTCATTTTTTTTCATATATTAATTATATCACTAAAACTTACTTGATATTTATTTCCTCAAACTTTTAGCTCCTAACCACGCCAATTCGAAAACTTTTTTTGTTCATCGGCAATTTTTTTACCAACTAATTTAAACTTTCCGAGGAGATATTCCACAAAACATCAAAAAGGGCTTTTATAGATATAGACATATCATTACTTTCAACAATAAATCCAAAAAATTCTTTTTTCTTTGAAATAAAAGCAACTTTTTTACCATAAATAAAAACAGTATATGGCATTTTAAATCCTTCGGGGGCATATCTTATTACTCTTGGATTTTCTGGAGCATTTCCATAAAGAGGATAATCTGTTTCTCCTTCCCGAATTCTGATACTTGTTGACTGCATTCCTTTAGCAACCCTTCTTTTAATCCACTCATCTTGATATTCTTGGCCGAGTTCTTCAACTAAATCTGTCACCGAAGCAATATAATAAAAATCTTTTTTGTCTTCTAATATATCTTCAAAAATATTATGAATTCCACTTTGCCCAACATATACTTTTAAAATTGGTTTTTCAGAAGTAGAACCAATTAAATTTTGTAATTCGGGCATCAATTCTTTTGCTAATTTGAAAGAATTTTCTGTATTTTTTAGAAGATTGTTTGGATGTTCGGCTACATATAAAATTTTTTTTGCTTTCGGAAAGGTTGTGATAAGGCCTTTCTTTTTTAAATCTTCCAAAATTAAATAGCAGGTCGGCCTTTTTATCCCAGTCTTTTCAGAAATAGCCATAACTGAAAATTTACTCAAACCAAGTCCAGCAATATATATTTTTGATTCCTTTTCACTTAATCCTAATTTTTCAAGTGATTTTATAAGTTCCAATGTCATAACAATAGTATATTCTTAATATGCTAAATGTCAACTATACTGACAAATAATAATATTTATCAGTATACCTTAATTTATAACAATATTCTCAATACCAATGTTATTAACGATTGACAAATAGTAATAATAATGATACTATTATATTAAATAAAAATATTTAAAACAAAAAAGATGAAACTAAACGGAAAACACACAGGATTACAAGCTGGAGACATATTTAAAATATGGGAAGTATCAATTGGCGTAACATTTCAAGTTACGCGAAATGGGGAAAAGCTTGAATTTGAGAGCGATAGCTCAGGATCAACCAGGACCTACATTTTAATAGAAAACTCTTTTTGCTTCATCAAAAAGCTTGAAGATCTTACGGGATTTCATTTTAATCAAATAGAAGGAGAAACCGTAAAAGTAGGCATCACATACCTGCTAGCATAATTTAATAAACCGATTCATAAATGAGTCGGTTTTTCTTATACCCCATGCTTTTTGTGAAGTTTGTCAATTTCTTCTTCCTCTAGCTTTTCTTGTTTTTCTTTTCCCCTATCTCCCAAGGTTTTAAGTTCGGCATCGCCGAGCATATCTAGGGATCTTACTAATTCAGCTAAGTGTTCCTCTGTATTTTTATTTGGATCATCTAGTACTTCCTCAAGTAAAGCACTCAGAATCCAGCCCATTCTCGGACTTGGTTTCATGTGTAACACCTCAATCATATATTTACCATCAATTACTAGCTGGCCGACAGATATTGGATCATGTAGAACCTCGTCTATCATAGCGTGGTATTTTCGCAAGCGATAAGGGGCTTCTTTCTTTTTCATTCCTACCCGGTCACACTCACGAACATTCATGAGATCCCAAATGTGTTCTTTCCCAACATTTTGAACAACTCGACGAACAGCCGAGAGCGTGATCATTTCAGTATCAGAGAAAAACATATGTCCACGGACAAGTTTTAAAACTAAATCGCTAGTTTTCTTTGGGAATTTAAGTCTTTCTAATATTATTTTTGTCATTCTTGCTCCCACTACTTCGTGTCCGTAAAATGTATATTTCCCCTTCCCTCCAGCTTTGGTTCCATCCCAGCGTCTAGTTTTTGGTTTTCCAATATCGTGAAACAGTGCAGCCAAGCGTACTTCAAGCGACCAGCCTTTATTGCCTGCATGGTCAAGAGCATGAAGAAGGTGTTCCCATACATCATATATATGTTCACCTTTTTGTTCGCATCCAATTCCCTCTTCAAGTTCAGGAATAATATATTTTAGGAGATCAAGCTTTGAAAGTAAACCAATTCCAATCATTGGAGATTCAGACATTATGATTTTTACAAATTCATCTCGGATTCTTTCAAATGAGATATTTTTTAATAAATGAGCATTATCCACTATTGCCTGCATAGTGTCATATGATAAGGCGAAATTTAATTGAGTTCCGAATCGTATGGCACGTAGCATCCTAAGAGCATCTTCTTGGAATCTATCATTAGGATTTCCAACAGCTCTAATCACCATGTCTTTTATATCTTCTTGTCCTTTATAAAGGTCAATAATCTGTCCTTTATGTGGATTATAAGCCAGGGCATTTATTGTGAAGTCACGTCTCTTAAGGTCATCTTCTATGTTATCACTAAATTGTACTTCGTCTGGATGTCTAAAATCACTATATTTTGCTTCAGTTCTATACGGTGTAACCTCCAAAATGTTATATTTTATACTATTTGTTACATGTGTAACGTTTGAATCTGTTTCATGTGTAACATCATCAACGGGAATACAAACTCCAACTGTTCCAAAATTATTCTCGTATATAGTTTTTTCAAATAATGGAATGATTTCTTCAGGAATAGCATTTGTAGTAATATCCCAGTCTTTTGGTCCCCTTTTTACTTCCAGTATCTGCGACATAATAAGATCACGAACACAACCACCAACCAAAAAGACCTCAAAACCAGCATTTTCGAGTGTTTGTGTTACATGTGTAACATAGTTAGGAATTAGATTGTTGTTTATGGTTGTTTGTTTCATGGGAAACATATTTAAATATATCGCTTGTGGTCAGGAATAATTTATTTGTCGTCACAAATATATTTTCACGACCCTGGCTCGCCTGTTTTGTTTACTAACAAAACAGGGCTCCACTTCGCACAAGCTATCAATCTACAGAAGTGAAGATTAATAAACACTTGTGCGCCCGGCAGGAATTGAACCCACATCCACGGTTCCGAAGACCGGTACTCTATCCGTTGAGCTACGGGCGCAGAGTTACTTTTAATAATTTTACTATTTAATTGTACACTAGTTTGATAATTTAGTAAATAAGCTTTTAAAATAAGCATATTATTACAATTGCATTTTTTGTCAAAAATGATTATAATTTATGAGTTATTTTATGTTTGCGGGATTGGTTCAGTGGTAGAACAAATGGTTGCCAATCATTTGACAGGGGTCCGATTCCCCTATCCCGCACCAAAATATAATATCATAAAATACTTTGACCTTTATTCGTCCCTTATCCACATTGAAAAGCCTTGGAAATTAAGAATTTTGTGGATAACCATGTGTGTATTGTTTATAAAAGACAACTATTGAGATTAAGTTTTTGTAAGACAAATTTTAGATGAAGCGATAAATACCTTGATAAATAAGAATATTTTTATGAAATATTATTATGAATCGAATTTCATGTCCATTATATTGAAATCGTTTCACGTGAAACGATTGATTGTAAATAAACCAAGATATTATGACAAATATCAAGTTACACATGAAACTAATTATGGGTTCGTCGCGCTTTAGTCGACACTGCGCGACACGATTTTGCTAAATCGCATGTCACAAAACTATTATATATGAAGAATTTTACTTCAAATTCTCAGAAAATAGGTGAGATAGGAGAAGATGTTGCCTGCAATTATCTTTCCAATTTAGGTTTTTCGGTATTGGAACGAAACTATACGAAAAAATGGGGAGAAATAGATATTATTGCTAAAAAAGATGAGATTTTATATTTTATTGAAGTTAAATCCAAGAGTGTTTCTGATTTAGATTATTATTTTAAACAGAATGAATTAAACATAAACACAAGTGGAAGACCAGAAGAAAATATGCATCCATGGAAATTGAAAAGATTGCGAAGGGTAGTGGAAACGTATCTTATAAGTAAAAGATTGGGGTATACTGATTGGCAATTTGATTTATTGGTTGTTTATTTAGATCTCGAAAATAGAAAAGCCAGAGTTAAAAAGATTGAAAATATAATTTTATAGTGCGGGATAAGGGAGTCGAATACAACCTATTCGGGTATTTTTCTATTTTGATTAAAATCAAAATAAAGAAAAATCTTTCGCCTCCCTTACGCAAGTAAAGAAGTTTACTTGCTATCCCGCACAAAAAACACCCCAATGGGTGATTTTTTTCTGTGCGGGATAAGGGAGTCGAACCCTTCACCACAGTTTGGAAAACTGTTATTTTACCGATAAACTAATCCCGCAAACACTAAAATAATATACACTATTTGAAATATTAATTCAACTAAAAACTATATAAAATTGTATTTATTGTAAAATATGATACTATAAGAAAATTACATCGGGGTGTGGTGTAACGGCTAACATTCCTGTTTTGGGAACAGGCGACTCCGGGTTCGAATCCCGGCACCCCGACAATATTATGTTAACAAATTATTTATATGCATTTGGAAGTGTGATACTTGTGAGCCTTGTTTCTTTGGTTGGCGTTTTTTCTTTATCTTTAAAAGAAGAAATATTAAAAAAATATATTAATTTTTTTATAAGTTTGGCAATTGGGGCATTGCTTGGTGATGCTTTTCTTCATATTATTCCGGAAGCATTTGAAGGCAAACTCGGAGTTAATTTATCTAGTATTTTAATTATAGTTGGGATTTTATTATTTTTTATAATAGAAAAATTTATTCATTGGCATCACCACGGAGAAGATAAAAATGAAGATCATATTCATCCGGTAGGGAAGTTGGTTTTGTTTACAGATGGTTTTCATAATCTTATAGATGGAGCAATAATTGGAGCAAGTTTTTTGGTTAGTATCCCAGTCGGTATTGCGACGACTATTGCTGTTATTTTGCACGAGATCCCACAAGAGATAGGTGATTTTGCGGTATTGATTCATTCTGGTTATAGTAAAAAAAGAGCATTATGGTTTAATTTTCTTTCAGCACTTGCTTCTATCTTTGGGCTTCTCATAGTTTTTCTATTTGGGAATATAATTGAAAATACAGCATTGTTTTTTATCCCAATTGCCGCAGGGGGATTTATTTATATAGCTATTGCTGATCTTATCCCTGAACTCCATAAAACCAAAAATGTTAAACACTCAATAATCCAAATTTTTATTATATTGATTGGAGTTTTATCAATGCTCGCATTACTATTATTAGAATAAAAAACTTCAACAAATAGCTCTTCTCAAAGGGTACGCAAATTTCTTGCTAGAAATTTGCTCCGTTCTCGCGCCGACGCGCTCCAAAGCCCCTTTGATAAGACTATTTGTTTTTGTTTTTTAAAAATAAAAACCACTCCTAGATAGAATAGAGTGGTTAATATTTAATTCGCCGAGTGGTGAATTATTTTACAGCGTCTTTAAGAGCTTTTGCTGCACGGAATTTTGGAACTTTTGTAGCAGCTACTTTTACTTGCTCTCCTGTCTTAGGGTTGCGAGCCATGCGGGCTGCACGTGCCTTAACAGAAAAGATTCCAATACCTGCGATTGATACTTCGCCTCCTTTTTTCAAAGTAGCAACGATAGCGTCAAACAATCCATTTACAACTTCTTCAGCTTGTACTTTTGTACCGCCGAGCTTTTCATGAACTAGTTCTACTAATGCTTGTTTATTCATTATTTTAGTTTTTATAATTTCTTTCAAAAATATAAAATGCTATTGAATAATAATTCGACCGTTTGCAAACGATCCCTAATAAATAGGTGTAATCCTATTATATACCAAGCTAATTTTAAAACAAGGGTTTTATGTGTTTGACAAATTAAGTCTTTGTATTATGAAAAATGCTACAAATTTTGTCATGGCAGAATTTGTAGTATTTTTTACTACGAACTCTTACTCCAAAGAAGATCGAAAATTTCTTTTTGGGCATTTATCATGCTTTGATTTTCTATTACAAGAGCGATAAGAGGATTGTGAAGCTGAAACATAACTAATTTATATGGAGTAATTACGAAGTCCAAGTGTATGTTTGTACTATCTGGAATTATTTTTATTTCTTCATTAAAATTGCGTTCAGTTTTCTTTCTATTTTGAGCAGTAGGGGAGTCTGTAAAAATAAGCTTGGTATTTATACTCATTTTAGCTCTTTTTTCAACATGGTTTTTTATAAAAAAATCTTCATCAAGCCCTTGCCATTCTCTGATATTTGAAATGGCATAGTAAAAATCATGTGGTTTAAGATCTTTTAATAAGTCATCATAAATATTTTTTATTGCACTAAGCCCTTCGTAATATTTAATAGAACTTTCGGTTCCTTTTAAGTGATATTTACCCTCAAGTTCTGGAAGTACACGAAAAAGAAGAACTCTTTTTGATTCCAATGTATTTTCTAATCGTTCAGGATGTTCTGGTGAATATAAAGTTTTAAATCCATGAACCTCCTTTTTCATTAAACCTTTCTTTTCAAGACTATCCACAACTTCATATACTGTAGTTCTCTTTACTTCTCCATATTTAGAAAGATTAAGTATTGTGGTGGGACCAAGAGAAAGGGAAGCAAGATATACTTTTGCTTCATTTTCCTGCAATCCGAACTCATGCAAGTTTTCTAATAGTTTAATATCATTTTTAACTTTAATCATATATGTCGGACAAACCGACAACATATATTTTATACCATATAAGCGTATTTGTCCATAATTTTGAATATTGACGACAAATATGACATATTACTAAATACATGGGATAATTATAGTAAATAAAGTTCATTAAAAAAGATTTGATTGGTTCTCAGAGTTCCTATTTAGTAATTGTGAAAACCAATTAAATCAAAAGCCATGAAAAAAATGAAAGAGTTTTTAAGGGATTTTTCTCAAAACCATCCATTCTTAATTGTACTAATTATATTTGTTATAGCATGGTATATTCTTCATTTATCAGGATTTCTTGCTTGGAACCACGAGTTTGTGGAAGTTTTTTGGAAAAAATAATGATAATGTTCAATTCAATTCTCGAGCTCAAACTTTGTCTGCTTCATGAGTTGTTAGCTGTTGAAAGTGCTAGGGAGGTTTTCTCTAACATTCAGTATAACAATCTCCTAGAAGATGTGTACGAAGGTAAGACGCTGAGGAGTCATATTGAATATTTGGTTAGCATTGGTGATAATTTTTCAAAAGATTACATTGAATGTCTAACTAGTATCCGCATATTTCTTCTTGGATCCTAGAGCCTTGGAAAAATCCAAACAAAGTTCGATGAATGAAGTAATCGAAACCTCTGGTTAGGTGGACACCATGCCTCCTTGAAACTCAAAACTGTCGTGATGATAGTAAAATGGTATTAATAATTTTGGGTTAGTTTTTTAAAATTAACCCTCATTATTTAGTTCGTGAATAGTATTATTTGTGAATTAATTGTGAGATAATATAAATAATAAAAAAATTATATGGAAACAAAAAATTGCCAACAATGTAAAAAAAGTTTTGAAATTGAAAGTGAAGATTTTGATTTCTATGAGAAAATTGGAGTGCCAGCACCAACCTTTTGCCCCGAGTGTCGGCTTATTCGTCGTTTAACTTTTAGAAATGACAGAACTTTATACAAAAGGACATGTGAAATGTGTAATAATGATGTAATTTCTATTTATCATCCAGGAGGAAAAACCAAAATAGTTTGCCAGAAATGCTGGTGGGGTGATGATTTCGATGCGACAAAATATGGGAGGGATTACGATTTCTCAAAGCCATTCTTCGAACAGTATAAAGAATTAATGAGTGAAGTGCCTTTCATGACGAACTTTGTAGTGGATGAATCACGTATGGTAAATTCACCATATAATAATATGGTTCTTGATCTTCGTAATTGTTATCTAATGTTTAATTCTGATTTTAATGAAGATTGTTCGTATGGCTGTGAAGTTGAAAAATCTAAAAATTGTTTTGATACTAATCTAACAGATAAAGGAGAAATGTGCTATGAATGTGTGAATATTCAGAATTGTTATAGGGCATTTTATTCTATTGATTGTGAAAGTTCTTCGGATATTCTGTTTTGCCGTGATTGTAATGGATGTACTGATTGTTTCGGTTGTGTGAATTTACGCAAACAAAGCTTTTGCATTTTCAATGAACCAATGGGTAGTAAAGAAGCCTATATGGAAAAACTGAAAGAATTGAAATTGGATTCTAGAAAAGGAATTAAAAATATTAAAAGAAAAGTAGTTGAATTCTGGAAAACTGGAATTACAAAGTATATGCATGAAAAGCAGAACGACAATGCAACAGGAGATTATATTTATAATTCAAAAGATATTAAAGAAAGTTGGATTGTTCATGAAGGACGTAATCTGAAATATTGTCAATATTTAGTGGCTTCAAATACTAAAGATTGTTATGATTATACTCAATTTGGTTTCAATACTGAGTTGCAATATGAAGTCCTACAAGGGGGCAATGGAGGTTCAAGAGTAAATTTTTCTTGGTTCTCTGCAAGTGAGAATATGAACCTAGATTATTGTATTCAGATTATGACCTCTCACGATATGTTTGGCTGTATTGGTTTAAGGAAAAAGGGATTTTATATTTTAAATAAAGAATACACAGAAGAGGAATATAAAATATTGCGAGAGAAAATTATTGAACAGATGAAAGCGATGCCTTACAAAGACAATCAAGGACTGTCGTATGGTTATGGGGAATTCTTCCCGTCTGAACTTTCTCCTTTTGCTTATAATGAAACTACGGCACAAGAATTCTTCCCACTCAATGAAAGGGTTGCAAAAGAGAAGGGGTATGAGTGGTATATAAGAGAGCAAAGAAATTATAAACCAACTATTTTGGTAGATGATATTCCAGATTTAATTTCTGAAGTAACTGAAAACATTACAGGGGAAATTATAGAATGTGAAAATAATGGCGATGAGAACAAGAATTGTGCAACAGCCTTTAAAATTATTCCCGATGAATTTGGATTTTATCAACGATTCAATATTCCTCTTCCTTCCAAGTGCCCCAATTGCAGACATGCTGAGCGTATGAAACTTCGCAACGGACCAATATTTAGAACAGGGAAGTGCACGTTCTCTCTATGTGATAAAGAAATCATCACGGCTTACAGTGAGAATACTCCAAATTTGTATTGTAAAGAACATTATTTAAAAACAGTAGTATAAAAAAATTCCCATAGGTCTGACCTATGGGAATTTTTGATTTTGGTTTATCTTGCGTATTCAATAATTCTATTTTCTCTTATCATTGTGACTCTTATTTCACCAGGGTAGGTGAGTTCTTGTTCAATCTTTTTGGCTATATCACGGGCCATTTCTTTTGCTTGTAAGTCTGTAACTTTTTCAGGGGTTACAAATATCCTTATTTCACGGCCGGCTGATAAGGCGTAAGATTTTTCTACTCCATCAAACGTTTTTGTTAGGGCTTCCAAGTCTTGTAAACGCTTAATATAGTTCTCAACACTGTCTCTACGTGCTCCTGGGCGTCCACCTGAGATGTGGTCAGCTGTTTGGACGATTACCGCTTCTATGGATTCGTGAGGAGTATCATCATGGTGACTCTTCATGGCTGTGACAATACGAGGGTCTGCTCCAAACTTTTGAAGGATTCTAATACCAATATCTATATGTGTTCCTTGAACCTCGTGGTCTAAGGCTTTACCAATATCGTGTACTAATGCACCTGCTTTTGCGACTTGAACATCTGCACCTAGTTCTTCGGCAAGCATTCCTGCGATGTGAGCCATCTCTATTGAGTGCTGTAGAACATTTTGGCCATATGATGTTCGGAAGTATAGACGTCCGACAATGGCACTGATTCTTGGGTCTAAATTAAAGATTCCACATTCATAAACTGCTTGGTCTCCTTTTTCTTTAATTATTTTATTTATATCTTCTTGAGCTTTGGCGACAACTTCTTCAATTTTTGCTGGTTGAATTCGGCCATCTAGGATTAAGTTCTCAAGAGCAAGGCGAGCCACTTGTCGGCGCACTGGATCAAAAGACGATATCACAATTGCTCCTGGTGTTTCGTCGATAATCAACTCAACACCTGAACCTTTTTCAAAAGCACGAATATTACGGCCTTCTTTTCCGATAATCTTACCTTTAATTTCATCGTTTGGAATATTAACGGAAGTTGTCATCATTTCACTAGCTGTAGAAGCAGCTAGGCGATTGATACTTGCTGAGAGGATGTCTTTAGCTCGTCGATCAAGCTTTTCAGCATTGATCCCTTCCATTTTTTGCATACGAACAACTAAATCTTCTTCATATTTTGTTTCAATATCTTTAAATAAAATTTCTTTTGCATCATCACGTGAAAGACCAGCAACTTTTTCAAGTACTTTTTCTTTCTCTTCTTCCATACTGTCTACTCTTTCTTTAACTTTTTTAACTTCTTCAATCTTTAGCTTTATTTTCTCAACCTCTTTATCTATTTCAGCTTGACGATTGTCGAGCATTTCGTCTTTTTTTATTAGACGGTTTTCTGTTTGTTTCCACTCTTCCTCTTTGTGTTTTGTCTCTTTACTAACTTCATTAAGATGCGCCTCTCCTTTTTTCTTTGCTTCATCAATAACTTTTTGAGCATCTTCTTTTGCCCCCAACATTATTTGCTTGATTTCAAGTTCCATAGAACCCTTTTTCCCAAGTGAAATAATTAGGCGCAAATAATACCCAACTCCAACTCCCAATGCAAGAGCAAGAGCACCTATCATTATTATTGTTAAATTCATGCGACTTTTTTGCCGCTTTTAAAACACAGAGATTAAACCACCCTTATTTTAAGGCAATTTATCAAAACATGTATGATTGATTTAGAACAGAACTGAAAATTGTTTAAATTCATAAAAAATTCATATCGTGACTGCATTTCGAAAGCGAACATTTCAATAAAACTTTTAAATTTCGATACATTTATAATACTCCAAAATGGCAGTTTTGTCTAGATTTAGAGAATTTGGTAGAATAGAGGGATGAAATTTGATATACCACCATCAAAAACAGATAAACTAAATAATGATAAGGAAAAATTTGATCTAGAATCTAAAATTTTAGACGAAGCTTATGGCTTCATAGATATGGATGGTGGAAAATATAAAAATATTTATAATAAATTACCAATAGAAATAAAGGCTGATATTTTTTCTGAAAAAAGTGTGGAATTCTTGAGAAGTTTTTCTACTGAAAAGAGAATTTATATTGTATCTATGGCAATTAATAATTTTCTCTTAAATTCACCAGATAAAGCGAGTTTATATCTTTCAGAATTTCCTTTTGATAAAGATGTTATAGATAAAATATCAGATATTGTAAAAAATCCACGTTATTCACCAAGTAAATCTGGGATAATATCAATTACTACATTGGGTATATGGAATAAACACAATAAAAACTGTCCTCAAAAAAGAGGGTGGACAGAGGGTAATAGTTATGATTATTGGTTAAGGGCAGATAGAATGAATCATGCACAAGAGGTAGTTATGGGTGATGGTAATATGAGTGATAGTTTTTTACTTGAGTATGGTAAAGTTGGAAAAAAATTATTAGATAAACTTGATATTGCTGATGATTTAATCAGAGGAGGAGATGGTTATATAAATACAGATGATTTATTTGATGAAAATTTTGAAAAAATAGGAGAACAAAAAAAGAAAGAATTATTAATTAAATTTTTATCATATCTTCATAATTCATTGTTATATCAGGAAATTTGGAACAGTGGTGATCTTAATGAGAAGTCAGCAGATAGAAATAATGAATTTGGTCAAGATGTTTATTTTGGGCACTCTTTAGTTTATAAGACTAAACATTCCAATAGTATCTATAAAGATAAAGATAAGAAATTTTTAGACAACTTATCATTAAATCCATATAGTCCAGATGGTCCAGTTTTTGAATATGGGTTTATTAAACTCATAGATGCTTTACTGGATAAAATGGGTGAGTTGAAGGAAAATAAAGAAGAAACAATTAATTTTCTTATTGATTTCTGGAATAAAAATCGTGATCCAATTTTTGGAGTATATGTTGCAGAGGCACTTTCGAAACTTGACCCAAATTATGCATCAAAAAAATTACTCGAAGCTGTAAGAAAAGAAAAAAAAGACAAGAATCATTTAGCTTCTATTTTATATAGATTAGAATTTGGAAAGATAGGTATTTCAAATGAAGGAGTCAAATATTTAGAAAGAATGTATGATTTGGGTGAATATAATAATGCAAACTATAGTGTTGAAAGATTGACTCCAAAAGGAGAGATGGGTATCTTTAACGAAGAAGAAAAACTCATAAAATATTTTGAGTTAGGAAATATTGTAGACGAAAATGTAAATATAAAAGCTGAAATTCTAGATTTTGTATATGAGACATTATTTTTACCCAAATCAAATGAAACAAATGAAGAAAAGAATCAACGCCTAGAATATTTAAATGAATTTACTTTAAAATATCACAAATTATCACAAGATAAAATATTTAAAGAAACGGGTGTTTATTTGAACAATTTAACCTTTAAAGAACAAGGATCATTTATTTTTTACTTAAATGATATAAATAAAGACGAAGATAAAAATAATGAAAAATTAAGGAAAGAAAAACTTATAAATTTTGTAAAAATTTACAAAGAATCAGGTATGCGTACTTTTCTTTCTATTCAGCAAAGTGGAATTGATATTGGAATCGGAGACAAAATATTGGCACTTGGAGAAAAATTACCCGAAGATATAGCTAGGAAGGTTTTTACAAAATACGGAGAAATAATTGATAATGTTAATAAAATAACTGAATTTGCAAGAAGTAATTTTAAAAAAGAAATAGAAACAAATCCTGAGCTTATTCAAAAAATAGAAGAGACTTTGTATACAAAAGGTAAACAATTGCTTTCTAGGGCATATGAAGATGTAAATAATAAAATAGAAGTAAACTTCGAAGATATTGGGAGACAATTAGATCGTATAAATGCAGATACTATAACTACTTTTGCAATATTTAAACAAGCTATAAAAAATGGAGAGAAACTCCCAATAGAGAGTATTGAAGGTTCAATTTTTTCAAAAAAAGAAGCAGGAGCTATATCAACTGATCAAAAAGAAGAAATGTTTGAATTATACGATCGTAATTATAAAGATCACCCAGATCGAGAATTTATCACCAAGGTTAAAGATTATTTTGCCACTGCTTTTGTTCCAGAAGATAATAAAAAGAAAAACTTCTTTTATACCTTTGAAAAGGATAATAAGATTAGAGCCTTTGTTAGATTTGAAAAACAAAATGATGCAAGTTTCTATGCTAGTGCATTAAATGTAGATGAAGCTAGTAAAAACTTTGGTCTAGGAGAAGCCATGATGGATGAAGCTCTTAGTCGTGAAGCTAAGGAAAATATTTTACATGCAACTTGTTTGATAAACAATCAAAGTAATATGAGATATTTTGAGAAAGGATTTATTTCAAGAAATTTTAAGAAGGTTAATAATACTAATCAGTTAGATTTAATTTGGGATGAGAATAAAAATAAAGATATCTTGTCTAAACAAAAAAGTACAGAAGAATTGATAGGTATGTATGGAAATACAAATACTGAAGATATTGAAATTAGAAAATCAAAAGACCTTGAATCTCTACACAGTGATATTCCAGCAGGAAAATCCTTAGTTAGATGTTTTATAAATAATGGAGAATGGTATGCTGTCTATGAAACAATTAAAGAAGACTATGGAATGAATCTTGGAGAAACTAAATAAAGTGCCTCAAACATACTTTTAAATAATTTATTTATTCTTTCGTCTTCGATTATAATACTAATCAAATTTTCATTTGAGATAGTGATAATTCCTATTTTGTTTTCATATATTTGGATAGCCCCCTCTACTTCGTAGATTGAAGTTTTGGCCATTTTTACATCTGTAATAGAAAAATATTCTGGATCTTTATTATATAAATCATTAAAAAATTTTTTAGAAAAATCATTCTCGATAATTAATGCCCTTTTTTTAATATTAAATTTTTCTCTTTTTGCTACATATTGTTCATTTATCTTTTTGAAATATTTTTCAACTATTTCTATATCAGCATAAGTTAATACCTCACCTTTTGCATTTAATGTGTCTTCTAAAACTTTTTCTACCCCATCTTTCCCCTCGTAGAATTGCACATTTGGTTTTCCAGAAAGAAGATTAAATTTTGAAGAAAGTGCACCAAGAGAAAAATTTACCGTTTCTTTAGCTAAAGCAAAGGACTTTTCTTTACGTTCCATTATAACTGCAAGTTGCGATGGGTGTTCTGGTGCAAATACTGCTACAGTACCATCGCCCCCTTTCTTAGAAACTAACCCCATATTTTCTAATTGATCAAGGACTTTGTAAATAAGGCCTCTTTTTAACCCTGTCCAAGTAGCAATAGACCCTGCTTTTAATGGACCCTTATCTAATAGGGCACTATATATAGCCGATTGTTCTTCTGACAGACCAGCTTCTATTAATATTTTTTCATCTGTATTTTGGTTCATATATTTTATTTAAAGTTAATTAATAGCTGTTTAAAGTATAGCATAGTCATTATTTTCACGCAAATATGACAATACATAGATTTAAAATATCCTTATTTATCAATATATTTATTTATATTAATTTATCATTATCACATAGCATTGACATTATGTAAATAAAGTGCTATACTATCCACAAGAGAGTTGGAGGAGCCTTTCGAAAGAATAGCTCAACCACACGAGGAGAGAGTACCTTCAAGGAGATATAGAAGATTGATGTTCACCTCTGAACCGAGACGAAAGTCGAGGGATGGCACCTAAGCCTGTAAGTTAGGTAGAAAGAGAGAGTGTTCTATCACAATTTTCAAGACATATCTGTTTGCACCGTGAATAGTTTAATAGTTGAAGCCGCAAACCGAGACTATCAAACATACATTCACAACCGTCTCGTAAAGAGATCGACAGACCATAATAGCTTAACCCACTATTGTGATCTGAAATGTCTTTACGAAGGAATTCATTATTAAAGAGAGAGTTAATAATGAGAGCCTAGAGAGGAGAGAGACCAGATCTAGGGTAATAGACAATTTCTTTGAAAATAAAATATTGTGCGATTAAGAATGGAATCCGAGGTCTTTCTTCCCTTAGGAAGTAATTCCTCGGATGAACCAGTTTTTGAACGTACAACAAGCCCCGCAAATTATTAAATTTGCGTGGCAGATAGTTTTCATTTTTTAGTTAAATAATTTGAATTCTCATCTTTGATATTTATTTTAGATATTGGAGATGGGAATTCAAACTTAAATTTAACTTAAAAAAAGTCCCTGGAAACGGGGCAAGAAAATGGAAGAAAAAAAATTTAAAGTGGAGGAAATAATCTCCATTGAGGGTGTCTATACTGGATGGTACGGACACTCGTTGGTCTCCAAAAACTTCTGAAGAGACGTTTTTGGGAGATCAAATACTATTTCGTGCGAACGAAATAGTATTGGTGGCAAGTAAATCTACCAAAGAAATCTTCAAAATTACTTGGTAGTATTGAAGTTTGTCATTCTCACTGACGTTTAAAAAGGAGACGCTTGACCTGAGTTGGCGAGACAACGAAGGATTTTTTAAAAAATTAAAAAATGAAAAAAGATTGGGCAGTGTACTGCCCTTCATGTTTTTGGACTGGGCTTTATGCCAAGTCAATTCCCGTCACTGACGAGGAATTAATTAAAATGGGTTACCATCAGGGTGACCTATTCCATGGGCATCGGGATGGTAACCGGTGTCCAAATTGTGGAGGTAGGGATTTATCCTACCTCACAATTATTTTTGGTGCTCCTGACATCGAGGAGCAAAAAGCTCGCCAGATTGCTGACGAGTACAGAATACAAACCGCCACCGCGACCATGGGTGGCGTAATATGCAATCCCATGACTGCCTACAAAGCAGATGGGTTCATAATGGATCCGGGGCAGGTCCGCTATGAGAAGACCACCTGCATTCTTTTTGAATGCGCTCCAACTGCTGCCCAGGGGTTGAAAGTGGTTGCAAGATGCGACCACCATAACCCTGGCGACGCTGGTTTTGGCAAGCCAGCAGGTGAGTTTTTCGAGGCATCGAGTCTCGGACAACTCCTGAATTTCCTGGGGATAGAGGCAACCCAGGAAGACCGCGTTATTGCAGCCGCCGATCATTGCCTTTCGGCTGCTTACGCCGGGCTTTGCCCTGGTGTAACAGCCGAAGAAGTTCTGGTTATGCGTCTGCCAGAACTGATGAAACGCGAAAATGTTTCATCTGAATCAGATGCTATGAAGGGCATTGAGGAAGCCCTTCATATACTGAATAATCCTCCGGCAACCGTTCTGCTTGGTGGCAAGCGGGTTGCCGATATTCGTGAATTGGGGAATATCCCTTTCACGATTGAGGCCGGTGTAATGACCGGTACCCCTTATATGGCAAAGGGGGATAAACGGTTCCCCGACAAGGTTAACTTGTCGGGCACCAAGGAAGTCGTGGCTGACTTCTTGGGTGAGGTCTTCATGGTTGAGGGCCGACCGACCTACCCAAACGGGTGGGCAAGCCAAAATGGTTTGCATCAGCCTTATGGGGATGCCAACCGAGGCTTCGCTGGAGCCTATGACAAGCCACAGTCGTAAAAACCAGGCGCAAAAAGGCTAGTTGATGCGTAAAATGGACTAAATAGAGGAAAGGTAACCTCTAGGGAAAAAATATCTAACTCGGGTTACGGGTTTAAAATTAGAATTGGAAACCAGCTTCTGTTGGTTTCCTTTCTTATTCAGTTCATCAGAATTGGTGGATTGATAGGGAAGTTTTTGTTTTTTTTAGTTAAATTTGAATTCTCATCTTTGATATTTACTTTAGATATTAGAGATGGGAATTCAAATACAATTTTAACTAACTAAAAAAAGTCCCTGGGAACGGGGCAGAAAGATGGAAAGAAGTTTTTTAAATTTTTCAGAAATTAATGGTAGCATTGATTTCTGTGGCAAATCAACTGAAATTTTGGTAAATCTAAAATTTCCAGTTGAGGGAAATTTTTATTTTTCTGGGGTGGAACACACTCCAGAAAATTTCAAAACAAGTATCCCCATTGCAAAATGGGGAAGCAATAAAAATTTAAAAGATATTACCTCGGTGGTATCTTTTGTTGTTTCCTGCGAAAAGTGGGAAACAACGGAATTTTACCTCGTTCAAAGCGGGGGATTTCCATGCCTGATAAGGGTGTGTAAAAGTGAGGGGGTAAGGGCACTCCCTAAATTTTCAATTTGGGGGCCAGATGAGGCTCCAAGTTTTGGGAGCGGAGTAGAGTATACTCCATTACTGGAATCTTCTTTTCTCTGTATGGATAAAAGAGAATTCCAGATAGACCCAGGATTATATCCTGAGTCTCCAAACAGCTCCTACTCTAAATATCAATTCAGTGTAGGAGCGATAGGTTCACCACTCTTTGTGAGTGGTGACAAAAGTACCCTGTTTTTTGAAAAAGAGACAGGATTTGAAAGGATATGGAAGAGAGATCTTCCCTTTTCTGTTGTTAGGTTTTTGGAAGATAGGATTGGGACAGGTGTTCTGTCTCAAACAGTTGTAAACAATAAAATATTTTCTTTATTGGAAAATGGGTTATTGTTTGATGGGCATAACGTTTGCCCTAAAAATACTCTTCCACGAAAAGAATATGATTATCTTGTAACCCTGGCGAAGGCCATTTTTGCAGGATGGAAGAGTGTCTATACTGGGGATGGTTTTGACTCCAGTATAGAATACAATATAGACAGGGATTTAACTCCGTGTTTGTATTGGGGTGATGATGTTAATTTATAACTCTAAATGGAAGAAATTTTAAAAATAATAATAGTATATTCATTACTGAATATACTATTTTCTCTTTTAAATTTCCGAGGAGTAAAAAAAGGGGAATGGTACCAAGGGTTTGATTCTGATGAAAATCACCCCGTTGTGGCATTAGTCATGGCTGCTCTATTTTTTTCATGGATTTACACAATCATTTTTTCAGTAGTTGTGTTATCGGGGGAAATGGGTATGATTAAATTTTTATTATATTTAATTTGTATTATGTATAGTGCAGGGTTTCTTCTTATTAAGAAAAAGTTGAAACTTATATACTATTTTATATATTTATTTTCTATAATAATCCCTATCATATTAATAATATATAGGGATAAAATTTGAGAAATATAATAACCCCTGAGCTACAAGGGGACCGAGACAGAAACAGAAGCTTAGTGAAAAGCTGTCTCAAAATAACGGGTTTGCTGAAATGGGAATGGTTACCCAAAGTAAGCACAAAAAATGTTTGCGGAATTTTCGAAAGAAAATTCCGCATTCTTATTGAGTTCACAAATATTTACGAGGAATCACTTCCCTCTGTTGAGTGAAGAAATACCTCGAAATTATTTGTGGGTTCATAGGGAAGATTAAAATGGGCGTGGTCGAAATTATTTATCAGTAGTAATTATTTCAAAGATTGTATCAAGCGATACAGATTTAACTTTATAGTTTGGGTAGGAATTATTCCAAGCACGAGTTTTTATAGATTTTTTAGAATTTATTTTGCATTCAAAAGCATCTAATTTGTCGTGATATTCTTCTACAAGATCTATTTCGCTTTGGTTTTTTGTTCTCCAAAAGTGAGGTTTTGGTTCATTTTCAAATCTTTGATATTGTTTCATTCTTTCACTAATGAAAAAATTTTCAAATAGCTGTCCACTATCTTGCCTATTTTCAAGTGTTGTAAATGTGTCTATTAATGCATTACGAATACCAGTATCATAGAAAAATACTTTTTCAAAACGAGTTATTTCATCGCGAGGATTTTTTGCAAGTGGTGGTAAGCGAAAGATAATAAAAGCTTGTTCAAGTAGTCGTACATAATCCATCACTAAGCCCCTGCTCACTTCAAGTTTTTGAGCAATTTCTTGGAATGAAACTTCTGATCCTGATTGTAGGGCAAGTAACTTTACTAATTTTTCTAAAATAATTGGTTTACGAACTTGATCTATCCTTAGAACATCTCTTAATAGATAGTCTGAACTAAGTATTTTCAGGTCTCGTTTAATATCATTTGAGTTGATAATGTGGGGGTACATACCGTAAAGGATTCTTTCTTTTAAAAGACGCTTAGACTCTATGTGTCCAATCGATTCGGAATATTCTTGATAGGAGATAGGGTAAAGCATAAATGGGATATTTCTACCTGTTAATGGTTCAGAAATTTTACTCATAAGATCAAAAGAACTTGATCCTGTGGCTATTATTTTTATATCTGGGTAGGTGTCATGAATTATTTTTAGAGATAAACCAATATTTTCTATTGACTGAGCTTCATCTAAAATAATTAGCTTATGATCTCCAAAGAAAAATTTCATTTCCGTAGAAGTTTTCTTTGTTAAAGCTTCGTTTACATCGGGTTCTTCACAAAGTAAATATTTACCATTAAATTCTTCAGTAATTTGTTTTACTAGTGTTGTTTTGCCGACCTGCCTAGCCCCATATATTATCGTAATACGATTGTCCTTTAATGATTCTATTATTTTTGATTTTAGCCATCTTTTTATTATCATAATATCAATTATATACCTAAAAACGCGATTGTAAAGACGTTTATGTGGATAACTTTTAAGTCATAAATAGCTTGAAATCCTTATTGAGTTCACAAACATTTTTAGCCATTTGATTTGTGGATTCATAGGGAAGAAACAGGAGAGAGAAAAGGAAAAAGAAATATAAATTATAAATCTACATGGACTTACTTCGGGAGCACTTGAGGAAAGACCTTGTAGATTTTTTACCACCATAATTTTGTCGGCTAATATTTGAAGACATCGCGGTAAATTAATTATACTGTAATTAATTTATGAATCTCTCTCCTCGCTCCAAAATTTTATACAAGATGATGGAGTTGCGATTAATTAATCATTAACCGACAGAATTATGGTGGTAAGAAAAAACCGACTAGGTCTTGTCTCGTCGGTTTTTTGTGCTCAGCTTGTATATTATTTTAGGAAATAATCTGGTGTGATTATTTCAGTTTTTGCTTCGGGATATAATTTGAGAAATTCTTTAAATGAAATATTTATTTGAGTCCATTTACACTCATAAGCATAAATATCTAGTCCTGATTTTTCAATTACATCTATTTCTAATCCTGTTCTAGTCCGCCAGAACATAATTTCAGGCGGGAATGTTTCTAGTGTTCCCTGTTTTAGTCTGTCAGAGATAAAGAAATTTTCAAATATAAATCCCTTATCAATTCTCCCTTCCATTTGCCTTTTTATATCAACAAGCGAATTGCGAACTCCATTATCAAGAAAGTAGACTTTAAATGCTTTCTTTAATTCATTTCGTGAATTCTGAGAGAAAGAATGTACTATTTTAATAATAAAGGACTGTTCTAATAATCTAAGATATTTTTGTATTACAGAACGACTAATACCTAAATTTAATGACAATTCTCGGACAGAAACCATTTGTCCGACTTGCATTGCAAGTAATTTAACCAAGTTTTCAAAAATTTGAGGATTTCTTATTGCTTCAAATACAAATATATCTTTGTATAAATAATTTGTAGAAATATTTTTAAGAATAATTTCTTTTTCTTCTCTAGATTCTGCCGCTACTACAGCGGGGTATGTTCCTAATAGAAAATAATCCATCAAATCTTCCCTTGTTATTTTTTTTGATAATTTGATTTCTTCAATAGATAGAGGCATTAATATAAATTCAAAGACTCTCCCTGTCATAGGTTCATTTATTTTATTTGCTAAATCAAAAGAAGATGAACCCGTAGCTATTATTTGTATTTCTGGATATGTATCATGAAATACTTTTAGAATTGTACCAATATCTTGAATTGTTTGAGCTTCATCAAATACAACAATTTTTTTATCTTTTATAAGTTTCAATAGAGTCTTGGGTTCACCAACCTTAAAATACTCTCTTACTTCATTTATCTGACAATCAAAATACTCTCCATCTTTTCCATATTGACTTACTAATTTTTTAGATAAGGTAGTTTTACCAGATTGCCTAGGCCCTAGGATAGCAATCATTTTGTTTTTAAATATTAAAGATTTAATTTTGGATTCTATTTTGCGTTGATATATTATCATATAATACAGATAATAACAAATTGCTCTTTTAAAAGCAAATAGATTAGTATTTTGTTAGTAAAAATCCTTTTTTATTTTCCTTGCACTGAAAAGTTAATTTGCAACAAATAATGCAACAAATAGAAAGTTAAATAAAAAGCCGGTCATAAGCAACGCTTATGACCGGCTTTCAGAGCTAGTTTTGATGTTATTTTCCGGATTTTGGTTTTGAAATAATGTCGTCTATGATACCGTACTTCTTGGCTTCATCAGAAGTCATCCAGTAGTCACGGTCAGAATCTTTTTCTACTTGGTCTATTTTTTTGTTAGTATTTTGGGCAAGAATTTTATTGAGAGTATCTTTGGTGCGGAGGATGTGCTTTGCGTTGATCGCAATGTCCGATGCTTGGCCTTCAGTACCGCCCATCACTTGATGAATCATTACTTCTGAATTCGGTAATGAAAATCTTTTACCCTTTTTACCAGAAGAAAGAATCAACGCTCCCATCGAAGCAGCGATACCGACGCAGATGGTAGAGACGTCACTCTTAATAAAATTCATCGTATCGATGATAGCAAGGCCAGCGGTGACTGAACCACCAGGAGAATTTATATAAAGATAGACATCTTTTTTGGAATCCGTGTGATCTAAATAAAGAAGTTGGGCAATAACCAAATTGGCCACATGGTCATCGATTGGACCACCAAGGAATATAATTCTTTCGTTCAAAAGACGTGAGTATATGTCATACGCTCTTTCGCCAAATTGTGATTTTTCTATAACTGTTGGGATTAACATAAGGTTATTATATCAAATTATTGTGTTTCAAGAAACTTAAACACTTTTTCATTTTCAAGCATTTGTTCCACGTAAGCTCGGGCGCGATTTGGGTCAGCATCTTTGTACATAGTTGTAATTTGTGTAACATCTTTTTCTATTTCTTCTTCTGTTGGGGCGAGATTTTCTTTTTCTGAAATGGTGTGGATTATCATTTGTAGTTTTGCACGTTTCTCTGCTTCGGGTTTCCACTCACTTCGTAGATCTTCCTCAGTTTTTCCTATTTGTTTTAAATAATCTTCCATTTTAAAACCAACATTGGTTATATCTGCTTGAAGGCGATACATGATTTTGTCAGTTTCACTTTGAGTTAAAATCTCAGGAATCTCAACTTCAGTTTGTTTCACTAGGTCTTCAACTATTGCTAAACGAAGTTTGTCTTTTAACTCAGTTTGTTTTTCAATTTTTAAATTATTTTTTATTTTTTCACGAAGTTCATCCGCATTTTTAAAATCACCAAAGCTTTTTGCAAACTCATCATCAAATGCTGGGTATTCACTCTCAGGAATTTCTTTAACCTCCGCGTGAATTTTTGTATGTTCTTCCTCTGTCATATGTTCATGCCCCTCATGACTTGTACCTTTGGCTTGTTCGGCTCTCATTTTTCGAAGTTCAAGAATTGTTTTTTCAACTTCAGATTCCTCAATGTTAATTTCTTTTTTAAAATCTTCTTTTGAACACTGTTCTTTTGATATTTTTTTATAATCAGGGAGTTTTACTTCTGGAAGAACTGCAGTGATAATTTTAAATTCCAAATCAGAACCTTTGCCAATTTTTGTAATTGCAATCTGTGGGCGACCGATTGCATCGATTTTATTTTCTTCTAAGATTTTCATGTAATTATCCATCATTGCAATCTCCGCCATCTCTTCGAGTAATTCCATTTCTGGGATATTTTCTTTGATCATTGCCACAGGAGCTTTTCCTTTTCGAAACCCAGGAAGTTCAAGCCTTTCACCAGCTTTCTCTAGAGCTTTCGCTTCATATTTTTCAAACTCGACGGCTTCGATAGTACCGATGATTTCTAACTCACTTTTATCTAATTTTTTAATTGTTGTTTGCATAGTTTTTACATCTTATACTAAAATTAATATATTTTCAAACCTTAAATAATTATCACTAAATTGATTTTAACTCACTGTATGCTATCGCGCATAGTGAGTTAAAATCAATTATTCACCAATCCCTTTTCTAATTTGAATGTTTTAATTGAATTTTTTAAACCAATTGATTTTACATAATCTAAGAATTCTTTAGGAAGAGGAGATGGACCAACCCAGACACTCCTTTGAATCATAATGAAACTAAATTTGATTAATGTCCTACGAAACCAATCACGTTCCTTTTTCATACTCTCGGGAATGTCATAAAGTAAAAGTAAATTTTTTGGACCATTATTTTTTATTGGCTCGAATATTTTTAATTGTAATTTAGGTGATTTTTCTAAAAATTCTTTCCCTTTTTTATTTAGAAAATAATGCCCATTCTTTTTATCCAAATACCCATCATCATATAGTGAGGAAAATTTATTTCTAATTGATTGTTTTTTATAATTTTGAAAAGCTGGGAGGAAAAAAGCATTCATAGGAATACCTTTATAATAGAATTTAGGGGTTTTTAATATTTCCAGTATTTCATTCTTTATAGACATAATTAGATTATATCATCCTAACTCATATTACGCTATAGCGCACGCTGGGTTAAAAGTAAATATGGTTTTAAGGGGTTGTATTGACAGGTTATATGAGGGGGGGGGTAGAATGAGGGTATTAGAAAAGTTTGCATTATTAACTATCTGTTGAGGCAGATTAAAATATAAAATTTATGAATGAAGGATTAAATAAAAACGAAGCAGTAAAAAAAGATGAAAATACTGTCGAAAAACAAAAAATAAGAAAAGTGGTTAGTGATTTAATTGAAAATTATAAATACACTTGGTTTTTACCTGTGGATTATCACGGTAATGATGAAGATGCAGATTTTATAGACAGAGAAGTTTCTTATGTTCCAGATGAAAAAGTCGAAAGTCTTAAAAATCTTTTTCTAGAAGAATTTCCTGTAAACAAAGAAGATAAAAGTTGGGAAAATGATGTAAAAAATGGAGGTCGATATCAATCTCTAATTATAAAAGATCCAAAAATAGTTAAAGAATTCGTTAATCAGTTGAGTAAAGAAGAACTAGAAAAAATTAATTTTGTTGCTGATGTAGATAAGGCAGTTCTTTATAATTTGAGTCAAAATCAGAGGCCAGAAAATATTTCTACTTCTATTCAAAATAGAGAAGAAAGAATTGAACAAGATTCAGTCAAAAAAGGGTTTAACTTGTATTTATCTTTTGCCCTAAAAGAAAAAATAGAAAATAAATATCTGCATTTTGCTTGGGATGGACCTCAGGCAATTGAAGAACTTCCCCATGGGGAAAAATAAAACCCACATTAAAAAATCCCTCGAGTGAGGGATTTTTTAATGTTGATAATTCGATTAGATTTTATTTAAACCAAATTGCAACCAAGATCGGAACGATAATGAGAGCAATGATATTTAATATTTTAATCATTGGATTGATTGCGGGTCCTGCGGTATCTTTGTAATTTACCGAAGCCTTGCTTCGGTGGAATTTTATTTTAGACTAATTGTATTTCTTTTTTGAATACTTTTGCGATACGGCTAAGAGTACCAAGAGAGAAACTATGTTCTCCACTCTCTATTCGGGCTATTACAGATTGAGGCATTTGTGCTTTTTGGGCGAGGTCTTTCTGAGTATATTTTTTTGCAAGTCGTAACTTTTTAATTTCACCTACGAGATTTAACCGAATAAGTTCTTCGTTATAAGCCTCAACAAAAACTTTAGATTTTGAATCTTTTTTAAATACTTCATCTGCAGTATAAAACTTTAAAGTTTTACCATTTTTTGTTTTAATTGTTTTCATATATTTTTTGTTATAAATTAATAATTTCTTTGTATAACTTTTTAGCATTTTCTATTTCATTTTTTGGAGTTTTGGAAGTTTTCTTTATAAATGCTCCTATAAACCAGATTTCATTTTTATTTATAAAAAAGATTAGTCTGTATTTTTTAATAATTAATTCCTTGATAGGAGTACTAAGTGTTTTGATGTATAAGGAATCAAAATTACCTAATTCCATAGCATTTGAATCACAGTTGATTTTACCTTTATCTTCATCTGGAAGCGAATTAATAAAATTTCTAACTTCATTTATAAATAATACCTTGAATTTATTCATTAATATTATTATATCACAACATAAAATACCACTTATTACTAATATAGCAAAATTGCTATATTATTGTCAAGCATTACATTTTCCTTGACACCTCATATGAGGGGGGGGGTAGAATGAGGGTATTAGAAAGTTTGCATTATTAACTTATCTGCTGAGGCGGATTAAAATATAAAATTTATGGGACAATTTGATAAAGTTCAAAATAACAATGAGGGTGATAGTAAAAAAGAGGAGAGTAATGATGTTAGTCCTGCGTATTTAGAAATAATGGATAATGCAGAAAAAGAAACCTTAAATATGATTGAGGTTTATAAAAAAGATTCAAGACTTTATGAACGTAATTTTAATAGTTATAAAACAAAGTTGTTTTATAATTCCAAAGAAATATTAGAAGGAAAAGCCGGCTCAGGACAACCTGGATCCGTGAAGGATCATCTCTTGAATAATAGGGAGTGGATATCTCAATATAAGAATATGGAAATTTTTGTGAGAGCAGCTGAAATAATGAATCCAGAAGAAGGTAAAAAGTTAAGAGAACAAATTGATATAGTATATAAATTTATGAATAAGAAAGGTTAATTATTAGAATAGAAAAGTAAATTAAAAAATCCCCCGCCACAACTTCATAAGATGTTGGCGGGGGATTTTTTATTATCTATTTAATTAATTTTTAAATTAATTAAAACCAAAAGGAAACGAGAATTGGAACCAGAATCAAAGCAATGATATTTAGGATTTTAATCATTGGGTTGATGGCTGGGCCGGCTGTGTCTTTATAGGGGTCTCCGACAGTATCTCCTGTGACGGCTGCCTTGTGAGCGTCACTACCTTTACCACCAAAGTTTCCAAGTTCAATATATTTCTTAGCATTGTCCCATGCTCCACCACCGGAAGTCATTGAGATTGCGAGGAATATCCCTGTGATGATTGAACCGACAAGTAAACCACCAAGAGCTTCAGGGCCTAAAATAAATCCAACTAGGATTGGAGAGAGAACGGCAATAACAGCTGGAAGAATCATTTGTTTAAGAGCACCAGTTGTAACGATATCTACACAAGTAGCGTAATCAGGTTTACCTGTTCCGTCCATGATACCTTTAATTTCTCTGAATTGTCGGCGAACTTCTTCAACAACTTTTCCGGCAGCTTTCCCTACGGCTTCCATACATAGAGCACTGAAGTAGTAAGGAAGTAATCCTCCTATAAGTAGACCTGCGATAACTTTAGGATTACTTAAATCAAAAGTTAGAGAATGTCCTAGGTTTGCAAATTCTTGTGTGTATGAAGCAAAGAGTACAAGAGCTGCAAGTCCAGCTGAACCGATAGCGTAACCTTTTGTCACCGCCTTTGTTGTATTTCCAACAGCATCTAGTGGGTCAGTAACTGCGCGGACAGAATCTGGAAGTCCTGCCATCTCAGCAATACCACCAGCATTGTCAGTGATAGGGCCAAATGAATCGATAGCGACGATGATTCCGGTAAGAGAAAGCATGGACATCGCTGCGATTGCTATTCCATACAAACCAGCAAAATGATAAGAGACTAAAATACCAGCCACGATTGTAAGTAATGGGAAAGCAGTAGATTTCATCGAAACAGCAAGTCCTTGAATCACGTTTGTACCGTGACCTGAGAGACTTGCTTGCGCAATTGATTTCACAGGATTGTAAGCTGTTGAAGTGTAGTACTCTGTTATAACTATTATTAAAGCTGTAACAAATATACCAACTAAAGCACTTACATATAATGCTCCAACTGAGTAGAGTCCATTGTCAGCCATAAGCCATTTTGTAATAGGGTAGAAACTAATAGCAGAAAGAATTCCTGCAGCGATTAATCCTTTGTACAAAGCACCCATGATATTTTTATTTTTTCCAAGTGTTACAAACCATGTACCGATGATTGAAGAAATTATTGCAACTCCACCAATAGCGAGCGGGTAGATAATTGCATTTCCAAAACCAGCAAACATGAGAGAGCCTAGAAGCATTGTTGCAACAGAAGTCACAGCATATGTTTCAAATAAGTCAGCGGCCATACCAGCACAGTCTCCAACATTGTCTCCAACATTATCAGCGATAACAGCAGGATTACGAGGATCATCTTCTGGAATTCCAGCCTCAACTTTGCCGACAAGGTCAGCACCGACGTCCGCAGCTTTTGTAAATATTCCACCGCCTAGTCGAGCGAAAACTGAAATCAAACTTGCTCCGAATGATAAACCAATAAGAGACTTCACATCCCCGGTAATCATGTAGAAAACAGTAACTCCAAGCAAGGCTAAACCAACAACCAAAAGTCCTGTAACTGTTCCGCCTTTGAAAGCAAGTGACAGAGCTTCCTTCAAACCTTTCTTTGCTTCTTCTGTGGTGCGGACATTTGCACGAACGGAAACGTTCATGCCGATGTATCCTGCAACTGCTGATAAAATAGCTCCAAAAATAAAACTGATTGCCATCATCCAGCCGAGCATTGGCACTAGACCGATTATTAAGAATAGAACGATCGCGATAATTCCAATAGTTTTGTATTGGCGATTTAAATATGCACTTGCACCTTCTTGGATTGCTTTTGCAATAGCTTGCATTTTAGCATCACCAGTACCTTTTTTAAGAACAACTTTGATTAAAAGTAAACCATATAATATTGCGATAACTGAAGAAACAAGAGCAAAAATAATAAATGGATTCATATGCATGAGTTACTAGTACCTAGTGACTAGGGGCTAGTAGAATTATTTCTAATAAATTTTTAATAAAATGACCTTTTTTGTTCTACTTACTAATCACTAGCAACTAGAACCTATAAACTAATTTGTACCGTCATCAACGATACCATCATCTACATCTAGTATATCATCACTACCGATTACTTCTCTAGGTTCATCACCCTTTGCTTCTACACTTTTAATATCAATTCTCCAACCTGTAAGCTTGGCAGCAAGACGAACATTTTGTCCACCTTTTCCGATTGCAAGAGAGAGCTGATCGTTTGCAACTTCGAGAATTGCTTTATGTTCAGACTCGTTTACTTCGATTTTTAAAACATTGGCTGGTGAGATTGCACTTGCAATGTAAGTTTCAGGATCAGGAGACCAAGGAATAATATCGATCTTTTCACCGTTTAGTTCACTCATGACAGTAGTGACACGAACTCCTTTTTGACCAACACATGATCCAACAGGGTCTACATGTTCGTCATTTGAAAATACGGCAATCTTTGAACGACTTCCGGCTTCACGAGCGATCGATTTTATCTCAACTACACCGGATGCGATTTCAGGAGCCTCCATTGCAAATAATCCTTCGATTAATTCAGGATGAGTGCGGGAAAGTTTTAGATTTACTCCACGAGGAGTTTCTTCAACAGAATAAAGATAAGCACGAATTCTTTCTCCTCGGCGATAAAATTCTCCAGGGATTTGTTCTTCGGGTAAAATTATTCCAGTGGCACGATTGAAATCAATATAAACAATTCCACGTTCCATTTTTGAAACGAAACCATTTATGATTTCTCCTTCTTTACTTCCATACTCGTCGATAATAGCACCACGTTCTGCTTCGCGGATTTTTTGAATAATAACTTGTTTTGCTGTTTGTGCGGCGATGCGTCCATAGTCATCTTTATTCTCAAGAGGGAAGATTAATTCTTCACCCGGCACAACATCACTTTTTATTTTTTTAGCATCCTCAATTAGGATATGATGTTCTTCGTTGAAGCGAACTCTCTCATCGTCTTCTGCGATTTCTTCCTCATCTTCATCGTCTTCTTGCGTCATTCTGACAAGCGAATCATCGACGACGATTTTGATTTGATGAAATTCCATTACACCAGATTCGATATCTATCTTTGCACGAATAATTTGACCTTTTTTACCGTAGTCTTTTTTATAAGCGGCTGCGAGTGCTTGCTCGATAGCATCTATAATTTTTTCACGCGGTATTTTGCGTTCCTGCTCGAGTTGCTCTAGAGCAGACTTCATTGTTTTTAAATCCAACATATGAATTATTACGAATTATTAATTAAAATAAATTATTAAAATTAAAAATTGTTTTTATTAAATTTTACTAACTATTAAATTTTTTTCAGGAGCCATTTTCATGGTTTTCTAAAAATAAAAGCCCGGTTCGAGAACGGACTTACTACTCACAAATGTTATTATAATCACCCCAAAAAGTCAATTGTTGGAAGTCCGACTTCCAACAATTTATTTAATTTGTTATAATAGTTATATGTCAATTAGAAAATCAAAATTTGCCACAAATGAGATTTATCATATTTACAACAGAGGGGTAGATAAAAGGAATATTTTTATTAATGAAAGAGATAATTTTAGATTTATTCATGATATGTATGAATTTAATGATAAAAATCCTTCAATTAATATTAATAATTTAATCTCTCGTCACCAAAGTCAAAGCAAATTGTTGGAAGTCGGACTTCCAACAATTATAAAAAACAAGAGGAAAGAGCCGATTGTGGAGATTTTGGCTTATTGTTTGATGGACAATCATTTTCATATGCTCATTAGACAAAAAGAAGAAAATGGAATTACGAATTTTATGAGAAAGCTTGGAACTGGTTATACGAATTATTTTAATCAAAAGTACAAAAGAAACGGAGCGCTTTTCCAGGGCAAATTTAAATCAATTCACATAGAAAATGATGCACACTTTATGTACCTCCCTATATATATTCATTTAAATCCACTCGACTTTGAATTTAAAGAATGGCGAAACGGCAAGATTTCTGACCCTGAAAAAGCTTTAGAATTCCTTTTGAATTATAGGTGGAGTAGTTTGCTTGATTATATTGGAAAGAAAAATTTTCCCTCGATAATTAAAAAAGATTTTTTGATTGAATTATTTGGAGATGAAGATAAACAGTATAAACAAATTTCCGACTGGATTGAATCGTTTAATATTGATAATTTATCAGGGACTACATTAGAATAAATAAGAATAAATAAATGGAAAGTTAAAGGTTGGAAGTTAAGTTGGAAGTTAAGTTGGAAGTTAAGTTGGAAGTTAAGTTGGAAGTTAAGTTGGAAGTTAAGTTGGAAGTTAAGTTGGAAGTTAACAAAATGTTGGAAGTCCGACTTCCAACAATTTGGAGGCTTGGGATTAATGGGTTTTGGGGGTATTTGGGACTGGGGATAAAAAGTGGATAAATGGAGTGAAAATCCTTGACACGAAGCTTTATTAATTAGATAATTAGGTAAATAATAATTGTTTGGATTTGTTTAAGTTTTTCTTGATAAAAAGCCTATTTATTCAAAATTTAAGGAAGTCAGACTTCATTAAATTGATTAAGTTGGTTTATAGAAAATTAAGAAAGTCGGACTTCCAGAGATGAGGAATTTGTCGGGAGAAACTTAAACGAATCTTATCAAAAATAAATAATCCAAATATTCACTAAATAAATCATGAAAAAGATGATGAGAATGCTCGCATTTTTGGGTCTTTTTCTCTCCCTGCTGCTTGTAGGATGTGAAAAAGATAAGCCAGAAACACCCGTGTCGGTGGGTAAACCGACAATTACTCCGACTTTTGTTATCGGCACGACCGATTCAAAAAGCGTAACCGTTTCGGTAACGGTATCCTGGATCACGCAAAATGTGGTTAAAGGAACTGTTAATGGGGACAATCTTAGAACCCCAAACGGAGATACTATTTTTTCAATGAAAAAAGGTGAGACTAAACTCCTTACCTTTATCGTTGAGAACGCTTCTGGTGTAAAAAGCCAGAAGTATTTGACGGTGACCGTGCCTGCGAATCCTCTTCCTCCCACAATCAACATCTCGTTTACTTTTAATGACCAAGTGATTGATACCCTTCCTTACTTTGGAGGACCAGTTGTGATAAATTGTATTTTTACCAATGGGGCTCTTGAGCTCAATGGTATAAAATATGAAAATTCACCGGTAACGTTTAATTTTACCGTTACCGAAACTAAGACTTATGACTTCAAAGTTATAGGTCCTGGAGGTGAAGTCACTGAAAGTATCACTGTTGTGGTAGCACAACAAATTCCACCAACACAGGATGAAGCATATCTCTGTGCTGGACCATGGAAAATGGTTAAGTTGGAATTTCAGGATGGACCCGGATTACCTTGGTATGAAGGAACTATAAGTGATTGCAGGAAAGATGATTTAAGGACATTTTATTTTTCACCCAAAAAAGTGGTATATGACAACGGAGAAATTCGTTGTGGAACTGAGGATCGAACTCAAGAAGGTCCATGGACTTTACGGGGATCTATATTGACGGTTGATGAGTATAATAATTTCGACATCATCATTACTCAAGATACTTTGGTTTGGGTTTACCACCCAGGTGGTCAACAAGATGCTACTAGGGAAACTTTTGTACGTCTTCAAACGAAATAACCATTTATTTGGATTAAAATGAAATCGACTGCTTCTTTTTGAAGCAGTCTTTTTTATTGTTGAAATTTTCTGGGGAATTATTGTTGTAGCGAGGAATTACTTCTTCCGGAAGAAATACCTCGCTACTTCAAAAAGGGGTAATAACAATATAGTAAAGTGAGTGTGGGGATAAAGTATCTTTTTTATATATATTGTGTGATATAATATTTAAAGAATTACGAATCAAAAACATTATTATTAACTTTTTATTATTATGAAATTATTTAAAAAATCTTTTGTCGGAGTTTTAGTTTTAATTGTAACAATCATTTCTTTTGTAGGTTTTAGCCAAAGAGCTTTTGCCTACGAAAATACTTTTGATATTTTTGAAAACTGGACAACAATAAGGTTTGTCAGTGTTAAAGAAACTATTCCAGATATTACGAATTACCCTTCCACTGGGGCTCTTATGATTGCCGGGCAGATGGAAACTGATAATAGAATATTTAGTCTTGGTAATACTACGGTGTCTATGAAAGCCACTCTGTATTCTGTTGGTACTGGTGGAGCCGAAACCATCGTGGTACCTTCTCAGTATATAATTAGTCCTTCAAATCTTGTTTTTACTACTCACGACACAGTATCTGGTAATACATCTTTTAATTTAGCTCCACTATTGGGGAATTATCGTATAAAGATTGAAGCGAAAGCTTTTGGTGATAAAATAGAAAATCGCACTTATGACTTTTCGGTATATAACCCAGCAACTATTGTTTTGAATATGTGGGCCACTCCGAGTTCTGTATATTATGGTGGGTCTTCAGTAATTCATTGGCAGAATTATCCAACTACAGGGATATCTTGTTGGTGGCTTGATGCTTCTGCACCACTACCCGACCCTACTTCTGGTTCCATTACTACTACAGGCTTATTGCAATCAACAGTCTTTTCTTACGAATGTAATAATGGTGCTGGTGGACAAGTTGTGACGGCAGAAGTAATAGTTAATGTAGTTCCCCCGTCAATTACAGCCAATACCTTATCGCCTGTTTATTCTAACGATGGTTCGTTTATTAACTATAGTGCGTTAGGTTCGAAATCTTGTAATATCGTAAAGATTGACTCTGTCGGAGGTGTTACGGATAGCGGGGGTCTTAGTTGCCCAACTTCGGGACGATATTACACAGGAGCGTTAACTAATACAGGGAGTTCAAATATTACCACACATTATTCGATAACTTGTGGAGTAGGTGGTGCGTTTAATAACCCTGCCTCGGGTGATTGTAATGGACCAGGGGCAAGCGGGAATATGGCCTTCTCACCTGCTGATGCTATCTATAGCAATACTAAAAATGATATTCCTAAAGTAGCTATCATTGAAAAAGTAAAGAATTTCTTTTCAAATATCATTCCTAAAATTTTCGCTGAAGGAGTTGATCCTGGAAATATTTCAGTTATTAAAGATGTAAGTATTGTTATTCAACCAGCAGTTCCACCACCAGATGAACCTGTGGCTACTCTTGATTTGGATCAAACACAAATTAAAAATGTGGTTAAAAAAGGAGTTCCAGATCCTATTGGAACGGCGTATTTAAAAGTCAATGTTAAAAATATTACTGGAAGTTGTGATTTAATAAACACTAGTGACTCAAATCCAGTGACGAATAATTATGGAACTTTTTACGATAGTACGTTTATTCAAAATAAAACAGTTTCAAATCTACAACTTGCAACAAATAATTTTCAGCTTGATTGTACGAACTCATCTTCACCGTCGTTGAAAAGTGTCATTGTTCCCGTAAGTGCTCAGTCGGGGGATTTGGCTTGCACTAATTGTACAGGCACAACAACAATGAGTTGTACTATCCCCATAGGTGGAAGTAGTTGCCCTGGGGTAACGCTTAACTGGGGTACGACGAGTCCTTATTCATCGGTTTATCCTTCAAATCTTTATACAAAAATTACAAGGGATGGTCTCGCTGTTTTTAGCCCCACCAACACTGGCTCTGGCATTACAAATATTTATCATTCCTCATACGGAGCAATATATAAAGCTGAAAATACAGTTGACGATGAAGGAAATACTATGAATATTCGTAAAACTGCCCCCAATGAACTTGATACAATAACCATCAATACAGTTTGTGCCAGTGATTCTGAGTGGAGTATCGTAACCAATAAATGCGAAGCCACTACGGCTCCTATTCCTCCAACGGGGGTGATAACAGCTCCTGATTGCTTGATTGCCCTTGGGGCAGGAAGTTGTAATACAAATGTAAAATGGGAGACATACAATCCAAAGCCCTCGTTTATTTCTGCGGTTACAACACCGACGAATATAACAGTTGGAACAGGGAATACAAATAATACGGGAGTGCCTTACCCTGTCGCTTTTGGTACCCGTGAATTTTTCCTTTATCATGCCAATGCTCCGCTTGGTTCAGTTACTGCTACGGCGGATTGTACATCTGGAACAGTTTATAATACTTTAAGTAAAAAATGTGAAGCGACAACAAATCCTACAGGGGTACTAAATGTTACAAATTGTATAATTCCGACAGGAGCAGGTACTTGTGCTACAAAATTGACTTGGAGTACTTCGAATCCTAAGGCTGGAGTCACTTCAAAAATTATAACTCCAACAAATATTATAGTAGCAACAGGTAACAATAGTTCACTACCATTTTCTTATTCAATGGCTTATGGAGTAAGGAAATTTGATCTAAGTCACAATAATGTAGTGCTTTCTAGTAAGAATGCGAGAGCAATGTGTTCGGCATTTACAGGTGATGTCTGGAATGGAACAACTTGTGCAAAACAAGCGAAGGGGACATTGACAGCAACTAATTGTGTAATTCCAATCGGGGCAAGTAGCTGTATGACAGATTTGACATGGAGTACCACAAATCCCAATGCTGGAGTTACCTCGCAAGTTACAACTCCAAAGAACGTCGTAGTAGCGACAGCCAATAATGGGACAAAGAAATGGTCTGTCGATTATGGAAGTAGAGATTTCTATTTATATAATTCTACTCTCTTGGATCAGGCCGTAGCAATGGCGGATTGTGATACGGCGACATCGAAATGGGATGAGAGTGTTTGCGTGGCCTCGGCTGTTATTTCTGCTGATCTTGTGGCCTCAAATCCAAGTCCAGCAAGTGCTGTTGCGGGAGTATCAACAGTTTATAAGTCAACTATTACGAACCAAGGAACTGCCTCCACTATTTTGAAGTTTGAAAATCTATTTCAGACGGCGACAGGTTTTGCGGATCCAGTGCTTCAAACTGGGCCGATAGATTTAAAAGATTATCCAGATGGAGCAATGCCAGCTCTTGGGATTGGGGCGTCAGCTATCTCTTCGGTGAATATCACATTCCCTGTTGTAGGAAATTATTATATACGAGCTTGTGCAGATAAGAATTCGGCGGGAGATACTGGAGCTATTGCTGAATCAAATGAAAGTAATAACTGTAGTGGTTCTTGGTCTCAAGTGAAAGTAATTGCAGCGGATGCACTTCGGGGAACTCTTACTGGCCCTAATTGTACGATTCTATCTGGAGGAAATAGTTGTAATACAACTCTAGCTTGGACGATAGACAATACCGAAGCAATTCCTTCTCAGATAACTGCTAATGATATGAGCCCTATAAATCTAAGTACCCCAACTATTGGTAATGATTATTCAGGGACTAAGACTTATACTTTCACATCTCCTTCTGCTAAAATATTTTATCTTTACAATAATGCTAAATCACTTGTTCCAACAGCAGAATCTCCAAATGGAAAAGGTCTTATCGTACAAGCAACATGTACAATAGGAACAAGTTGGGATGGTAATTCTTGTGAGCCAATAGCAGTAGATGGAATTTGTGGAGTGGTTCACAATCTCTGTAGTAAAGGAACTATGGTAGATAATCCAGATAGTCCAGCTTTTCATCTTTGGACATGTGAAGGAAGTGGAGGAGGAACTAATGCAAGTTGTTCAGAAGCTAAAATTCAACCTATTGTGATAACATTTATTGCAACACCAGATAAAGTATTGAAGGGCCGATCCTCTACTCTTACTTGGTCAGCAGACAATGCAACTTCGTGTTCTAGTCCTGATTTTGATACCCAGGGAGCTGCACAGAATATGAATCCAGGAGTGAAAGTAACTCCAACTTCGACGAAGACTTATACTTTGACTTGTACAAATGGGACAAGTTCGCCCTCCAGTGTTGCAACGGTTAAAGTTATAATTCCAGTTATAAAGGAGAATTAAAATAATAATAAGTAGCAGGTAGTAAGTAGTAAGTAGGTAGTATGCACAAAATCCCCCGTTAGGGGGATTTTGTGCTTACTAATCTATTGACTTTACAAATTGAAAAATATAATGTGAAAGAAAAATACACTTTAGACTTTCAAGAAGGATACATGAATGAGTATATTCGTATTTTTGTTGTTAAACATGAATTGGGGGAATCATTATTTACATTTCTAAGTTCCTTGTCACTAAAAATGAATAAGAAGATTGGTCTTATCATTACGCATCCGAATAAACGCTCACATGATCATTTGCAATACTCAGTTTATGAGGATGATAGAATTGAATTCGTCATTCATATAAATGAAGAATTAACTTCTGGTCTTAAAAATGGTATCATCGTACATATGATTTCAAATGGTAATGAAGCTGTGATAAAAGAAGTAAATGAGTTTTCAATTGAGAATATTAAAATTCGTTTTATTAATACGGAATTATTGCCAGATATAAAAAATGTAAGCGCTGTATTTCTTATTGGTTTTGTTGATAATAAAATAGTAGCAGCAAGGAATGAACGGGGTTGGGATATCCCTGGTGGACATGTTGGATCTATTGATTTAAATTTAATGGATTCTCTTAGAAGAGAAGCAGACGAAGAAGCAGGAATTACAATTGGTGAGGCTATTCCATTTGCAACAGTTCAATTTGAGGGTAAAGAAAAAATTATGTTGTTTTATGCTTCGAAAGAGTGTAAATTGGCAGAATTTATTCCCAAAGAAGATGCTCTTGAAAGAGAGCTTATGACTATTCCCGAATTTATATATAAATATAACTGGAGGAAAGATGTTATTGAACTTTTGATTAAGAAAGGATTACTTGTCCTTGAATTATAAATATAAAGGGCCGACTAATCATTTTTAGTCGGCCCTATTCTTTTACCTCAGTTATCCTCATTTGAACATTGTCTCAAGTTCGGAGTCAGCCAGAATGGCTATATTTTATATGGTTTATTTTTGGAGGTCAGTAGAAGTTCTAACTTTATTTGCATTTATTTTTAAATCTGCTACTATGTAGGTCAATCGCAATTTTTGCGTTATCTTGCCACAGGCGAGGTACATTTATTAATAATTTATGTTGGTAGCTTTTAATTAATTAAGAATTACGAATTAGTAATTAAGAATTAAATTGGAAATTATCAACCAATAAAAATATATGGCAGCAGAAGAATTTAAAAGAGACAAGCCTCACGTTAATGTAGGTACCATTGGTCACGTCGATCACGGCAAAACTACATTGACTGCGGCTATTTTACAAGTTTTAGCACGCCAAGGTGGTGAATATGGTGCTAAAATAAAAGGAGTTGATCAAATTGACTCAGCCCCAGAAGAAAAAGCTCGTGGTATCACGATTGCCCTTTCTCACAATGAATATTGGACACCAGCACGTCACTACGCACACATTGATGCGCCAGGACACGCTGACTATATTAAAAACATGATTACAGGTGCCGCTCAAATGGACGGTGCAGTTATCGTTGTCGCTGCGACAGACGGAGTTATGCCACAAACTCGTGAGCATATCCTCCTTGCTAAACAAGTTAACGTTCCAAAAATAATCGTATTTCTAAATAAATGCGACATGGTTGATGATCCAGACATGCTTGATCTAGTCGAAGAAGAAGTTCGTGAACTTCTTACAAAACAAGGTTTTGATGGTGCAAACGCTCCAGTTATTCGTGGTTCAGCTTTGAAAGCTCTTGAATCAGCTGACAATACAGATGCTTGGGCTGTAAAGATCATGGATCTTGTAAATGCTCTTGATACTTATATTCCAGTTCCAGAACGTGATGTTACAAAACCATTCCTAATGCCTATTGAAGATATTTTCTCAATCGAAGGACGTGGAACAGTTGTGACTGGTAAAATCGAACGTGGAGTTATCAACGTCGGTGAAGATGTTGAAATTGTTGGTATTAAAGATACTGCAAAGACAACAGTTACTGGTATTGAAATGTTTAATAAAAACCTAAAACAAGGTATGGCAGGAGACAACGCCGGTATTCTTATTCGTGGAATTAAAAAAGAAGACGTTACTCGTGGTCAAGTTCTTGTTAAACCAGGAACAGTTACTCCTCACTCTGAATTCGAATGTGAAGTTTACATTTTGAAAAAAGAAGAAGGAGGACGTCACACTCCATTCTTTACTGGATACAAACCTCAATTCTATATCCGTACAACAGACGTAACAGGAGAATCAACACTTCCGAGCGGTGTAGAAATGGTTATGCCAGGAGATACAGTTAAACTCTCGGTTAAACTAGTAACACCTGTAGCCCTAGAAGAAACTATGCACTTTGCTATCCGTGAAGGAGGTAAAACTGTCGGAGCAGGAGTTGTTACTAAGATCATTAAGTAAGTAGAAAGTTCATAAAGTTCATAAAGTTATAAAGTAGATTAAAAATGCATTTGCTTTACAAACTTTCAACTTTACAAACTTTATAACTAAGTACCATGACAACAAAGAAAGTTCTAAAACCAAAAAAGGGAAAAGAAGATGTAGTTGTACAACTTCGTATCCGCGTACGAGCCTATGAGAATAAAATTCTTGACACTTCAGTCAAGCAGATTATTGATACTGCTCTGCGTTATGATGCAAAGATTGTAGGACCAATTCCACTTCCTACCGAAATTAAAAAATACACAGTCAACAGAGCATCGTTTGTATTTAAAAATGCTCGAGAACAGTTTGAAATAAGAATCCATAAGCGTGTCATCGATATTCTCAATCCAAATGCGAAGACTATTGAGGCACTCACAAACCTATCACTACCATCTGGTGTTGATATAGATGTGAAAATGATGTAATTATATGAAATTTATTTTAGGAAAAAAACAGCATATGATGCAGTGCTTTCAAGATGATGGCACCGCAGTTCCAGCAACGGTAATTTCCGCTGGCCCTCTTGTTGTGACTCAAGTTAAGAGTCCAGACGTAGATGGTTATACAGCAGTACAAGTAGCGTTCGAAGAACAAAAAACAAGTCGTGCTACAAAGGCACATCTTGGACATGTTTTAGCATCTCAGACAGAAAAGGAAGGTGGTGCATTTAAGCATTTACGAGAGTTTCGTGATATTGAAGATATAAAAGAAGGAGACAAAATAACTGTCAGCGCTTTCGCAAAAGGTGACGTTGTTATTGTTTCTGGAATTTCAAAGAGTAAAGGATTCCAGGGTGTTGTTAAACGCCATGGATTTCACGGAGGACCAAGATCACACGGACAAAAACACTCAGAACGTGAACCAGGTTCTATCGGAGGAGGTCTTCGAAATAAAGTTCCAAAGGGAATGCGCATGGGAGGTCGTATGGGAGGTGATCGTATCACAATCAAAAATCTAGAAATTATCGGAGTTGATACAGAAAACAATCAATTACTTATTAAAGGTGCGATTCCAGGACGCCGCGGAACGCTCGTAGAAATTATTGGCTAATTTTATGACTACAAAAGAAACTACAAAAAGTAATAAAACTACCGCGGTAAAGAAAACTAAAGTTGTTAGTGATGCTGTTATGGAAACAGAAGTTTACAATCAAAAAGGTAAATCTGTTGGAAAACTTGAACTACCAGAAACAATATTTGGTTTACCTTGGAATGGTGACTTAGTTCACCAAGTCGTAACTGCGATGCAAGCAAATGCTCGTACCCCAGTTGCTCATACTAAGGATCGCTCAGATGTTCGTGGAGGAGGCAGAAAACCTTGGAAACAAAAAGGAACAGGACGAGCCCGTCATGGGTCAAGCCGCTCTCCTATTTGGAAAGGTGGAGGAGTAACTCACGGACCTCGTAATGAAAAATCTTACGAACAAAAAATAAATAAGAAAATGAAAATCAAGGCACTCTTTACAGTACTATCTGAAAAGTTGCGGAAAGGTCAAATCCTTTTTGTGGAAGAGTTTGCTCTTAAAAATATCAAGACAAAAGATGCTATCGCTATTGTGAAGGATTTAAGTGGTGTAAAAGGTTTTGAGAAAATTACAGGAGGAAAGAAGACGAACCTATACATAACTGTACCAGCAAAAAGTGATTCATTAAAGAAAAGTTTTGCAAATATTAAAACAGCAGAGATTGATGAAATCAGAAATATAAATCCTGTTGATTTACTTGCCTTCAGATATATTATTATTACACAGCCAAAAGAAAGTATTGCTTTTTTGGGTGGTAAAATAGAAAAGAAATAATATGGCAACTACAAAAACAAAAAAGAATACAAAAGAAGTTGTAGAAAGTAAAGAAAAGACACATATACTTATAAAAGGTCCTCGTATTACTGAGAAATCTGCAATTGATGCTGAACGCGGTGTTTATACTTTTAATGTTGCTCAAACTGCAAACAAAAATGAACTTAAAAAAGCCATTAAATTTGTTTACGGAGTAACACCAGAGCGTATTTCAGTTACGACAATTGCAAAAAAGACAGTTACACGTCGTGGAATTGTAAGTGTAAAACAAGGTGGAAAAAAAGCGGTCGTACATTTGAAAAAAGGAGATAAGATAACATTCGCATAATTATGAAAACATATAGACCTACAACTCCATCAAAGCGTCACCAAACTACGGTAACATACCGTAATGTGTTGACGACAAGTACTCCAGAAAAATCTTTAACAAAAGGTTTTAAGAGATCTGTTGGAAGAAATAATCAGGGACGTATCACTACTCGCCATAAAGGGGGTGGACATAAGCGTCTTTATCGTGAAATCGATTTCATGTACAACAAGCACGATATTCCTGCCAAAATAACTTCAATAGAATATGATCCAAATCGTAATGCCTTCATCAGTTTAGCTTGCTACGCTGACGGAGAAAAAAGATACGTGGTTGTACCTAAATCAATGAAAGTTGGAGATAAATTTATAGTTTCCGAAACAGCTCCACTTGCAGTTGGAAATCGTTTACCTCTTAAAATAATTCCAGTTGGAACATTTGTGTATAACGTAGAGATTAAAGCTGGTAATGGAGCAAAATTGGCTCGTTCCGCAGGTACATTTGGACAAGTTGTTGCCAATGACCTTGGGTATACAAATATCAAAATGCCATCAACTGAAGTTCGAAAAGTTTCAGAAAATGCCTGGGCATGTATTGGTGAAGTTTCAAACAGTGAATACAAACTTCAAAACTTTGGAAAAGCAGGACGTTCACGATGGAAAGGAATTCGCCCAACAGTTCGTGGTACAGCCATGAACCCAGTTGACCATCCACACGGTGGAGGTGAAGGACGCCAAGGACGCGGACTACGCCGAGCCAAAAGTATGTGGGGTAAACCAACAGGAAAAGGACAGAAGACAAGAACACCAAAGAAATACTCAAACATGTGGATTGTCTCTCGAAGGAAGGTAGGTAAGGCTAAATAATATTTAGTCATATCAAATAGAACGAAAAGTTGCCCGCCTGCTCCCGAGTACACGAGGGCGGGCAGGGAAAAGCAAAATAGCCTTAAAAATAAAAAACTCTATCAACAAAAAATACCCGAAAGGGTATTTTTTGTTTTTTAAAAAAGTTGGTTTGATAGTTTTTTATATTTTTATCTTTATTGACAATGTATGTCTGGGGGGGGTACTATAGATGTGTATATTATTAATAATATTTTTGAATATTTATATGGAAAATTTTACTAATGCAGAGGATTTAAATAAAAGAACAATAGCTACTCAAGAAAAAATTGAGGCGGGGGGGAAAGATGCAAGGGAGGCTTATTTTGAGCTTAATAATCTTGCTCAAGAATCTGAAAATGTTCGAGATGAGGCAGAGATAGAAAATAGAGAATTTAATGAAAAAAGTAAGATTATTAAAGATGGAACTCAAGAAAAAGTAGGTCAGTTAAAAAGTGAGGACGTTGACGCTTTTTTACTAGAAGTAATAAAAGAATCAAAAGAATATAGAGTAAATGATCCTATTGAAATATTGGGATATATTAATGATTTTATTGAACTCTATAAAAAAGAAAAGGAGGGACATGATTATAAAACACCGTTTAATTTATATTGCTGGGCAGAAAGGGCAATTGAACTTGGTATAAAATTTGATGAAAGGAAAGTAAAAAATATTCTCGATGAAGCTGTTGGTAAAAATTTAATTGAAAGAACATGGTCTCTTGAAAATGCTCATTTACACTTAGAAGACAAATATATTTCCAGGGCACTTTATAAAGCAGTAGATGACGAAAATGAAGAGATGTTTGATAAATTAGCAATAAAATACGAAAAAAATAATGAAAAATCAGGCAAATCAACTTATTTAATAGAAAATTTACGTGGTGATCTTGCCAATAAAAAAAATAAACATAAATATTAATTAATATAATCTTAGTGTAACTGTGATTAAGGTGGTTGCTTTTTGTTTGTAATCTTTCTAAAATAACCGTTTTTGCTTGTTTTATCTCATAATATATTAAGGAATTCTAATGAACCGTTATTGCGAGTTTCCACGGCGGAGGTGAAGGACGCCAAGGACGCGGACTACGCCGAGCCAAAAGTATGTGGGGTAAACCAACAGGAAAAGGACAGAAGACAAGAACACCAAAGAAATACTCAAACATGTGGATTGTCTCCCGCCGAAAAGTTGGAAAAGCAAAATAATTTTAGAAAAAAATATAAAATCTATCATCAAAAAATACCCGCAAGGGTATTTTTTGATGTGCTGACTTCATTTTTCGGGGGGGGGTATTATTAAGGTATTAAAATTAACTTAATAAAAAATCATGGGAAACGAGATATCCACCGAAGCCTTGCTTCGGTAAACCTTTGTAGTATAATGTAATATATGTCTTTAAGAAAAGTTCCACTTGTGGATGGTGAATATTATCATATTTACAATAGAGGAAACAATAAACAAATAATCTTTCTTGATGATGAAGATAGAGATCGCTTTATCAAGCTTTTATTTCTTTGTAATTCAACCAAAGGAATTAATTTTAAAGATGATATCATTCAACCCAAAATAAGTGCTTGGGATTTTGAAAGGGGGGACCAGTTAGTAGCTATTGGTGCATGGGTACTGATGCCCAACCATTTCCACTTGTATTTAATAGCTTTACCGAAGCAAGGCTTCGGTAGGTCTAATGGGAAAGATGAAGAGAGGAATAATATAACTGAATTTATGGGAAAACTCTGTACCGCATATGCAAAATATTTTAATAAAAAACATAACAGAACAGGGTCTTTATTTGAAGGTAAATTTAAATCTATTCATATTGAAGATGAAATACAAGCAAAATATTTATTTTCATATATACACTTAAATCCTATTAAATTGATTCAATCTGACTGGAAGGAAGTAGGGATAAATAATAAAACAGAAGCTATTAATTTTCTTAATTCATACAAATGGAGTAGTTATAATGATTATCTTTTATCTAAAAGACCAGAAAATTTGATTTTAAATAAAGAGAAATTCCCTGATTATTTTGAGGACCCAAATATTTTCAAGAAAGAAATATTTGAATGGTTAGAGATAGAAGAAATAGAACCTACCGAAGCAAGGCTTCGGTAAACTAAAAAGTCGTTCTGTTTCCAGAACGACTTTTAATTTTATGCAGCTAGTTTTATTCTAATTCGTTGCGAATCTTTTGCATGTTGTATTCTTAGTAGTAATGCTATTATTTCGTTTAGTGGTTTACTCCCAAATAGTAAACGAAAAGCAGGGTGCTTATAGTAATTGTTAACTGAAAGCAAAAAATCTTTAGTGCTACAGTAGTTTTTTAGGTGTGCAATTATTTCGCGCAATGTTTGATTACTAAAAAGTAAATGCCACGCATCGTGACGGTAGACATCAATTAAAAGTAAATTTGAATCGATTGTTTCACCACCTCTTGAACAAGGTGTTTTAATATGATGTTCATCGTTCCAACCTGCTCTATTTTTGAAGCCGTGCAATTTCCCTTTTTTGTCTTTTTAGTTTTTCATTCATACTTATACAAGTTTTTAGTTTAAGCAAAAGTATTAAGACAATACTTTGATAAGTGTTATGAAACCAAAAAATTTGGATTCAGTTAGTAGGATAGCTTTAAGTGTCAAAGACACGAAGCTCTGGTTAGAGTTTTTACCTGATTCAACCTTGTGCGGTCTGACAGAAAAACAATTTTTAAAGAATATTTAAATTCATTATATATCAAAATCATGTGGTTGACAAAAGTTTTATGAGGAGTAATCTAAAGGCAAACATTTTAAAAAAATAAACCATGAAAAATCTTTTTTTAATTACCCTGATATTGTCTTTGGGAGTATTTTTATACTTCAAAAACAATACGTCTTCCTCATCGGAGGGATCGAGTTATAAATCGATTACTCCAGATTCAGTTGCCTACAAAGACGCAACTCCGGAACAGAATGATCTAGCTTACAAAAATGGGCTTACCATTTTATTCCACAAAGAATCTATTCATTATAAAGGCAATTTAAAGATAGATTCTGTACAAGGCGCCGGGCTGTTATACAATGAAAAACTTCACAAAAATGTACCAGTAAGTACTCAGTTCGCTAAGGATATTTCTTCTTCAATGGGAGATTCATCAATGGCTGGGGTAGTGTTGTTTATTATATTTCTTTATTGGGGGTTTGTTGTTAAAAACAATTCAACGCGGAGTCTTGTTTTGGCAGCGATGTTAATTGTATTGTCTGTAATAGAATTAGTGTGGTTATATTTTGGATCGCCAAAAGAAAATATAACATTGGTGACATTTTGTTGGATAATACTTGCTATTCCAATTGTAAATGCTTGTTTAATTCTTTCTTTTGACGACATAGAGAAAATTGCCCGGCGAATATCAGGGGGAATGATTATTGCTTTGTTGTTTGTGTTCTTTTATTTAATAATCCCTTCCTCCATTTTCTTTTTTTATTTCGGATCGGCTGGAATTATTATAGCAAGTTTAATCGTGTGGACAGTTAATCGTCTTACACCAGCTAGAAAAAAAAGAATAACTTAATCCCATTAAAATATCAATACCCCGACTACGGTTGGGGCTTTTTTGATGTATAATAGGAAAATGGATAAAAAAATATCAGAGAAGAAAAGATTTTCAATTGTGGCTAGATTGAAAAGCACAAGAAATGCATGGCGAGGATTGGGTATTTTTATTCGGTCTACTCACAACTCCTGGGCTCATATATTTTTTGCGATATTGGCTATTTATTTAGGTTTTATTTTGAAAATATCAAATATTGAATGGGTAATGATAATTTTCTCGATAGGTCTAGTCATTATTGCTGAAGCACTAAATACCGCTTTTGAGATTGATATTGACTTAACTTCTCCTACTTTTCACCCCTATGCAAAAGACACAAAAGACGTAGCTGCAGGAGCAGTTCTAATATCTGTAATAGTGGCTGGTGTTATAGGGATAATAATCTTTTTGCCGAAAATAGTAGTGTTTTTGTAAACACTTGACTCTCTATCTTATATTTGTTAACATGAATTCCACGAGCTCAAAAGAGCTTATTTATATTTATACAATATGACACGATCACTTAAAAAAGGTCCATACGTTGATGAAAGGCTATTAAAAAAGATTGCCGGTAAAAAACCTATTGAAACAGGGATGATTAAGACTTGGGCAAGAGCCTGTCAAATCTCCCCAGAAATGGTTGGATTTGTCTTTGGTGTTCACAACGGAAAGACCCACGTAGAAGTACTAGTAAGTGAAGATATGGTAGGACACAGACTTGGAGAATTCTCACTTACACGAAAATTTGTCCGACACGGAGGTAAGATGCAGAAAGAATTAGAAATGAAGAAGAAAGAAGCCGAAATTACCGCATCAAAATCAGCCAAGGCCGCAGTTGATTCCAAGAAGAAGTAAGTTATAAAGTAGAAAGTTCATAAAGTTATAAAGAAGAATTTACTTTCAACTTTAAAAACTTTACAACTTGATAAACTAAATCATGAAAGCATTTCTTAAAAACTACAGACAGTCCCCCCGCAAGGTTCGCCTTGTAGCGGAACTAATCAAAAGCAAAAGGGTTGCTGATGCAATTCTAATTCTTGATACATTACCAAAGAGAGCCTCTGGCCCAGTCCAGACACTTCTCGCTTCAGCTATTGCAAACGCAAAACAAGCTGGTATTGCAGTGGAAGGCCTATATGTTGAAAATGTAACAGTAAATAAGGGTATCGTTTTAAAGCGTAGTATGCCTCGTGCTCGTGGATCGGCATCTCGTATAAATAAGCGTACAAGTCATGTCATGCTTACTCTTATAGAAAAAGGAGTTGAAGCTAAAAAAGTAAAAACTGTTAAAAAGGCTGAAAAAGTAGAAAAAAAAGCAATTAAATCAAAAGTTAAAAAGTCGGAAAAAACTAAAGAAACAAAAGCTTAATTATTTATGTCAAAAGTAGTTCACCCATATGCTCATAGACTAGTAACCCTCCGCGATTGGAAATCACGCTGGTTTGCTGATAAAAAATACAAAACTCTTTTACAAAGTGATGTAGTTATTCGTGAATTTTTAACAAAGAAACTACGAGGTTTTTATATTTCTCGTATTGAAATTGAAAGAAGTGTAAAAGCTACACGAATAATGGTTTATACTTCTCGTCCAGGTATGATTATTGGCCGTTCAGGTGAAGGTGTTAGTAAACTAAAGACTGAGATGGTAAACACCCTAAATCGAAAAGGTATTGCAATTCCTGAAGATTTTAAATTTGATATTCTTGAAGTTACAAATCCAGATGCTGATGCAGCTATTGTGGCTTGCTCTATTGCCGAAGGTCTTGAAAAACGTCTACCATATCGTCGTGTTATCAAACAAGCTATTGAAAAAGTAATGTCAGCTCGAGGAGTAAAAGGAGCGCGTATTTACTTGGGAGGCCGTTTGGGTGGAGCCGAAATTGCTCGAAGTGAACAAATCAAACGTGGTTCAATTCCACTTCAAACATTCCGCGCTGATGTTGATTTTGCTCGTGAAAAGGCTCATATGAGTTATGGAGATATTGGTATTAAAGTTTGGATATATCGTGGAGAAGTCTTTTCTGCTCCTACTGCTACTTCAACAAGTAGAAATGATAAAAGTAATTAAAATATTTTATGTTAACACCAAAGAAAGTAAAATTTAGAAAATGGCAAACAGGTCGTACTGATATGACTAAGGTTACTCCTGATACTCGAGGTATTACAGTGGCTTTTGGATCATATGGCCTCAAAGCCACAAGTGGTGGACGTGTCCGCGCAAATCAGATAGAATCAGCACGTAAGGTTACTTCAAGAACACTTGGAAAGACTGGTAGAATGTGGATTAGAATTTTTCCTGACCGACCTTTTACAGCAAAGCCAGCTGAAGTAGGAATGGGAAAAGGTAAAGGAGATCCACAAGGATACTGTCTAGATGTTCGCCCAGGCCGAATAATATTTGAAGTTGATGGTGTTCCTGAAGCGACAGCCAAAGAAGCTCTTCGTAAAGCAGGAACAAAATTACCAGTTACTACTCGCGTAGTTGCTAGATAACGAAGTTATAAAGTAAAAAGTTCATAAAGTTATAAAGAAGAAATTACTTTCAACTTTAAAAACTTTATAACTTGATTAACTAATCATTATGGAAACAAAAATCAAAAAAACAAATAAAATTTTAAAAGGAGTAGTTACTTCAGACAAAATGGATAAAACTATTGTTGTTAAGGTTACTCGCTTCGTTGAACACAAAAAGTATGGTAAACGTATAAAGAAAACAAAGAAATACAAGGCACATGATGAAGAGAATATTAAAAAGATAGGGGATGTTGTCGAAATAGAAGAAACAAAACCTATTTCAAAAGATAAGCATTTTAAAGTAATAGCATAATAATTATATGATTCAAGATGGAACAATTGTAAATATCACAGACAACGCCGGAGGAAAGATCGGAAAGATTTTCAAGGTGCTTGGATCATCTCGTCGTCGTTATGCTGGTATTGGTGATAAAGTTATCTTATCTGTTAAAGTAGCAGAACCAAGAAAAGGAATTAAGAAAAAGGATGTCTGTCAAGCGGTTGTTGTTCGAACAGTGAAGTCATATCGCCGAAAAGATGGTTCTTATATTCGTTTCGATGACAATGCTGTAGTTATTCTCGAAAAAGATAAACTTGATCCAAAAGGAGGTCGCGTATTTGGTCCTATCCCAAGAGAGCTTGCAGAGCGTGGGTATCAGAAAATTATTTCATTAGCCCAAGAAGTTATATAAGTAATTACGAATTAATAATTACGAATTAAGAATTAAAATACTATGAAGATTAAGAAAGGAGACAATGTAATAGTTATCGCTGGAGCAAACAAAGGCAAAAAAGGTAAAGTTCTAAGAGCTATGCCAGCCGAAAATAAAGTGGTTGTTGAAGGTGTAAACATGAGAAAGAAAGCTCACAAGGCTAAAAAGAAAGGCGATATCAGTCAGATTTTAGAAATGGCAATGCCAATACACGTATCAAATGTTGCTAAAAGAGACTAAAGTAATTACGAATTAAGAATTAAGAATTACGAATTTAAAATACAATGGAAACAGTTAAACAAAAAGAAAAAAAAGCATATACAGCACTCAAGAGTAAATACGGCTACAAAAACGTAATGGCTTCACCTCGCTTGGTGAAAGTAGTGATTGCAAGTGGTACTGGTTCAGGGCTAAAGAGAAACAAAGATCACAATAAACTTGTGCTTGAAAGACTTGCAAAGATTACAGGTCAACGCCCTGCCACAAAAAGTGCAAAGAAATCAATTGCTTCTTTCAAGATTCGTTTAGGGGACCCAGTTGGTGTCATGGTGACACTTCGTGGTGCACGGATGTATGGATTTTTAGATAAATTAATAAATGTGGCTATTCCTCGAACGAAAGATTTCCGCGGTATTGATAAGAAAATTGTTGATAATATTGGAAATCTAACAATGAGTATTAAAGAGCACACAATCTTTCCCGAAACAGGTGACGAAGAATTAAAAGACGTCTTTGGTCTAGCGGTCACAATTGTGACTACAGCCAAAACCAAAGCCGAAGCAACAGAGTTCTTTGAACTTATCGGTGTACCATTTAAGAAATAAAAATTAAAAATATTAAAAACCCTTAGAAATAAGGGTTTTTAATATGGGTTGACAAAATGGCTATTTGTGTGATATAATACCACCAGAAATTAAGTCCTTTGATATTTGGTTTTATTGGTTTTCAGAGGAGATAAATGTTTATCTTTTGTGAAAACCAATAAAACCAAAAAAGATGAAAACAAATTTAAAAATCAAGGAATTTAGCGAAATAGTTAAACAGGACCCTATCTTTCTAGGAAATGGAACTGAGGTTAAAAGTTATATTAACTCAGCGCGGGATTCATCCATTAATGTTCTTAGTATGGATGACTTAATTACCGCATTCTCGGTACATAGGTCTGATTTTGAAAGTCCGGAAGAATTTAAAAAGATACTGGATCAATTAAAGGTTCTTATTGCTACCGGTAGCTCAGATTACATTTACGAAGGGGATATTTGGGTCCTTTATGAAAAGGATGGGAAGCTTTATGAAGTTTTAACTTTTCATGATTCTATTTCGGGATTTGATTGGGAGCCAGAGGAAGTCTGCTTGGAGGAACTATTAAATAGATTCACTTCAGGAACATTCTTTAATAACTTCGGAGAAGAAGTAAGGTTCAAAATACAGGAATTTCTTTTTGAGTGATAATAAGAATAAGTAGCCGTGGCTCAATATAGAACCACGGCGCTTTTTTTGTTGACTTATTTTAACCCATCTGATAGTATAGGGGGACATGAGTTTTAGATCCGTTTGTCTCCTTAAGGGGTTCAATACCTTTAAGAAAATAAACGAGATATCGTCCTCATGAAAGTCCACAGGTCCGACCTAGGGACAGCATTTTTTTTAAAAAAGACCCTAGGTCGGACCTGTGGTCAAAAGTTAATTTATGGCAAAAACATCTGTTACAGCAAGACATTTAAAGAAGTCAAAATTTAGTACACGAGAAACAAATCGTTGTTTTCGTTGTTCCCGTGGACATGCTTATATGAGAGATTTCGGACTATGTCGTATATGTTTCCGTGAACTAGCAAACGAAGGGATGCTTCCAGGAGTTCGCAAATCAAGTTGGTAAAAATGAGTAATCAAGTTATAAAGTATAAAGTTATAAAGCAAAATTCAAATCCACTTTAAAAACTTTCAACTTTATAACTTTTAACTAAACAATATATGGATCAAATAGCAAACATGATAAATATGGTGAAAAACGCAGGTCGTGCAGGACACGAGTTTGTTGTTGTTCCTCATTCAAAAATTAAATTCTCTATTGCTGAATGTTTAGTAAAGGAAGGCTTTCTTAAGAGTGTTACAAAAAAGACAAAGAAGGGATTTCCTATTATTGAACTAGGTTTAATTTATGCCGAAGATGGTACACCCAAAGTAACTGGAGCAGATCGAATTTCAAAATCATCATGCCGTGTTTATAAAGGTGTTAAGGAAATAAAGAGAGGTTATGGATTGACCGTTCTTTCAACACCAAAAGGTATTTTAACTGACAAGCAAGCAAAAAAGGAAATGGTCGGAGGAGAAGTATTGTTTAAATTATATTAATATATATGAGTAGAATTGGAAAACAAACAGTTATAATCCCTGCAGGTACAGAAGTAAAACTTACTGGTACTGTTTTGAGTGCTAAGGGACCAAAAGGAACACTAATACGTGATTTCCCAGGTCTTGTCACTATCCATATAAATGGCAATGAAATTACTTTTACTCCAAATAAAGAAAATGATCGTACGGTAAATGCTCTATGGGGAACTTATGCTTCTCATGTGAAAAATATGGTAGTAGGAGTAAATGAAGGTTATACAAAGAAACTTATTTTAGAAGGAGTAGGATTCAAATCAGAAGTTGCAGGAAATAGTCTTAACTTAGCCCTTGGTTTTTCACATCCTGTTAAAATTGCAATCCCTACAGGTCTTACTGTTACAGCTGAAAAGAATAATATTATAGTTACAGGTATTGATAAAGAATTGGTGGGTTCGTTCACAGCGCAAGTTCGTGCAAATAAAAAACCAGAACCATATAAAGGTAAAGGATTCCGTTACTCAGATGAAGTTATTCGTCGTAAGCAAGGTAAGAAAGCAGCGTAGATAATTAAGAATTAAGAATTAAGAATTAAGAATTAAGAATTAAGAATTAAGAATTAAGAATTAAGAATTAAGAATTAAGAATTAAGAATTAAGAATTAAGAATTAAGAATTAAGAATTAAGAATT